>DEHV01000005.1:90085-90681 GCA_002352105.1 Chitinophagaceae bacterium UBA2791 | reverse complement strand
GATCCATGGTATGGGTCGATGCTACATCATTATTTATCGCTGAACCCGGATTATGAGGTGAGGCGTTTCGAAAACTCCGGCGAATTTTTTAATCATCTACATGAAAACCCTGATGTTGTAACGCTTGACTATTCCCTTCCTGATATGGCAGGGGATGAAGTGCTTAAAAAGATCAGGGAAAACTATCCCCATATCCAGGTATTGGTAATTTCCGGCCAGGAAGACGTGGCGACAGCGATCAGCCTGCTTAAAAACGGGGCTTTCGATTATGTGGTGAAGGACGACGATACAAAGGAAAGGGTATGGAATGCCATATTGCATGTCAGGGAGATCAAGGGTTTAAGAAAGGAGGTGGAAGAGCTCAAGGAGCAGGTGGAGAAGAAGCATGATTATTCCAAGTTCATTATCGGCAACAGCGATGCGATATTGAAGGTTTGCTCTATGATAGAGAAAGCCTCGAAGACGAATATCACTGTTTCCATTACCGGCGAAACCGGGTCCGGAAAGGAAGTAATTGCCAAAGCCATCCATTATAATTCAGATCGCAGCAAAAAACCATTTGTTGCGGTGAATGTGGCCGCTATTCCGCGGGAACT
>DEHV01000005.1:0-90076 GCA_002352105.1 Chitinophagaceae bacterium UBA2791 | reverse complement strand
GGCAATGAAGTGATCGGCATAAATGCAAGGATCATTGTGGCGACGCATCGCAACCTCTTACAGGAAGTGCAGAACAAAACTTTCAGGGAGGATCTGTATTACCGGTTGGCCGGCCTGCCTATTCATCTGCCGCCTCTAAGGGAAAGAGGCAATGATATCCTGGTGCTTGCCAAACATTTTATGGATCTATTCTGCAAGGAAAACAACCTTGCTAAAAAAACGCTATCGCAGGAAGCGCAGCAGAAACTGCTGGCCTATCCCTTTCCCGGAAACGTGAGAGAATTGCGCTCTGTCATTGAACTGTCCGTGGTTATGGCGGATGATGAAACCGTATTGCCGGAACATATCACCCTGAATACTTCAAGTTCGGTAAGCGGTTTGCTGAACACCGAAAAGACGCTAAAGGAATATGAAATAGGCATCATTCAGCATTATCTTGATAAATACGATAAGGACGTGTTGCTGGTAGCCAGGAAATTGGACGTGGGCAAGTCTACCATCTACAGGATGATACAGGCCGGCGAAGTGAGCAATAAATAAATCAGGCCTCTACAAGGTCTGTCTTACTGAGGGGATAATTACTGATAATGCATCAACAAAAACGATATAAGGAGCTTGAAGGGAAGAGAATACTGATCGCTGATGATGTGGAGATGAATCAATACCTGGTGCGTCAGTTGGTTGAATCATGGGGCTGCATCGTTGATATTGCCGGGGATGGAATGACGACGGTGGAGAAGGCGGCAAATAATGATTTTGACCTTGTGTTGATGGATATCCAAATGCCTGTAATAGACGGCGTGGAAGCGGCCAGGCATATACGCAGCCTTCCGGATAAAAGAAGATCATCCATACCTATAGTTGCGCTGACGGCGAATGCTTCTAAGGAAGACCACCAGGCTTATTTAAATGCAGGAATGAATGATTGCCTGCGAAAGCCATTTGAGGAACCGGCGCTATTCGAGATCGTTTTCAAACATATTTATAAATCCCCGGACGATAATATGAATACTATTTCTTCGCAAACGCATGCTGATTTTCCGGCCGCGGAGCGTCAGATAAAAAGTTATGATCTTTCTGCTATGGAATCCCTTTCGGGGGGCGACAATTCTTTCATTCCCCGCATGATGAAGCTCTTCCTGGATACGGCTCCGGTTGTGTTACAGCAGATCCGGGCAACGGCAGACAACAAACAATGGCTGGAGTTAAGCAAGGCGGCGCACAAGCTGAAAGCCACTATCGATTCTATGGGCATTAAAGCGCTAAAGCAGGATATCCGAACCCTGGAATCAAAAGCCAAAGCAGGGGAAGACCCTGAATTGCTGGTCGATCTGGCTGGTAAAACCATCCGGGTCATGGATGAAGTGATGGCGGAAGTAAAAAGCGACTATTCTTTATAAGTGGGTTTTATCCCGGTATTCTTGAGATGTACTTTTCGATCTCTTTGACCTGTTTGACGATCTCCGGGTTGGTAGGCTTCAGCGCCTTGGTTTTTTTGAAAAAATCTTTTGCCGCCCTGAACTCTCTTTTATTCATCATGATATTACACATCTGGAGATAAGCGGCCGCTTCGTTTTCTTTGTCGGGAAGGCCCTTGCGGATGGCCTGGCGTATATAGCTTTCGCCCTGTCTAAAGTTTCCTTTCTGCATGTTGATCATGCCGATCTGTAAGAGGTTGGCCCCTTCCACTTCCTTGACGGGAGAGCCCAGGTCAATACCTCTTTTCATGTTTTTTTCGGCCCCTTCAAAATCCTGTTTCATCATGTCCATCTGCCCTTTTACGGTATAATAGGCCGACCGGACAGGCTTATAAAGCAGGTTAGGGTATCTCACTGATTTTACCACGCGTTCCGCGCCTTCCATATCGCCTTTTTCCATGTATTCCTGCACGAGCCGGAGCGGGCCGATAAAAAAATGGCCGGCAATAAGGATCAAACCGGTCAGGTATGCCGGGAAGGCGGGCCAGAAACCGCTCCATATGTTTGCTGCTACGCCAACCAGGAGCAGGATAATACCGATTTGGAGCCTGTATCTTATGAGAAAACTGTAAAATTTCATATTTGTGCAATAAAGAGCTGCAAAGATATGAGATTAATTTCGGAAGGCGGTTTTCGATACTGTTTTGGCGATCAGGTATTTTAAGGCCTATCTCCGTCATGCGGGGCGCTGGCTTGAGGGCTGCTACTCCGTTTTATAACATACTATTCCTGACCTTTACGGGGATGTCTGACGGAAGCCATCTGCGGGTAGGCGAGCGGTACGCGCTATTTTGCTTTTTGGCGTATCGGGGTTTGCCGTGTTGTCGGTAGAATTGCCTTATTCCGGGTCTTTAGGTTTAAATTTGCCTTCGCTTCGCAGATCCCTGCAATTCGGGCTTCGGTCCGTTCCCTGGGCATCGCGATGCTCTGTTGCCTTATCGTTGTATAGATTATCTTATAAGCGCGTAAATCTCAGCGAATGAAATATATTTCTATCCTCATTGTGTTTTTTTCTCTTGGAGCGATGGCCCAAAAACTTCCCTCGATAGCTGATAAGACCAGGGAAATGAAAAAACAGGAAGGTTTCCTGAATTTCTATTGGGAAGCTGCTACGGGTAAGATATGGCTGGAGATCAACCGGCTTGATACGGAGATATTGTACCAGCAATCCCTTCCTGCCGGCCTGGGCTCCAACGATATTGGGTTAGACCGCAGCCTGCTGGGAAAAACAAGCGTGATCCGTTTCAGCAGGGTAGGCGCCAAACTGTTGATGATCGCCCCAAACTATAGTTACCGCGCCAGCGCAAGCAACCCATCAGAGCAGCAGGCGGTGGAAAAGTCCTTTGCCCAGTCGGTTCTATGGGGGTTTACGATCGAAGCAGAAACGGGGGGCTCCGTCCTGGTAGATGCTACGGATTTTATCGTGAGAGATGTGATGAATGCCGCCAATCGGATCAGGGCTGCTGATCAGGGTAGTTATATCTTCGACAAGACCCGGTCGGCCTTATACCTGCCCGCCACAAAAAATTTCCCTCTTAATACGGAGATCGAAGCGACCATTTCCCTGGTCAATTCGGACGGCAAGGTTGGCAACTATATAAGAAGCGTTACGCCATCTGCAGAGGTTATTACGCTGCGCATGCATCATTCTTTTGTTCAGTTGCCGGATAGCGATTACCAGCCCAGGGCCTTTGATATCCGCAGTAGCTTTCTGAATACTTCTCATTTTGATTACAGTACCCCGGTTTCCGAGCCCATCGTTAAAAATTATATCATACGCCATCGTTTAAAAAAGAAAGATCCTTCGGCGCCCATCAGCGAGCCGGTGAAGCCCATCGTGTATTACCTGGATAACGGAACGCCTGAGCCCATTCGCAGCGCCTTGCTGGAAGGAGGTAGCTGGTGGAGCCAGGCTTTTGCCGCCGCAGGGTATAAAGATGCTTTTCAGATCAAGGTATTGCCGGAGGGGGCCGACCCGATGGATATCCGCTATAACATGATCAATTGGGTGCACCGGTCTACCCGCGGCTGGAGTTATGGGACCGCTGTTGTGGATCCCAGGACAGGCGAGATCATCAAGGGGAATGTTTTGCTAGGCTCTTTGCGGGTGCGACAGGATTACCTGATTGCCGAAGGTTTATTGGCGCCTTATGAAAAAGGCGTTCCCGCGGACGATAAGATGCTGAAGATGGCGCTGGACCGGTTGAAACAACTCTCCGCCCATGAAATAGGCCATACGATCGGGCTGGCGCACAATTACGCGGCGAGCGTCAGCGCCAGGGCAAGCGTAATGGATTACCCTCATCCGCTGGCGAAGCTGGATGCAAACGGCAATATCGATCTTAGCAATGCCTATGATCTCCGGATTGGGGAATGGGATAAGGTCGCCATTACCTGGGGTTACCAGGATTTTCCGCCAGGAGTTAACGAGGCGGAAGCCCTGGATAAAATATTATCCGACGCCAATGCCCGGGGCTTGAAATACATGAGCGATCGCGATGCGCGTTCGCCGGGAACAGCGCACCCTTCGGCCCATTTATGGGACAACGGCTCCGATCCGGTTGCTGAGCTGGAAGCCGTGAAAAAGATCAGGAACAATGCCCTGGCCCGTTTCGGCGAAAACAATATTCGTCAGGGCCGGCCAATGGCTTTGCTGGAAGATGTGCTGGCGCCGGTATATTTTTATCATCGCTACCAGTTGGAGGCTGCTGCAAAACTGGTAGGGGCGCTGGATTATTCCTATGCGCTCCGGGGCGATGGACAGCTGATCACGCGAGCTGTGCCCCGCGCCGATCAGTTGAAAGCCTTGAAAGCTGTAGCGGGCTGCCTTGATCCGGCGTTTTTAGCTTTGCCGGAGAAGATCATGGCATTAATTCCTCCCCGTCCGACAGGATATGAAATAGGAAGAGAATTGTTCCCCAAAAGGACCGGTCTTGTTTTTGACGCCCTGTCTCCCGCTGAAACCGCCGCCAATTATACATTCTCGTTTTTATTGAATGTTAGCCGGCTGAACCGCATGGCGCAGTACGAGGTATTGTACGGCGGATTGGGCCTGAAAGAGATGATCGATCAGTTGTGTAATCAATTCTGGAAATCAGCGCCGCGGAAGGGAATAGAAAACCTGGTCCAGCGGCAGACCGCGCAGGTATTGCTAACCTATTTGCTGGCCGTATCGGTAGACGAGGAAGCTTCGTTTGAGACCAGGGCCCAGGTGCAGAATGTACTGGAAGGTTTGAAAAAGCATATGGAGCTGCAGTTAAAGACAGCTCGGGATGAAGGGCTTATAGGACATTACCGCCTGGCTTTGGAAAGGATGAAAGCGCCTGAAAAAGAGAAGCCCGCCACCCTGCACAAAACCATACCTCCCGGCGCTCCCATCGGATGCGGGGACTGGGAGCTGTGGTAAGTTGATGTTTGTGTTTAAACAAGAACATTTAGGCGAGTTAAATCGTAAATTTGTTTAACTTCGCCGCCGCTCTTTTGCAATAAGCATGCGCTGGAGCTGCTATCGTTAATGGTTAGTTGCGGTTGACGATAGATTTAATTAAGGTCCCGTAGTTCAATGGATAGAATAGAAGTTTCCTAAACTTTAGATGCAAGTTCGATTCTTGCCGGGACTACTTAATGGGATAAGCCGGAATTCTCCGGACTTGTCCTTTTTGTTTTAACGTTAACCTTCTTTTAGTCCGCCTAATGGCGGCAGGCTATACTTAAATTTGTATCGATTAATTGCGTAACTAATACCGGTTATGGTCTAATCATTGAAAGATGGATTAAAGTAGAATCGATACAAATGAGCAGATTAAATTCCGTCTTTTTTCCCTTAAAGTTTTGGCGCAGAATAACGGATTTAAAACGAAAGCGCTGGATAACGAAAAAATTATAGTGAGCTACTGTATCTCAATATCTCATAATTGAATCCGGCAAGCGCATGATTCATATCCGGGATAGTATAACAACCATCGACTTGGATTTTTTATTGATTTATTGATGAAAGGTCTATGTGGCCTGAAACCTGTTTTCGGAGGATTATAAATGGAAATTTTATAGATTTTACCTACAAGGAGACCAACGTATAAGTCTTCGTACCACCATATTTCGGGAAATTGTTGCGAATCTCATCATCCATCGAGAATACACCAATGCAGCGCCTGCCACTTTTATCATTTATGCCGACCGGGTGGAAACAGAAAATGCTAATAACCCTCATGGTGAAGGCCCTATTGATCCTGGCAATTTTGTTCCGTTCCCTAAAAATCCGCTGATTGCCAAATTCTTTATTCAACTTGGTCGGGTGGAAGAATTGGGTTCCGGTATATTAACCACTACCCGTTTAATGAAAGAATATGCGGGTAGGCGTAAGGCGATCTTTATAGAAGGCGGGACTTTTAAAACGACTGTTCCCTTGCCCGATGGGAAAGCCATAGCAGTAAATGATACAGTAAATGATACAGTAAATGATACAGTAAAGCAAAGGATGACGAGGATTATACAGGAACTGGTTAAGCAGCCTGGCCTCAAGTCGAAAGACCTGGCGCAACTCACAGGGGTGTCAGAAGTTTCGATACGCAGAGATATGCAAAAACTTACGCAACTGATAGAGTTCAGGGGCGCCCCTAAAACGGGGGGATATTTTTTAACAGATTACATGCTCTCAAAACTGGATAAAGAATAATTGGAAGATTGATTTGATTATTCCAGGGGCCGTCAATTGTACTGCAGTAGGCCTTTATTGGGCGTCCAATAAAGAACTATTGAAATCAAATTAATTTTTGTTTTTTATCGGCCAGATCGAATCCCTGTACTTCGCTTTGAACATGTTCCAGTTCAGCGGGGTCATTTGAACAGGTCCTCCATCTTTACTTCCGCCACTATGCGCCCGGTATAATAAATATTCTGCTTTGTTCCATAGGTCGTGATCATCGTAGGAAAGATCGTCTTCTTCGTTTTGGTTTGCGCCTGGAAAATCCTCGCCTTGTTGTCTAGTTCATCCGCATATTTTTTATCAATGGTAAATTCTCCATTTGCATATTTCATTTCACATACATTGATACTGTGATCAGCCCGGTCCAGCAGCAGATCGATCTGTGCTCCCCTTTCCCCTTTTTTAGGCGTATACCGCCAGCCTGAGGCTTCGGCGTATACTGCTGCGATACCGAGCGCCTTCTTGATCTGCCGTATATGTTTTTGACAAATAGCTTCGAAGGCATAGCCGCTCCAGCTATTATAAGATTGGCTTTCCGCAATTCTGTGCCAGGCGCCGGCCCCGGTGGCGCGGGCGTGATCGATGAATTTCAGGTAGAACAGCGAGTATTCGTCTGAGAGTTTATAGATACCGTCCCGGGAAGTTTTTTCAAAGGGGATGTATTGCGTGATGAAACCGGACTGCTCCAGTTCTTCAAATAAGCGGGTGGTTGTTCCGCCGGTGGTGAGTCCACAGGCTTCGATAATTTCAGCGCGGCTCAGGCCGCTCGCTTTTTTAGCAAGTTCCCGGACAATGGCCTCGTGGTGACTGGCATTATCGAAGAGGGATCGGTAGAGAACATTGAATTCCGCCTTTAGCATTCCGTTCTTTTCAAAAAAAAGCTTATCGATGGCCTGGCGGGCGCTCTCTCCTTTATTTACCTGTTTTAAATATTGGGGAATACCGCCCATAGCCATATAAAGCTGTAGAATCTGGTAATGGTCCAATTTCAGGCCCCGGCTGATCAGGTAATCTTCAGATTCTTTCAAAGTAAACGGTAATAGCTGGATGGTCCTGCTTATCCGGTTATGCAGGCCGCCTTTATTATGTAGAATATTTTCGATCATCCATGATGCTGCCGAACCGCAGATCACGACTTTCAATTGAGGCTGGCGCGACGCCCAGGTGTTCCACCAGTGACCGAAGGCAGTCAGGAACCCTGATTTGGCAGTATGTATCCAGGGGAATTCGTCAAACAGTACGACGGCAGGTTGATCTTTTAGCTTGGCGGCAAGAAAGTCGCTAAGAAAGCTGAATGCCTGTATCCAGTTGGCCGGGGTAGCAGGCGGGATCGGCGATTGCATGGCCTGCTGCAGCGACCTGCTGAAATTGAGCAGTTGTTCGGGCAGTCTGGCTTCATGAATGCCGGTGCATTCAAAGACAAGATATTTTTGATAATAATTGCGGATCAGGAAAGTCTTTCCCACCCGGCGGCGTCCCAGTATAGCAATCAGCTCCGCCTCTTTGGAACCGAGCATCTCTTTCAGGATTTTCTTTTCTGCCTCCCGTCCGATGATCGTTTCTGCCATAAGTTATGGACAAGTTTAATTTTTTATAATCGTCCACAAATATATCATTTTAAATACTTATGGACGAATATAAATTTATATAACCGTCCGTAACTAACCATCTTAACGCTCAAAAGGGCTAAAACGGGACAATAATCTAAGCTCAATGAAAAACAAAAGACAGCGCTCTTTTACTTACTTTGAAAAAAGTGAATTAATCCCAAAAGGGTTTGGAAAACTAATCTGTTAGCAATCAACCAAGAAATTAAAGAAAGATATGGGAAGGTTAAATATAGAAACTCTTATTTAACTTTATGGCCTTAAACTTAAATTGAAAAATTTATATTTAACTTTGAGGTATGCTAAAATTAGAAGGATTTAAGGCGGGAAATAGCATTAAAAGTGCTGATTATAAGTATTTTATGCCTGAATTGGTTAACAAAGCCTATGGCTGGGACAGCCGTGAGCTTACCGCCCTGGCCGAGCAGGCAGCCTTAAAACTGGGCCAGTTAGACGCCTATTCCGATATGGTTCCCAATATTGACCATTTTATACGCATGTATAAAATAAAGGAAGCCACCGTATCCAGTCGTATTGAAGGGACCCAAACCAATATGGAAGAAGCCGTACTGGCCGAAAAAGACATCAACCCAGAGCAGCGCAACGACTGGCGAGAGGTAAATAATTATATAAAGGCCATGAACAATGCGTTGAATACGTTTGAACGTCTTCCCCTTTCCTCAAGATTATTACGTGAAGCGCATGGCGACCTGATGAAAAATGCACGGGGCCAGCATAAGCAACCGGGCGAGTTTCGGCGCAGCCAGAACTGGATTGGCGGTAGCAGCCCGGCCAATGCGGCATTTGTACCTCCGTTGTGGGAGCAGGTAAACCCGCTGATGGGCGACCTGGAAAACTTTTTGCATAACAATGATACGGGTCTTACGCATATTATGAAAATTGCGCTGGCGCATTACCAGTTTGAAACCATTCACCCTTTCTTAGATGGCAATGGCCGCATTGGCAGGCTGATGATAACGCTATACCTTATAGAGCAAAATGTGCTGAGAAAACCTGTACTATACCTGTCTGATTTTTTTGAAAAAAACAGGACCTCTTATTATGATAACCTTACAAGGGTAAGAACACATAATGATATGGTGAACTGGTTGAAGTTTTTTATAACTGGCGTGATAGAAACAGGGCAAAGCGCTATTCAGTCTCTCAAAGATATCCTGTTGTTAAAGCAGGACTGCGAAGAAAAGCGCATTTATCAATTGGGCAAGAAAGTGGCAACGGCCAAAAAACTGTTAGACCATTTGTTCTTGCAGCCCGTGGTGGATGCTGAACAGGTGGCGCAGGCTACAGGTTTATCATTGGTATCTTCTTATAAAATGATTGATGATTTTGTAAAGCAGGGCATTTTACATGAAATGACAGGTTATAAGCGAAACAGGCTATTCATGTTTGAAGAATATTTTTCTATTTTCAAAAAATAAGAATGATTGACGATTATTTCAAAAACCTGGAACGTTCCGCCATTGTGCTTACGCCGCAGCAACCATTCTTTGACTGGATAAAAAGTCACGACCCTGCCGTCGCCTTTTATGATGAAATGAAGGAAAGCGAAATTTACCTGTTGCCTGATTATGAAACCCGTGAAGAAATGGAAAAATGGTTGAAAAAGAATTTTGAGGTAGTTTTCTTTGAAAGTAAAGACGGTTTTTTTATCGCTGAAGCGCAGACCTCAGACTACAAGATCCCGCTTCTTATCGCCTTGCTTATAAGTACGGCTGTATTGGCCGCTTCGAATTTTTCGATCAGGCTTTTACGGTGGGTATTTACGGTGGGTATGCTGATAAAAAGTTGCGCTGCTATCTCGGCATTCGTGAGTCCTTCTGCAATAAGCTGTAGTACTTCTTTCTCCCGACGGGTGATAATAGGAGCCTCGTTGCCGGTTTCCCGGAGCGACTGCGCTACTTCCAAACTCAGAAATGTGTTGCCCATTCTTACGGTAGTAATAGCTGTAAGGAGCTCTTCCTTAGTGGCGTTTTTCAATATATAGCCCGATGCGCCGTTATCCATCATATTGCGGATAACGGGCTGCTGGTTGAACGTGCTAAGCCCCAGGATGGCAACGGCAGGATATAATTTTTTTACTTCTTTGCAAAGGTCGATACCGGTTTTGTCGGGGAGGTTGATGTCCATAAGGATGACATCGGGCTCCTGGCGTTTCAGGAATGCAAGGCAGGATGAAGCATTCATAGCGTGCCCCATCCACTCCAGTCCCTTTTCGTTCTGCAGCAGCGAACGGATGCCTTCTATTACCATATAATGGTCGTCAACTATGAAAAGCTTTGTTGTCATTTTCCTTTTTTGCCATCAGGGCGCGGGGCGCAAAATTTTTTATGGGCATTTTCGCGATTTCATGGTCTGTTTTCTTTGCGCCTAAGACACAAGGACCTCAAGTTTTTCTTTGTGTCTTCAGCGTCTTCGCGGTTTGATTTTCTTAGCATCTCTATGAACTATAACCCAATCTCAATCAAAACCGAAACGCCTTTGCCGGGTTCAGATTGTACATCCAGCCTCCCTTTCAGGAAGTCAACCCGGTTTTTAATATTGCTCCATCCCATGCCGTCCGGCTGTTTCAGCAATGCGGTATCAAAGCCTTTGCCATCGTCTTCTACCGTAAGGGTAAGCAGGTTTTCCTGTTGGGATGCATGCGCCTGTACCAACACCTGCGTAGCGGCGGCATGCCTGATGGTATTGTTCACCAGTTCCTGCACAATGCGATAAGCTGCGATGGCAGTCGTCTGTTCGATGATGGCATTCTCCATGCCGATAGACTGATAGCGCGTATGAACAGCGCCGCTGCCGTCTATTTCATTGCAAAACTCCCTTAAGGCAATATCCAAACCGTATCTTACGAGCATTTCCGGCATCATATTGTGCGCTACGCGTCGCATTTCCCTGATAGAGCTGTCGAGCATATCAAGGCTGCGTTCAAAAGCCTGTGCATTTTCAGGCGTAAGAATGAGATTGTCTTTCATATTCTGAAATGAGTATTTAATGCCGCTGAGCATTCCTCCCAGGCCATCGTGCAGGTCTTTGGCCAGCCGGGCGCGTTCCTGTTCTTCGCCTTTAAGAATGGCTTCGGTGGCGGCTAATTGTTTTTCGGTTTCCAGTTCATCTATTCTCGCCTGCTGCAATCGCTGACGGTGCCTGTAGTTTCTATAGCCGAGCGATGATATGATCAGCAATGCCGCCGCTCCTCCGATAAGAATATAATTCAGTATGTTTTTTTGTTTGAGCTGCGCCTGCTGCAATGCTATCTGCGCTTCTTTTTTTTCAAACTCATATTTCGCCTCCAGGTTAGCCACGGCTGTTTTACTTTTTTCGCCGATAATGGAATCATTCAGTATTTCAAAATCTTTCCGGTAGTCCAGCGCCTTTTGCAGGTTGCCCAATGATTCATTAAACAAAGAGGCTTTCAGATACAGGTCTTTCAGTTCAAGTCTTGATCCCTGCTTTTCGGCAAGGGCAATGCCTTGCTGAATATAATTTCCGGCAGTGGGGTCCTTGATTTTTATCAGGAGGGTAGCCATCCCCATGTGTGCATACATTTCGTACTCGGGCGCTTCCTTTTCTTTTGCAAATGCTATAGTTTTTTCAAAATACGATCTTGCCTGCGGCCCGCTATCCATGGCGGCATAAGCATCGCCTTTGCCCAGTAAGGCATCCAGCAGGAAGGTGTAATCATTTATTTGATGCCCGACACGTTCGATATTTTCATATAACTCAAGCGCCTTTTCAGGTTGCTTCAGGTGCATAAAAGCCGATGCCAGGTTAAATTGCGATGAAGCAACGGCAAAATCATCTTTCAATTCTGTTGCTAACTGCAAACCAGCTTCGGCGTATTGCCTGCCTTTTTCATAGTCGTTCAAATCAAAAAAAACTGCGGCGAGATTGTTGTTGAGCCGTCTTAATGTACTTCTATGGTTGATCTTTTCGGCGTGTTTCTTTGATAACAAATAATATTCCGCAGCCTGTGCATAGTCGGACAAATAATGCCATTCGTTACCTACATTAATATAAGCAGTGGCAAGTTCATAATCGTCGCCGATTTCCTTATACAATTCCAGCGCTTCTTCAGCCACGGTCAGCGCTTCCCGAAACTGTCCCCGCCGGTTCAGTACCACAATATAGTTACTGGCGAAGTACGCTATTCCTTTTCTATAGCCCAGGTCTTCTGAAAGTTGCCTGGCTTTTTTATAGTAGTGAACGGCTGAATCCGGCTGCTCATCTTCAATGGCCCGGCCGTAGGTATAGTATAAAAGAACAGCATTGGTATCCTTTCCGGCCTTTAGTAAAAGCCCTTGCAGGCTGTCAATATTCTGCGCCGGGGAGAGAATATGCCCGGTACACAGCAGTAATATAAGCGTCAATTTTTTCATTTAACCTGTCGGAGTTTAGGCTTAAGCGCAAAAAAAACACATAATCTGCTTGCCGCATATCCTCTTTTTTAATGATTTATCGGGCCGAAAAATCATCAATTTTAACGATAGGGAACCTGCTTGTCGTGTTGGACATTTATCCATCGAAAATAATCAAATTTTATACGGATGAAAAGACAATTCGGGCGACTAACGGCAATCAGGATGATATCTCCTTTGAATAACCGTATAGTAGCGATAGTCTTTGCTGTCATTTTGATAAAAACAGGTATCTTTCAAGCGCAGATCCCGGAGCCGTCTAAATCCCCAACGCTCAACATACAAATTAATGGGTCAACTTCGACTTCTCCCTGTGATATATTGAACGCAAAAAAAATGTTGAGCGTCATATCCGGATTCGGTTCCTGGGCGCAAGAAGCGGTCGAATTCAACGTTATTGAACCCGGCGCGGCGCGTATAGCCCAAAACGATGATAAAGATGAAATCCGTACTGTATATAGGGGTGATTGGGATAAGGATGCAGCGATAAATAAACCTGCCAACTCGTTTCAACTGAAAATCTATCACGGATTTGATTTTCACAACAAACGCGTTGTTAAGTACGGTAACCAACCCGAACTGACGGATGTTCGATTTTATCAGCAAACACGGCGAACAGGCGTATTTGCATACCTCCGCGCAACGAAGATGCGTGAGTTTGATAACCCCCCCGCCGGTATTTCGGCAGCGCAGGTGGACGGATGGAATGATTATTCATTCTCTCCTAAAACAGGAGCGTATTACGTCATTCGCTCAAGAGACGGGCGACACTACCTGCTGCATTTGAAAAAATTTGCCAACCAGGCGAAGGCGCCAAGCTACTGGCAGTTGGAGTTTGAATGGAAAGAGATTTCAATATAAATAACCCCTATAATACCTGTTACCATGCAAAAAATCATAGTACTATTCGTTTGCTTTCTAGCAGCTATCTCATATGCACATGCGCAAAAACCTCCTGCAAAAAAACAGCCTCCCAAGACGGATCAATCCATGGAGGAAACGATGAAAGAGCTGAGAAAGCAAATGGAATCCATGAGCCCCGAAGACCGGAAAATGATGGAGGCAACGGGCATGTTTGACCTGCTGAAACAGGTGGAAACGACAACGCGGGAAGCAGACAAACTGGGCGTTGATATACAAGCCGAGGCTGCTACAGATCCCCAGAAAATCCCCGCAAAACCCTCCGGCCTGCCTATTCCGACTACCCCGGCAAACAAAGAGCAGCTTAAAACCTACCTGCAACCGCTGATGCAGCGTACCAATGCCGCTATTAAGCCCGACCATAAAGCCGAAATAACGAAACACCTCAACAAAGGAAAAGAAACCGGCGAGATCGCCATGGCCTACCTGATCAACAGAGAAATGGACAAAGCCCTGTACCTGCTGCTCAATGCCTGTCTCACCGACACGGAGGATTATGCTTCGCTGAACAATCTCGGGGCATTTATGACCATGAGCGGCTATGCCCACCAGTCATTGCCCATCTTGCAGTATGTGCAGAAACAATTTCCGCAAACCCCGCCTACGCTGCTCAACAATATAGGGCAGGCATGGCTTAGCTTAGGCCATTTGGACAAGGCCGACAAGTTTTTAAAAGATGCGCTCAAAAAAGACTCTGCCCAGACCCAGGCTTCCTATTCACTTGCCGTAGTGGCCAAACATCAGGGCAATACAGCCAAATGCGTTGACTACGTCAAACAAACCATCGAAAACGGAGGCGTCACAGGAGATGTACTTAGTTTACTCCCCAATGAGGGTCTTTCAGGAAACGGCCTGGGAGAAATAATCAGGGCCAAGTATAAGCCATACTATAAGAAAGACCATGCAATTACCAAACGCTTCCGGGCGCCTGCCGTGCCGGGTTCTTATGAGCAGGTAATTGCTGCTTACGACGAAATAGAAACGTTTTTCCAGGACATGGATCACACCTCAGGTGAAGCCTCGACTACTGCCGCTAAACTAACCGAAGAATTCGAGCAGCAAAAAATTAAGTTGATTCAGGCCCAAAACCTCGATCTCGCCAATATGATGAAAACGCCGGGAGACCAGGGCGCCTTGCTCAGGCATCACTTCAAATACAATCACCCGCTGAAGCTCCAATCCATAATTTTTAGAGGGGGATCAGATTACAGTACTTCGTTTGAAGCCCGGATGCGCCGGGAAGACGAAAAGCGGGTGGAAAGCGAAAAACAACTCCGGGGATCCCTTGCGGGAATACAAAAGTCAATAAATAAGCTGCACGAAGAGGCAAACAAGCTCGAGGGTGGTGAAAAAGGCGATGAAGAATTGAAGAGAACAGAATTGCTTGACCGGGCTTGTGCACTGAGCTGGGACTACCAGATGCAACTGCTTGCCGGTCAGCAGGCCATTGGCAATCTCTATGTCCAAAATATGGAAGACCTGCTGAACCAACAATTGCAGGAAGAAATATTCTGGAGGCTTGTTGAAAGCTACCCGGCCGATCCAACAGCTTCCGCCTATCAGGCTTATGCCTCCTATTTAGCAGGTATTTACAGTTTACGGAAGGCGTACCCTGATGTGTATGAACTACGTCAGCCCTGCAAGCAAGATCCGGAACGGTTTCCACAAATTACCGGGAAAATGCAACAATGGGAAGCCGACCATTGCAATATAAGCTGGGGCATGGATGTAAAGGTTTTTAAAGGAAAATTTGATTGCAAGGGCATGAAGATGGAGTTAAGTTATGGCCCTTTGGATGTAGGTTACGGCGTTACCCAGAATCCAGTCAACGGGGAAATATCAAGCCACACCATATCGGTAGATGTAGGCGCAGGCAAATCATTTGATGTCGGGAAAACTGTAATTAAAGGTAAGGTAGGCGCTTCTGCGGGGGGATCTGTCACCATAGATCGTACAGGCCATATAAGCGATATAACCGCCAGGGGTTCTGCAGGCGCGGGCATTGGCGGTCCTATCGGAAGCGCCGGCGTGGGATTGGGCAGCGTAGAAGTGAGCATGAGCGGGGGCTTCAACTCGTCGGGCCCATCGGTTAAATCGCCGATAAGCAGCTTTTTGAGTGGTAAGTAATTTCATGCCTTGGAAGTTTAAAGTTAATTGCAATGAAAAAAATCTTCATTTTTCTTTTATGCTTGTACGGAGTTACAGTCTCCGCACAGAACCAGCCTGCCAGTGAGTCAGGCTGCGACAAAGAACAATTGAAAACTCTTCCCGGTAAGTGGCTGCCCCAGCCCGGCGATGCCGTTGGCGGTAATTACAAAAAACCTGCAACGGCAGAAATTGCGGGAGCAAAAAAAACATTAAACCAGATAAAACAATTTTTTCAGGAACAATATAAACCTGTAGGAATGGATGCTTATCATCACTTCCATTTTATGGCTGATGAAAGTAACAACAAAAATATTTATGGTAATAGTTCTACTTACACCATCCGCAACTTTCTGTTGGTGTGTGCAAAAGGCAGAAAAGAAACCAGCGCCGAAGGCGTGGGCTCATTTGTGCATATCAATCCGGGCGGCATATACGACAGGGATTTCAGCGAAATACCCATTTACGATGAATATGGAAAAATAAATAACAGTCCTGGGTTTTACAGTTTAACCGCTACTGATTGTGCCGGCGGAAAACTGCCCGACTTCTCAAAGGGTTATCACATTGTTGAACGAGGAAATAATTATACAGCATGGATTAGCTATGAAGGCAGGCAGCCATTCCGTTATGTGAGCCGCAAGGAATTTCTGGAAAAGCAGGTAGCTGTCTGCGAGGCAGAGCTAAAAGAAAAAAAACAAATATTATTCATCTGCAGCGTGGAAAGAAAACTTAGAAAAGTTTCCACAATACAGGGAAAATATGCTAAATGATATGAAGCAGATTTTAGCTATACATGAAATGCCATTGCAGGCCTACCGGCAGGATTTAAAAAAAGAGGAAGCCTGGCTCAATGAAATGGCGATTGTAAATTATTTAAGCACAGCCAGTCCTGAAACAAAAAATAGTTATATGCGTTACAATTTTACGACATTGGATGATGTGTATATGCGTGTGCCCATTATGCCCAACCCCGGTTATTACGACCGAAGCCTGCCCAAATGGGCGCCCCAGTTTATAAGGATCGACGTTAGGGAAGCCAAACAGTTTATTTCTAAAGATGTGCGCAAGCTAGTGGATGAAAATATAGATTTTTTTAAAAGCCTTCTAACAAATAGAGAATAAAAACCTTGCTATGAAAAAATTATTCATTTTCTTTTTATGCCTTTACGGCGCTACTGCTTCTGCCCAAGAGTGCAGCAGCCACGAACAACTGAAAACCCTGCCGGGCAAATGGCTGCCCCAGCCCGGCGATGAGGTAGCCGTAAATTCTCCCAGGCCATCAGCAGCAGATGCTGCCGGCGCTAAGAGTGTATTCAACAAAATAGCAAAAATATTTCAGCAGGAATACAAGCCTGTTGGTGTGGATGTATATAACTACCTTACCCACAGCATTTACTATACCAAACCTTATAGCAACTCTTACATTTACACCATAAGCAATTTCAGGTTTCTGTGCATCAATGGCAAAAGAACGAAGAATGACGAAGGGGTAAGTTCGTCTGTAACTATAAACCCGGTTCGCACATCGGGAAATATTCAATTCCTTGAGATGAAGGTTTACGATGAATCCGGCAAACTAAACACGGAAACTGACGGCACAGGAGGTTTTTATTCGCTTTCTATGAAGCAATGCAAGGGCGGAAAACTACCCGACTTTTCAAACGGATACCACAGCTTCGAGGGTGGAAGCGATTATCATGTATGGGTTACTTACGATGGTAAGATGCCGTACCGCTATGTGAGCCGTAAGGAGTTTTTGGAAAAGCAGGTGGTTATTGGCGAAGCAAACCTGAAAGAGTTAAACAAACATTATTCTTCCAAAAACTGGAAAGAAAACTTAGAGATGTTTCCGCAATACAAAGAAAAAATGCTGGCGGATAAGAAAAATCATTTAGCCATGTTTGAAAAACCATTGGAAGCCTACCGCAAGGATTTAAAAAAAGATACGGCCTGGCTTAATGAAATAGCGGTGGTAAAGCGGGAAAGCGTATCCGGCGTGTACCGCTATGTTTTTACCACAATAGACGATAGATATATGTCGTCTGTGCCCATTATGCCCAACCCCGATTATTACAATCGCAAACTGCCCAAATGGGCGCCGCAGTTTATGGTGATAAACGTAGGCAGAACCGATGGTTTTATCGGAGAGAATATACGCAAAGTGGTGGATGATAATATTGAATACTTTAAAAACATTTTGGTAGATAAATGACAAATGAAATGTAGCATAAAAAAATATTCATGATTATACTCAATGGGAATGAATATTCTTTTGTGTGTAACTCCATCCCGCCTTCGACGGGGCAAGTTGTGAAAAACAGAAAAAATATACGCATGAAAATATTATTCTTCCTGTTCCTGCTTGTACTTGGCAGCGGCTTCGTTTCCGCTCAGGATTGCGACCCCGAAAAAATCAAGACCGCCCCCGGTATATGGATAACAAGAGCCGATGTAAATACGAGCGGACTTAGCGCAGCTGAACTCGCTGCCGAAAGAAAACTGATTGCTTCCATTCACCAGGTTTTCAAGGAAAATTATAACCCTGTAGGCGTAACGGCCAGCCATGGCGCCAACTATGATAAAAATTCTGAAACAGACCCCCAGCACCCCAACCGCTACGGCCATCCTTATTATTACCTGCTGATGAATTTTCCCAACTACTGCAAAGGCGGCAAGGTCGTGAAAAACGACCACTCCAATGCCACGTTAATCATTGGCATTAATAATGGCCCGCATATCGGTCATTACTATGATAGCATCGCCGTCTATGACCGCAACGGGGAGGTAAACAGCGACGCTTACAATGGTTACAACACCCTGGGCAGGGACCTCATCGTCAACAACAGCCTGCCCGATTTATCAAATGGCTGGCATGCCTTTGGCGGCCCTGATTTGAGATATACCAGCGATTATTACTGGTGGATCATCCGCAAGGGAAACCAATTGCCTTTTCAATACGTTACCCGTAAAGAATTTTTATTGAAGCAGGTAGCCGTACAGCAAGCCTATATAGCCGCTGCGATAAAGCATAGGGACAATAAGGAGTTGCAGGCTATACATAAACAAGCCGGTCAATGGGAGTACTACCTCAACCAGCACAACAAGAATATCGCAATATTGGAAAAAACGCTGGCGGCTTATCAGAAAGACTTAACCAAAGATGAAGACTGGCTGAATGAATGGAGCATTATAAAAAGTCATTTTAATGACGGGTTTTCACGATTTGTTTTTACAGAGCTAACCGACAAAGAGGAATTTATTGTGCCTGTACAACCCAACCCGGCTTATTATAACAGGAAGCTGCCTAAATCGGCGCCTCAATTTATATCTATCTGGTTAAGGGTAAGCGATGATGAAAACCATTCTATCCGGGCTATGAAAAAAGTGATAGAAGAGAATATTGACAAATTTGTAGATATGGTGAATTGACAAACTACCCTCGTAGCGTTAATTAGAAAAGCGTGAAAGCAATAGCCCTTATATTCCTGCTGATGTTCGGTAGTATAGCTGCTTCCGCACAGATCCTCAGTCCTGCCGAACGCAAAGAGCTGGAAGCAGAAAATTGTTTAATAAAACATAAAAGGAAATCGCCATGAAAAAAATAATCACCCTGGTAGTTATTGTCCTTACATGCACATTGGCACATGGGCAAATTCTCAACAAAGTCAAAAACAAGGTGCAGAACAAAGTAAACCAGCGTATTGACCAGAAAATCGACAAAGCCGTCGACAAAGGATTGGACAAAACCGAAAGTTCTGTTGACGAAGAATTGAACAAAGCCGGAAGCGCTGATAAGGAGGAGAAAAAGACGGATAAAACAGCAAAAGCAACGGGAACTGACGAAGATAATATATCATCTTCTACCGGAGCCAAACCAACGTATAAAGCCTATCAGAACTATGATTTCATAGCCGGGGATACCATTCTTTTTCAGGACCATTTCGGGGATGATGAAGATGGCGAATTTCCTTCGCACTGGAAATTGGGGCAAGGACAGGGTGTCATAAATACCGTGGAAGGCGTGCGGGCATTTTCGCTGACCGAGGGAAACTATGCAGAGGTCTATCCGAGGATGAAAACAGTGGATTACTTAGAAAAAGAATTTACCCTTGAATTTGATTATCATCCCCTTAATACAGGCTATATCAGCAATACCCTTATTGTTATTTTTAAGTATGTAAGAGCGGATGGACAAAAACTGAACGCCTATATCCATTTTCGCCATGATGGCGGTATAGAAGCAGGTAACCTTCCTCAGAGTAAACAATTTAGCGCCAAACACCCGGCAGATAATAAAGAAAGCTTTCCCGGTAAATGGCGCCATGCCGCATTGAGCTACAAAAACGGGCAGTTAAAATGTTATGTAGACCAGTACCGTGTTTTAACCATTCCCGATCTGGGCATCGAACCTTTGGAATTTGGCATCGGCGGAAGGGCTTATACCGGGCAGAAAAACATGAAGGATGCGCTCGTTATTTTTTCCAATGTTCGCGCTGCCAAAGGTTCAAAAGCAAAAACAATAGGCAAAAAATTTACGGATTCCAAAATAGTAACGCACGGCATCACCTTTGATGTTGGAAAAGCGGTTATTAAACCCGAAAGCATGGGTACGCTCAACATGATCGTAAAAATATTGAACGATAACCCGGAGCTGCAATTTGAAATAGGCGGCCATGCCAGCAAAACAGGCGCCACAGCAGCCAACCAGAAGTTGAGCGAACAAAGGGCGGAGGCTGTTCGCACGCAGCTCATCAGCATGGGTATTGATGCAGGCCGCTTAACCGCCAAAGGGTACGGCGAAACCCAACCGATCGCCGACAATGCCACTCCTGAAGGCAGGGCCAATAATCAAAGAGTAGAGTTTACGAAACTTTGACGCCTAATTCCCTGAGTATCTTTTCAGCAGAAAGAAGTGAGATTGTTTTCTTGCTTCTCAAATGAATGATATTTCAGTCAAAAAAAACTAAGATGTATGAAATATCGGTCATGCTCTCTTAAAGCCGGATAAAAAAGTCGGCGATTAATTGTTCCATGAAATAGCGTTTCCTGCATATTACCGCTTTTCGAGTTGGCTGGCAACTGTCTTTGCCATTTCTTTAGAACTGAACGGGTTCTGTCCGGTGATCAGATTGCCATCCGCCACTACATGAGAAGTCATTGGAATAAATGCTTTTTTTAAATCGGCGCCTCTTTCTTTAATGGCAGCTTCCAGGTTAAAGGGGACCTCTTTTTTTCGACTTGCTAAAGTTTCCTCAAACCAGTTAAAGCCGGTTATTGTTTTTCCTTTGATCAGGTATTCGCCATTGGATAGTTTTACATTCAGCAATCCGCCGACGCCATGACAAATGGCAGCTACCATTTCTCCTTTTTCGTATTGATTGCTGATAACGGATTGTAGCGTGGTATCATCGGGGAAATCATACATCGTACCGTGTCCGCCTGACAGATAAACGCAATCGAAACTGTCGTTCTTTATCGCTTCCAGGCTTTTGGAATGATTCAACTCGTCCATAAACACAGGGTTCTCATAATAGCCTTTGGAGATTTTATCCAATACCAGGGGTTTCAGACTTTCAGGGTCAATCGGCACGGTTCCGCCTTTGGGACTTGCAATGGTTATACCCCAGCCTTTTTCCATCGCGCTGTGGTAAATATGGGTCAATTCGCTTAGCCACAAACCGGTTTTCAGCCTGCCGCTTGCATACCTGTCGACATTGGTTGCTATCAGTAAAAGTTTTTTCATTATTTGCGCGGTTGGGTTTTATCAGCATCAAAATTCGTGATAAATATCGGTGGTTTTACAGGCATTAATCATATTACGGTAATGAAGCGAAAACTGTCTTCCCATAAATCGGAATTAATGGGAGCCCTGAGATGAAATAGGAATGGGTCCCGGTTGATCGATGCGCACATCCGATCAATCAAACACCACCGTCTTATTGTTGGAAACAAATACCCGGTCTTCGAACACCAGCGACATGGCTTTGGCCAAAACCGATGTTTCAATTTCTTTGCCAGCCACGACCATATCTTTTGGCGTATATGTATGGTTCACGCGCACGATCTGCTGTTCAATGATCGGCCCTTCGTCCAGCAGGCTCGTGACAAAATGCGCTGTGGCGCCAATCAGCTTCACCCCCCTTTCAAAAGCCTGCCGGTAGGGGCTGGCGCCCACAAAGGCCGGCAAAAAGGAGTGGTGAATATTGATGATCTTATAGGGGTACTCCGCTACGAACTCGTCCGAAAGTATTCGCATGAATTTGGCCAGGATGATATAATCGAAGGCATACAATTGAATTTTTTCCCTGAGCTCTTTTTCAAAGGCTTCCTTGTTTTTTCCCTCATGTGTAATGAACATAAACGGAATGTTGAACCGGTCGCAGATATCCTGCAGATCCGGTTGATTGCCGATCACCGCCTCTACCCGGGCCCCCAGGGTCTGGAAATGGTTGCGGGTAAGGATATCGCTCAGGCAGTGATATTCCTTGGTTACCAGTACGACCAGTTTCTTATCCCGGGTTCTGCGGCTGATGTCTATGGCGGCTTTTTCGGGAAGCGCTTTCGCCAGTTGCTCGCGGAGCTCGTCATCCGGCGGCTCTTTGTCGGCGGTTATTCTTAAAAAAAATTTTCCCGTTTCCTTGTCTACAAATTCCCGCATGGATTCGATGTTCATCCCGTTTTTTGCCAGGATACCCGAAACATCGGCGACCAGTCCCACCCTGTCGCTGCACTGGATTCTGATGATCATACTGCTTATTTAATTATGGTCAAAATTAGAAGATTGCCGGTTCAGTTCCTGTCCTTTTTATCGTATACCTGCAGCACATTTGAGTAAGCCATCCTCCCGTATCTTTATCAAGGGCTGAAGCTCCATTCCCCGAAAGGTATTTATTATATCGTATCGTGGGGGATGATCTCCGCTTTCCCGGTTAACGCTCAGCGACGGATGAAAACCAGGGAAGCAGCTTTTCCCTTTCATTTTCAGTCTTTTTAAGAAAACCCGTGTTTGGGGGTAGCGACTCGGTTTGCCTTTTTGTTCCGGGTTGCAAGGCTGCTGAAATCGAAAACCAGCCGCCGCCTATTTCCTGTATTTTTGAAAATTTCCTTTATTTTGAGTAGTTAAGGCCTTGGAACGATATCTACCATATGAGGAAAAAGACCTGCTGCGCCAGGTAGCTGAAGGTAATGAAGTTGCTTTCCGGCAGTTGTATGACCGCTACAAAAACCAAGCGTATTCCTTTGCTCTTGGTATTACCCGTTCTACTCAGGTTGCCAAAGAAATCGTCCAGGAAAGTTTCATTAAACTTTGGCTGCACCGGAAGGCATTGCAGAACATTAAACAATTTGAAAGCTGGTTTTTTGTGATTTGCCGCAACCTCTGTTATGATGCGCTTCGCAAAATGGCGTTGGATTACAAGATCCGCCTGGTTTATGAAAAACAAGCGGAGTATCAAGTAATTACAGCTGATGAAATAGTCATTGACCGCGAAAACCGGGAACTCATTCATGCTGCTATCAGCCAATTACCGGAACAACAGCGTCGGGTGTATATGCTTAGTCGGGAAGCGGGGCTTACCTATGAGGAAATTGCCGTTGAGCTGAACATTTCCCGAAACACGGTAAAAGAACATTTGCGTAGAGCGGTTGCCGCTATAAAGGCTTATCTTGAAATGCGCCTGGCTGTTATTATAACGCTACTGGCCCTTCCTTTGCCCTGATAATTCATTCCCTTTTCGGCATTTTGAAAAAAAACAGGCGGGTTTGTCGCCCTATTTTCCCCCCCATACGTCAGTAGTTAAAGGGCGTAGCGTCCCCGCGACAAATTTGATACTGAAAACAAAACCATTTATGGCAAATCAGGAAAGGCTGAAATACCTGTTTCAGCGATATATTGACCATACTGAAACGCCCGGGGAACTGGAAGAACTGATGCTGCTGATCGAAACCGGCGGGTACAGGGAGGAAATAGAACTGTTGCTTGATGCTGCCCGACCTGGCCTGACACATTCTGCTCGTTTGGATGATGAACAATCCGAACAATTATTTCTTGCTATCCGGCGGCAAATGGAAGGTGATCAAGTTATCAAAATGACAAAAGTCCGTAGGCGCCGATGGGTAGCCGCGGCTTCGATTGTGTTGGCGCTTGCAGGCGGCGCTTATTTCTGGTTACAACAACGGGAGGGACAGGTCCCCGAGGCGTCAACAGTTATCACCTCTGAAGATGTGCAGGCTCCTCAAACAACCAAGGCGATGATCACCCTGGCCGACGGCAGGACGGTTTCGCTGGACAGTATAGCCAGCGGCATGCTGGCGCAGCAAGCGGACGTGACTGTTACCAAAACCGCAGACGGGCAGATCATTTATTCGGGCAATACTTCCGAAATGGCGTACAACACGCTCACGAACCCCAAAGGAAGCCAGGTTATTGATATGAAACTGGCCGATGGCAGCCGCGTATGGCTCAATGCAGGGTCGTCTGTTACCTTTCCCATTTCGTTTTCCGGTAATGAAAGAAAGGTGACGATCACAGGCGAAGCCTATTTTGAAGTGACTACTCTACGTAAGCCTGGCGAAAAAAGCGCTTTCGCGCCATTTATTGTACAAAAAGACAATGTTCAGGTGCTGGTAAAAGGAACGCATTTCAACATAAATGCGTATGATGATGAATCCGAACTGAAAGTGACCCTATTAGAAGGGCGCGTGATCGTATCAACCGGCGAAGCTGCTGAAAGGCAGGAAGCGGCGCTTGAACCGGGAAAGCAGGCCAGGTACGGCAAGAACGGCAAGATTGCGGTTGCTTCCGATGTTGACCTGGACGAAGTAATGGCCTGGAAAAACGGGTTATTCGATTTCAGCAGCGCCGATATCCAGGTGATCATGCGCCAGATAGGCCGGTGGTACGATTTGGAGGTAAGCTTTGAAGGCGCAATACCGCAGCGGGAGTTTTCCGGGAAGATCGCCCGCAATACGCTGTTGTCAAACGTGCTTAAGATCCTGGAACAGAGTAATATCCATTTCAGGATGGAGCAGAACAGGATTGTCGTGACCCGCTAATGAAAAACGCATCATAGGAAACCAAAATTTAATTAATCATAAAACACATGCTGATGAGAACCTGAATCCTTTTCAAATCTTAGCTTAATAAAACCGGATCCCGTTGGCCCGGGACCCGGTAATTATTGGGCTTATTACAAACAACGCGAACTGTTATTTTTTAAAACCCAAACAACCAAAGTTATGGATTTAACTGCTATTGGGAGATTTCTGCGCCGTCGGAAAACTTCAGTCACCAAAACCTGCCTGCCGGGAAGGCGGGCGCTGTTAGTAATGAGAATAACGATCATTCTACTTACTGTTGCAATGCTTGAGGCAAATGCTACGAGCTTCTCACAGTCGATATCTATTTCAGAGAAGAATGTACCGCTGGAGTCTGTCTTTAAGAAAATAGAAAAGCAAACCGGTTATTATTTCTGGTATGAAAACAAAACTATAAAGGGAATTAGAAAGATCAATGTTGAGCTGCGGAATGCTTCCTTGCAGGAGGCGTTGAACAGGTGTCTTGCTGGTCTGCCATTGGATTACCTGATCGTGGAAAAAACAATTGTGATAAAAGAAAGGCCCTCGGCAGCGATGAAGACCAGCGACGAACAGCAATTAGACGAACTGCTATTATTCGAAATAAAAGGACGGGTAACGAATGAAAGCGGAGAGCCCCTGGCAGGCGCTACCGTGCACATGGCGAGCGCCAACAAGTCCGTGGTTACAGACGCCAATGGTTATTTTACCATTGAAGCCCCTACAGGAGAAGTTACCTTAACTGTTTCCTATATTGGTTATACCAACCAGGTTATAGCGGTAGGAAACAGGTCGTATATCGATGTGCGCATGACGCTGGATCAAAGCGTTATCAGCGAAGAGGTAGTAGTGACCGCCTTAGGCATCAGCAGAGAGAAAAAATCGTTGGGTTATGCCGTGCAACAGGTAAACGGGGACGACCTTACCTTAAGTAAATCGCTCGACGTGAGCTCGATGCTGGCGGGCAAGGTCGCCGGCCTGCAACTGGCAGGCTCTCCCAGTTCATCGTTCGATAACGCTGATATCATTGTTCGCGGGGTTAATGGATTGAAACCCTCATTTCCACTCTATGTGGTAGATGGAACGCCTACCGATCAGGCAAATGTTATTATGGATAATGTGGAGTCTATCTCCGTGCTAAAAGGCGCCGCAGCTACTGCGTTGTATGGAAACCGCGCAGCTAACGGCGTAGTGATGATCACCTCTAAAAAAGGAAAGAGAAATGCCGCTCCCACTGTGGAGCTGAACCTGGCAAGCACTTTCGAGAATCTCTATCTTATCCCTCCCTATCAGAATGAATATGCAGGCGGTTATGCTTCCAGCGCCAACTCGCCCGGCACAAAATTCGATTCGGAAGGTTTTGAGATCTTCCGTTACAATCCTACCAGACATCCGGCGGAATGGGCTGCATTTGACGGACAACGTATGCTTGAATACGGCGCCGATGAAAGCTGGGGACCAAAGATCAACGGCCAGGAATACCGTCCTTACTACTCCTGGTATCCCGGAGCCGATTTTGGTAAGACAGAAAGGCTGACCGCTCATCCTGATAATACAAGAGATTTTTTCAGAACAGGGCTTAACCTGAATAATAGTATTGCTATGAGCGGAGGGGGCGACAGCTATAACTACCGCCTCATGTATGCCAATCAGAACCGCAACCTGGTCTACCCCGGCAGCAACCGGGATCAGCACCAGGTCGGCCTCAGCAGCAGCTACGATTTTAATAAGCGGCTGACGGTGATGACCGATATCGCGTATACTACGAATAAAACAAGGGGTAAGCCTTTTGAGAAAACGCGCAACTACGATGGCCTGAGCCTGTTCATGAACATGAACCAATGGTTCCAGCGTCAACTGGACGTTAAAAGATTACGCAATTACAGAAACCCCGACGGCAGTTTCCAGACCTGGAATATCGGGAACCCCAATTCTTCTTCCAATCCCGACGTTTACCTGAAACCCCAGTACTGGGATAGCCCGTATTTTATCGTAAATGAAGCATTCAATACGGAAAGGACCAATCGCCTGATAGGAAACCTGGGCTTTAACTATAAGATCAGCAACGTATTCAGTCTTAATGCTTATGCGCGTATGAATACCATTCAGGGCCAGGGCGATTTCAGAAGGTCCACCGGCGGCGTCCAGATAGATGAATATTATGTCAACTATGCCAAGACCTCAGAACTGAACTATGAAACCAATCTTAATTTCAAGAAAGGATTCGGCGACTTCTCGCTGGATGGTTTTGTAGGGGGAAATATTCGGAAAAACAAGTACGAATTCCTGGAGAACGGCACGCAGGGCGGACTGATCTTCCCGGATTATTTTGCTGTTTCCGCATCCACCCTGAGGCCAAGAATTGTCGAAGACTATAACGCCAAGGAAGTGCGCAGCTTATATGGTAAAGCCACTTTGGGATATAAGAACTTTTTGTATTTAGATGCGACATTAAGGAACGACTGGTCTTCCACGCTTCCCCGCGATAATAACTCTTATCTCTATCCTTCTGTTTCGGGTAGCTTTGTTTTCACTGAATTGATGCGCGGTTCGTCTATTTCCGAAACGCTAACTTTTGGAAAGGTAAGGGCTTCTTACGCACAGGTGGGTTCGGACCTTGATTTTAACCAGGTGAATATTGCCGTGATCAGGGGCAGCCAGTATGGAAACAACCCCTCTACCGAGATAGGCAATGAATTCCGCTCTGGAAATATCAAGCCTACGCTGACCAAATCATGGGAAGTGGGCGCCGAATTCGGATTGTTTAACATTATCGGGATCGACTTTTCCTATTACAAAGACAATAACATAAACCAGATCCTTTCTATTCCTGTGGCTCCCGCTTCGGGTTATACCACTGCGCAGATCAATGCCGGTAATATCCAAAGAAAGGGTTGGGAGTTGAGCGTATCTGCATCGCCTTTCAAAAGAAAGAACAATGGCTTCAGCTGGACTACTGTAGTGAACCTTTCCAAGGCGGAATCCTTTGTCAAGGAACTGTACCCGGGTATCGATCAACAGGTATTCTCTAACCCTGCTACTGGCAAGTTCATTGTTAACCGTGTAGGAGAAAAATGGGGAATGATGATTACCCGCATGATCAGAAAAGACGAGCATGGCAGAACCGTATTTGCAGCTGCCAATGGAACGCTTGCCGTTACGGAAAACAATAAGCTCGGATCCATTCTTCCGGATCTTACAGGCGGTTGGTTCAATAGCTTAAGCTACAAAGGGGTTGACCTTGCGTTTTCTATAGACTTCCAGAAAGGCGGCCGCTATTCTTCCGGAACAATGCCCAACTATGTGAAAACAGGACAGGCTAAATCGACTGTCGGCGTGAATGACAAGGGCAACGATATCCGTTCCTTCCCATCCGAAGGAGGAGGCGTTCGTTTGGATGGCGTATTTAACGGAGAGCCTACTACCGTATATGTAAATGCTAAAAAATATTTCAGCGACTGGGTGCATGCCGACGGGTACTACAATACGCTGGATGCTTCTTACATTAAATTGCGCGAGGTTCGCCTGGGATATTCTATCCCGACAAAAGTCCTGGGAGGCGGCAATTTTATTAAGAATATCAATATCGGCGTTGTGGCGAACAATCTGTGGGTTGGCGGCGTCTCCGTCAGAGACTTGGGCATAGACCCCTCTGAACTGGAAAGCATTGGAGAAGAGAATGGCCAGTTGGGCGCAACCCGCAGAGTGGGATTGAACGTAAGGGTAGCATTTTAATTGATACTTTAAAACTATTCAGATATGAAAAAATTATTAGCAATTGTCCTGGTAGGATCGCTGTTCGCAGGATGCAAGCCGGGGGATTTCGGGGATTTGAATACCAACCCATTGCAGGTGAGTAAGGCGTCTACCAAATCGTTATTGACCAACACGTTGACTAAATTTAATGTAACGATTTTTGGCATCAATAACGCCATCTCTAATGTTCAGCATGTTTCAAAAGGTCCCTATCCGGGCGAGTATGGGGCAGTGAATGTAAGCTGGGAAGCGCATTATGTCGGGGCTCTGGCCAATCTGCAGGCGATCATCGATAAAAATAACAACGGCGATCCTACTGCAGATCTGACGAATGGTTACCGCGACAATCAGCTTGCGGTGGCAAGGATCCTCAAAGCGTATTATTTCTGGTGGCTGACAGACCGTTATGGAGATATTCCTTATTCGGAAGCGCTCAAGGGCGATGTTGATTTCACACCTAAATATGACGCTCAAAAGGATATTTATTATGATCTTTTCAAGGAACTGAAGGAAGCCGCTGCGCAGATCAAGACAAATGAAGCCGGCGTAGCAGGCGATATCCTGTTGAACGGGAACATGGAAAGATGGAAAACCTTTGCCAATACCACCCGAATGATGATGGCGCTGCGCCTGATAAAAAATGATTACGAGAAAGGCAAGGCAGAGTTTGCCGAAGCGTTCGCCGCTGGGACCATCAATTCCAATGACGACAATGTCATTTATAAGTTCATAGCCGACGATCCTAACAATTTCAACCCCTGGTACCATAGCCATGTTATCCTGAATCGCAACGACTACGCCATCAGCAATACGATGACAAATTATATGGAACCTAAAAATGACCCGAGATTGTTTGTATATGGCGAAGACCTCAATGGCCAGGTGGTGGGCTTGCCCTACGGTGTGGGTTCTCCCACCTTTATTCCTGCGGCTTATAGCCGTATTGGCGATTTCTTCCGCAGCGCGGGTTCTCCCGCGCCGGTGTACACTTATGCCCAGGTTTTATTTACCCTAGCGGAAGCGGCTAAAGTGGGTTATATTGCCGGCGGAGACGCGCAGGCGGAGACCTATTACAATGATGCCATCAAAGCGTCTTTTCAGTATTATGGGGTGTATAACGATACAGACTATGGAAATTATATAGCAAATGCTGATGTCGCTTATGACGCCGGAAACGGATTAAAAAAGATCATGTCCGAAAAATGGGTGCACCTGTACCTGAACGGATATGAAGCATGGGCGGATTGGAGAAGAACAGGATTCCCTGAACTGGTTCCGGCGGTAGACGGACAGACAGCGGAAATTCCCAGGAGAGAAGGATATCCTTCCCAGGAAGCGGCGATCAACGAAGAGAATTATAACGAAGCCTTGCAACGGCAGGGTCCCAATGACCAGCTGACCCGGTTTTGGTGGGATAAATAAACGGTTCGGGGAGGCATTGCTTCGCGTAATCAAATTTTATTATAGCATGGACGGACATGCTGGTCATTAGCCTTGGCTAATGTAGGTTATTGAAAGTTTAGGATAAAATATTTAGGTTACCCTTAAACGTTTTATCCTAAACTTTTTTAATGGTCTAATGTAATCAGGAATTTAACATAAAGATTATGTTGCCGCCTGGTATTCCTAAAGGGCGTTACATTGTATGGCCCTCATTACGACAAAGGATGCCGACTGTATAAGCGTATTTGCCAGGAGGAGGGAAAAACAGCGGGCGTTTCCGCATAAAGAACAACGGCCGGCATTCTCAGCCGGCCGTTATATTTTTTGTCTGTTTATTGTATTCAACGCGGGTTAGCTCTCGCAACTTTTACAGCTCACCAGGTTTGTCACCATTTCTTTCGAAACGCTTTGGCTGCGCTGGTAATAGAGGGTTTTGACGCCCAGCTTCCAGGCTTCGATCAATAACCGGTTGACATCTTTTACCGGCACATCTGCCGGTATGTTCAGGTTAAGGCTCTGCGACTGGTCTACATATTGCTGGCGGATAGAAGCCTGCTGGATGATCTCCAGCTGACTTATTTCTTTGAAGGTCTTGAACACTTCTTTTTCCTCTGGCGTCAGTTCCTTGAGGTGCTGAACGCTGCCATGATTCAGCATGATATTCCGCCAGGTGTCTTCATTGTCGATCCCCTTCCGGATCAGCAGTTCCTTCAGGTATTTATTTTTCCGCATGAAGTTTCCTTTCGATAATCCCGCTTTAAAATAATTACTGCTGAAAGGTTCTATGCCCGGAGAGGTTTGTCCCAGTATGGCCGACGAAGAAGTGGTGGGCGCAATGGCCAGCAGGGTGGTATTCCGGCGGCCATACCCTTTGAGCAGATCCGGTTCTCCATAGATCCAGGCCAGGTCTTTACTGGCTTTAATCGCTTTTTCCTGTATATCCTTAAATATGGATGCGGTGAGCTGCTTGGCTTGCAGCCCTTCAAACGGTATCATGTTCTTTTGAAGATAAGAGTGCCATCCCAATACCCCAAGGCCAAGCGCCCTGTGCCGTTTGGCAAAACGGTTGGCTGATACCAGGTAATGGTTGCCTTCGGTTTTCGCGATAAACTCCTGTAGCACGGCATCCAGGAAAAATATGGCAAGCTTTACCGCATTGGTGTCCTTCCATTCATCATACAGTTCCAGGTTCATAGAGGATAGGCAACATATAAACGACTCTTCTTCCGAAGAAGGCAACATGATCTCAGAGCAAAGATTGCTGGCGTTTATGGCCATATTTGCATCTTTATACACCTGCGGCTTGTTGCGATTTACATTATCGGTGAAGAAAATATACGGCAATCCTTTTTGCTGCCGGCTCTCCAGCACCTTAGCCCAGACCTGCCTCTTCTTCATATCGCCGTCGATCATGTCCTGCATCCAGTAATCCGGCACGCAAACCCCGTAAAACAAATTCTGGATGGGATGCCCGATATCTTTTATAGAAAGAAATTCTTCAATATCGCCGTGGTCTATATCCATATAGGCGGCAAATGCGCCCCGGCGTACGCCGCCCTGCGAAATGGTATCCATTGCCGTGTCGAACAACCGCATAAAACTAACGGCGCCGCTGCTTTTCCCATTATCGGTCACGGCGCTGCCTCTCTCGCGTAAGGCGCCGAAATAGGCGGATGTGCCCCCGCCCAGCTTGGTTTGCATGATCACTTCTCCCAGCTTATGGGTAATGCCCTCGATATGATCCGGCACGTGTACATTGAAGCAGGAAATGGGCAATCCTCTTTCTGTTCCCATATTGGCCCAGATGGGCGAGCTGAGGCTTATCCAGCCCCGCTCTATCATTTCTTTAAACGCTTCTTTTAATTCCGGTTTATACAACCGTTGGGCGGCGGCGGCGCAAATACGATCGATGGCGCCTTCCACTGTTTCGCCCTTTAGCAAATAGCCGCGGTTCAGGATCTGTTCGCTTTCTTCGTTCTTCCACCAGAGTTTTTCCTGTTCATATGCGCCCAGCATTTCTGTCATTTGACCGGCTGAAGAAGAGGGAATGGATTCAAATAAGGTAGTCATATATTAAGATTTTAAAATGAGCTGGGGTTTAAAAAAGATCATGCGCCGAGATGCTTTTATCAAATTTAGTGTATTCAACCGGCCGCTTGGCGAAAAAGTCATCCAGGCTATTGGAAAACACTTCTTCTTCGAACCAGAGCATCGGGGCTATCTGCTGCGAGCTGACATTAAACAAAGGCGTTACGCCGATCTGTTGTAAGCTATCGTCTGCTCTTTTTTTCATGAAATTGATCAGGTCCTGCTTGCTCACGATCTCCAGGTCGCCCAAAGAAAATATCCAATCGAGTATCCGGGACTCGGTCGCAATGGATCGTTCCACGCTGCCGCGGATGGTTTCGGTCAGGCTTTCAGTAAACAGTTCAGGGTATTCTTCTTTCAATTTATTGATGAGGAAAATACCGGCATTTGCATGTATCTGTTCATCCACCGAGGTCCAGGCAATGATATTGCTCACATTTTTCATCAGCCCCTTAAAGCGGGTAAAGGAGAGGATGATGGCAAACTGGCTGAACAGGCTTACATTTTCAATCAACAGGCTGAACAAAATAAGAGAAGAGATATATTCTTTCTTGTCGCCGGAACGCGCATATTGCAGCGCCGCGGAGAGATATTCGATGCGTTCGCGTATGACAGGCACTTCGATCAACTGCTCGAACTGGTTGTTATAACCCAGCACTTCCAGTAAACGGGAATAGGCTTCGGAGTGCCGGAACTCGCATTCGGCGAATGTCGACCCCAGGCCGTTGAGTTCGGGCTTGGGAAAATGCTGGTACAAATTGCCCCAGAACGATTTGACGGCGACTTCGATCTGCGCGATCGACAACAGGCTGTTTTTAATGGCCTGCTGCTCCGCCTCGGTCAAATGGGCATGAAAATCCTGGATATCGGCCGTAAAATCGACCTCTGAATGAACCCAGAACGATTTATTAATAGCTGATGTGAATTGTAATACCTCGGGGTATTCAAACGGCTTGTATTGCACCCTTTTATCAAATAGTCCCATGTTTAAATAGGTTTAGACAAGAAATCTTACTGCTATAAAGGCTATAGTAGTAAGATCAACTGATGAATGAAGTAAAACCCTGCATAATGCAGGTGTATAAAATTGCTGATTAAATATTTTCCGGCGAAAGAAAGTAATCAACAGGTGTGTATAATACGTTAAGGTTTTTTACAAAAAATGATCTTCCCCGTAAAAACGCCTTAAAATATTTTCCTTATAGCCTGGCCGGAGGGATTCGTCCTGGTATAGCGCCTTGATATTTCCTGATGCAGCTTCAATAAAGCGATTCGCAGGGGCGTGTTTTGCGGTATGATCATCCGTTTGGTCTTTGCTAATGCCTAAGGTATTAATATGTTATTAATAATAGGGGCTGCGTTTAATGGTAAGGGGGGGATATCGTATTTTTACGTTGAAAAATAATTGCATGCAAACAATCATCGTTACCACTGATTTCTCGGAGCCATCCCTGAATGCGGCAAAATTCGCCGCTGCTTTGGCCGGGCCGCTAGGGGCTGATCGTATTGTGCTCTACCATTCCTATGGCAATGCCTTGGCCGGATCGAAGGTTCCGGCAACCGAGATCTATATTTCCTCCGTGCATGCGCAAAGCTTGCAGTCCCTCGAAACCATGGAAAAGGAACTGCGCCTGGCTTTGGGGAACGATATTGGCATCCAGATCGAATTGGCGACAAACACCCTGCCGTTAACGACCGGGGTTGAGCAGCTTGCCGAGCAATGGGGCGCCAGTTTGGCGGTAGCCGGCGCTACCGGTAAGAGCGGGCTGGAGCGGGTATTTATTGGAAGCAGCGCTACCAGCCTGGCTTCGGACATCAAAATGCCGCTGTTGATCGTGCCGAAGGGCGCGCGCTACCAGCCCATCGATAAGATCGTATTTGCATGCGACCAGGCAAAATTGTCCGATAATACTCCCGTGGGCGAGATCGGAAGCTGGCTGAAGCGCTTAAATGCCAGGCTATTGGTGTTGAATGTGATATTGGAAGGAAAACACTTCAACCTGGATATTATACCGGGGCGATATAAAATGCACGAGTTGCTGGACGGTTTTTCGCCTGAATACCATTACGCAGAAACCAACGATGATCTCGCCGAGGAGATCGAGGATTTCGCAAAAGATCACGGCGCGGGATTGATCATCAGCATTCCTAAATCGTATGGGTTTTTCGAAAGACTGTTTCGCCGGAGCGTGAGCAAGCGGCTGGCAAGGGAATCCGATGTTCCTTTGTTGTTGTTGAGGGAACGCGAGGGATAGACTCGCCGCAGTTAAAGTATTATTAAGTTATAACGCCGGCCCATATGGTAATGAGGGAACTTGTATTTTTATATTGAAAAACAATCCCATGCAAACAATCATCATTACCACAGACTTCTCGGAATCATCTCTGAATGCGGCCAGATTCGCCGCCGCTTTGGCCGGGCCGCTTGGAGTTGGTCGTATCGTACTTTACCACTCCTATGGCAATGTGCTGGTTGGAACAGAGGTTCCGGTAACCGATGCCTATATCTCCTCCACGCATGAGCAAAGCATGCAGTTCCTCGAAGCCATGGAAAAGGAATTGAGCCAGGTTTTGGGGAAGGATGCCGGCGTGCAGATCGAATTGACGGCCAATACCCTGCCGGTGACCATCGGGGTTGAGCAGCTTGCCGAACAATGGAATGCCGGCCTGGTAGTGGCCGGGGCCACCGGTAAGAGCGGGCTGGAGCGGGTGTTGATGGGGAGCAATGCGACGAGTCTGGCTTCGGACATCAAAATACCGCTGCTGATCGTGCCGAAGAAGACGCGCTATAAATCCATCAATAAGATCGTATTTGCATGCGACCTGAAAAAGTTATCCCGCAATACCCCGGTGGCTGAGATCGGAAGCTGGCTGGAGCGGTTGAATGCCAAATTACTGGTACTAAGCGTAGATATGGAAGGAAAACGTTTTGATGCGGGCACCATACCCGGGCAATATAAAATGCACGAGCTGCTGGATGGTTTTTCACCCGAGTATCATTATGTGGAAACTGATGATGATATCGCCGACGAGATCGAGGATTTTGCGGAAGACCATAATGCAGGATTGATCATCAGCATTCCTAAATCGTACGGGTTTTTCGAAAGGCTGTTCCGCCGGAGCGTGAGCAAGGCATTGATCAGGGAATCCGATCTTCCTTTGTTATTGTTGAGGGAACGGGAAGCCTGAAAGCCAGGCTGATCAATCTATTCTTAAAAAATCGCCCGACTTGCTAAATTCAAGATCAAGCCCGTTGTTAAGCTTGACTTGTTGCCTTTTCCTGTCTATTTCCCACTCCAGTATAATGCTGTCAGGGTAATTTGCTTTTACATAGGAGCGTATCTTTTCGGGGATTACGCTGTCGGGAAGTTTGGATTTCCCTTCAATTTCAATTATCTCTTTTTTATGGTTAAACTCAAGCTTGATCCCGTCCGATAGGATAAGCTCGTAATGCTGCTTAGGGCCGTCTTTGTCCTTTTCAGCCTGAAGGATCTTATTGCCCGGAAAATGTTCTGCAACATAGGCTTTTATTTCAGCAGGCAAAGCCGATTCCTGAATGATCGTATCCTTTTGGCAACTTGCAAAAGATGTCAAGGCAGCCAATGCTCCGAAGAGCATCGTTAAAAAAAAATTTTTCGTCATTGTCGTATTTTTAATGAATACAATTAACAGCTTTCCCTCATTTCCCCCTTGCCTGAGTCGTTTGGACTATTTATACAAACAACAATTGGTCCAAATTGTTTATGAGCGCGCGCAAAACCTTGGCAGGCAAACCGGGCGCGAAATCCTTTAGAAATATTGAGTATATTCATTGTTCAAATAGTTGTGTAGATGTATTGTAGCAAAAAAATATCCTTAGCCTGTCTTTTGGGCGTTTTTATACTTTTGATTTTGTCCCTGCGCGCCGAATCCGCTGTTATCTATGTAAACTCATCCTATAAGGGTTCGATAGAGACAGGAGAGAAAACCCATCCTTTTACAACGATCCAGGCGGCTGCGCTGGCGGCAATCGATTCGGACACCATTAAAGTAGCAAAGGGAACATACCTGGAGAGCGTGTCGATATCCTCGAAGCATATCACGCTCCTGGGCGGATTTAAAAATGGGAGCTTTAAAACGAGGAATCATCAAAAATACAATACGATCATCATAGGTAATATTATCATGAGGGATTGCGACGGCGCGATAGATGGATTTACGATTACCAAGGGCAATCCCGGCATAGGAATATTTGGCAACAGCGGCGTTACGGTGTCTCGCTGCACAGTAGTAAACTGCGGCGCGCCGGAAAGAAAGGCAAGGGGCGGCGGCATCGCTATAACCGGGCCTACAACAAAGAGTTCCCTGGTAACGGAGTGTATCTTGCGGAGCAACAGCTCGGGCAGGGGGGCCGGCATTTTCACATCGGACAGCACCAATGTAACCATCCAGGATTGTCTTGTAGAGGGCAATACTGGCTATGATAATCATGGCGGCGGCGTATGCGTAACCGGTAATGCAAGGATACTCAGGAACATCATCAGAAGCAATATCATCGGGGAAGGAGAAGGATTCAATACTTCCTATGGATCAGGGTTTATCAGCCAGGGAACAAATACTGATGTTTATTCCGCTTACAATATCATATATGATAACCTTGCCAAAAAACCTCGTGGCGCTTCTGCCTCTTTTTATGACGAGGGCACCCGGGCGATCGTTGAGTATGATCTTATTTTTAAGAATCGCAATGAAGGTGAGCGGGTCTCGGGCTTACAGTTTGACGGAGGGGGCGATTATAACGGTAATGCAAGAACCTCGGCCATCGTCAGGAACTGTACCATCGTCGATAACATGAACGCTGGTTTCTGGGTGGAAGCGCTTTCAGATGTGACGGTAACGAATTCCATTATTTGGAATAACGGGCAGGGCCGCGACTTTGTTTTCGATACTACCCAAAACTCTACTCTTGCCGTCAGTTACTGCCTTTTTTCCCAGGATCCCTCAACCCTGCCGGCGCTTCGGGAAGGAAAGGGAAATATACACGGACAGGATCCCTTATTCGCCAATCCTGCTGCAAATGACTACCATCTCAGGTCTACCGCCGGAAGATGGAATGCTCCCGCTTTTTCCTGGACCCGCGACAAGGCCGACAGTCCGGCTATAGATGCCGCTGATCCTTCGGACAGTTTTGAGAATGAGCCCAATCCAAACGGGGGCCGGCGAAACTTAGGCGCTTACGGCAATACGAAATATGCCAGCAAGAGCGCCAAGGCGAAATAAAGGCGATTGCGTTCATCCACATAGCTTTTACGGCTTAGCATTTGTTATGGCGCTGCCATGCTATAAATATTTAACGCCTGCAGGATTTTTGTCGCTTAATGTTCGTCGCAATTCACCAGCGGAGATGCCCGATCCGGGAGCCATCGCGGATCTCTTCGTTGGCAAACACTACCAGGGTATCTCCATCGGAAAGCGATCCATGGATCTCTGATCTGCCGTCCGATTCCCGTCCCCTGCGCACCGTCGTCCATTGCGCCTGTCCATCTACAACCTTTATCACAAATACTTTTTCGGGCGAGCTCACTACTGCGGTCTTTGGAACGGTGAACACGCTGTCCTTTGCGGGCAACCGGATGATCATCTCTGCAACCATGCCTGGCAGCAGCGTTTTGTTTTTATTGATCACATCCATTTCCACGCGTTCCGCGCGAAGCCGGGCGTCCAGGGCGCCTGAGCGGCGGTTCAGGGTGGCTTCAAACTGTTGATTGGGCAGGGATCTGACGGTAAAAAGCGCCGTGCTTTTGTCTGATAAATAATTAACGTAGGCTTCAGGAATGGAAACGGATAAGCGTAGACGATCCTGTTGCTGCAGGGTGAACAAGGGCAGTTCCGAACCCTTTCCGGAAGGTCCGGCATAAGCTCCGGGGCTTATGTTGCGCGCGCTGACGACCCCTGAGAATGGCGCGCGTATCGTAAGGTAGTCGCGGTTGTCGCTGATCTCCTTGTAAGCGGCTTTGGCAGACTGCCACTGCGCATAGTCGGATTTTTGCCTGGCCAGCGCCATATCGAGATCGTTAGGAGAAATGGTTCCCGGCGTCTTGCTGGTTTCGAGCAGCCGCTCGTAATGGGCCTTGCTGGCCGTATAAACGGCTTCCATGGCCTGCAGCCTGGATTCGGCCCCGGAAAGCTGTGAAGCGATCTCCGGCGCTTCCATGGTAGCCAGTACCTGCCCCTCTTTTACCTGCGAGCCGACGTCTACATAGAGCTTTTTCACAAAGCTGTTCACTTTGGCGTACAGGTCTACCTGCTGGTAAGCGATCAGCTCTCCGGGCAGTTGGATCTGGGTAGACAACAGCTCCTTTTTCAGGGTCGTGACGGTTATGGAATCCCGCGACGCAGCTTCTGACTTGACGGCTGTGGTTTTTTCTTCAGGCCCTGCCGAGCAGCCCGCTATTCCGATGGCGAATGATATATAAGCGATAAGCGTTGTTGTTTTCATGTTGAGATATTTACCCGTATGCCCGTTGTTATTAGGTTTGGTTTCCGGCTTCCCTGTTTTCATCATCGGAAGCTTCGTATAGTTGCGGAATATAATGTTTGCTGTTTTTGTCTTCCGGATCCAGCGACAGGGATGCGATAGACGATCTCCGTTGTATCCAGGCAAATGCCAGCGGAAGAATAAATAATGCGGCGAACGTAGAAGCGATGAGCCCGCCGATCACCGCTCTTCCTAACGGAGAAGCCTGATCGCCTCCTTCGCCGATGCCTGTGGCCATGGGGATCATGCCGGCTACCATCGCTATGCTGGTCATGAGGATCGGCCTCATGCGCAGGGCGGCCGCTTCCTTTGCCGACCGGATGGCGTCGCCGTTTTTCCGGCGCAGTTCCTCGGCATTGGTGATCAGCAGTACGCAGTTCGATATCGAAACGCCAACAGACATGATCATTCCCATATAGGATTGAAGGTTCAGCGTGCAGCCGGTGAGCATGAGCAAGGCTAAGGAGCCGGCTATCACGGCGGGCGCCGCGCACAGCGCCGCCAGTGAAACTCTGAACGATTGAAAATTGGCGGCGAGCATCAGGAAGATCACAATGATCGCGATAAGCAGGCCGTCTTCCAGGCTGCTCATCGTATCCCGCAGCACGGTAGACAATCCCTTTGTTTCTATGGTCAGCCCGCGCGGGAGCCCGCCGATGTTCGCGATAGCTTTCTCTACGTCCCTGGCGGCGGAGCCAAGGTCTTTCTTGTATAAGTTGGCGGTTACTGATAGCAGGGGCATCGCGCCGATATTGTCGTTTTCTCCATAGATAGCGCCAGGCGTGATCGTAGCCACGTCTTCCAGCACGGGGCGCGCGGCATTGGGGAGCACGGGGATCTCCCTGATATTGTCGATACTGGTCATCTCGTTTTCCGGTATCTGCACCTGGACATTATAACCCTGGCCGATCCGCGGGTCGAGCCAGATGTTTTTTTCCGTAAAACGGGAAGACGAGGTTGCCGTGATCACGGAACGGGCGATTTCATTGACATTGGTCCCCAGTTGCGCAGCGCGCACCCTGTCGATATTTATATGGAGGGCCGGCGCGCGGACAGCCTGTCCGAGTTGCACATCTCTTAAATAGGGAATGCGCTTAAGTTCGTCGATGACCTTGTTGGCATAGACTTCATTTAGGGGTTTATTTTTCCCCGCAATTTTTACCTCTATGGAGGTGGGCGACCCTTCGCTCAGCATTTTATCCGTAAGCTCGATAGGTTCAAAAGAAAGCTTTACCGTGGGCAGGGCTTCGCGCATTTTTTCCCGGAAAGCATCTTTCAGTTCATCCATATCCGTTTTATAGTCCGGCTTAAGCGCCGCCTGCAATACGGCTTCGTGAGGGCCCGCCATGAACAGGTAGATGGGATTGGTCGAGTAGGTCGGCGCATGCATGCCCACCATAGCGGAGGTGATGGCGACATTTTCCTTTCCCACAAGGTTGTTCAGTACTTCCAGCGCTTTGAGGGTGTTCCTTTCCGTTTTTTCTATGCGCGTTCCATCTTCGTCACGGAGCCTTACCTGGAACTGTCCTTCATCAGACCTGGGCAACACATCGCGGCCGATCTGGCGGATCATTACGACCGAGAGGAAGATCGAGCCCATAAGGTATATGGCTACGATCGGTTTTTTGTAAGGCATCAGCCTGTCGATAAAACGCAGGAAGCGGCTCCTTATCCTTTCAAAAGCAGATGGCTTTGCCTGTTTTTGAGCTGCGCTGTTTTCAGGCAAATCCCCTTGCTGCCAGTCATTTTGTTCTGAATCTGCGATTATTCCAGACCGTGAGAATGCGCGTTGCTCTTCCGCCGGGCTTTTCCGAAACCATTTTTTTGAGGCGCCGCCGCTTTCAGGTTGGGCATGCTGATCGGTCATCAGCCAGTTGGCAAGAATGGGCACCAGGGTCTGCGACAGGAGATAAGACATGATCATGGCAAAGGAAATGGCTAGCGCCAGCGGCAGGAAAAGCGCGCCGGGAATGCCTTTCATGGAAAAAGCCGGCGCGAATACGGCGAGGATACAAAAAAGGATCAGCAGCTTTGAAAAGGCGATCTCCTTACAGGCATCCCAGATTGCCAGCGCCTTAGGCTTGCCTCTATCCATGTGCTGGCGTATGTTCTCAATGGTTACCGTCGACTCGTCTACCAGGATGCCGACAGCCAAAGCGAGACCGCTAAGCGTCATGATGTTGATGGTCTGGTCGAAAAGGGAGAGAAACAATACCGCCGAAATGATACAGGTTGGAATAGTTAAGATCACGATAAGGGCGCCCCTGGGGTCGCGAAGGAATAGCAACACCATGAGGCCGGTAAGTATCGCGCCGATTACGCCTTCAGCCATCAGGTTTTTAACGGCATTGATCACGTATGCAGATTGATCGAACTCATAGCTGAGATGGACATCCTCGGGCAATACGGCCTGAAAACGCGGGAGCGCTTTTTTAAGGTTTTGAACCACTTCCCAGGTGGAGGCCGAAGCGATCTTGGTGATGGGCAGGTAAACAGATCTTTTTCCATTCACCAGCACGAATCCCGTGGTAATATCGGCGCCGTCTTCCACCGTAGCTACGTCTTTTAAATAAATATTCCCTACGCTTCCCGTGAAGAGGGGAATATTTTCAAATTCCTTTACGGTCTTAAAGCTGGTATTGGCGGGCGTGAAATAATTTTTATCGCCGATGCGCACGGTTCCCGCCGGGGTAGCCTGGTTATTGATCCTTAGCGCCGCGACCAGCTGATCGGGCGACATATTGTGCGAACGCAGCAGCTCGGGGTTTGCTTTGATCACGATCGTGCGCGCGCTGCCGCCGAATGGGGCGGGCGAAACGATGCCGGGAATGGAAGTGAATCCTGAGCGGATATAGATGTTGGCAAAATCCTGCAATTCGTTATTGGTTCTGATCGGGCTGCTCAGGACCAGTTGCCCGACGGGCAGCGTGGACGCGTCGAAACGAATGATAAACGGCGGAACGGATCCCGGCGGGAAATTGGCCTGCGCCCGCGTGCTGAAGCCGTTTACCTCGGCCGCCGCCTGGGCCATATCCGTGCCTTCATGAAAAGTGAACTTGAGCAGCGTGAGTCCCTGGATATTTTTGGTCTCGATCATTTTTATCCCGGAAACATAGAGCATCAGGTTCACGTAGTTCTTTCCGAAATACGCTTCCATCTGGTCGGGCGTAAAACCTCCATAAGGATGGGAAAGATAGATAACCGGCAGGTCCAGTTGGGGGAAGATGTCTATCTTGATGGTGCGGGCCGCTTTGATGCCGAAGAATAACAATCCCACCGCCATAACGATGATGGTTATAGGTTTTCTTAATGCCGCTCTTATTAGATTCATCGTCTTCGTATTCGGTGTATACTATCTTTGGCTTCTGCTTCGCGCGCTAAATTTTATTAGCCTCAGCGAATGCTTCGCATTTTTCCTGCATGAGCATATTTATCATCCTACCTGATCTGTTTTAAGAAAAGATCAAGATCGCCCGAGGCGGCGGCTTTCAGCAACAATGCCTGCCATACCTGTATATAAGCCCCTGCAAGATTGGTCTCTGCCTTGTTCACAGCGTATAAGGCCTGCTGAACATCTATGATATTCGTCAATCCGTTTTTATATAACACGCTTTTCTGGTTATAGGCGTCCGCGGCCGCCTTATATTGAACAGGAGCCTCCTTTAGCGCGATCAGGGAATATTCAATTCGCTGGTCGGCCAGGGCCAACTGAGCTCTTAGCTGGGCGCTGAGCAGATCATATTCCTGCCGGTATGCGCTGGAGATGAATCGCTGCGCCGTCTCCTGCTCTTTTATTTTTTTGATGCTCAGGATATTCCAGGCGATCGAGATCCCCGCCAGGTAATTGCTGCGCGAAGGTTTTATGCCTTCCCAGTAGCTTTTGCTATAGATCCCCTGGTAGGGAGAATAATCAAAGCCAAATCCCGAGCCTCGCGTCTGGTAGATGCCAAAAAGATTAAGCCCGGGAAGAATGCTTTTTTTGAGATAATCGGCATGCTGCTCGCTTTCCCTGACGCGGGCGTCGTAGAATTTTGCCTGCGGATTGACCGAGATATCGGTATCGGCATTGAATTGCTGCGGCGTATGTTCAAGATAGCTGGTATCCAACTCCAGGGGAAGAAGGGGATCTGTATTTAACAGTTGAGCCAATTGATTGCGTATCTGCAGCTCATTATCCTGCGAAGCGATAAGGGCAAGCTTTGCGCTGGCCACCTCTGCGTTGGCAATAGAAGAATCTACTCCCGCATTTAGCCCCGAGCGGGTCCTGGCCTGAACCACTTCCTGTATATATTGCGTTCGTTTCAGATTGGCTTCGGCATTATCCGCTATTTTCCGTACAATGATCAGGTTCAGGTAGGCGCCTGCTATTTTCGCGCTCAGCATAAAGGCTTCCCGGGCGAGGTCGGCCGAATCTTTGTCTACCTGCGCCTGGGATAAGGATATCCTGGAATGCCGCCTGCCGAAAGTGAAAAATTCCCAGTTGGTATTCATGATGTAGGAAGCGCCAAACCCTGCATTCCAGTTCTGACTGGAATGAGGAGGGCCTGAAGAAGCGACGCCCATGACGCCGCCAAATCCCGATAAGGGCCCAAATAACCCATTGATGGTGCCAAAACTCTGTTGCAGGGATACCTCCACATTGGGCAACCTTTCATTGCGGGCATTTTCTACCAGGGCCCGGGACGACTGAATATAAAATTGTTTGGCCTTGATGTTCGGATAAGCGCTGAGGCCATTGGCAATGGCTTCAGACAGAAGCAATGGCTTTTGCTGCGCATAGAGAGCGGGAGCCGTTAACATAATGGCCATGCATAGCAAAAAGAAATTACGTTGAATTTCCCTGGCTCCTGAGTTTGTCATACAGCGATGATAAGATAATCGTTTGGTTGAGCAGGCATATCCTATCCTGCAAATTTATGTATGGGAGCTATATAATCAATGGATCATTATATTTCGGCCCTTCCGCTTTAATGCCCGGTAAATTGTTACCTTCATATGTATTGTTTTCATTCCAAAGCATGTTTCCGGTGAGGAGATACCACGATGATATGGCTTTTTTAGACGCGTTGCGGCAGAGAAAAGCAGAAGCATTTGATGAACTGTATGCTGCTTACTACCGGCCCCTGTGTTTTTTTGCCGAAAACCTGGTGGGCAATGCCGATGCAGCGCAGGACCTGGCTACGGAAAGTTTTATTAAGCTATTGGATTTCTCCGGAAGCTTCGATTCAACAAAAGGGCTGAAGTCATTTTTATATACTGTTACCCGCAACGCTTGTTACGATCATCTGCGGGCTATCCGGCGTCATAAGGGATCCCATGCAGAGATCACTCGTTTAAGCGATGAGCAATACGATAACGCCGAAAGGCAGCTGATCCGGGCCGAGGTCCTGCAAGCCATCTATGCCGCCATTGAAAAATTGCCGCGGAAATACAAAGGTCCTATTAAGCTGGCCCTACTTGAAGGTAAAAAGAATGAAGAGATCGCTGAAGACCTTTCCATCGCTCCGCAAACCGTACGCAACCGAAAATCAGAAGGGATTAAATTACTGCGCGTAGCCTTAAGCCAGCAACAAAATCTATCTCCGCTTATCATCAGTTATTTTCTTTTCCAGGCATCGTAAAAAAAAGAACATTTTCCGGGTACAAAACGAAACGCTGTTCGTTTTAATTAAGCGCTCATTCTTCGGAGGATGAATTTATCATGTTTAATTTTTACACATGTCAAACAGGCCGCTTTATATCAGTGAATTGATTGAAAAGAAATGGAAAGATCAATTGAGCATGGAGGAAGAAGCCGCGCTTGAGCAGTGGGCCCGGGAAAGCCCCGGGAACCGCGCATTGCTGGAGCAGCTGATGAACGATGAATGGGCGGCGCGGGAACTGAGCAGGTTTTCCCGGTATGATAGCCTTAAAAGCCGTCAGCGCCTGGAGCGTTATATACAGGAGAAAGCCTCTGCCTCTTTAACGGGCAATATAAATCCCGGGGCTGCGCAGGCAGACCATGCCTATTCAACCGGGGAGATGCAGGATGCGGACCACGATGCCGGAAATGCCAGGGTTGCGCATCGCGTGCATTTTATGAAAACACGCTGGTTTCGTTATTCGGCAGCGGTTGTTTTACTGATGGGCATTGGCGTTTATATATGGAATATGAAACAGGACGATCCTGTTGTTATTATTGCGGAAACTCAGGCTCCTCCTGTGCGGGAAGATGTGGCCCCGGGTTCCGACAAGGCAATTCTGACCCTGGCCGACGGCTCTTCGATCGTATTGGATAGCGCCTCGAGCGGTCAACTCGCCTGGCAGGGCAATACCCAGGTCGTGAAACTTGCCGATGGGCAGCTGCGGTATAACGTAAATGGGGTTGCCGCCGATAAGCCAATGTACAATACTATGAGAACGCCGAGAGGCGGTCAATACAAGTTAATGCTGCCCGATGGCACCAGGGTTTGGCTGAATTCGGAATCTTCCATAACCTACCCGGCGGTATTTATCGAAAAGGAAAGAACGGTAAGCATTACCGGCGAAGCATATTTTGAAGTGGTGAACATGACAGACCCGGCAACGCATAGAACCAGTCGTCCTTTTAAGGTAAGGGTAAATGACATGACGGTTGAAGTACTCGGGACGCATTTTAATATCAATGCATACGGCGATGAATCGCATATAAAAACAACCTTGCTGGAAGGCAGCGTCAAAGTATCGCGCGGAGGGGCGTCAGGGGTATTAAAACCGGGAGAGCAGTCGCAGGTAAATGATCAGGCGGGAATAAAAATCCTGAAGAATGCCAACCTGGAAGAGGCGATGGCGTGGAAGAACGGGTTGTTTTATTTTTCCAATGCGAATATCCAAACTGTTATGCGTCAGTTAGCGAGATGGTATGATGTGGACGTGGTTTACAATGGCAGGATCCCTGTGCGCGAGTTCCAGGGGGAGATCCAGAAAAACCTCAGCCTTACGCAGGTGCTAAGCATATTGGGAAAGATGGAAGTGAACTTCCGGCTTGAGGGTAAGAAGTTGATCGTAATGTAATAAAGCGCGGGCGCTGCAAATGCAAAGAGGGCCGTTGTAAAAACCGATCGCAACTCAGTAAAGACGACAATATCAAATCACAATAAATATCAGAACGCCTATGGTATAAAAAGCGTATTTAACATTAATCGAATAACGTTTAGCAGGCCTTGTATAAACAAAAACCGCCCTGGTAGCAGCCAGAACGGTGTAGTAAGGTTAATCTGCAAAACAAATTGACGAACTGTTTATTCATTAACCAAACACTGTAAAAGTATGCAAATTAAAGCTCTTTTATTTGCCGGAGACCTGGCAAATGGAGATTATTGTCCGGGCCGCCATCTTCTCCGGCCCTTGTTATCATCCAAAACGCTGTTAGCCATGAAGCTGACTTTTCTTTTAACGATAGCTTTTATGAATCTCGGGGCGGCAGGTTTAACGCAAACTGTCAGTTTTTCGGGAAAAGAAGTTTCTCTCAAAAAAATATTCAATGTTGTCAAGAACCAGACGGGGTACGTATTTTTTTATGATGCGACCGCGCTTCGCGATGCGACGCCGGTCACTATTTCCGCCAGAAATGTTTACCTGGAGGATTTTTTACGGCAGGCTTTGAGGAATCAGCCCCTTTCATTTTCTATTGAGGACAAGACGATCGTTATCATCAGGAAGAAAACAACGAATCCGGCTGTTGACGATATAGCGGTTGCGCCGCCGCAAACGGTTAGCGGCGCTCTGCGGGATGATACGGGTAATCCCGTGGAAGGCGCATCGGTGAAACTTCTGCCAGGCAATAGGGGAACCACTACCAATGCAAGAGGCGAGTTTACCTTGTTGAATGTTCCCGAAGGCAGATATACCCTGGAGATATCTTTCATTGGATTTGAAACGATCAGCAGGGCTATTGTTGTTTCCGGCGATTCGCCGCTGTCTTTAGGCAATCTTACGTTAACGAGGGAGGAAGCGCTTATTGCAGACGAGGTAGTGGTTATCGGGTATGGATCCCAGAGGAAATTAGAGGTCACCAGCGCTGCGGCCAGCGTAAAAGCAAAGGATTTTGTTCAGGGTTCTGTAAAGGACGTGGGTCAGTTGTTGCAGGGTAAGGTTGCCGGCTTGGCTGTTAATAATGTGAGCGGCGACCCAACGGCTCCTTCCCAGATCTTATTAAGAGGCGTGGCTACCTTGCTTTCAAGCACTCAGCCATTGGTGTTGATTGATGGTATCCCCGGCGATCTGGCAACGGTGCCGCCCAATGATATCGAAAGTATTGATGTGCTGAAAGACGGATCAGCAGCCGCCATTTATGGAACCAGGGGAACCAATGGCGTGATAATTATAAATACCAGGAAGGCGAAAGGTTCAGTAACACCTGTTATTGGTTATGATGGTTATATCAGTACGCAGGAGTTTATCCGCCTGCCCAAAATGCTTACCGCTTCGGAATACCGGCAAAAGATCAGCGAAGGCGTTGGGTTCCAGGATATGGGCGGCAGTACGGATTGGGTGAAAGAGATCAGCAGGCAAATGCCGATCAGCCACAACCATAATTTATCCGTGAGCGGAGGGAGTTCGAAAACCAATTATTTTGGATCTGTTAACTATAGAAATCTGCAAGGAGTGGTGCTTCAGTCGGACTTTCAGACCATCAACGCGCGACTTGGATTAAACCACAATATGTTTAACGACAGATTGAAAATAAATGTAGGAGTCCTCGTTAACGAGGACAATACCGGCGTTGATTTTGGTCAAACCGGCAACGTAGGAGTGGGAGATTCTCCCCCCGCCGGACTTTTCAATCAGGCCTTAACCCGGAATCCGACAGCGCCAATAAAGAATGAGGATGGCAGCTGGAATGAAAATATGAACCTGCTCGCTTATATTAATCCGCTCGGGTTGATATATGAGAGTTTTGGCGGCTCTAAAGCGGTATCGACACGGGTTAGCGGAAGCGTGTCCTGGGAACCCGTTGACAACCTGAATTTAAAAGCATTGGGTTTTAGAGGTTTGTCTGATAATCAAAGCGGCCTGGGGCATACAAAACAACATATTTCCAATACCAGAGATAACAAAAATGGTTTTGCCAGAAAATCATTTGGAAAGAATACCAGTAATCTATTGGAGTTAACTGCCGATTATACAAAATCGTTTGATGCGCATAAGATCACAGCCCTTGTTGGCTATAGCTACCAGGATAATCTTACTGAATCAACTACGCTCCAGAACTGGGATTTCCCTGCGGGTAATTTTTCTTACCTGGATAATATTGGCTTAGGCCAGGAATCGGTTAATGGACAAGCCGGTATGATGAGTAGTTATAAATATGAATCAAACCTGATTGGCTTTTTTGGAAGGATAAATTATAATTATAAAGATAAGTACCTGTTAATGGCGAGCCTCCGCCATGAGGCTAGCTCAAAATTAGTGGGCACAAAAGACCCCTGGGGCACTTTTCCCTCTATTTCCGCGGGTTGGAGGATCAGCGAGGAAGAATTCATGAGCGGTTCGGGGTTTAACGAGTTGAAATTAAGAGCCGGGTATGGCGTAACCGGCACAGCTCCGAGTCCTTATTTTCTCGGAATGGCATTATTAGGTTACCAGAGCGCGGCTGCTCATCAGAATGGAGTATTTTATGATGGGCAGTGGTTACAGGCATTGTCGCCGACCAGGAATGCCAATCCTTATTTGCGATGGGAAGAAAAAAAGGAAACGAATATTGGTTTGGATTTTGGCATCCTGAATGGAAGACTTAGCGGAAGCATTGATTACTATCGCCGTATTACCGATGGGCTATTGTATGATTATTCGGTTCCTGCGCCTCCTAATGCTTATGGGATTACTACCGCAAATGTGGGCGTAATGAAAAACAGCGGATTGGAAATACTGCTTTCGGGAACGCCGGTTCAAAGCAAAAATTTTACCTGGAATTCATCGGTAACGTTTTCTACAAATTCCAATAAGCTGGCTTCCATCTCCAATGATCTTTACCAGGCTACGCAGGAATGGTTTAATACAGGAGGCCAGCCAGGTTCCCTGAACAGGGAGACTTACACGCACCGGGTGGAAGTGGGCAAAGCCATTGGCAATTTTTATGGCCATAAGGTTCTGGACATTACTGAAGATGGGAAATGGATTTTTGAAGATGCCGAAGGCAAGCCTACCGAGGAAAGGCTGGAAACAAATAAAAAGATCCTGGGTAATGGATTGCCTAAATATTTTGCCAGCTGGAACAATACGCTCCGTTATGGCAACCTTGATCTATTCATAAACATGCGCGGCGCTTTTGGCGCCAAGGTGTTGAATTATCAACGCATGGCTACTGAAAACCCGAATGTGCGATTAGGTTTTAATCAGATGCGTTCTGCTTATGATAAAATTTTCGGAAAAGCCGTTTTGAATAGCGGAACATCTCCTGAGTACAACAGCTATTATCTTGAGAGCGGCGATTTTGTGAAAATTGATAATATTTCCATCGGGTATAGTATTAAAAAGTTAAAACATGTCAGCGCTTCCCGCGTGTATGTATCAGTACTAAACGGCATTATCATTACAAAGTATAAGGGAATGGATCCTGAAGTGCCTCTGCTTGGCCTCTCTCCAGGGAATGACTCTGGTAACAAGTACCCTTCCACGAGGGTTTATTCTATTGGATGGAACATAACTTTTAATTGATAAAATGACAAGTATGAAAAAAAGGTCTATTAATATATTATTGCCGACTATAATTTGTTTCACTCTTATAACAGGGTGCACGAAACTTAAAGACAAAAGCTATACCGATATTGTAGCGGAACAATTTATACCGACTTCCGATGATGTTGCCGCTTTATTAGGCACCAGCTACGGATCCTGGAGAGCGGTGCTTAATCTGAACCGGACATACTGGACGATTCAGGAAGAAACTACAGATGCTTTTCTAAAGGCATGTAAGGCAAACATGAGCTTTTGCGAGGAAATACACACATTTGCGCATTTTCATACCTGGAAAACCGATGAAGCGGCCTTTGCCGATATATGGAGAACGGCATTCGAAGGCGTTACTAACTGTAACCGGGTGCTTTTCCAGATAGAATCCGGCGAGATACCCCTGGAGGACGACGCCAAGGTTGTGTTGGTCAGCGAACTGAGAACGTTGCGGGCGTCTTACTACTACGTATTGTGCGATGTGTTCGGAAATGTTCCTATTGTAGACCGGTACGATGTGCCCGCAGGTTTTTTGCCTGAGCAGAATACCAGGTTGGAAGTATTCAATTTTATGGTTAAGGAAATCACGGAATCATTGCCTAATCTGAGCGACGAGCGTAATACCACCACTTACGGCCGTTTCAACAACAAATGGTCCGCCAATGCGCTTCTTGCTAAGATATATTTGAATGCAGAGGTTTGGGCAGGAACTCCTGAATGGGAAAAATGTATCGCAGCATGCGATGCTATCATCAATTCCACATTGTTTTCCCTGGAGCCCATACAAGCGAATTGTTTTAAATTACAAAATGAAAATTCTGTTGAAAACATTTGGATGATTCCATATGGAGGACAGAAGTATGGATTCAGGAGTAACGTACATATTTATGCGCTTCCTGCCGAAGCTCAGCAGGTGTACGACCTGCAGGTTCCCGGTTGGGGCGGATTGGTGGCTATCCCCCAGTTCATCGATACCTACGATCCGGACGACAAACGGCTTACCGGCGGAGCCTGGCTCCGGGGGCAGTTAATATCAAGCTCCGGAGAAACGATATATGTATCGAGGGGAGATTCCGTGGGCAAACCATTTAATATTGTGAATACAGTTCCTTCTATCACCCATAGCGAAGATATGCATGGCTACAGGCCTATCAAATACGAAGTAGCCAAGGGCGAGCATCCGGGGTATATGGAGAACGATGCGCCGATGGCGCGTTATGCCGAGATCCTGATGATGAAGGCGGAGTCGTTAATGCGTTTGGGTCGTCCGGGCGCCGGCGCGCTGGTGACCGAAGTAAGGATGCGGAATTTTGACGACCCTGCCAAGGCAACCGTTACCGATGAGCAATTATTGGAAACCAGTACTTATGACTATGGACTGAGAGACACTTATCCCGGCAGTCCATACTATGGCACTACTCATGAAACGGAACCGATATTGTATGGAAGATTCCTGGATGAGCTGGGTTGGGAATTTGCGGGGGAAGCGCACCGGCGCACGGATATGATCCGTTTCGGGGTGTACAATACCAGGTCGCGTCTTTCTTTCAAGGCTACCGGCCAGACGCATACCGACCTCGGCCCGATCCCTTTGCGGGAGATGAACACCAACTCGAACTTAAAACAAAATCCCGGTTATAACTAGTTTTGACAGGCAAACGACCTACCTTTTAAATAGCGCATTTTTATATTTAAAGTTCAGTTAACTATAGCCAGGCCTATGTTTCATTCCCGTTGGAGAATCCATTTCAGCGGGAATGAAACATCTCCCGGTTTATTAAATGAGTATCTATGTTTTCCTGTTTTCGTTGTTTAATTAGCGCTTCCTTTACCGCAGTAATCCCCTTTTTAATTTTTGTTTCATGCAAGAGTGAAAAAGACCGCCAACCTCCTGCATTATTTAGTTTGATGGATGCAAGAGAAACGAATATTCATTTCAATAATGAAATTATTGAAACAGAAAACATTAATCCACTGCAGTATGAGTACAGCTATAGTGGAGGCGGCGTGGCTATCGGAGATGTAAACGGCGATGGGTTGGATGATATTTTTTTTACAGGAAACAGGGTCGAAAATAAACTATATCTCAATAAAGGCGGACTACGGTTTGAAGATATCACTTCAAAAGCGGGCGTTCAGGGGCGCGATAGCTGGAAGACGGGGGCAACCATGGCCGATGTAAATGGCGACGGCCTCCTGGATATCTACATTTGTTATTCCGGAGATTTTCCGGAAAAGCTTAGGTTAAACGAACTTTTTATTAACAAGGGTAATGACAGCGTTGGCAATCCTGTATTTATAGAAGAAGCAAAACAGTATGGATTGGCGGACCCTGCATTCAGTATGCATGCTGCATTTTTTGATTACGATAAAGACGGAGATCTGGATATGATATTATTAAATCATAGCCCAATCCGTTTTAATGATCTGGATGAAGCCAAACTAACTTATTTATTACATCAACCGGATTCTCTTACTGGCATTAAATTATTTAGGAATACTAATAATTTTTTTGAAGAAGTTACTCAGGCCGCGGGACTTCTTAACTCAAGATTAAATTATAATCTCGGCGTTTCTGTAACTGATGTGAATAATGACGGCTGGCCGGATTTATATGTTTCTAATGATTATTCAGCGCCGGACTATCTCTATATTAATAATAAAAACGGCGCTTATACGGACAGCATCCGATCCATGTTGTCTAAAACCTCTCATTTTTCGATGGGTAACGACGTGGCTGACATCAATAATGACGGGTGGGCTGATATTTTTACGCTGGATATGTTGCCTGAGGATAACCGACGACAGAAATTATTACTGGCTAGCGATAATTATGAGATTTTTGATATGCGCGTTAGGATTGGTTTGCATGCTCAGTACATGATTAATATGCTTCATATTAATAATGGAAACGGCTCATTCAGCGAAGTGGCGCAGCTTCAGGGGGTATCCAATACGGATTGGAGTTGGGCTCCCTTAATTGCCGATTTTGATAACGACGGATGGAAAGATCTGTATGTCACTAACGGATTTCTCCGGGATTTCACAAATCTCGATTTTCTGAAATTTATGGGAAATAAATTAAGAGACCTGCAGGGGAAGGTAACCAAAAATACCTTGCTGGAACTGGTTAAATCCATGCCGTCTTCTAATGTTCAAAATTATATTTTCAAAAATATTCAGGGCGCCCGTTTTTCCGATATGAGTGAACACTGGGGGTTTCGTGAATCCTCAAACAGCAATGGAGCAGCCTATGGCGATCTGGATAATGACGGCGACCTGGACATTGTGGTAAATAATATCAATGCTCCTTGTTTTGTTTATCGAAATAATGCCGAGCGCCTTCGTCATCATAACTATTTGCGAATAAGGTTAAGCGGCGAAAAGGGAAATACGTTGGGTGTTGGGGCCAAGGTATATATTTTTCACGGAGAACAACAACAGGTACAGGAACAGGTTGTCAGTAAAGGATTTCAGTCAAGCGTATCGCCGGTGTTAATATTCGGAACGGGAGAATCGGCAAAAATAGATTCGCTGAAAATAACCTGGGCTTCCGGAAAAGAAGAGCGATGGATAAATTTACAGGCTAACCAGGAGATCTTAGCCTATGAATCAAATGCCTCTACGCCCCTTAAATCTGAAAATGACGCATATACCCCAATGGTTGAAGCAACGCCTTCGCCTATAGCATTTAAACATAGGGAAAATATTGTAAACGACTTTAAACGTCAACCATTATTAATCAACACGCTTTCTTACAGCGGCCCCTGCATCGCTGAGGCCGATGTCAATGGCGATGGTAAGAAAGATCTTTTTATCGGAGGCGCTTCGGGACAGCCTTCCGAAATATTTCTGCAATCATCCAACGGTTCGTTTAGCAGGAGCAGGCAAGTATCTATTTCAACCGATTCGATCTGTGAGGATGTATCTGCGATATTCCTGGACGTTGATAACGATGGCGATCAGGATTTGTTGGTAGGTAGCGGCGGCTACGATCATTTCATGCCGGAGGATCCTTCCTTGCAAAGCCGGTTGTATTTAAATAATGGCAAAGGCATTTTTGAAAAAGCCTCCAAAGCGTTGCCGCTAATGAATACAGCTGTCGGATGCGCGGCCGTGGGAGATATTAATGGAGACGGGGCGCCTGATCTTTTTATTGGAGGAAGATCGAGACCTGGCCGTTATCCCGAACCGCCTGCAAGCTTCATTTTATTAAATGATGGCAAAGGAAATTTCTCCGATGTAACAATGTCGGTTGCGCCTTCAATGGCGCGGGCCGGTATGTTTACCGACGCCGTTTTCTGTGATATGAACAATGATGGGCAGCCTGATCTGGTCACGGTTGGGGAGTGGATGCCGGTAAAGGTATGGATCAACAATAAAGGCATCCTGGAAGACAAAACATCGGAGTATTTTGATAAAGAATATACCGGGTGGTGGAATAAATTGCTGGTGGATGATCTGAATGGAGATGGTAAACCTGATCTGGTTGTTGGTAATTATGGATTGAATATGCAATCCAAAGCTGATGATGAGCATCCGCTTGAGTTGTATTATAAGGACTTTGATGATAACGGCTCTGTAGATCCTATATTTTGTTTTTATATACAAGGTAAAACCTATCCTTATGTTTCACGCGACGAACTGCTTGACCAGATAAGCAGCATGAGGCGAAAATTTCCTGATTACAAATCTTATGCAGATGCGCAACTCAACGCTATTTTTACTCCCGATCAGTTAAAAGGCGCCGCCCACCTTTCCGTAAATACTCTGCAAACGATGTGCTTCCTGAGCGCTGCGAATAACTACTATGAAGCAAAAGAACTCCCCATTGAAGCGCAATATTCGCCTGTATTTGCCATTTTATTGACCGACATTAATAACGACGGAAAAAAAGATCTTTTACTTGGGGGGAATATCAGTTATAGCCGGGTAAAGTTTGGATTGAATCAGTCTAATTACGGCATGGCGTTTACCGGCGATGGCAAAGGAAATTTTTCCTATATCCCTCAGGCAATTTCAGGATTTAATGTTTCGGGCGATACCAGGTTTATCAGTTCGCTTTCTGATAAGCTGATTTTGTTTGGAAGAAATAATAATTCGATTCAGGCTTACAAAATAAAATAATGAAGAAGAATATCTGTTTTATTGCTATTTTAGGAATGCTACTCTGTAATATAGCTTGTCATCAACCAGAAAGAGTTATAAATGTGGGCCAGGAGCAGGTTAGCGAAGTAATAGAATATATGACAAACCTGATGGTAGATGACAATACCAATCCTCCCCTGGCCGCTCGTTTTTTTGCTTATGCGAGCTTGGCAGGGTATGAAGTAGTGTCGCAGAATAATCCTTCATTTAAGAGTATGCATGGCATTCTGAACGGTTATCCGTTAATTAAAAAGCCTGTTGGAGCAGTATTCAATGAAAATGTAGCGGCATTACTTGCTATGATAGGGGTAGCAAAAAAAATGCAGCCTTCCGGCGCTCGGTTTGATTCGCTGGAACGATCGCTTTTAAGCTATTTTAAAAGTAATGGCATTAAAAAGAAGACCTTAGAAGGTTCTCTTCAATACGCTGAAAGCATTGCCGGCTCCATTCTGGCTTATGCGGAAGAAGACGGTTATCGGAGACTCAGTAATTTTCCGCGTTATTCGCCAAAGCCTGGTAAAGGGTTTTGGTTTCCAACGCCTCCCGCTTATATGGATGCGTTGGAACCCTATTTTAACAGAGTCAGAACATTTTACTTGGATTCCTCTTCCCTTTTTATTCCTCCGCCTCCCACGCCATTTAGCGAGAATAAGGATACTGATTTTTTCAAGGTGATGAACGAAGTTTACGTACAAAGCAAATCAACAGACCCCTTACATGCAGAAATTGCGTCTTTCTGGGATTGTAATCCATTCGCAGTTGTGGATAAGGGACATTTGCAGTTTGGCATAAAAAAAATATCTCCTGGCGCGCATTGGATGGGCATTGCAGGAATTGCCATCGGGCGGCAATTCCTATCCTTCGATTCTGCTATGCAGGCTTATACCGTATTGTCCACAACGCTGACGGATGCGTTTATTTCCTGTTGGGACGAAAAATACAGGAGCGACCGCATTAGGCCCGAAACGGTCATTCGCAGGTATATTGATAAGAGCTGGGAGCCGCTTTTACAAACGCCGCCGTTTCCCGAATACCCTAGCGGTCATTCCGTTGTTTCCACTGCTGCGGCTGTAGTTCTTTCGCGTTATTTCGGAGAAAATTTTGCTTATACTGATACTGTGGAAAGAGCATTCGGGTTAAAAGACAGGCATTTTACTTCATTCAGACAAGCTGCGGCGGAAGCGTCTATATCGAGGCTTTATGGAGGTATACATTTTATGGATGCGATAACAGAAGGGCAGGTAGTCGGCGAGGCCGTTGGAGAGTATGCCATCGGAAAATTTTTCATCGAAGAATAATGGATTCGACATGGATTCCCGCCCTTAATCCTAAACTTGTTTGGAAAAGATTATCAGGTATGGGTCATGAATACGATAAATTAAATTAATCGTTCATCGGTTCATAATCTATTTCAAGAAAATCTTCCACATCCCTGAGCCAGACCTCCTGCACAAATTTTGCATGGTCGGGGTGGTTGGAATAAGCGTCGTACGATGCCTGGCTGTCGAACTCCATGGACAACCCGAAATCAAAATTGTTTTTCTTGCTTACCTGCCGCAGGCATTCAAAATTTTTAACGCCTTCGATAGCGGATAACTCCTTCGCAGCGGCCAGGAAGTCTTTTTCTTCTTTTGAATCGCGGGGATGTTTGAGCTTAAAAACAACGGTATGGCGTATCATAAATGAATGATTGTCGTTGGAGGAATTATTATCCTCATTGGTTGACGGTTGCGCGCAGCCGGCGCCAAATAAAACGCCGAAGGAAAAGATAAAAGCATAGGCAATGGTATAATGTTTCATGTCCTGGTGTTTGAGCTTGCGAAAATAGCTTTATTTCAGATTGGCGGCTCCTGCCAGGATCATTTTAATAGCGGTATCCGGCCCTTCCTGCATAAAACGCTCGTTATGCGCCAATTCCGGCTATTGTCCAAATTTTGCGGGTTGCTAATAAATACTTACTTTTGACGTTAGTAACTTAAGGCGTTAGTATGATTGTTTCCTTTGGTAATTCCGAAACAGAACAAGTATGGTTAGGTAATCGGGCAAAGAAATTGCCAATAGAAATTCAAAATACCGGCAGAAGAAAGCTCAGGATGCTTAATAACTCAGTTGACATAGCTGATTTACGAATACCGCCGGCAAATCGACTGGAAAAACTGGCTGGAAAATTAAAGGATTTTTACAGTATTCGAATAAATGATCAATGGCATATCATTTTCAAATGGAATGCTGGCAATGCTTCTGAAGTTGCAATAATTGGTTATCATTAAATTTTACTAAGATGGCAAAACTTAAAAATATTCACCCGGGCCAAATTCTTTCAGAGGAATTTCTTGCGCCTTTTAATATAACGGCTTATAGGCTTGCAAAAGACATTGAGATTCCCCAGACAAGGATTTCCGAGATTCTCAAAGGGAATCGTAGAATTACAGCAGACACAGCCTTAAGGCTAAGTAAATACTTTGGCAACTCTGCAAAATTTTGGCTTGGTTTACAAGACGACTTTGACATCGAAGAAGAAATATCAGCGAAGGGGTCGGCGCTTAAATCTATTAAAGCATTAAATGCTAAGGTTGCCTAACGATAATGCATTACATGGATTTTATACAAGTTGGCTTGACGAACAAAGAGCGTTGGCTTTTAACTTCATCCAATAGTTTCAATCAGCAGCGACCCGGGTAGACGGAATACTAATTTCCTTCCTGCCTAAACCATTCGTTCTCTTGGTCTTTATTTGAAGCCAGGATGAGAAATGCGGGAAGGCCAAGGAGTTTTTGGTAAATATGAGATAATCGTGGACATTTATACATGCGTTTATGGGAGTTTAGCTGCCATGTAACGATAGAATAAATCGCCCGTTATGAAAAAAATTGTACGCTTCGCTATATTGCCATTATGCCTTCTTTTAGCAGATTCCTGTTCTGTAAATCCCGTGACAGGTAAGAAACAGATGGTGTTCATGTCCGAGGCCCAGGAAATTGCCCTGGGCCAGGAATCGGACCCGCAGATCCTGGCCCAATATGGCTTGTATGAAGACTCGGCGCTGCAGGCTTTTATCACAGAGAAAGGAAAGCAGATGGCGGCCATTTCCCATCGTCCCAATCTCCCCTACGAGTTTAGAGTTGTGGATTCAGATATATTGAACGCCTTTGCCGTACCGGGGGGGTATGTGTATTTTACCCGGGGCATCATGGCTCATTTTAATAATGAGGCGGAGTTTGCCGGCGTATTGGGCCATGAGATCGGGCATATTACGGCGCGTCATTCCGTTATTCAGCAGCGAAATGCCATGCTTGGCCAGCTTGGTCTGATCGCCGGATTGGTCATTGCGCCCGATCTCGCGCAATTTGCCGAATCTGCCTCCCAGGGCCTTTCGTTACTGTTCCTGAAATTCGGCAGGGACGATGAAAGCCAGTCAGATCAATTGGGCGTGGAGTATTCGAGCAAGATAGGTTATGATGCAAAAGAAATGGCCGGGTTCTTTAAAACTTTGCAAAGAAGCGCCGCGCAGGTAGGCGGCGAAGAACTCCCTGATTTTCTTTCCACGCATCCCAATCCGCTCAACAGGTATGAGGCGGTGAGCAAGGGCGCGGTGGAATGGCAGCAGAAACTGAATCTCAACCCGGCCAAGTTACAGGTGAACAGGAATAGTTACCTGAAGAGGATCGAAGGCTTGTTATACGGGCAGGACCCCAACCAGGGTTATGTAGAGAACAATAGTTTTTACCATCCCATATTGAAGTTTCAGTTCCCGCTGCCTGCCGGTTGGTATTTTCAGAACACTCCTCAACGGGTGCAGATGGCGCCTCAGGACGGAAAGGCCATGATGATGCTTACCCTGGCTCCGGGCAAAACGCTGGAAGAGTCCGCCAATGCAGTTCTTCAGCAATATTCCCTCAAGGTCCTTGATTCAAAAAAAACAACCGTTAACGGGTTGCCCGCGCTGGCTATGCTGGCGGACCAGCAACAGGATCAGCAACAACAACAGCAACAGGCGGTATTGCGGACGCTTTCTTATCTGATCTCTCATGGCGGGAATATCTACCATCTTATCGGCGTGGCCGCCACCGCCGATTTTAACCAGTATACTCCCTATTTCAACAATACGATGTTGAAGTTCAGCCAGCTCACAGATCCTTCCAAGCTAAACCGGAAACCCGATCGCGTAAGGATAAAGACCGTCTCCGGATCCCCTACTCTGAGGCAGGCTTTACAAACGTATAGGGTTCCCGAAGCAAAAATGGAAGAGATGGCCATCCTGAATGGCCTGGAGTTGGACCATAAACTGTCTCCCGGCGACCTGATCAAGGTAGTGGAAAAATGACCGGGGATCATAAACCGGTTTATTTCATCCCTTGTTCCATGCTGCCGCCTTAACGTATTCACAATGATATAGATCAATGCCGTTTATTAACATTCATCAATGGCAAAAGCTGTCTGCTCAATGTAGCTTTGCATTGTCGGGAACAGGATGCGTTCCATTGAATCATTTGGCGATAAAGAGGCGCCCGAGGCGGGGCGTTCAAACATTCACTAAAAAAATATCTGAAATTGATGAAAAAATTATTTAGCGCGCATTACAATCCCAGGCATGTGGATCCCCTTTTATTGTTGGTAAGAGTTGTTTTCGCTTTGTCGATGATCACGCATGGTTATCCCAAGCTGCAAAGATTACTGGGCGACGAGCCTGTTCAATTTGCAAGCGTATTCGGAATGGATCCCTCTGTTTCGCTGACGCTGGCCATGCTGGCGGAATTTGGATGCTCTTTGCTGGTATTGGTAGGGCTGGGAACAAGGTTGGCTGTTATTCCGCTTATTATTACGATGACGGTGATCGTTTTACATATTCATATCGACGATCCCTTTTCGAAAAAGGAATTGCCGTTGCTTCACCTGACTGCTTATATCGGTCTGTTGGTAATGGGAGCAGGTAAGTATTCGGTAGACTATTTGCTGAGTAAAAAGTAGTCGCTTGTATTATGGAAAATATATCCTTAATGCTTAATGAGCAGGGGCATGGCGGCTTTTATATAAAAGACGGCGATAAACAGGTTGCCGAGATGAGCGTCAGCCTTGCGGGGAACGTATTGACCGTTCATCATACCGAGGTCTTTCCGGAGGCGGAAGGAAAGGGTTTGGGCAAACGCCTGTTTGCCGGGATGACGGACTATGCGCGAAAAAATGGTTTGACAGTTGTTGCGCTTTGTCCCTTTGTATATGCTCAGTTTAAAAAAAACCGGCAGGAGTATGCCGATATATGGAGGCGGTAAAGGGGCTGGCGTTGTATTCCCTTTGCGCCTGCAGTCATGCAGATCGTTCCCTGGAACGGAAATAGCTTGTTCCTGCCGTGGTGGATTAGTTTTTCAATATTTTGAATTCCACCCTCCTGTTCAGCTGCCTGTTTTCGTCCGTATCATTGTCCGCCACCGGCCGGGTTTCTCCATAGCCCTGCGAAATGATCCTGGATTCGGCTATTCCCTGGGAAAGGATATAGGTTCTCACCGATCTCGCCCTTTCATCGCTCAGTTTAAAGTTGTATTCATCGGAGCCCCTGCTGTCGGTATGCGCGCTCATTTCAATTTCAATGGAAGGGTTTTCTTTCAATAAGGCAACCACCCGGTTCAGCTCAACGAAGGATTCGGGGCGGAGATCCCATTTGTCAAAATCAAAGAATACGTTATTTAACCTCACCACCTGCCCGATCTCGATCGGCGCCAGGTAAAGATCCTTGTGGATCTCTTTATACCCGGCTTTTACCAGCGAGTCGAGATTCAGGTTCTCCGATATGGCAAAAAAATGATCTGCCGTAGCCCGTATGCTGTAGTTTTTATCGTAGGGCAGCGTTATCTTGAATGCCCCGTCAACCGCGCTAGAGAGCGCGTTGCCTACCTCAATGCCTTCGGGCAGCGTTTCATATATCAGCGAAGCGCTGATCGGTTCCTTGGTTTTCAGATTGTACACATTGCCGCTTACCAACACTACGGGATCCGGTTTTACCTTTTCCAGTAATTTCACGCGCACGATATCGCTTTCTCCATAGCTGTTTAAGCTGGTGGACAAATAAGCGTATTCGCCCCCGGCGTCAAGGGTAAAGAAAGCATCCCAGTCTTCCGTGTTGATCGGACTGCCCAGGTTTACCGGGTCGCTCCATTTCTGCCAGCTATCGTCGAGGCGTTTGGTCATGTAAATATCATTGTCTCCCAACCCGCCAGGCCGGTTGCTGCTGAAATACAGGGTGGAGCCGTCCGCCGCCAGGTAAGGGGTCATCTCGTCATGGTCCGGGAGATTGATCTTCTTGCCCAGGCTTTTGGGCTCTGTCCAGGTTCCGTCCGGCGACAAAAAACATACGAAGAGATCATTCAGCGGACTTCCCTCCTTGGGCGTCATATACAATAACAGGGTCTTTCCGTCATGGGCCATCGAAGCGCCTGAGTGACGGCCGCGGTCGTATTTCCCATAATTTTTTATCGCCAGCAGATTGGGTTCGCTCCACCGGCCATTGGGCAGAAGATGGCATATGCTGACTCCCTTTCCTAAAAAAGCGCCTTCGGAAAAAGCCCCCCTGATCAGTATCCGGTTGTTATCGGGCGATATCCAGTAAACTGCGTTATACTGCATGGTATTCAGCGGATACTTCGGATGCCTCGCTTCGCTCCAGTTGCCTGCGCTGTCTCTTATCGAATACCAGATATCCTGCGAGTTGGGGATGGAGCTGTATTTGGTATTGGCGGGATGGTTTTCGCAGATAAAAAACAGCAGGTTGCCATCCGCCGAAATGGTAGGCCTTAATTCGGGAAGATCAGAATTGATGTTGAGTCCTAAATTCTCGATTTTAATAACGGTCGATTCGCCAATGACATTCTCTTGCTGAGGTATCAAAAGCCCTGCAGTTTCATCGGTCGGTTGTGCAGATGCATATTGCATGCAGAGGCAAGCAATACAGAAGAAGATCATCTTTTTCACGGCATTGGATTTAGCGTAGCTATATAACGTAAAATCAACGGGGAATTATACGTTGTCCGTAAAAATTCTCAATAATAGCCCGTTGATTTAAGCAGGGGTATGGCGCCGGGAATAAAAGCGCAGGAAATCCCGGGCAGTAAGGAGTTGATTGCAGAATGAGCTTGAGCGCGGCCGGGCAAGAATAAGCGGTAAGATGCGGTGGAAATACGCTAACAGTAGACAAGGTTGATCCAAAAGAAACGGCAGCGATCAGAAACGGGATTCCCGTGTTAATCGCTGCCGCAAAGTAATATAGAGGGGTCGTTTATTTTACTGCTGCCAATACCCCCCTGAAATGTCCCAGGCTTTCCGCCACGCCCAGCGCGGGTTCGGGGTATTCGTATTCAAGGCTGCAGGAGCCGCTGTATTTTGCCTTGCGCAACGCTTTGATCAGGCGCACAAAGTCTATCCCTCCATGCCCATTCACTACTGTTTTTCCTTCTGCCACCGGCCGGTCAACATCTTTGATGTGCATATCGTAAATACGGCTTTTATATTTCAGCAGCATTGCAGTAGGATCATTTCCATTACGGTACGAATGGCCGATGTCCAGGCAAATGCCTACCAGCGGGTCGAGGTCTTTGATCTTCTCATAGATAACGTCTATATCCGGAAATATTTTGTCTTCCGGCCCGTGGTTATGAATCGCTACGCGGATATTGTATTCTTTTGCTTTTTGCGCCACGAGCGGCAGCATTTCATAAGAAGGCGCGGCGATGATCACCTTAACTTTTGCTTTTTGCGCATAAGGAAAAGCTTCATTTACTTCTTTTTCGTTTTTCATGCTGACCACTCCTACCCCATAAACAGCAATGCCGGCGGCATTAAATTTAGCCAATACCCGGTCTGCCTGGTCCTGCGTACTATCGTAGGGAAGCTGGAAATTTTTGAGAGAAACCTCTTTCACGCCGACAGCTTTGATCACGTCAATGGTTTTATCGAGGTCGTCTTTATAGCCATAAAAAGTATAACCGGCAATGCCCAGAGTAAACAGGTCAGGTTTTGCCGCTGCTGATTCTGCGGCTTCTGCAGCCCCGGCATTGGAGATCAACGGCGAAATCGTAGCGGCAAAGGCCCCGGCCCCGGCGTTTCTGAGAAAGTTTCTTCTTGATGTCATATAACTTTTAATTAATGATGATAATGAATGGTTGGTTTAATGAGAGCAACTCCGGCTTCTAAACAGCATTATGCTGTTCAACGTCAAATATAAGTGATCAAATTACATATTTATTTATTAACCGGAATAAGAAGTTAAAGCATTTAAACCTCTTTTATGCGGGCTCGCATTGTTTTAAACCGGTAAGAAGCGGACGTTTTTTATACTCCCTGGCATTCGTTAATCAGGAAATGGTTATTTTTCTATTATATACATATTTATTATTTTTAGACCGTACTTTCAGCAATATTGACTTTATAACTGCATATTTGCGTATATGGAAGCGCTCCATACAGACCAAGATTTACTGCAATTGATGAAAGAAGACAATAAGGATGCTTTTACCGCGCTTTATCGCTCTTATTGGGAATCCCTGTTTATTCCCACGGTAAAGATCACCAGGTCAAAAGAAGATGCAAAAGACATCTTACAGGAGGTTTTTTTGTCTGTCTGGAACCGCAGGAAGGAACTTGACGTTAAGGGCTCTTTGGCCGCTTATCTGCAATCCTGCGTAAGATATAAATCCATTGATTATATCGAAAAAAACATTACCCGTCGTCATTACCTCAACCTGCTCTACAAACTGGAAGAACTTAGCCAGTCGCCCGCCGCAGAAACCCAAATACAGTTAAAAGAGATTCAGCAAACGGTAAATGGTATTGTAGGGAAAATGCCTCCGAAGATGAGAGCGGTATATCAACTTAGCCGTCATGAGCAATTATCTCACAAAGAAATAGCGCAGCGACTGGGAATTTCCGATGAAACGGTTAAAAAACATATTCAGCATGCCCTGAAACTTATCAGGTCCTCTATTTCCCAAGCCGGCATTTCCCTGCCCGGCTTATTTTTCTATTTATTAGCGCAATAACTTTTTCTTTTATTACCCCCTTTTCCTTTGTCGGCAGACATATAGTCTGAAACTCCGCAAAATGGATAAACAAACGGCAATAGATCTTCTTCAGCGTTACGGGACAGGCAATATTACGCCGGAGGAAAAAAGCCTGGTAGAACAATGGTACCGGCAATTGACTGCAGAAGGCGACTGGAACTGGGCTGAGGGAGAAAAGCAGGCATTGCAGGAGGCAATGGAGCGTTACCTGTTGTCCCAGATAGACCAACCTGAAGAAGCGAATATTCCTGTTCGCAGGCTGCCATTTTTCAAACGAGGATGGTTGAGATATGCCGCCGCTGTATTATTTATCATCGGCGCCGCCTGGATCTTTCTTTATCGTCACAGCCGGCAGGCGGAGATTGTCGTTTCGGAGCTTCCTGCTAAGGAGATAACGCCGGGGGCGAATACGGCCGTATTGACCTTAGCCGATGGATCTGCCATCATCCTGGACAGCGTTTCCAGTGGTATGCTTAGTAATGAAGGAAATGCAAACCTCATTAAGCTGGATAACGGAGAGCTTGTTTATAAGCCCAGGACCGAGAAAAATGGAGAAGTTTTATTTAATACGCTGAATGTGCCGTTTGGCAGCAAAGTGATTTTTCTGACCTTAAGCGACGGCACAAAAGTATGGTTGAATGCAGGCTCCTCGTTACGTTATCCTACTGTATTTACCGGGGAAGAACGAAAGGTAGACATTACCGGCGAAGCTTATTTTGAAGTAGCAAAGGATGAACAGATACCATTTTATGTTCAAAAGAATGATATTAGAATTCAGGTTTTCGGAACACAGTTTAATGTGAATGCTTATGAAAATGAGGCTTTTACGAAAGTGACCTTGCTCGAGGGCAGCGTACAGGTTTCCAGGGGCCTTCTATCGTCGAGGCTTAGGCCGGGACAACAGGCCCAGGTGAATAGAAGCGGCGAAATAGACGTTATTAAAAATGCCGATACAGAGGCGGCCGTAGCCTGGAAGAATGGTTATTTCCAATTGAACGGAACCGGTATTGAGGAGCTGATGCGGCAGGTGGCGAGATGGTATGATGTGGAAGTGGGTTATGAAGGAGCTCCCCCCGCGCGTGCGTTTGCCGGGCAGCTACAAAGGAGTTTAAGTCTCTCGGAAGCCCTGCGCATCCTGGAAGAAAGTAATGTTCGTTTCACTGTGGAAGGAAGGCGGGTGACCGTGCATCCTTAACGTTGACACAAATAAGGTTTACCAGTTAGCCAAACAAAAACCGGAAGCGTTCCAGCGCCTCCGGCCTTGTCCGCAGTAATGCGGGATGTTGAGGTTAACTTCTAAATACAATCGGGTATGACTGCTTATTACATTAACCTAAACAAAACAAAGTTATGCATTTAAGGCATCTTTCAGCCTACCTGTCTATCCGGCAGGGGGCTTCAGGACCAAAACTATTAACTCTTTGCCCCAACGGAAGCAGAATGGTTAGCGATCCACCGCCAGGGCTGCGGCAGGTAAAGAAAACACTGTTAATTATGAAACTGACGGCCATCATCTTATTAGCGGCTTGCCTCCAGGTAAGCGCCGGTGGGTATGCCCAGCAGATAACGCTTGATGCGAAAAAATCTCCACTGGAAAAAATTTTTGGAGAGATCAGGAAACAAACCGGGTTTTATTTTTTTTATGACCTGAAAGATATGAAAGCGGCTAAGCCCGTCTCTATCCGCGTTAAAGATGCAGGTTTGGAGGAAACGCTGAACCTCTGTTTAGATGATCAGCCGTTTACCTATACCATTGTTAATAAAACCGTGGTGATTAAGCCAAAGCCGGTCGGCCCTTCAGCAGCGAGGGAGACCAAAGAAGAACTGCAATTGTTTGAAATAAGGGGACGAGTAATGAATGAGAACGGAGAGCCCCTGGCAGGCGCAACCGTGCATATAGCAAGCATAAACAGATCGGCTGTTACAGATGCCAATGGATATTTTACCATTGAAGCGCCTACCGGAGAAGTTACCATAACCATTTCTTATATAGGGTATGTCAGCCAGGTTATAGCGGTTGGCAACAGGTCTTATATTGATGTGGGCATGGCGTTGGATGCAAGCGCTGCCGGCGAAGAAGTAGTGGTAACCGCCCTGGGTAAAACGAGCGAAAAAAGAGCGTTGGGCTATTCCGTTCAGCAGATTGGAGGCGACAAGGCGACCATCAGTAAATCTGTTGATCCAAGCGCGTCTCTGGTAGGTAAAATTGCCGGCATACAGATCACCGGGGCGCCCAGTTCAACCTTTGACAATGCTACGGTGATCATTCGCGGCATTAATGGCCTGGCGCCTGGCAATCCTTTATTTGTGCTGGATGGCACGCCGACAGACCAGGCAAATATCATCATGGATAATGTGGAGTCCATGTCTGTATTAAAAGGGGCCGCCGCCACCGCATTATACGGCAACAGGGCTTCTCATGGGGTGGTACTGGTCACTTCCAAAAAAGGATCGCGGAAATCAGAACCGGTTGTGGAGTTGAATCTCGGCGCTTCCATTGAGAATGTTTACCTCACTCCTCCTTATCAGAATGAATATGCGGGCGGGAATGCCGGTACCGTTGCTTCTCCGGGAACAACTTATGATGAGGAAGGATTTGTACGCTTTAAATATAACCCTGCCATACATCCTGCAAGCTGGGCTTCATTTGACGGCCAGCGGATGATCGAGTATAACTCAGGGAATGCCTGGGGACCGAAAATAAACGGACAGGAATACCGCCCATATTATTCCTGGTTTCCGGGCGAGGATTTCGGTAAGTTAGAGAAACTGACCGCATATCCGGATAATGCCAGGGATTTTTTCAGAACCGGAAGGAACCTGAACAACAGCATCTCTGTCAGCGGCGGCGGCGACAAATTTATTTATCGTATTACCTATGCCAACCAGAACCGCACGCTAACTTATCCCAATAGCGACAGGAATCAGAACCAGGTTGGCGTGAATGCTAGCTATGATGTTTCTAAAAGACTCAGCATCACCACCGATATGGCATATATCACCAATAAAACAAAGGGCGATCCCTTTAAAAGAACCGATCTGAACGTGGTGCATCAGGTCAGTAATTATTTTCAACGCCAGATAGATGTATCAAGGTTAAAGAATTACAGAGGCGTTGATGGGGGGCTTGTTCACTGGAATATTGGCAATCCGAATGCCTCCGGCGATCCGGATGTATTTCTTTATCCTGCCGGCCATTGGGATAACCCCTATTTTATAGTACAGGAGAGTTTTTCCACGGAAAAAACCAACCGGCTGGTCGGCAATCTGGGGCTTAATTATCAATTCAGTCGCACTTTCAACCTGACCGCTTATGCCAGGCTGAACCAAAATAGCGGCAGCAGGGACCAACGGGTGGCCATAGGCACTTATACGACCCCCCGCTATGAGCTTAACCATAATCTTACTTCAGAAACTAATTATGAGGTCAACCTTAATTATAAAGAGAAATTCAACGATATTTCTGTAGAAGCAATGGTCGGCGGTAATACGCGGAACAACCGCCTCGACCTGATGTTTTATACCACCCAGGGCGGATTGAAATTCCCGGATTATTATGATATCAGCGCTTCCGTGCTGCCGCCTTCCGGTTCCAGGACCATCGATGCCAAGACGGTAAGAAGCGTCTATGGAAAGGCTACATTCGGATATAAGAATTTTCTGTACCTCGATGGAACGCTGCGTAACGACTGGTCTTCCGCGTTGCCCCCGCAGAATAATTCTTATCTGTATCCTTCAGTTTCATCCAGCTTTGTATTTACAGAGCTGATGGAACAAAGCAATTTCCTGTCATTTGGGAAGGTAAGAGCTTCTTATGCGCAGGTAGGCTCAGATCTTGGTTTTAACCAGGTGAATATCGGGATGATTAACCGGGCGAACTACGGGTCTGTTCCTTCCGCTGAATTGGGCGATGACTACAGGTCGGGAAATATCAAGCCTACGCTGACCAAATCCTGGGAGATCGGCGCGGAGTTCCGGTTCTTTAACAAAATAGACCTGGACATAGCTTATTACCAGGATGATAATATCAACCAGATCCTTAGCGTGCCTGTCGCTCCTGCTTCCGGTTTCAGAACAGCGCAGATCAATGCCGGAAATATCCAGAGAAAGGGCCTGGAGATAAGCGTGTCGACAGTGGCTGTGAAAGGAAAAAACTTTAGCTGGTTTACGCTTGCGAATTTCTCTACTTCCACCTCGATGGTTAAGGAACTTGCTCCCGGAATTGATCAGCATGTTTATTTTAATTCAGCTCCCGGTATCTTTATCGTAAACCAGGTAGGCAAGGAATGGGGCACAATAACCGGAAGGGAATTTACGCTCGATGATAAAGGAAGGTTTATTTTCAGAAATGACCAGGGTCAGCGGGAGTTTACGCCAGGTCATGATTTAGGATCCGTTCTGCCTGATTTTATCGGAGGCTGGTTCAATAGCTTTAACTATAAAAATTTTGATCTTTCTTTTTCTATTGATTTCCAGGTGGGCGGTTTAATACAATCCCAAACCAAAGCGCAGTTTTACAGAAACGGACAGGCGAAAGGCACTACCGGCGTAAATGACAAGGGTGTGAATATCCGGGAGTTCCCCTCTAACGGCGGAGGCATCCGGATCGATGGCGTTTGGCAGGGCAGGGATACGACCATGTATATCCCCGCTCACAGATATTTTAATGATAAAATAAATGATTCGCGGTACCAGACCCTGGATGCTACCTATGTTAAGATGAGGGAGATCCGGCTTGGGTATACTATCCCGGCCAGCTTCCTGAAAAACCTCCATATCAAGAGCGCCAATCTTGGTTTTATGGTCAATAATGCCTGGATGATCTACTCGCCAATGAGAGATGATATCGGAATAGACCCGTCTGAATCGGGCCAGGGGCAGGGCAATGGATTAATCGGCTATCATGGAGCGCAGCTTTTCTCTACCCGGACAATGGGCTTAAATTTAAGATTAGCATTTTAACTTATTTTAAAACTTCACTTATGCAAAAGATATTAGCGGTTTTACTTGGATGGGCGGTATTCATGGCCGCCTGCAAGCCGGGAGATTTCGGGTCTATTAATGATGACCCTACAAAAGTCACAGAAGCGCCCACCAGGGCTTTGTTGGCCAATGCTATTCAGGTTAACCTTCCGCTTACGGTGTATAATGGCTATAGCGTAGCTAACCAATATGTTCAGCACCTGGTTTCCGGAGCCGCGCTGCTTCAGTACGGCGCCCGGAATTCCAGCTGGTCTTCTTCTTTTCGGGAAGACCTGAACATCTATGCAGGACCGCTTGCGAATCTGCAGGAGATCATCAATCTGAATAATGCCAACGACCCATTAGCGGATAATACCAATGGCCATAAAGACAACCAGCTTGCCGTGGCCAGAATATTAAAAGCCTACTATTTTTGGTGGCTGACCGATCGTTATGGGGATATCCCATACTCGGAGGCGTTGAAAGGAGATCAGAACTACTCTCCAAAATATGACCCGCAGAAGGATATTTATTACGACCTGTTTAAGGAACTGAAAGAAGCGGCAGCCCAGATAAAAACCAATGAGCTTCCTGTTAACGGCGATATATTGTTCAAAGGGAATATGGATAAATGGAAGATGTTTGCCAACACCTGCCGTATGATGATGGCCCTGCGGCTGATCAAGAATGATTACGAAAAGGGCAAAACAGAGTTTAATGAAGCGTTGGCAGGCGGCGTATTGACGAGTAACGCAGATAACGTTCTGTATATTCATATCGCTAATGAGCCTTATAATAACAATCCGTTATATACCGGATATAGCGTTGCAGGCGAATCGTTTAACGGGCAGGTGCTAACCAATACCATTGTTGATTATTTGGATTCCAAAAATGATCCCCGTTTGCCGGTTTATGGGGAAGACCTGAACGGAGAAGTAAAGGGCTGCCCTTATGGGATTACTGTGCCTAACGTAATTGGTTTATATAGCCGTCCCGGCCGTTCAGCCTGTACGGTTACCAGTTGCCCCAATAATTTTTTCCGCAGCGCAGGCGCCCCAACGCCTATTTTTACTTATGCGCAGGTTTTGTTTACCTTAGCGGAAGCCGTGAAAGTAGGATATATAACAGGCGGGGATGTTGCGGCAGAAACATATTATGCCGACGCGATAAGAGCTTCTTTCGAATATTATGGCGTATATAACAGTACGGAATATGCGGATTATATGGTTCATCCGGAAGTAGCTTATGATCCTGCGAACGGTCTGAACCTGATCATGAGTCAGAAATGGGCGCATATGTTTTTGCAAAGCAATGAGGCATGGGCCGATTGGAGAAGGACCGGATTTCCGGAACTTGTTCCGGCCGCTAATGGCGATATTCCGAGCATTCCCCGGAGAGAAGGCTATCCAGTGGAAGAGCCTCAGATCAATGGGGCCAGTTATCAGGAAGCGGTGCAAAGACAGGGGCCGGATGACCTGACAACGAGGATGTGGTGGGACAAATAAACGGCAGGGAATGGTTATGCCGCATCATCAAACTTTTGAAATAGTATGAAAAATTCCCGTAGAGATTTTGTAAAAAAAGCAGCGCTTGGCGCCGCCGGCGTTTCCTTTGCCGGCGGCATACTTCCTGCATTCAGCGCAAAAAGTTATGCTAATATCATTGGCGCTAACGAACGAATCTTGGTAGCTATGATGGGCGTGAACAGCAGGGGTTCCCAACTGGGCCTCACGCTTGCCAAACAATCGGCCTATGAGGTGTTATATGTTTGTGATGTCGATTCCAGGGCCTCGGAGAAATTTACAGCCGATCTTTCCAAACTTCAAAACAAGCGCCCCAAGGCGCAGCCGGATTTCCGAAAGGCGCTGGAAGACAAACAGCTCGACGCGCTGATCGTGGCGGCTCCGGATCACTGGCATGCGCCGGCGGCCATACTGGCCTGTAAGGCAGGGAAACATGTTTACCTCGAAAAGCCCTGCAGCCATAATCCGCATGAGGGCGAACTGATCGTGGCTGCGGCCAAAAAATACAACCGCACAGTGTTACTGGGCACGCAACGCCGCTCCCTGCCGAATATACAGGCGGCTATCAAAGAGCTGCATGCAGGGATCATCGGCAGGCCCTATTATGCTAAAACGGCTTATTCCAATAACCGCCCTTCCATTGGCATAGGCAGGGAAACGGCGGTACCTTCCTGGCTGGACTTTGAGCTCTGGCAGGGTCCTGCGCCGCGCGGGAAATACAAGGATAATATTGTGCATTATAACTGGCATTGGTTCTGGAACTGGGGAACCGGCGAAGCTTGTAACAATGGCGTGCATTCGGTGGATATCGCCCGCTGGGGACTGGGAGTGGATTACCCGGTCAGGGTTAGTTCCGGCGGCGGTCGTTTTCATTACAAGGACGACTGGGAAACCCCCGATACGCAGTCTATCAATATGGAATTTGACAACAATACCCTTATCAATTGGGAGGGCATCAGCTGTAACGGACAGAAAAGGAATCTTGCGAACGGGGTGATGTTTTATGGCGATAATGGTTCCCTGTTGATCGGCGGCGGAGAGAATGCATACACTGTCTACGACAAGGATAACAAAGTGGTGAAACAGGTTGGCGGCGATCAGGAAAACGGGCAGCCGGCGGTAGTCTCTTCGCAGAACTCATCGGTACCTATATCGCTGGATTCAACGACGCTGCATTTCGAGCATTTTGCCGACGTGATCCGTAAGGGCGCCGTATCTAACCAGGATATTCTTAGCGGACATAAGAGCACGTTATTGTTACAACTGGGTAATATCGCCCAGCGTACAGGCCATAGCTTGCAGATAGACCCCAAGAACGGGCATATCCTGAACGATCCTGAAGCGATGAAATACTGGAGCAGGGAATACCAGCCCGGCTGGGAGCCCAAGCTGTAAGCGGCCTTGTCGGACAGGCATACCGGCGTTGGGCGCGTTTGCCTGCAGTAGATGGACGGCATTAAAAGATCAGGATAAAATATTTAAGTTGCCCTTAAACGTTTTATCCTGATTTTTTTTAAATAGTTTAGCGAATTATAAAGCTATCGAAAACAGAAAATATGAAAATAAAGCTTCTTCTGTGGACGATATGCGCAAGCATATTGTTCGGTTGCGGCGATCGACCTGCAGAGCAGTCTCAGCAGCCTGCGGAACTCAAGCCTAATTATTCGACCCCGCCGTTCGTGATTGACGCGCATGTTCATTATAGGGCTACAGACGAGTGGGAAAAATCTTTCATTGAAGTGTACGCCCGCCACAATGCTATGGCCTGCCTCATGGTGCGCTGGAAAGATATTGACCGGGGAATAGTTTTTGCAAAGGCGCATCCCGACAGGATCATCCCCTATGCCATGATCGAGATCGACAGCCCGACCATTCTCGAAGATGTAAAAAAAGTGCATGCCATGGGGTATAAGGGACTGGGTGAATTTTTTGCCAGGAACCAATGGAACTATGACGATATAAAGTATGAACCGCTCTGGACGCTGGCCGAGGAACTGGGTATGCCGATCGCTCCTCATACCGGCACCCTAAGCAATGGAATGATGTCGAGGCTCCGGCCTGGTTACCTGGCCACCATTGCGTCCAAACACCCTAAATTGATCATTGTGGGCGCTCATTTTGGCAATCCCTGGTATGCGGAAGCCGGGGAAGCCACCCGCAGAAACGCCAATCTTTATTTCGACATGTCCGGTTCATCATTGATCAAAAAAGAAAACGATCCCGGCTCCTGGAAAGAATATCTCTGGTGGACGCCGTATGTGGGTAAGACCACCGCTCATATGCCTAAAGATCTTATGCCTGCATTTGAAAAGATCGTTTTCGCTTCCGATGAAGACCCCGAGGCGCTGGAAGAAAATTTCAGAAGATTTAATAAGGTTCTTGACGCTAACGGAGTATCCGACGAGACCAGGGCCAAATGTTATGGCCTCACCATGGCTGCCTTTCATGGCATTAAGGTGGACGGCGTAAAATAAGTCTGATTATATTGCAACGGCCTAAATAAATTTCAATAACAGGAATGTTCCTTATTAATTAAAAGATTATGAATTCAAGAAGATCGTTTATCAAAAAATTAACCGGAGGCGTAGCCTTCTCTGCCGCTGCATTTTCTTCCTCCTCCGCGTTGGCGTCGGAACTGGCGTCGGTAAAGGGTCCCATGCAAAAACGCATACGCGTCGGTATTATTGGCGCGGAGAATTCGCATACGGCCGCCCTGGGTAAATTGTTTAATATAGACAAAAGATTCCCCGGCGTTGAAGCGCTCTACGTGTGGGGCGAAACGGATGAATTTGCTGCGGCGGCCGCCAAGGCCGGGAAGATCCCCAATATTGTAAAAGACCCTAAGGAAATGATGGGCAAAATTGACGCCCTGGTAGTGGATCATCGTCACGCCAAATATCATCTTGAAGCGGCAACGCCGTTCGTTAAGGCGAAAATCCCCACATTTGTAGACAAGCCATTTTGTTACCGCGTGGAAGAGGGAAAGGAGTTTTTAGCGATGGCCCGTCAGGTGGGTACGCCTGTTACCTCTTTCAGCTCTCTTACCCAGTTGGCAGGAACAGCGGACATGAAAAAGCAGGTTCAGGCAATGGGCAAGGTTACTCAGTTTATCAGCGCCGGACCGGTCGATCTCGATTCGCCCTGGGGCGGCGTCTTTTTTTATGGTATCCACGTAGTGGAGCCAATGATGCATATTTTTGGCGAAGACGTGGAAAGAGTAAGGGTAACGAGGAACGGAAAAGACGGTACGGCTAACGTGATTTTTAAAAGCGGGCTTGCCGCCACGCTTATTTTTAAAAACGCTTCCCGGAGCCGCGAAACCTATGTGGAAACGAAGGACGGACTAATTCAACTCAAATCCACGGTACAGGAGCCGGATCCTGAACAAGGATATGCTGATATCGTTGAGATGTTCCGCACCGGGAAGGAACCCCGCAGTCATAATAGCATCCTGAATACGATTGCCGTACTTGAAGCCCTCGAAAAATCCAGCGTTACCGGGCAGTGGGAATGGACAGGAATCTGAGCCGCTGAGCGTCGCCGGCGCTGCTTACGGTCGATGGGCTGAGTAGCAATCTGATCCGCTCGTATTGCCGGATGATAGCGCTGCTTTAGGGCCATAGATAGGGCTGAGTCTGATACGCCCCCCCAGGCTTGTTCCGGTAGCGTTCCCGGTTATTGTTCGCCATCGCTTTTGTTTTCAGCGTATTTTGTAGGATCGTTAAGTAATGGTCTTTAACGTCCAATACCTGAATAGCTCGAATATTTCCGAAAGATTTGGAGTAAGCCTGCGCGTCTTATTTATCGTCATTTATACATATGAGGAAATTTTGACTAATGATCGTATGTGCATATACGTTATTTTTTCCAACCGCTAAATGTATAAAAACATCAATCATGCAAAAGCAATGCAATAAATATTCCCTTGTTTTTGCATGCGGTTTGTTTGTAATGTTGCTGAATTTGTCTTTTGCGGCCGATGTTCGTCATGAAAGCGGCGAACGCCATACAACTTTGACGGCGCCAACAGCAGATGCGCATATTATTACCGCTCCTGTCGCCGGAAAGGAAAGGCTCAATGCGCCGGTTCCCCCGGATGAAGGGCCTGCCGGGCTGCCTGCCAGGTATTTCTGGTTGATGGATTCGTATGTAGATAAAGTAGCCGAAGGCTTGGATTCTTGGCCAAATGCCGGCTTGGCGGATCTCGACAAATATTTTAATTCAAAGCGTTCTCCCTTTGCTATTCTCGGCGCAGCCGTATTGTACTCGAAGAAATATCCCTCCAACAAACGTTATCGCGATCCCCGCATGCTGGCCCTGGCTCTTCGAATAGGCGATCTGATGGCGTCAGAAAGCGTTAAAGGAAGTTATGAAGTAAGATCGGACTGGGACACTTATATGTGGTTAGAGACCTACCGGATACTAATAAACGAATTGGGAGAAGAAAGAAGATCTTTATGGAAACAGGAAATTGTAAAGCATATAAAAAAACTGGAAGAGAATTGCCTGCTAAGAATAAATTCTGGCTGGTACAACACGCCTTATACGGGTACTGCGCCGAATCACTATGCGATCTATGCTTCTACGCTCTACCTGGCCGGCAAGGTGTTTAAGGAAGAGAACTGGGTAAAGATCGGAGGACATATTCTTAACCGGTTTGCCGCTGTTGAACAAACGCCGGACGGCTATTGGGGAGAACTCGTGCGATCCGGCCCGACTATCGGATACAACCATATTACGCTCTACTGCATAGCTTTGTATTGGGAGCATAGCGGCGATAAATCGGCGTTGCGGGCGATACGCAGGGCTGTGGATTTTCATAAGAATTTTACTTATCCGAATGGAGAGGCGGTAGAAGTGATGAACGACCGCAACCGTTTTTGGACGATCCCGGTGATAAAATCTAAGGACGACGATCAGGGAAGAGTGCGCCTGCCGGCTAATCCCTGGGGGCAGTTTGCTTTTACCAATTTCCCGGATGGACGCCGGTATGCGCAATTCCTGGCCGGCTTTTTTAAACCGGAAGACATGAATGTGGAGCTGTTTGGGAGGTTCGCGCAGAATGCCCTATATCATCATGAGGGTTCGCTGAAGCCCATCCCGCAGGATCAACAGCATTACAGCTACAGGCTTAAGAAAGCAGAAGCCGGCATCAGCAAAAACGGCCCCTGGGTTACGGCATTCTCAGGGATCATTAGTCCGCAGGCTATCCTCAGCCGGTTTTATCTCGACCGTCAGGGGAATCTGGGCATTTTTCATGAGCAGCTGGGTCATATCATCTCTGGCGCCAATTCAAAACGTCAGCCGGAACTGGCCACTTTCCAGGAAAAACTTATGGATAATTATTATACTATCCCGATAAGTTCCCGCCTTCAGATGGCTGCCGATACCAATCGGCTGTCCTTGGCATATAATACTTTCTTTGCTGATCTTTATGTGCCCAAGCCCACGGAAAAGGAGTTGAAATTCCGGTTTGTTATTTCCAGTATAGGCAACACAGCGGACGACCCGGCATTGAACCTTCAGTTGTGTCTGAGGTCGGGAAAGATGCTGGAAACGGCGGCAGGAAAAAAGATCGTGCTGAGCGGCGAACGTATTGACCTATCCCCAGAAGAGATAGGCGGATGGATAAAACACAATGGGTGGACCTTACAGGTAGATCCTACGGTAAGCTTATCCTGGCCGGCGTATCCTTTTAACCCTTTTGCAGACAGGCCGGAAACAAACCTTGCGCATGCGGTAGGGCGACTGACAGTTCCGCTTAAGTTAAGAACAAAGCCAGGGAAATATGTTCGACCTAATGACCAGGAAATCGCCTTCCTATTGAAAACCGAATAATGATCTACATAACAAAACAATTAAATCAATAGGTTTGCTCAATAAAAACGCCATTAATTGTTTCGGCTTCACTAGTATTAACGCTGAAATTTGTATTCGAAAATTCTTTAACAACATTGAAATATAACTTTATCAATCATGAAAAAGCAATGCAGTAAATATCCCCTCGTTTTTGCATGCGGTTTGTTTGTAGTGGCGATGAACTTTTCTTTTACGGCTGATGCCCGCTATGAAAGCGGCGAACGCCATAAAGCATTGACAGAATCAACAGCGGATGCGCATACTATTACCGCGCCTGTCGCCGGAAAGGAAAGGCTCGATACGCCGGTTCCCCCGGACAACGGCCCTGCCGAGCTGCCTGCCCGGTATTTCTGGTTGATGGATTCGTTTGTAGACCAGGTGGACGAGGCGCTGAAAGCGCTGCCAAACGCTACGCTGGCTGACCTGGATAAGCGCTTCAACTCCAAGCATTTTCCCTTTGCCATTCTTGGTCCTGCCGTATTGTACGCCAAAAAACATCCTTCAAACAAACGTTATCGCGACCCCCGTATGCTGGCCCTGGCCCTCCGCATAGGCGATATGATGGCTAAAGAAAGCGCTGAAGGAGATTATGGAGAGCGGGCGGATGGCGACTGGGAAACGTATTTGTGGCTAGAAGCCTACCGGGTATTATTAAACGAACTAGGGGAGGAAAGAAAATCCTTATGGAAACAGGAAATTGTAAAATATGTCAAAGAACTGGAAGAGGAATGCCTGCTGAGAATAAACTTTGGCTGGTACAACACGCCGTACACAGGCACTTCGCCGAATCACTATTCTATCTATGCTTCCATTGTGCATCTGGCCGGTAAGGTCTTTAAGGAGGAGAACTGGGTGAAGATCGGGGGGTATATCCTTAACCGGTTTGCCACCGTTGAACAAACCCCCGACGGCTACTGGGGAGAACTCGTGCGGTCCAGCCCAACGATCGGGTATAATCACCTGACGCTTTCCAGCGTAGCCCTGTATTGGGAACATAGCGGCGACAAATCGGTTCTTCCCGCTTTGCGCAGGGCCACGGATTTCCATAAAAATTTCACTTATCCGAATGGGGAGCCGGTAGAGTTAATGAACGATCGCAATCGCTATTGGACGGGTTCTGTAATAAGGGGCAAGGATCCAAACAACCCAAATAATTACCTGACGGTTAGTCCCTGGGGACAGTTTGCCTTTACCAATTTTCCCGACGGACGCCGTTATGTGCAATTCCTGGCCAGCTTTTTTAAACCGGAGAATATGACGGTGGACCTGTTGGGCAGGCTGGCGCAGAATGCCTTGTATTATCATGAAGGTCCGCTGAAACCCATACCGCAGGATCAGCAGCAGTATAGTTACAGGCTTAAAGAAATTGAAGGCGGCATCAGTAAAAACGGCCCCTGGGTTACCGGGTTTTCAGGGATCATAAGTCCCCAGGCGATACTCAACCGGTTTTACCTTGACCGCCAGGGAAACCTGAGCATTTTCCATAAGGAGCTTGGTCAGATCATCACCGGCGCCAATTCAAAACGCCAGCCTGAACTGGCGACCTTCCAGGAAAAACTGCTGGGTAATTATCATACCATTCCGATGAGTTCGCGACTTCAGATGTCCGCGGATACCAATCGCCTGTCGCTGGCATACAATACATTTTTCGCCGATCTGTATATCCCCAAGCCCTCGGAAAAAGAACTGAAATTTTGGTTTGTCATTTCCAGCATAGGACGGACTGGCGAAGACCCGGCGCTAAATCTTCAGTTATGCCTGAGGTCAGGAAAAATGCTGGAAACGGCGACGGGAAAAAAGATCATGTTGAGCGGCGACCGCATTGAATTATCTCCCGAAGAGATCGGGGGATGGATAAAACACAACGGGTGGACATTGCAGGTGGATCCTACGGCAAGCCTATCCTGGCCGATATATCCCCACAACCCCTATGCCGACAAGCCGGAGGAGAACCTGGTGCGGGCGGTGGGGCGGCTAACGGTTCCGCTTAAGCTAAGGACCAAGCCAGGCGGGTATGTCCGACCCGATGACCAGGAAATATCTTTTTTGTTGAAAACCGATTAAACATCTCATAACCATTTTAATCAACCGGGTTCTTTATGAAAGCGAAAGGATTATTAGCAGCTTCGGCTTTGTTTGTATCGACATTGAATGCATTTTCCGGCGACCGGGCCGCGGATCGCCCGCAAGGCGCGGATCGCTCCCTGTCTGAGAACAATGTCTTATCTGCGCATATACCAACAATATTCGATCTCAACAAGGGGAAAGACAGCCTGCCTTCCGTGTTTCCACAGGGCTATGCCGATCTGGTCAGGCGCAACCTGGAAAAGGAAGCGGCCATGCAATTTGCCCGCCATCAGCTGCCCAATAATCTGAAAGACTGGCAGCGCTACAAGCTTGAGCTTAGGAAGCAGATCATTAAGAAATCGGGGGTGATCATCGACCCTCAATTGCCTTTGAACCTGAAAGAGACAGGCAGCCTGAAGAAGAAGGGATATACGGTTAAGAAGGTAAGCTTTCAAACCCGCCCCGGAATTCATGCCACAGGCAACTTGTTTGTGCCGGATGGCGAGGGTCCCTTTCCTGCAGTGATCATTATGCATGGCCATTGGAAGGGCGGCCATACGCACGAGATATTCCAGTCTGCCGCCAGCAGCTTTGCCCTGAATGGATATGTTTCCTTAACGATCGACGCTTTTGGAGGAGGGGAAAGAACAACTGTTCATGGAGTAGATGAGTATCACGGAAGCAATCTCGGCGCTTCCTGTATGAATATCGGCGAATCGTTGATGGGCATCCAGATCTCGGATAATATGCGGGGGGTAGACCTGTTGAGCTCGCTGCCTTATGTAGACGCATCGCGGATCGGCGCCACCGGCGCCAGCGGGGGCGGCAATCAAACCATGTGGCTAACGGCAATAGATGAGCGTATTAAGGCTGCGGTTCCCGTAGTGAGCGTTGGGACGTTCGAGACCTATATCATGAAGGATAACTGTATTTGCGAATTGCTGGTAGACGGACTTACCTTATCGGAGGAATCGGCGATACTGGCGATGGTGGCGCCCAGGGCCATAAAGATGTGCAACCATAACCAGGATGCGATCCCCACTTTCTTGCCGGCTGAAATGCTGCGCAGCTACCGCAATGCCCTTCCTGTATTTAAAATGTATGGCGTTGAAGATAACATTTCTTACCAGTTGTTTGACCTTCCGCATACCTATAACGATCAGGATCGCGAGGCGGTTCTGGGATGGTTCGATCTTCACCTTAAGGGGGTTGGGACCGGCGCTCCTAAAAAGGAAACTCCTTTTGAGCTGATCCCGGAAGAGCAGCTGATGGTATTTCCGGAGGGTAAAAGAGATGCAAACGTGATCGGCGTTGCGCAGTATTGCAAGGATAGGGGAACTGAATTAAGGAAGGATTTGCTGAAACAAACTTCGTTTAACGCGTCTGTAAAAAAGAAAGAACTACGGGATATATTGCGCGTGAACAATGTTCCCGCTGTTAAGCAGGCGCATCGCTATTCTCGCGAAGGCGGCTGGGACCGGATAGCGCTTGAAACCTCGGATGGCAAGCTGATCCCGGTACTGGTACAAAAACCCTCCAGCCCGGCTGCGGGATATACGATTGTGAGCCACCCCAGAGGAAAACATCATATTCCTGCCGGGGTCATTGAGGAGCTTAGGAAAAGTGGGTCGGGTATCGTGACGGTTGATCTGATCGGAACGGGAGAAGCATCTTCCAAACGCGGAAACCTGATGGATGATGATGTTTCATTTCATACCATATCCCGCGCAGAACTATGGCTGGGAAAATCCTTGATGGGCGAATGGATCAAGGAGCTGCATGCCGTGATCTCCTTCCTGGGTGCGGAATATAAAGCGCAGAAAATACAGCTTGACGGCTATGCTGAAGCCGGACTGGCCTCTTTATTCCTGGCTGCTACGACCGGTAGCCCGAATACTGCAACCGGCGCCGGAGTTAATATCCCGGTCATCGGACGCGTCACGCTACGCGACGCTCCTGCGAGCTATCTTTTTGATCAGCGGGAAACCGTTAATCATTTTACCATGGCCATTCACCTGCCGGGTTTTCTGAACTGGGGAGATGTATCGCTGGCGGCTGCGTTGAGCGGAAAGAACATCAACTTTATCAATCCCCTGACCATGTCGGGAAGGGCCATTGACGGCGATGGATTGGCGGCATATCAGGCCGAATATGAAAAGCTAAAGAGAACCTGCAAAACGCAGGGAAAAACAGTTTTTCAGTAACCAATTAGGATTGGCGTAAAGAACGTTGACGTTACGGCGTCATCGTCCCCGAATAAATGGGGCGGAAGGAGAACACACTGGCTGCCCTGGCTGCCGGCCCGCTTACTGTTTAAGCGGAGTCAGCAATAGTTTCCGGAACTCCACTTCCGAGCCTTCCGCCTGAACGGCGATCTGCCCTTTTTGAGCGGTGCAGTTAATTCCTGCATTGACGAGCTCATCGTTTACCCAAACCTTTACCGTGTTTCCGAGGCATTCTATGCGCATGGTATTCCATTCTCCTACGGGCTTTTCTGAGCCGTCCGTGAGGTTTTTGATCCTGCGCCCCTTCCCTTCCGTAATGCCCCAATTTTCTTTAGGGCCTCGTCTTTCCTCCATATCGGGGACTTCAATATCTTCCACGATACACCAGAAATCGCCTGCATTTTCATGCATCATCTGCACTTCCAGGGATTTAGGGAACATCTTATACAACGCCCGCGGCGTAGAAGCATGCACCAGTATGCCGCAGTTGCCGGGTTTGCCCGCAAAACGGTACTCTACATCGAGCCGGTAATCCTGGTATACTGCGTCTGTGATCAGGTGCCCCGCGGGAACGCCCAGGCTGACAAGCAGGCCATTGCGAACAAGAAAGGGATTTACCGCCTGTTTATTAGTGTCCATAGCAGGCACGTCGACATGCCAGCCGTTCAGGTCTTTCCCGTTAAAAAGGCTAATGGATTGAGCGGAGGCGCGAACCGAAAAAAGCAGGCAGCCAAAGGAGAGGAATATCAAAGCAAATAATCTGTTCATAACGATATATGTATAATTAAACAAGCTGCATCAAAAGATTGATACAGCTTGTTCATATTTGGGTATTCGATGTGATGAAATTCGTTTACGCAATGCACAAGACATTCACAATACTTCTGAGCATTATGAAGATATGTCTTTTTGACAAAAAAGCATGCCAATTGTTAGCGCCGGCGCATTTTATATTCGTCTCCCGTCGCCTAAGGCGATGGCGCCGAGGCCGAGCCGCTCGGTTATTCACCCGCGTTTATTTGATCCTGTTATGCTTTTTTAATATTTCAATTACCTTATCCTGCGGCAACGCAAAAGCCTTGTGTCCGTTAAAGCCCTCCATTGTTTCGGCCGCGACCATGGCATTGATGATCGATTCTTCGACCGCCTGGACGGTAGCGTCAAACAGCGCATTCATCTGGCCGTTGGGGAGAGCGTTGACCTTTACGGTTTCCTTGCGGTTAAAAGCCTGCGGATTGGCTGTTGAGAAAGCGATAAAGATATCCCCGGACCCATTTGAGCCGCGCCCGCCGACAAGTCCAATGCCCAGCGCTACCCTCTGCGCGATCCTTTTCAATTGATAAGGCAACAGCGGCGCGTCGGTAGCCACGACCACGATGATCGATCCATCGCCTTCCTTATAGTAGGAAGACAATGGCGGATTGGTATAGGCCTGGCCTTCCATCGATATCAACTCCTTGCCTACCGGTACGCCTGCAATGGTCAGGTTTCTTTTACCGCCAAAATTGGACTGTACCAATACGCCCAGCGTGTAAGTAGAGTCGCCGATGGCGACTACTCTCGAAGCGGTGCCAATACCTCCTTTGTATCCGAGGGTGAGCATGCCTGTTCCGCCGCCTACATTCCCTTCTTTTACCGGTCCTGATGAAGCGTTGTTGATCGCTTCCAGAACATGTTTTTCTTTTACATGAAACCCATAGATATCGTTGAGGGAACCGTCATAGGTTTCAGCCACTACCGGGTAAGTATACCATCCTCCCTCCTTATACCAGTCGGTATCCACATACCATTTCAATACGGCGTCCCTGACCACTCCCACGCTGTTGGTATTGGTGATCATGATGGGCGTTTCCAGGAAGCCGGATTCCGTGATCCAGGTAGTGCCGGTCATCTCGCCATTGCCATTCAGGCTATACCAGTTCGCATAGACGGGGTTGAACGCCTTGCCCCTGGGAAAGACCGCCGTAACGCCGGTCCTCACAGGGCCCTTGCCTCTTACGCTTTTTCCGTCTCCTGAGATGATGGTGCTATGACCTACCTCCACGCCTTTTACATCGGTTATAGCATTGTATTTACCGGGGGTTCCTTCAAAAGGAATACCCAGGTCCCTTGCCCTGGGTTTTTGGGCTTCTGCAAGCGATAGCGTCTGCAATGCGACCATGAGTAATATGAGTTTCTGCATAAGGGAAATTTGCGTTTTATTTTTATGTTTATGGAATGATGTGCTGGTCTGCGATAGAGATAGCATCCTCGATAATGGCCAGACCCTCGTCTACCTGATCGCGGGTGATGGATAAGGGAGGAGCGATAAACACATAGTTCCAACGTACGAATGCGTACATGCCCAGTTCTTTGATCCGCGCCGCTACCTTGTTCATCACTTCCATTTCATTGGGTTTGGCGTTGAATGGCGCCATGGGCTCTTTGGTTGTTCTGTTTTTTACCAGCTCAATGCAGCCGAGCAATCCGGTATTCCGGAAATCGCCGATGGAAGGATGACGCAACTTTATTTCTTCCATGCGTTCATCTATATACTTGCCCATTGCAGCGGCATTTTCTATGAGATTCTCATCTTCATATATCTTCAGCACTTCCAATGAGGCGGCCAGGGACACGGGATGGGCCGAATAGGTCAATCCCAGCCAGAGCATGCGGTCATTAAAATGCTCAGCGATCTGGTCGCTTACGATCAGCGCGCCCAGTGGAAGGTATCCGGCTGTGATCCCCTTTGCGGTAGCGATCATATCCGGAACCACTCCGTGATAATCTACTCCGAACCATTTGCCTGTTCTTCCAAAACCGCTCATCACTTCGTCGGCGATCAGCAGGATGCCGTATTTATCGCAGATGGCGCGAATGCCTTTCAGGTAACCGGGGGGGTATTTGATACAGCCGGAAGAACCGCTCTCTCCTTCCATCACGATGGCGGCAACGTTTTCGGGGCCTTCGAATTCCACCACCCGCTGCACATGGGCGAGACAAAGCTGTTCGCAGGATTCGGCTTTCTGACCAAAGGGACAACGATAGCAGTAAGGGTCTTCCACGTGCACTATATTAGGCATCTGTTGCGAGTCTGCCGCTAGTTTCCTGGGATCTCCCCCGGCGGTCATGGCGCCATAGGATGCGCCATGAAAAGCGCGATACCTGGCGATGATCTTATGGCGACCGGTATACAATCTCGCCAGCTTGATCGCATTGTCGATAGAAGAGGCGCCGCAAAGCGTGAAAAAGGTTTTGTTCAGGCCTTTTGGAGTAATGGAAGCAATTTTCTTGCCCAGTTCGCCTCTTATTTTGGTTGCGCAGGAGGGAGTGACATAGCTCACCTGCTGCATTTGATTGACCACGGCCTGGGTTACCCGCTGATTGCCATGACCGATATTAACGTTTATCAATCCTGATGAAAAATCGAGATAGCGTTTACCGTCATAGTCGTAGAGATAAACCCCCTCCGCTCTTTCAACGGCAATGGGGTTCAGGCCTTTTTGTTTGCTCCAGCTAAACAGCGTATAGTCGAGATTATCCGCGATGATCTGGGATCTGTCCGAAACAGTGTTGTTATCCATATGCATATGTCTTTTTATAGGTTTTAAAACTGCGCGCTAACTCATCCAGTTAATACCGGCTTCTGCATTCCATTTCACCGTGCTCTTTTTCAACTGCGTCCAGAATTCTATAGAGCTCTTGCCGGTAATATCGCAAACGCCGAATTTGCTATCGTTCCATCCGCCAAAGGAAAAAGGTTCGCGGGGCACGGGAACGCCGATGTTCACGCCGATCATGCCTGCGCTGGCCTTTTCAATGACGTATTTTGCCATTCTGCCGTTTTGCGTAAATACGGCGGCAGCGTTGCCATAGGGGTTTGCATTTTCAATAGCCAGCGCCTCGTCGACGGTATTGGTTCTGATGATACAGATAACAGGGCCGAAGACCTCTTCTTTGGCGATCGCCATATCCGGCTTTACATAGTCGATTACGGTGGGGCCTACATAGGTTCCTTTTGCTTTTCCGTTAACGGTTGCATTTCTGCCGTCTACCAACACTTTGGCGCCCTGTTGTTCGGCTTCGGTAATGTATTTTTCAATTCTTTCCTTAGAAGCTTTGCTGATCACGGCTCCCAGGTTTTGACCGGGGACTACCTTCCTGGCTTCGTTGCAGATCTTTTCGATGATATGATCAACGTTGCCGACGCCTAGCATGGCAGATGCCGCCATGCATCGTTGTCCTGCACAGCCGCTCATGGAAGCCACGACATTGCTGGCCGTCATCTCGGGCTGGGCATCGGGCAATACCAGCAAATGGTTTTTGGCGCCGCCCAGGGCCAGGCATCGTTTGTAATTGCCGGTGGCGCGCTGGTAAACGATCTTAGCCACTTTGGTAGAACCGACAAAGGAAACCGCGGATATGCCGGGATGGTCGCAAATGGCTTCCACTATTTCCACATCCCCATTGACGATATTAAACACGCCATCGGGCAGACCGGCTTCTTTTAGTAGCGAAGCGATGCGCGCCATGCTGAGGGGCACTTTTTCGGAAGGCTTAATGATCATGCAGTTTCCCAGGGCGATGGCATTAGGGATGGTCCAGTTGGGAACCATGCTGGGGAAATTGAAGGGAACGATAGATGCTACCACGCCGACCGGAATATGCTCTGTTCTACATTCAATGCCCTTGCTCACTTCCAGCAATTCGCCGCCTACGATCTGGGGTAGCGAACAGGCAAACTCAGTCAGCTCAATGCTTTTTTCAACTTCTGCGGCCGCTTCGGTATATGTTTTTCCATTTTCTTCCACAATTAGATCAGAGAGTTCTTTCAGGTGTTTTTCCAGCAAAAACTTATAGCGGAAAAAAACCTGCACCCTTTCTTTTATAGGCGTTTTAGACCAGATAGGAAAAGCCTTTTGAGCGGCTTTAACAGCGGCGTCCAATTCAGCGGCGGATGAAAGAGGAACGGTAGACAACAGCGCGCCGTCAAGCGGCGAGGTCACTTCCAGCGTGCGGGAAGACGAAGAGGGTACGAATTGACCATCGATAAAATTCTGAACTTGTTGATATTTCATAATATGTCCTGTTTGTTCAAAGGCTACAAAATTGACACTAATTATTGATATCTGTTACAAAATTTGCAGATTATTTTAACATAACTGTCATAATTTGTTCCCTGTCCGCCGAAGCTTGCCGCCTACGCTCTTCGAGCTATGGCGGTTGAAAAGCGTAAGCGGGCTGGTTAGGCCTGCATAAGACTGGTTAATCGGCCTCTGTGTAAGCGGGCAGATCAATTCAGCTTCTGCACTGTGCCAGCCGGTCAATTGATTGTATTGTATCTCGTCTTCCTACGCTCCTACGGAGCTTCGGCGGACAAGGCGCGCTGCCGGGCGACATCGTCCATATAAATTTTGTCAGCGTCGTTGCCGAAGTTTTTACGCACATAGGTAAGGATATCAGCCAGTTCGGCATTGGAAACGAAGCCAAATGCCGACATTTTTTGTTCATATGCTTCCGTACTGTATCCGGGAGGGTTGATCCCCAGCAACACTTTTCGGATCAGCTCATGTTTATTGCCCTGTGCTACTGCCGATCCCTTAAGCGAGGGGAATACGCCCGGCACTCCCGAGCCGTCTTCTTTGTGACAGGAAGCGCAATAGCTATTGTAAGCGGCGGCGCCCACAGGCGCTGCTACCCGTGGCACGGACGGCGCTTTTTTGCCGGCGGAGCTATTTTTGCTTTTCGATATCCGGATAATCCTGTCGTCCCCTTCCACGGGAAATCCCGCAGCCGGATTCCAGTCCCTGTTACCGGTGCCGATATATACGTCTCCCGCGGGTGAAACGCAGACGGAACGGAGGCGGCCGAAGACTTTTTCAAAATAAACTTTTTCATCCGTTACCTGGGTTCCTTCGGTATTCAGTTTTAATACCCGGATACTTTGCGTTTTTAACGTAACCAGCAATAGGGAGTTTTCCCATCCGGGAATTGTTTTGCCGGGATAATAGCTCAGCGCTCCCGGCGCAACCGTGGGCGTCCATGCTTTGATGGGGCCGACCACATTATGCGTAGCGCAAAAATCCATTTCATAAGGTTGATCGCAAGCTCCTCTCACGTATGGATAACCGTAATTTCTTCCTTTTTCCACCAGGTTGATCTCGTCGTCTTCGTCATTGCCGTGCTCGGCGCTGTACAGTTTGCCATGAGGGCCGTAAACCAATCCCTGCGGCACGCGGAATCCCAGCGCCCAGACCGGGCTTCCCGGTATCGGATTGTCGTCGGGTATGGAGCCGTCCAGGTTCAGGCGAAGCGTTTTTCCGCCAGTTGTGGCGGTATCCTGCGCATTTCCTCCATTCTTGTCATCATTCCTACTGTCTATATCGCCGGTAGCCAGCATTATTTTTTTATCGGGGGAGATGGCGAGGCGGGAGCCGTTATGACCAGAGTTTCCCGCATATTCAAAAAGGACCACTGGATCTACCAATGAATCGTTCTTATACGTATACCGCACCACCCGCGTAAAAATGCTGTCGATCCTGCCGCTTGAGTAATCAAAATCCTTATTCCAGACCAAATGATTAAGATACAGATAGGGAGATTGCTCCCAGTCCGGATGGAGCGTCATAGCCATCAGTCCCAGTCTTTTCCGGTAGACGTTGGGGACCTGAACCAGTAATTTTGTCTCACCTGTGGTCGGATTCAGCTTGCTGATCTTTCCATCTTGTTCGCTGAACCATATCCAGTTATCGGGACCCCAGAGCAGTTCCCAGGGAACCTCCAGTCCTTTAACGAGCGAAGTGGCTGAAACGCCGCCGGAATCTATCAAAACTTCCTGGAAAGCGGTATCAGCGGATGAGTTTCCAGCTCCTTCATTTTTATTAACAAGATTAAAAATCAACAGGCCGGCAACGGCAATAAGACAAACAATGATTACGTATTTCATTCAATGAAAGTATTATTATGTTTTATATCTATCCGGTAAGAAGAATGTAAAAAAGGGAACGAAAGGTACTTACTAGTAAGATAAAAACAAAATAGACATGAGAAAACGGGGCGTTCTCTTCGAATCTGTAAATAAGGGGTATGTGTCGTTAGTATATTTTTATTCTTTAGCGATCGCTCAAGTCTTATCTTCAGAAAAGAGCATGATCGTATTTTCCGGGTTTCTTTTATTTGGGTGAAAAATATTTTTAACTTCAATACTCCCATCACCCCCCGGCCGGTGTCTGTCAGTTGCGGAGCAAACTGCTATGGCTAAACATATTACCTGGCGGCATTACTTTATTTCATCTAAACTCTTTTTCATGTTTATGTATTTCAGAACAGCGCTCCTCGGCATTTCCCTTTTGTTTTTTACCGCTGTACAATCAGCCGCGCATGCGACCGCTAGCGATACCCGCGTTGTTGCCGACCCGGCTTCCCGCCTGCTTCCTGTTCCCTAGAAAGTAGCGCTGACCAATCAAAGCATCTCGCTTACTAATAGCTGGACCATTGCGCATAGCGCCAATATCGCGAAAGACGATATTGCCATTACTGATCTGATGCATGAACTGAAAAGACGCTTTAATCTTCATATCGGGCTCCAATCACCCGCCAAAGCGGCGGCGACCGCCAGAACCATTCGGCTGACGCTCAGGCCAGGGTCGGTTCCTATCGGACCGGTCAACGGGTATAAGCCTGAAGAATTGAAAAAGCAGGCTTACCGCATCAGGCTGGGCGGTAATGGTATTGAGATCATTGCCAATGCATCTGCCGGATTGTTCTACGGGGTGCAAACACTGTTGCAATTGATCCAGGAAGACAACGATAAAATATCCTTACCGCAGGGAGAGATTACCGACTGGCCGGACCTGGAGATGAGAATGATCTACTGGGATAATGCGCATAAGCTGGAACGCTTTGCAGTCATGAAACGCGAGATCCGCCAGGCATCGCATTATAAGATCAATGCGATAGCCTTGAAACTGGAAGGCCATTTTCAGTATAAAGACGCTAAGCCCATTGTGGAGCCATACGCTTATACGCCCGCCGAATACCAGGAGTTAACGGATTATGCGAAAAGACATCATATCGACCTGATTCCCTTCCTGGATGCTCCGGGACATGTGTCTTTTATCCTGAAGCATCCCGAATATGCGCATCTAAGGGCTTATCCCGATAACAACTATCATTTTAGCGCGGTCAATCCTGAGGTGGATGAATTGTTGTTGAAGATGTATGATAATCTGATAGAAGCGAATAAGGGAGTTAAGTATATTTTCCTCTCCACCGATGAAGCGTATTATGTGGGAAAGCCCGAAAATGAACAGGCAAAGGCCAAGGAATTGGGGGGTAACGGGCGATTATGGGCGCATTTTGTTTCCCGCATTGCGAATGAATTGCGTAAGAAAGGCAGGGAAGTGTTTATATGGGGCGAATACCCGCTGCGCGCTGAAGATATTGCCTACCTGCCTTCGCACCTGATCAATGGCGTGTATGACGGCGGGGAGAATGACAGAACTGCTGCTCTCTACAAGAAGCAGGGCATTCGTCAATTGATCTATGCTTCTGCCCAGGGCATGGAACCCTTGTTTCCTACTTACTATAGCTATCCTCCACATAAGTTTGTTCATGGCGACAGCGCGAATACAAAACTGGTCACCGATGATGAAATGGCCCAGGGCGACCTGAAAGCCGGTCGTGTGGAAGGGTTGCTGAGAACAATATCCACCGCCATAGCTCAAAAGAAATCCGATTTTCTCGGAACGGTGATCGCGGCGTGGGGCGATTCCGGGCTGCATCCCGAAACTTTCTGGCTGGGATATGCGACGGGTTCTGCAATGGGATGGAATCATCAATCCGTAACCGCTGCCGAATTGATCAATCGTTTCTATTATTCATTTTACGGTCCTGATATAACGGATATCAATAGAGCCTATCAGTTGTTGAGCGCACAGGCCCAGTTCTGGAAACAAAGTTGGGATAGAGAGCCGCTGAAGTTGCGTACGCCGATATTGGGAGGCTGGCGCGGTATCGACACATTGGAAGATGATGAACCCATGCATCCTTTAGATCATACCTTATCTTTTTTGCCTGTTCCTTCCGCCGGCAATTTATCGCTGAATAAGGATTGGGCGGCGGGTAATGCGGAACGCCTGAAGGTGGCCAAGGAATATTTAGCGCAGAACAATGAACTGCTTAATTTATTGCATGCCAATATAAGGAGCGCCAGACCTGAGGGCCATTATAATTTAAGGGTTTTTCTCAGCATCGCCCAACTATGCAGGCAGGAGCTGAACCTGCTGATCGACCTGGAACGCATCAACTCGTTTTTGCAGCTCGCTGCAAAGCTGTCTTCGTCCGATCCCTTGGCTGCGGTAGCATTGGTAGACCAGGCGCTGGACCAGGCAAAGATCATCCGCAATCAGCGGAATAAAACTTACCAGTCGCTGGTGTCGGTATGGTATGAAGATTGGTTCCCGAGGGTGTTGGAAGCAAACGGCCGGACCTATCTGGATAAAGTAGATGATATCAAAGACCATATCCCTGTAAGAACGGTAGACATGAGCTATTTGATCTATCGTCAATTGCATTATCCCTTGGGCCAGTGGGCGGAAGAGACCCAAAAAGCGCGGAATGCGTTTGCGGCAAAAAATGGTTTATCCCAGAGAACGGGCTCGCTGAATTGGAAAGATGCCGAACGATTAGATTAAGAACCATGAGCGCCATAGCGATACAATCCTATTGTACAGTTGTCGTTAATAAATTTTTATTCTTTAATTTTCGTGCTATTTTGCGTGAAATGTAAAATAGTCGTTACCGGGCTATTGTAATAACCCGTAACGCAGACAACTAATATTCAATTCATTTAAACTCTTGTTCATGTTCATGCATTGTAGAACGGCTCTCCTTGGTATTTTTCTTTTGTTTTTTACTGTTGTACAGTCAGCAGCGCATGCTGCTGGCGTTGCCGTAGACCCTGCTTCCCGGCTGCTTCCTGTTCCGCAGAAAGTGGCGTTGACCAACCAAAGCATCTCGCTTACCAGCGCCTGGACCATTGCGCATGGCGCTAATATCGCGAAAGACGATATTGCCATTACTGATCTGCTGCATGAACTGAAAAGGCGTTTTAATCTTCATATCGGGCTCCAGTCGTCTTCCAAAACAGCTGCAGTTCCTGCCCGGACCATCCGGCTGACGCTCAGGCCCGGATCGGTTCCCATCGGACCGGCCAACGGGTATAAGCCAGAGGAATTAAAGAAGCAGGCCTACCGCATCAGGCTGGGCAGTAATGGTATTGAGATCATTGCCAATGCGTCTGCGGGATTGTTCTATGGGGTACAAACCCTGTTGCAACTGGTTCAGGAAGACAACGATAAAATATCCTTACCGCAGGGAGAAATTACCGACTGGCCGGACCTGGA
>DEHV01000007.1:4747-49502 GCA_002352105.1 Chitinophagaceae bacterium UBA2791 | reverse complement strand
AGAAGGAATGCAAACGTTTGCATTCGCACACGCGCATGGACCGGGGGTTTTAACAACATCTCCTATGGATCTCCGTTACCTTTCCAAACACTTCCTGGCGATGTTTTAAGCCCCAGTTCTGCAACTCTCTAATCAGCTTTTGCAGGGTTTTGGAATATTCTGTGGGCGCGTATTCTGTACGGACAGGAAAACCATTGACAACTGTCCGGGTAATCAATTTGTTCAATTCCATGTCCTTCAACTCTTTTGCCAACACCTTGGTTGAAAGTTTTGGAATACTTCGTTCTATTTCCCGGAAATGCCTGTTCCCTTCCCAAATAGATATTAAAATCAATATCCTCCATTTACCGCCGATTATATCCAGCGTATCCCTAACGGGTAATAACGCTGACAAACACTCGGTATGCACTTTTTTCTTCATTTCTGTTTTCTTGATTACCTAAAGGTTACTGATTACCAAGAGGTAACTGATTACATTAGGAAATCAAAAATAAAATAGTTTTGACGCTACACAAAATATAAAAAATGAAACGCAAGATCCTTTTAACTGCATGTACACTGCTTGGTTTAATAATGATCAACTCAGGATTGAATAAATTTTTCAATTATATGCCCGCGCCCGCGCCAACTGAAGAGCAGATGAAAATATTCGGAGCCATGATGGCGCTTAAATGGTTATTGCCATTGGTAGCCATTATTGAGATCGTTGGAGGCGTCTTAATGATCATTCCCAGGACCAGGGCGCTGGCCGCGCTCGTACTGGCTCCTGTTTTGGCAGGCATCCTCGTTCATCATCTCACCTTCGATATCGCAGGCATCGGATTAGGACTGGTATTGCTTGTCATCAACATTTGGGTGATCACGGAAAACAAGGAAAAATATTTGCCGATTTTAAAGTAGACGAATAAAAAAATTCGACGCATCAGTAATCATTCAGTAAATTGTTTCCGAAGAAAACAGTCTTATGCCCATAGGGTTAAAGCAATCATTTCAACAACATCACCATGTCTTATTGCAGTTATATCAAATTGATGTCGGGCGATAAAAAGAAATTGCATAAAAATTATCACGACAACCACTATGGTTACCCCATCCATGATGACAACGAATTGTTCGGCAGGCTGATCATGGAGATCAACCAGGCAGGATTGAGTTGGGAAACCATCTTGAAAAAGGAACAATCCTTTAGAAAAGCCTACGACAATTTTAATATAAAAAAAATCGCGGCATATAAAGATGCAGACAGGGAAAGGCTGCTGGCAGATGCCGGCATTATCCGGAATCGCTTAAAGATCAACGCAGCTATTGAAAATGCCAAGACAATCCTTGCGTTACAAAAAACATTCGGTTCATTTGAGAAATGGCTGGAAAGCAGCCATCCCAAAACAAAAGACGAATGGGTGAAACTATTCAAAAAAACATTTCGGTTTACTGGCGGCGAGATCGTAAACGAATTTCTGATGAGCATCGGCTATTTGCCTGGGGCGCATGCTGAAAGTTGCCCTATACACAAGAAAATCCTGAGGCAAAAACCCATGTGGTCGAAAACGAAATAAACCGAAACCAGCATTACCGCCTGCAAAGAAAACAAGCATAGCAATGTCCGTCTCCATGTACTATTACTGATTTTCAAGCTTCCCCTTCATCAAAATTTAACCTATTCATTTTTCCGGAAATAGCCTTTCAATAATGAGATCCGCTTTTCATTGCTATTCCGCGGCAGGATATCAAGCGTGCCAATGGGCATTTCGGGATCCCAGTAGAAGGATTCCCTGAACGCATGATAAGTCCAATGCCAACCATATTGCTCGCACGCATCGATGACATCCTTTAAATATTCATTGCTAACGCCAACCCAATCCCGGCGCAACATGCGTCAAGATAGAAGACAATACATGTATGTTGTAATCAACGCCCAAGGTATTGGGTATTGTCAATAGGATCGTATCCGCTTCCTGGATAGCTTCGTCTTTAGCCAATTCTTTGACAAGTTGATCGGGTTCTGCAGCATAACTTCTTCCGAAAATGGCGCGTTTGTCCTGTTCTATCATCCCGATTGTATCGCTCCGGTCGGCTTCCTGCCCAAAGAGATAGCGGTCCTGATCGTTTACCAATGCGAAAATAGACCTACTCACCGAAACCCTTGCTTCGCGCTGGTATCCCGCTTTTTTCCACGCTTCCTTATACAACCTGATCTGCTCAGCCTGCTGCACGTGAAAGGGCTTGCCGCTTTCATCATATTTCAACGTAGAACTTTGAAGATGCATTCCATTTTCGGCAGCCCAAACAGCAGTCGCATTAGAAGCCGCCCCCCACCAGATACGTTCCCGCAATCCTTCCGAGTGCGGTTCCAGGCGCAGCAAACCCGGCGGATTCGGAAACATCGGGTATGGATTAGGCTGGGCGAATCCTACTCCCTTTAATTTATCCAGGAACTCCAATGCTTTACGACGCCCCATATCTGAATCGGTCTCTCCTTCAGCCAACTCATACCCAAAATAACGCCACCCGTCGATCACCTGTTCCGGCGAGCCTCTGCTGATCCCCAATTGCAACCGCCCCCTCGAAATCAAGTCAGCCGCTCCGGCGTCTTCCACCATATAGAGCGGATTTTCGTAACGCATATCGATTACGCCTGTTCCAATCTCTATTTTACTCGTTTTGGCGCCAATAGCCGAGAGCAAAGGAAATGGAGATGCCAACTGAGCCGCAAAATGATGCACCCTAAAATAAGCTCCGTCCAAACCAATTTCCTCGGCGGCAACAGCCAGATCAATCGACTGCAGCAAGGTATCGCTTGCCGTGCGGGTCCTGTAGGCAGGATGGCTGGCCCAGTGCCCGAACGATAGAAACCCTATTTTTTTCATACGTTTTCTTTTTGCTAAAAATAGGCTATTATCAGGCAAAAGTTACGATTAATGCTCCGCAAGCAGGTTTGTAATACGACGGATTGAATGCTCTATCCTGATCTTCTGGTCTCCGGAATTCATTCCACTACTTTCCTGAAAATTATAGCATCTGCCAGAACCTGGCCTACAGATCCTTCGCTCAGGATATCGACGTATCCGTCGGAGCCCTCCCAGAATTTAAACTTTCCGATAAAAAGGGATTCCGCCGGTTTTACCCCTATCTCTTTTTCTCCTTCCTGAGAATGGACCCTTACCTTGAACGCCGGCTCCGGATTCAGCAAGCTGTCGACAGGGTAGGCTTTCCCATCATGCATTGCCCTGCGTTGAGGGGAGAATGGCGTCTTTCCCGAGAAATACAATTCATAAACGCCTTCTTCGAGGTCGGGCCGGAACCTGGCAAACTCTCCCTTATTTGCACGCCCCCCGTTTGTAAGGTACATATCGCGATTTCCTTTCTCCGTCCACCTTTTGAATTCAGGCGCCACCCAAAAATAGGGAGTGCAATAAAACCGGTTCTCCAGTACGTCGGCATTGTCCACTACATCAGATTTCAGATTATTTATGGGCCTGCGCGATGGCGGAGCGGTAGGGACCGACAGGCTCACCCGGAAATACTGCGCTCGGTTATAGCTTCCCCGGAGCTCGACCCGTACCAAGGCAATGTAGACGCCGGACGGCAGGCCGCTGCCATCTGCGAAAATCCTTATTTTCTGGTCATTCCCCTGCCCTTCCGTCTGCAACTTCAACCACCCCTTTCCATTGACATACTGAACTTCAGATTTTATCATCTTACCGAGTACGCCTTTCCCGGTATTCACCAGCGCAATTGTCCTGCTATTTGGCCTGGGCCGGCTTTGCCTGGCAAGAAAATAAACCGAATTCGGAACCAATACATTGTTGCTGCCGTATACATCCATTACATGAGCAGGCCTGATCCGGAAAGAAGGTTCCTCATTGCATGCCAGCGCAAGCGAGGGCGTCCCCGATGAAAGGCCGTTGATTGTAATATGTTGGGTAAAACTGCTGCGCGTCGCGCCATCATCAACCACTAGCGTCACGGGATATATCCCGGGATTCGGGAATATATGCTTCGGATTCTTCTCCATTGAAACGCCTCCATCTCCGAATGTCCAGTAGTACTGCAGATCCCGGTCGGCATTTGCATTTCTGGATTGCTCTCCGTTGAACAGGATCTGTTGTCGCGTTTTTCCCGGGCTGACCGGCGCCATGATCGCCTTGGTTTCCCCGGCATGCTTCCGGTTGTCTTCGAAGGTCTGCCAGAATATGATCCAGGGATCAAGCAACATCTCAGTGTCATTTTCGGGGGTTTTCACCCTGAAAACATAGTGGGCATGCGTGTGATCGCCTATACGTATTCCGGCTGCATCAGCGTAGTTCACTCCTGCTCCGATCGGCGAATGCTCCGGAACCCGGAGGTTTATCATATGATGATTCTGTATCGTCCACCTGTCGCCGTTATCCCAGGTATGAAATCCCCTCCACCGGTTATTATTGTCTCCTTTTCCCAGGCTGTTGAATAAATAATGATCGTCTATAGGAAACGGAGTAAAATTCGGGGCTCCGGACGGTTGGTTTATATCCAATCCGCCATGCAGCTCAAAGCCGTCGTAGGCGCCCATCCAACAATCGTCGCCGTTATAGCTGTCTGAAATACGAATGTGATTCTCGGGGTTGACATACATCGGGTATAGCTTTGACGGGCAGATGCGCATGGTCATATCGGCAACTGCAAACCGGGCATGTTTCAGCGGGATCGACTCGCTGCTTTTGCCGCCATGCTGATCTTTGATGATCTTCCCTATTTCGCTCACGCCGTCAAACCATATCCTCATTCCATTGATCACATAGGGTTCGTAAAAGCTCTCCTGCGATCCTACGTACCGTTCCATTTTCATCAAATGCCCATCTATCAAAACCTGGCAGGTAAAATGATAAAGCGTTGCGCCTCCGGGCTGATCCTCTTTAAGCCTGGCCAGGTTCGTAATAATGATATCCGCAGATATCTCGTTTAATATCATTGTCCTGGTTTCGCCGTTCAAGAGCGTAAACTTCAAGGTGTCCCCCCTGTTCAACTCCACGGGAGTAAGCGTAGACTTTGCCTTACGAACGATCAGCTCGCCGGCGGCTGAAAACACTGGGATAGGCGCAAACGCTACTAAAAAAGAAAGCCCCGGAGCCAACAGGAAACGAATGAATTTTTTTTGCATATAGGAATATTGTTTGAAACTGCCGGGCATAAACATAATCCATATAGGTTTATCAAACAAATTTGACGGTACAGGTTAGTTCTTGAACTGTTAGACATTTATCGTTAATGACGGATTGAATACGCTGAAGGTAGAGAGGGAGAGGTTTATCTGCGATGGTCTCATAAATAAGAGGGTTTAAACCGCTTTTAATATTTCTCCGACCCCTGGCCTCTATTCTTATTCTAAATCTCGAAAAACGACTATCTTTATGATACTATCAAATGATACTATCATTACATGAAGGCACCCTGCCAAATAACAGATAAAATACTCAAGTTAGTTGTTTCTATTTCAGAGAAATTAGGAGAGATCAAGNNTTGTAAAAGGCTCAAAAGTCGAACATATTGCTAACATTTAACAAGCGTAGCTCATGCCTGTTAATAATCATGTGCTACATAAGGCGTAAAAAACTATTTGAAATTTGATAGAGGCTGCGAAAATAATAGCTGATAACGATCTGGAATTGTTCGTGAAGGAGATTTTCATTCTGGAAGAACAGGGCGCCTCCCAAGACGCTGCGCTTACGTTTTTTGCGGATGGCTACCCGGGAGTCGTATACCTGCAGTCTGAAGAGGGGATCCTACTTCCCCGGAAGAAAACACTCAGCGCTTTTTTTCTATACGGACAGATGATCGCGCCTTACGAGCTTTCAATAAAAACGCCCTATCTAATGATTGCCTTTCAGCTATACCCTTCCGCCGCCAAATTGCTGTTTGATGTGGACGCTAAAAAACTGAATGACGATTGTGCTGACCTTTCAAAGATCAAAGGGAAAGCTATTGAAAATCCCTTGGATACATTCGCCGCTCTTCCTGCAGTAAGCATAAAAACAGAGATCATCGCCAAATTCCTCTCGGAACTCGCGCGGGAAAAGGGAATGGAGGAATACCGGAAAATACAAAGGGCTATTCAAACTATCCAGGACTGTAAGGGCTTGATTGCTATAAATGAATTGGCAAGCCGCCTGAACACCACCGAAAGAACGCTACGAAGAAAATTCAACCGCTATGTCGGGATATCTCCGAAAAAATTTGCAAAGATCACGCAGTTCCAGGCTTCATTGGATCAGCTTTCCACAGGCGATTTTTCAAAAATGACCGACGTGGTCTATGAAAACGGCTATGCCGACCAATCGCATTTTATACGGAACATCAGGAAATTCACAGGGAAGAAACCCCTGCAGCTAAAAAAACCGCAATAGCCAATTTGTCCGATTTATTCAATTTCTGGTTTTACCGACCCTATATTTTTGTTCAAAGCTTTTTAGATCAAAAGCAAAGATTATGGCAAACAAGATTCTCGTATTAGGCGCAACGGGGAAACCGGGAAATGGGGAGAGGCAATCGATCATCCACGATATTGAAGAAGTAATCGGCCGCAAACTGACTGCTTTTCGCGAATATGTAGCCAAAGCCAATCAAACCGGGATTTAGAACATTAAAAACTAACAACGATGAGTTTTTACGAGCTTATTCAAATCGTGGCGGTACTGCTGGTAGGTTTGGTAGCGGGACTATTTTATAGCTATGCCTGCTCCGTCACCTGGGCGCTGGGCAAGCTTCCGGACAGGGAATATATAATGACTTTCCAGTCGATCAACACCGCCATCCTGAACGCCTGGTTCTTCGTTAGCTTTATGGGTAGCCTTATTATTCTACCGCTGGCAACCTGGCTTTCCTACCGGGCTGATATTTCTCTCTCATTTTGGTTGTTACTGTCGGCTGCTGTACTGTATGCTATTGGCGTATTTGGCGTAACTATGCTAGGGAACGTGCCTTTAAACAATATGCTGGAGCGTTTTAATATGGACGTCGCTACCGCGCAAGATATAAGCTCTCTGAGGGAAAGGTTTGAGTCTCCCTGGAACAAATTGAATTTAATCCGTACGATAGCGGCCGTTCTCAGTTTTCTACTGGCAGCGCTGTCTATTAACCTAAAGGCGTAAAAACAACAATTCAATCAATAATAATAAAACAATAGAAATGAAAGCGACAAAGATCACCGTGGAAACCACGGTAAAAGCGCCGGCGGAGAAACTATGGGAACAATATACATCCCCGAAGCACATCGTAAAATGGAACAACGCCTCGGACGATTGGCATACTACAAAGGCAGAAAATGACTTGCGACCCGGCGGCAGGTTCCTTTCGAGAATGGAAGCCAGGGACGGTAGCGCTGGTTTTAACTTTGAAGGCGTATATGATGACGTAAAGCTAAACGAGTATATCGCTTACACGATGACCGACGGAAGAAAGGCGGAGATCAATTTCACTGGTAAAAATAATGAAACCAAAATGACCGTAATATTTGATGCCGAAAATGAAAACCCGATTGAAATGCAACGGGAAGGATGGCAGGCGATTCTGGACAATTTTAGGAAATATGTCGAAACAAACTGAGAACGAAAGCGCGCATAAGGCGGCGAACAAGAGCCTTTGGATAACAGCTGCTGTTACAACAATAACCTATAAGCCGGGTATAAAATGGTCTTTTAAATATTAAAATTATGACGCCGCTTAAGATAACCGACAAGCCAGGTGTTTAGGTTAAGAAATTTTCAACGCCTGCCAGCGCAGGGCTCGTCAGTGTTTTATTTGAAATCCAACAATATTTACTATCTTTTTTAATCATTTACAAATTGGATAATAAATCCGCCTTTAGGCGCCATAGAATATGACCAGTCAGAATCTACATCTATAGGATAGGTCTTTGTGGTAAATTCCATTAGCGGATCTTCTCCCTCCGTAATGATTTTAAAATGTGAATAGTCCCCACAATATTTTTTAAGGTTCAATTTAACCGGCATTTGCTTATTAGCGCCATTAATTCCAACGATATAGGATAGCGAATCCTTTTGTCGTGAAAGTACAATTGCTTCACCTGGCTCGCAAATAATACCTTCCGATTTATCCCAGGTAGCCGGCATTTCTTTCAACAAGGTTTTTACATCGTTTGGCAATGACTCAAATAATTCCCTGGAATCGGCAAAATGAATGATCCCCGAAGTATAGATCATTGGAGTGGCCAATTCATGAACTGCAGTATTTACACGAGGAAATTTTCTAATGGTAAGGGCAATAGCCGTATAATCAGTAGGGCCGGCTACATTTCTTGTAAAAGGTAACACAGTATTTTGCTCCGCTGCTTTTTCAGGATATCTTTCTTCATAAAAATAACTTTCGAGTCCTAAGACTGCTTCAGCAGTCAGAAAATTAGGCCAGGTTCTATGCCAGCCCCTTGGGACAGTAACGCCATGAAGGTTCACCAATAGATGTTCGTTTGCTGCATCTTCGAAAACGCCCTCTAAAGCGCCCATTACTTCTTGTCTGTCGGAACACCAAAAATCTATTTTAACTCCTTTAATACCCATTTTCGCGAATCTCTTTAAACGTGTCTTTCTTTCTTCCGGCTCGAAATAATCTCCCGAAAATCCCCAAACCAGCGGCTTAATGCCTTTGGACAAAGCAGTATCTATGATATGCGCCGCTGAGTCTGCTTTCTCCCAACCAGCATCGAACAGCGTGTATTCCCAGCCAAACGAAACAGCTAAATCTGTAAATTTATTATATATTCTTGCGGACATGTCGTCAGGTTCAGACCACCAGGACCATGATGCCTTTCCCGGTTCAATCCATGAGACATCTTCAATTTTTGATGCTGGCGCTAAATCTGTAATTAAGCTTGAAAGCAATATATCTCCGGCCTGATCTCCAATTATAATAACTCTCCAGGGCATAGTCCATGGTAGATTAGATTTGGGGTTCGGGCTGGTTTCATCGCCTATTTTTGGAAGTTGGAATTTTTCGTCTTTCTTTGGAAATGCAACTTTGTACAATCCTCCTTCTGAATCTGGCCTCAAATGACAACCAGCGTAAGAACCGTCGGTTCCGGCTTCGGCAATAAGAATCCAATTCTTTTTGTCATTTACATTAAAAAGCGCAGGCATGCACCAACCTACAGATGGGTTTCGCGGATTAGAAATTGTATCTCCCGGGCCCACCTTGAAATAAAAATCCTCATATCCCGGGGTGACATAGGTTGCTGCATTATATGGCTGTAGCCAACCTTTAGCATTCTTTTCAATCTGAAAACCCGTTATTTCTTCTTCTATGGTACGAACGTTACTTTGTTCCTCCGGAAAACGATAACGGAAAGCAACTCCTTCTTCTCCGGAAATCAGGTCGACTATCATTAAAGCGCCCGCGTTGTTCTTAAAGGTCACGCTTTTAGTTGTAAACAACTGATCTATTTCTTTTTTGTTTGAAACTTTCAACTGATATTTTTCCCTTTTCTCTTGAACAGGAGAAATTTTGGTTATTGATAGCCCTTGCGTAAAATCCTGATCGTCGCATTTTAAACCCAATGGAGAGGTCCTTATCATTACACTATCCCTGCGCTTTACCTGGTAGTAAATCTCCCCATTTTCATTCAAAGATAATTCTATTGTATTCAGCCCATCTTTTGAGGTTAAGCTTAAAGATTTATCGTCTCCCGTACAATCTACAAACAGAAAGCAGAATCCAAGAGCGACCAGGAACATCCTGACGTTTACAAACATATATTTCATGGTAAATAATACTTTTAAATTAATTAACCCAGGCAATCGGTTGCCTTATTTTTGTCGTAATATGAGCCGTTTCCCAACCATCCTTGCAATAGGCGTTCAAAATACAATCTCCTTCATAACGCTACGCCATACAGTCCTGCAGCTCGCGACCGATGGGCCTGCCATCATCATCTACATAGCATTAAATAATAAACTCAAGGAAGTAATTCGGGATTGTTCTCTATTCGCGAGGCCTAATAACCAGGATTTTGGTCTTCAGGATTAATGTTTTCATTTTGCTTAATCTCAGATTCTGGTATCGGGTACCGTTCATGAAAATCCTGTAAGGTCCCGGAATTCTTAGCCCATATATTTCGCTCTTTTACATAATTGACAAAATTTCCGGTACGTATAAGATCCATTTTCCTCCATCCTTCAAAGCCAAGTTCCCTTATCCTTTCATCCATGATCCTTACCCTAAAATCATTCTTGGACATCGTAGTGGGCCAGGCTTCTGTTGTCGAAAGGGTTCCTCCAAAAGCTCTTGTCCTGACCGTAGCATTAACCAAATCCACCGCTTCAGCAGTTTTATCAATCTCGTTTAAACATTCAGCCTTACATAAAAGTATATCAGCTAAGCGAAGATAATAAACCAACCCGCCTGAATACCAGAAAGGCTGCGTCCCCTGGGTTCTAAAATCCTCAAATTTCTTAATATGGGGCTCCAATTCATCTACTTGTCCCGTCCATGTTATCCTGGGCACCCTTCCGTCGGGTAATATAAAATCATACCTGATACTTGCCTCTTTTCTTGTATCGCCGTCTTGTCCTTCCCATACATCCTCATAATAATATGGGGTAGGCATAGCCAAATCATAACCTCCAAAATAAGTGTTAGCATCTAAATCTGCCACCGCTCTTGATCCAGCCTGATTTTGAATCATATTATTATCCGGAGCTATATTTTTGAATTGAAAGGCATAAATTATCTCGCTTGAATTCTGATTTAATGTAGCATTAAACAAATCTCCATAATTAGGCAAAAGTGAATAATTAGGGATTACCCTATCAAAATATTCTATTGCTTTATTATGATCCCGAAGCCCCGATTCTTCCGGAGCATACAAGTAAACTTTTCCCAATAATGCCAGCGCAGCGCCGCTCGTCGGTATTTTATGGTCGCTCTGCGTTGCAGGTAAGTTTTCAGAAGCAAATTTCAGATCATTAATTATGAATTGAAAGACATCGCTTAACGGTTGTCTGGATTCCTTCATATTGTCCAGGTCAATTATTGGAATGGGCCCCCATAACATAGCCAATTCAAAATTTATAGACGCGCGTATAAAAGAGGCCTGAGCCTTAAGATCAGCCGAAGGAGAATAATAAATAGCCTTTGCAGCAGCGCTAACAACAGGCCATCTTTTATTCCATTCCGCCGCAATTATCGAATTTGAGGGATTCATTCCACCATCATATTTATCTAGCGCAGGTTGCTCGCTGCCCTCCAGCATTTGTTGCCCGCCTTGCTTTGCTTCATCCGTACCCATTGACAAATATAGAGCGCTCCTATCCTGCCTTGTAGTTCGCCACTGGGTATAAAGCCCAGAAATAAGCAGCTTCAGATTCTCCTCGCTCCCATAAACTTCTTCCTCTGTTAAACTCGTATATGGCTTTTCGTCCAGAAATTTCGAGCATGCGGCTAGCTGGAACAGCATAGCACAAAAAACTATTGCTAAAATTTTACCGCTATTTATTTGTTTCATCTTATTAATTTTTTAATTGTTAACACAAATTTTACTTTGCGTTAAAAAGTTATGTTTAGACCTGTAACAAACATTCTGGCCGTGGGATACCAATCTCCATTCTCAGGGTCGTATCCCTTATACTTCGTCCAGGTAAAAACATTGTTTCCCGAAACGTAAAATCTTAAATTAGACAACCCCGCCTTCCTAATAAAAGTATCGGGCAAATCATATGATAAAACAACCGTTGATAATCTTAAAAAGGAAGCGTCCTGCAACCCCCATGATGTTTCATTGGCTCCAAATCGTTGTGCATTATCATAGGTGACACGGGGAATATTGGTATCGGTATGCTCGGGGGTCCATCTGTCGAGATTATCTTTATGCGCAGGCCAAAACCCGGTGCCAGTCATCAAACGTTCATAATAAGTACTTATCTTTTTTGCTCCGTACGAATAGGAAAAAACACCGTTAAGTTCTAAATTTTTCCATGTAAGTTTTGTTGAGAAACCGCCATAAAACTTGGGATCCTGAGTACCCACGATAACACGGTCGTTTGCATCTATTACTCCGTAACCATCCTCCCCTTGGGACTGTTGATCTTTGGGCAGCATATCTCCCGGTTGCAATGTTTTACCTGGTAATTGGAGGCTATTTACATAATCCATATCCTTTTGCTGAATAATTCTATCAAATTGCAACATATAAATAGTGTTCACCGATTTACCCAAAAAGAAATTTCCCGTTCTTTGAATATCCGCTCCGGTAAATCCTCCAAAGTTGTAAATGGCATCTACGCCCTGATACAATTTGGTTATCTTATTTTTGTCCCTTGAAAAGTTTACAGAAATATCCCAACGCAAATCCTTTTTATCCAAAACAACGCCTGTAATTGCTAATTCTACTCCCCTATTGGTCAACTCTCCTATATTTTCTATAGTAGCATTATAACCCGAAATTGTAGAAAGCGTGCGCCTCATCAAAAGGTTGGAATTCACTATATTAAAATAGTCGGCGGCCAGGAATAGCCTGTTATTAAACAAGGCCAGATCTAATCCAATATTGAATTGATTTTGTTTTTCCCATTTCAGATTTGGCGTGCCTCTTAATCCGGAAGAGGCAAAAGAAACGCTCCCGCCAGAGTATACCGGATTATACAGACTGTAAAAAGCATAATTTGGAATACTTTGATTACCAACGCTACCATATCCAAGTCTTAACTTCATAAGGTCAAAAAGTTGTTGACTTTTCATAAATTCCTCGTTAAGAATATTCCAGGAAAGGCCTATCGAAGGGAAAAAACCCCATTTATGGCCATCCGCAAAACGGGAAGAGCCATCAAAGCGACCAGTTAAGGTTGCAAAATATTTATTGCCGAAACTATAATTTACCCTTGCCAAATAGGACTCTAAAGAAGATGCGCTTTTATCGGACCCCAAATTGAAATTTGCTCTGTCATATGCGCTTCCTAAATTGTAATAGCTAAAATCGTTTATTGGAAAATCCCGAGCCAGAACATTCGTATAACGAAATGTATTCCTGCTTAAACTCGTAGATACCAGAGCTGAAATTTGATGCTTTTCAATAGAAGCATCATAAGTAATGGAATTATCCCATTGAAAATTGTTTGAATAATCCAGGTTATGAATAGCGCGCCCCTTGAAAGCTCCTCGATAAGCCTGCTGAATATTGCTGGGGATATATTCATAGTATTCTTGCGTCCCATTGTCGATGGCAAAAGTTGATCTAACCCTTAATCCCCTGATAGGATTTATTTCTACATAATTTGATGAAGCAATCTTAATCTTATTCCTGTCCTTATCTATTTTTAAGGTATTAAAGGGATTCTCTCTATTAATGTCCCAACTGTTCCCCCAAGCCAAAAAAAGCGTGTCTTTATATCGTTCTATCGGCAGCAACGGGTTTGCTTCCTGGGCAACGGCAAATACAGCCCCATCCACTTCATCACTAACAGATTTGGTAAGGAAAGTATTTGTTCCCACTTTAAGCCAGGGCTTAATTTCCTGCTCCGCATTTATCCTTCCGGTATAACGTTTGTTGGAGGAGCCTTGAACCAAACCTTTTTGATCTATGTACCCAAAGCTTAAATAATACGTACTACGCTCGGAACCTCCGGAAAAACTAAGAGAATGATTTTGCTGTAACCCCGAACGGGATATGGCCTTCAACCAATCATAACTTTTCCCCTCAGCATAAGTTTCTTTTTCATAATCGGCAAACCAATTGGAATTTGGCCTCAATAATTCATCATTAACGAACTGCTCCCTGGTGGCGTTAGGATGCTGCGCAAAATAATCCTCGGCTACATGGGAATTTGCCAATGCATCAATCCGTAAATTATATATATCCTGCGCGCCCAGGTTTAAGTTTTCATTAATAAATTCTTCGACTCCAAACCAGGTTCTATAACTTACCTGCCCCGGCCCTTTTTTCCCTTTTTTTGTTGTCACCACCACCACTCCGTTGGCGCCTCTGGAACCATAAAGCGCTGTAGCGCTAGCATCTTTAAGAACAGTAACTGAAGCGACATCATTCAGGTTTGTCAAGTTGAAATCTCCTTCCATTACAATCCCATCAACAACAAAAATAGGGTTGCCGCCATATTGAAGGGAGTTATTTCCTCGGATACGTATAGTGGCAGCGCCTCCCGGCTGTGGATTGTTCTGAATAAAAACGCCTGTAGCTCTGCCTTGCAATGCTTCAGCGATACTGGTTACGGGCCTTTCCTCCAATACTTTTTCCTCTACATTTACGACGGCGCCTGTTATGTCTTTTTTCTTTACAGAAGCGCCGACAATGACTACGTTATCCATAGCAGTTTCTGCCACCAGAAGCGTTATGGTAAAGGATTGTTGGTTGGAAGATGTAATATCGGCGGAAGTAACGATAAGTTCTTTTTCCTGGTATCCCGTAAAAGAAATAACCAACACCTGCCCGGAGCTGGCGTCAATGGCAAATCTTCCATTAACATCAGTAGAGGTTCCAATATTGGTTCCCTTTACCGTGATAGACGCCCCTTGCAATGGATTGCCATTAGCATCCCGAACGACCCCGGTAATCGGAGGCGCCGCCTCCTGCATGGGCGGCTGAGGCATATTCCGGTCGGAAGACACAACATGCGATTTCTCAGAAAGGAAAATGGTTTTACCCGCGATCTGGTATTTAACCGGCCGATCCTTTAAGACCACATCCAAAAAATCGTGAAGTGGCAGGTTGTTGACAGAAAGAGAAAGGGGCTTCCAGTTGCTGAAGATAGCTTTGTTACAAAGAACCAGATAGCCGGTTTGCTTCTCAATAGCGGAAAAAACCTCCCGGAGGGTAATATCCTTCTCGGAGAGAGTGACCGTTTGGGCCGCAGGGCGGGCGGAAACGGCGAGCGAAGCAGCGAAAAGAAAAACAGTGAGCAGTCTCATAACGCGCATCATTTGAGCGGGTAGCCAGGTAACATGCTGGTCAGGCGACACGGTATGAAAAGTCAGGCCACCAATAGCAGTTTTTTGCATAAATTTGCTTGTTTGGTTGAAAAAAATGTGTCATTACCTTTTGGATCAGCCCAAACATCGCCGGAAGTGTTCTCGCACTTCCGGTTTGTTTTTTAATGGGCGATCCGGTTTTATAGAGCGCCGCCGCGAGGCGGCAACAAAAGCCAGAGAAAAAGAGCGAAGGCCTGGCGCGACAACCGATCGGCGAAGCAGCCAGGCTGATTGGGACTCGGCTGACCGTCAAAAATCAGGGCGGATAAAAGTAAAACAGAGGCATTGGCCAATCCGGAAATATCGCCTCATGGCAGCACAACTACTGTTCGACCTTCGAGCTTGCAATGCACGCCCAAATCCCCCAGGTTTTTAAGCAACTCATTAAGCGTAACGTCCCTGGTCATTTTCCCTGTTAACTCGACATTCGGCGCCGCGCTTTCGTAAATTACCTCAATATCGTACCAGCGTTCCAATTGCTTCATGACGTCTTTCAGGCTGACATCTGTAAAGTTGAAGGCGCCGTTTTTCCAGGCCATCACTTTATCTATGTCGGCATCGTTAATGACTTTAATTCCAGACCGCGCCTTTTGACCGACCTGCATGATTTGCGCTTGCTGTCCGGGTTTGAGGGTGACTGGTCGGTCAGAAGGCATGCCCTGGAAAGCGGCCACCTTCACCGAACCTTCTAATAAGGTCGCGCTAATATTAGCCTCATTCTCATATGCGTTCACGTTGAAACTGGTTCCAAGAACCTCAACTTCCACCCTATTATTCACATTCACGCGGAACGGCATATTGGCGTTCTTTGCCACCTCAAAATATGCCTCTCCCAGTATCTCCACCTTTCTTTCCGAGCCCACAAATGCAGTAGGATACCTGATTGAACTGGCAGCGTTCAGCCACACTCTGGTTCCGTCCGGCAGCTGTAAGATGAACTGCCTTCCCTTCGGGGTGCTCATGGTGTTATAGGCCGCTTCGCCGGAAACTGATCCCGTTGGGTCATAGGCCAGTTGACCATCTTGCAGCGTCACCTGGGAGCCGCTTTGCATGGCGATCAACCCGTTACCGAGGCTGTCAAGCACAACCTGCCTGCCATCGGCCAGGGTCAATATGGCCCCATCTCGACCGGGTAAAATATCTTTTGGTAAATGTTTGTTGTCGCTTGTAAGCGCTTGTGGTCGGCTACTGTCTCGGTAAAAGAGGTAGGCGCCCAGGCCCAATAGCAGGAGTATGGATGCCGCGGCCCAATACCGACGTAGGAAGGGGGTACGGGTGGGAGGAGAGGTAGTATCCTGCGTATCTTCCGGTATTGTTATGCTGGCAACCTCTTCAGTAGGAATCGTTAGCCGCTTGCCAGCTGCCTGCGCATCCCGGTATCGCTTAAGCTCGTCCTTCACTACCGTCAATTGAAGCAGGGCTTCATATTCACGCCGGTTGGCCGCCGATGCGTTTTTCCATTCTTCGAGGGCGGCAGCTTCCGCCGCGGTCAACTGGCCGCTTATTTTCTTCAGTAGAAGGGTCGCTATGTCGGTCGCCTGAAACTTCATAAAGGAGCGCTTATAAGTATATTACGAATGAGACGAGCTATCGTGCCAAAAATTGAAAATTTTTTTTTTCGATAGTGAAGAGGGTGTCATTTTATACCGTTTAATGGCTACAAAAAAAATGACAGATGGCCAGTATGCAGCAGCAGAGAAACAACGGCAGGACGACCCTTTTTTCTTTAACCCATTGACGGATCATCTCGATGGCCCGGCGCTTCTGGCTACGAACCGTATCCGGGTTAAGCTGCAGAATACGGGCTATTTCTCCAGGACTGCGATCCGCATGATAAGCCAGTTCAAAGATCCGCTTGTACTTGTCCGGCAGCGAATCCACCGCATGGGCCAGCAAATGGACCATTTCCACCCGCACCATCTCCGCTTCAAACTGGTTCCCTTCCGTTTCCTTCGCCGGCTTTATATCCTCCAGCAATTGATCCCGGCGCTCCAGCGCCCGCTGACGGTCGATCGCTCTATGCCGGACGGTACGATACAGGAAGTTGGCAAGGTGGGAATCCGATTGCATATCGGCACGGGAAAGCCATAGTTTCAAAAAAGCTTCGGAAACGATATCCTCCACTTCCGGCCATTCCGCCAAAAAACGCTTGCCGTAATACAGCAACCTATCTTTATAGGAAGTATGAAGCCGGGCGAAAGCCTGCTCGTCACCCGCTGCTATCAGACGAAACAATTCCTTTTCTTCATATGGTTGATTGATTGGCAATACGTTAGTTTAAAGTTAGAGGCCGGGCAAACAATATTAAAAATGACTTTGTTCCTGTTAAAATAAACCTGATAATCTGTTGCCCGCCAGTCCTCCATTGCAAATTGCGTAATGGGTTCTCTCCTATCAAGGTTGCTATGACAGGCCTTTACCAGTTCCTTAATCATCCAGCTGTCGCTTATTACATAATCTTGCTGCCAGATCAGGAATTGATTTTTTTAAATTTCCTTTTTGTGAAATAAGAAAGCACAAAATATTATCTGATTAAAATTATGCAAAAGGCGGTTATAAAAACCGCCCTTGGTTATGTTTGAGTTCACAAACAAAAACCTGAACTACTCTATTCGCGTATATTAAGCCAATATTTTGACGCGTCAATTAACGCTCATTAATTTTAGGGCTACGCTGTTCCGGGAAGAATTCACAACTGGATTTAGTCCTACAGTCATCAAAAAGTCGCCTGAATAAACTGTTTCAGGATCTATGCTGCTTTTTGTTCCCGGAAATAAATTTATTTCTTCTATCCTGTATTTTGCATTGCGGTCAAGTCCGCTAAGCAGAATCGGCTGTTTACTGCCCTCGCCATAACGGTTATTTACGAGATAATTGAACATTACAGCAGATGTTTTGCTTTCATTGACGTATAACATAGATGCGACACTGCTCATTCTTGGATTACTGAGGCGGTATTGATCGCCATGCCAAATGATCCCCTTTACGGTATTATATGTTTTAATGGCCTCCTGGCAAAATTGCAATTCTTCTTTTGATAGCTTATTTACTACTATATCAAATCCCAACTTACCCATCATCGCTACATCTGTACGGTACTTTATAGGTTGCTTACCCCAATCCGTAACATGATTAGAGGAACTGATGGCCGGATAAAAATACGAGTATTCCCATTGCATGAATATTCGTTCCAGAGGATCTGTATTATCGCTCGGCCAATATTCTGTAAAGAACCGCAGCGCGGCATAATCTACTCTGCCGCCGCCGCCCGAACATAACATCATGGGCACATGAGGATACTTAGCGCGAATTTTTTCTAATACTCTGTTCAACCCTCGCATATACTCAATATAGAAGTGGCTTTGATTTTTAAGGTAGGAAGAATACGCATTATATATTACCGCATTACAATCCCATTTTATATAAGCCAGGTCCTCGTTTTTTGATAATATATTATCCAGTACGCCAAATACGAAATCCTGAACCTTAGGATTGCTCAGATCCAACACCAATTGATTCCTGAAATAATGCTCTTCTCTTTTAGGCTGTTTAATAACCCAGTCAGGATGTTTCTCGTAAAGCTCACTTTTTGGATTCACCATTTCAGGCTCTACCCATATTCCAAATTTAACTCCATTTTCTGTAGCCTCTTTTACTAATGAAGTAATGCCATTGGGTAGTTTCGCTTTGTTTTCTTCCCAATCGCCAAGGCCCGACACATCGCCGTTGCGCGGGTATTTGTTGGCAAACCAACCATCGTCCAACAGAAAAAGATCTACGCCTAACTTTCGGGCGTCTTTCAACAATTCTTTAAGTTTATCTTCATTAAAGTCAAAATATGTGGATTCCCAATTATTTAGCAATGTATAGCGATCACCGTTACCATTTGGGATTACGTAGTTTCTTGCCCAGCGGTGCATTTTTCTGCTGGCGGCGCCTTTACCGGCATTGGATAGAAGATGGATAAATGCAGGAGTCGTAAAAGCCTCGCCTGGCTTTAAAGTGTAAGGAGATGCATAATTATTAATACCGGAAATGATCCTCAGGTTATTTTGATAATCAAGTTCCAGGTCGGTTTTAAAATTACCGCTATACTCCAGCGCTCCATACAATACAGTACCTGAATTTTCTGTTGCCGGACTATTGAGCGAAACCATAAATACAGACGGTTGAAAAAGATTGGTTCGGGTTCCAAGCTTGCTGTCAAGCGTTTTAATCCCATGCGTTATCCTTGCTTCCTCTGGTTGCATCTCCTTTGCCCATTCGCCATGATACTGAGTAAGCCAAAAACTACCGGCTTTCAGGAACAAATTAGCCGAAGCATATTTGTATAAAGTAACATTACCCTTTTCATTATGTTGTATAGAACTCCATTGCTCTATAATATCATCGTTGAAATATGATTTATAAAAAAGCGTAATATTAAAGTCGTATACAGGATCTTTTAGTAAAACACCAAGCAGTTGAACGTTACTGTCTATTACTTTAATTTCATGCGATACATAGCGGAGGTCCAGCGAATTGTTTCCGTCGGCATGGCTCACAATTATTGCTGGTTCCAGCAAATTTTTCGCACCTGCGCTTGTGTATGCCGCGCCGGCAACGCCTGTATATTCCTGTCCTTGCTTATATTGTAGCGCTATCTTCAAATATTCGGTTTTGTTGGCTAATTTTTTACCGAAATATGAAGTACTTAATTCCCCCTTTTCGTTAGTTGCTAATACCATTGCATTGCTACTGGTTTCTATAATAATTTCAGTTTGCTGACCTGAAACCCGGGAGCATATTAACAAGAAGAAAATTATTTTTATCAGACTCCCTGTTCTTTTATTTCCTATTATAAACTTTGATTCCATAACAAGCGTTTTATAAACATTATTAATTATTCACATTTGTTTACAGCGTTTCAGAGGGCGGCTTTAATTGTATAGCCGCATCTTCGGGGGTATTACGCTTTTCGCGTTAGCAAGCAGTTCATGGCCAAGCATAATTTTTTTCTATTGTGACAATCGGGCAATGTGAATGCTCTTTATAATTGAAAAGCATTGCTTATTTTATTTGATTACTGAAGCTCCGGATTGCGTGGTCATTTCATACATTTTAAGTTCCAATCCAAAAGTATTTTCATATGCGACGCTTATCCTTGCGTATATATCCTCTATCGCATTTTCTTTAATTATATTGATTGTACAGCCTCCAAAACCACCGCCCATCATCCTTGCTCCGGCTATTGCAGGTTCATGCTTTGCAAAATCAACCAGAAAGTCCAATTCCTTACAACTTACCTCATAGAGGTTGCTTAGCCCTTGATGCGTCTGAAACATTTTTCTTCCAAAAGCCGCTAAATCGTTTCTCTCGAGATCATCGCATCCCTCTGTAACCCGTTGAATTTCCTCCACCACATACCGGCACCGGTTATACACAATTTCCGATACCTTCCCCTTTAAGTCATTTTGCAACATCTCATTAGTAACATTCCGTAAAGATTTTATAAAGGAATACTTTTTTTGCAAAAAGCTAACGCCTTCTTCGCACTGTACTCTTCGCAAATTGTATTCGCCAAAAGCCAGCGAGTGTCTTACGCCCGTATCAAACAACACAATTTTAAAACCGTCCAGCGTGATCGGGAAATAACGATAATTCAGATCCTTACAATCTAATTTTATGGCATGCCCATGCTTTCCCATCATGCTGGCAAACATATCCATGATGCCGCACTTTACGCCTACATATTCATTCTCTGCCTTTTGCGTCAGTTTTATCATATCTATCTTACCTAATCTTGACTCAAATACCTCGTTCAAGGCAAATATTACGGCGCATTCAATTGCGGCAGAAGATGACATTCCCGCGCCAACCGGCACTGTGCTCAATAAAACCGCATCAAAACCATGAAGAGCAACTTCTCTTTGCAGCAATTGCTGAACAACGCCTAATATATACGCAGGCCAGCTACGGTTTGCCGGAAACAGATCGTAAAGGCTGGCGCTATACGATTCGTTAAAATCCGCAGCAAACAATGAAATCTTCTCATCGTCCCTTTTACGCAGGGCCAGTAATACTTCTTTATCAATGGCCGCAGGCAAAACAAACCCTTCATTATAATCAGTGTGCTCTCCAATCAGGTTAATACGCCCAGGCGATCGGACTATGATATCAGGAGATCCGGAAAATTTGGATTCAAATATAGATTGTATAGTCATTCTATAATAATTGCATTAACACAAATTTTTAATCAATGCCCCATCATTACCCCTTCTAATTCTTCCAGCGTTTTACCCTTGGTTTCTTTTACAAAGAACCAAACAAAGAAAAATCCGATCAGGCAAATACCTGAATAAATATAAAAGGTGTTGTCCTTTAATTTTTCAAATAAAATGGGGAAGGTAAATACCAGAATAAAGTAGGCAAGCCACAGGCAGATCACCGCAACTGAAGTGGCAGCGCCGCGAACCTTGTTTGGAAAGATCTCTGAAATCAATACCCAGGTCACAGGAGCCAGGGTCATAGCATATAATCCGATTGCAGTTAATAAAAACCACGATACCATTCCCGAACCCTTTCCAAGCATTACAACCACTACAATATAAACCAGCGATAAGCCTACCGCGCCAATCAACATCAATGGCTTTCGCCCTAACCTATCAACCAGCAACATAGCTAAAATCGTAAATAGCAGGTTAACGCCGCCGATGAATACAGTTTGTAGCAACTGGTCGTCCTGCGGGGCGCCGATACTTTCAAAAATTTTAGGCGCATAATTAAAAACCACATTGATGCCGCACAACTGTTGAAATATGGCTAAGCCCATACCTACAAGTAATGCGGGCATAATATTTTTTTGAAACAACATTTTGTAATTTACTTTTCCTGTNNTTTTCCTGTACCGCTAAGCGATTGTTGAATGGATAGTAAAGATTGCCGACTATAGTCGGCGCCTCCTATCCTTTTCATAATGGTTTTAGCTTCATCATTCTTTCCCGCTTTTATCAACCAGCGGGGGCTTTCAGGCAAATACATAGCGCCTAAAAAGAACAAGCCAGATGGAATAGCGCCCAGCCCAAACATCCACCGCCACCCATCATCTCCATAGTTACGAAGGCTATAATTTACCAGATTGGTAATGAGGATTCCGGTTACGACAGTTAACTGGTTAATAGCTACCATACGACCCCGGAACGGAGCCGGTGAAATTTCTGAAATATACATAGGAGACAACACCGATGCCATACCTACGCCCACCCCTGCCATTGCTCTTGAAGCAATAAAAAAGTCTCTATTGTGCGCAAATGCCATTGCCAATGAAGAAACAGTGAAAATGACCGCTGCTACCATAAGGCTTTTTCTGCGCCCATACTTATCAGAAACTGCACCAGCAATAATGCAGCCCGCCACAGCTCCTATAGCCAGGCTCCCTGTCGCAAAGCCCTCCCAATACTGGTTCAAATCAAATTGCTTTTGTAAAAAAGGAAGCGCGCCTGATATTACGGCAAAGTCAAAGCCAAATAAGTACCCGCCCAATGCCGATATGAATGATATGCCAAGAATGTATTTATGATTAAAATTGCTTTGTTTCATATAGCTGTTTTGGTCAAAATAAAATTGGCGTCAGTTCGCCGGAATACTCATAACATTTCAAGTTTTAGTTAATTATATCAAATTGAAATATGGTTGTATAGTCATAAACTTCTTCCGGCTTCAAAATACAATCAGGAAAATGCGGATGATTTACGCTGTCGGGAAACAATTGTGTTTCCAGGGCAACTGCCCCATGCTTTATATAGCGCTTATTTTGCGGCCCTATGTGAGCGCCATTCCAATAATTCGCAGTATATAGCTGAATTCCGGGTTTGTCTGTATATACGGTTAATGCTCTTCCAGAAAGCGGATCATTTAAAATTGCCGCCATTATTATTTCCTTTCTTTGCTGCAATACAAAATTGTGATCATAACCCATATCAGCCGGAAAACCATTAATCCCTTTGCGGATTATCTTCGAAGCTCTAAAATCCAGTTCCGTTCCAGTCACGGATAAAATTTTTCCTGTAGGCGTATTCAAAGAAGATTTCTCCGTATAATAATCTGCATTTATTAGCAATGTGTGATTTAAAATTGTATCCTGCTCAAATCCGCTAAGATTGAAATAGCTGTGATTGGTTAAATTGACTGGAGTATGTTTATCTGTTATCGCTGTATAGTATAGAATCAAACGATTGTCTGAAAGTTTATATTGAACTTTAGCATGCATGTTACCGGGATAACCTTCCTCGCCATCAATACTATTGCAAGAAAAAGTTACGCTACAGTCGTCTTCATTTTCCGCACGAGCATCTATCAACCAATGTTTCAAGTGAAATCCATGAAATCCTCCGTGCAAATGATTTACGCCATCATTTAACGATAGCTGATACTTTTTATCATTCAGCGTAAACAAGCCATTTGAAATACGGTTAGCATAACGCCCTACAATGCAGCCCAGGTAGTCTTTATTGAAATTGTATCGCGATAATTCTTCAAAACCTGCAACGATATTCTTTTTAATATCATTCTTATCAGGGGTCTGGATGGAAACTATACTGGCGCCTATATTAGTAAGCTCTACTGTAACTTTCTCGTTTTGAAGAATAATTCGCTGAACAGTTCTGTCATTGGTCTGCAGAACACTAACCATATGCGTTTTCGGCGGAATTTTCATCTAATTTCGATATTAACTGCATTAATTAATTTCTTTATACTTTCCTGCAAATGTTTTCTCTGTAAAAAAAGGAATCATTTTTAGGTGTATAGCCGCCCCCTGGTGATTAATTTCCATTTGCAATACTTCTTTTAACAGGCATTGCGCTTTTGCAACTTCTCCTAAACCCAAATAACCCAATGCAATTAAATAGGTACAATGCGCCCTATTTCGTTGATTAATATCAATATCAAATACCAGCATGTCCGGTAAAGACACAGCAAAATAATCTATGCGCATGGCATCATCTTTATGCTGCTCTCCAAAAGCTATGAATTTTTTGAAAATTGCCGTAGCTTTTTCAGGCTGACCAAGCTTTTTCCACGCCAATGCCTGATATACTATTTTATCCGGCTGTGGATCGTTATAATAAACCGCTTGTACCGGCTCGCTGATTCCTATTGTGGCTGCTTTATAAAAGTTAATGGCTTTTTCCTGGTTTCCCAATCCCTCATATGCGCAACCCAATAGATAAAGAACATCATTTTCCTGGGCGCCATACAACTTTCCTTCGCCCAAATTTTCAGGATATTTTTCTAAATCATTTAATAAACTTATAGCGGCGGCATAATCCTGCTTTAGCAAGGCTTGTTTTGCTAGTTCCAGATGACATAGTAAAAACTGACCAACTACTTTGCCTTCTCCTCCTTCCCAGGGATGGAATTTTCTTTGAGATATCAGCTCTTTTACCTTTTCATATTCCTCCAAGTTATTATACAAAGTGATCCTTTCCAGGTACAAATCATCCCTTTGTAGCACAAGCGGTAAGTATTGATTTAAAAGTTGCAATCTCTCTTCAAAGGACTTGCCCTTTATCTTATACAATTGATCCAGCTCCATTAGTATGCGGGCATCATTTGTATTTAAAACAAACGCTTTTTCTAAGTACTCTAAAGCTTTTTGATGGTTGTGTTGTTTATTAAAGTAGGCAAGCGACAAATTGCGCCACACTGTAGCAAAATTTCCGTTAGCTTCCAATGATTGTTCCCAGCATGCAATGGCGTTTTCATATTGACGTTTGTCGTACCATAAATTCCCTAATGCATATGCCGCTATATAATCGTTTGGATTGCGTAGCAAAGCCGCCTCCAGAATGATTATTTCCTCAATTTTATTAGGAAAGCACAATGCCGGATCCGAAGCCGCAGCTTTGGCATACCATCCGGAAGCAACTGTTTCATTTTCGGCTTGCTGAGCATACCATCCCAGGTAGTAATATACCATTGGCGATACTTTGTTGTTGGCATTGGCATATATTTTTAGAACCTCAATAGCCGTATTGTAAAACCCCGCATTGGCATAATCAAGAGACAGCTCAAGAAAATTATTACGGTCATTACGCATAAGTTCGAGAAACCGATTCAGCTCTTCTTCGGCCTGCTTATTATTACCTGCTTTCTGAGTCAATATATATCGTTCAAAACGGCACCCATTATTGAAGGGGTCAATAGCAATTGATTCTTTAATTATGCCGGCAGCGTTTTCAGGTTGCTGAAGCGCTCGAAATAAAACCGCTTTTAAATGTCTTGCAGTATGGCTATAGTAGTTTCTTATCAACGACTTGTTTACATGCGCCAAAGCAAGTTGGTATTTTTGTCGCCTTGCAGCAATTTTTGCTAAAGCCAGAAACCCGTTATGCTGCCATGCATCGTTCCATGTGGCTTTATAAAATGCTTCGTAGGCGCCGCTAAGTTCTTGTTGCATAAGCAAGCTCACGCCCAGGTTGTAATAGGGTTCGCCATCGTACGGATTCGGATTTCTTTTTGTGAGCGTTTCTATTGCTTTATTAAAATATCGTTCAGACTTTTTAAATTGCCCTCTTCGCAACAACAATAAGCCCAAAGCATTATTGCAACGCGCATCTCCGGGGCTTCTTCGTAAAGCCTCTTCATAATAATCTATTGGGTTATAAGTGGCATGACGGTATTGCTCAAGATGTAATCCATTTAAGTAAAGCTCTTCAACTCCTTCTATTTCTGAAGGCGGTTTAGCGGCGGTTGCAGCGGGCGGAATTTCTTTTTTTACTCCGGATTGGGGTTGCCAGCTAACCAGTTCATTACCTTGTTTATCCAGCGCCTCAATTTTCCAGTCTGTTAACTCAACAGGGCCGGATACCGGAAATGCATCCATAAATACATTTTCCGGCGAAAGGTCTTTTATAAACTCCTTTGCAGGCCGCCCTTTATGGAGCAGGCGAATACAGGCATCCTTATATGTAGAAGTAGCGTACACTTTAATCAGTATGGCATCATTGGAAATCTCCATATTTACCATCGCTTCTTTAGTTGCATTCTTTACCGCTCCAATTAAGGCATATGGCATAAAATACTGTTCAAAACTTTTTACTTCATTGGGTTGAAGCCAAGTGAAATCAGGTTGGTTATCTGTAAATACGCCTGTCATTAATTCAATATAAGGGCCATCTTCATCAGTGAGGTTCCTGTCCCAGGCAAAACCAAAATCTCCGTTTCCCCATGTCCATTGCTTTTTACCCGGCGACAGGTGGTGATCTGCAACATGAAGCATTCCTGCCTGCGAATCATGCTCATAACAACCCATAAAATCGTAAACAGAACGAATTGCCATATATGATGTTGGCACAGGTATAGTACTGTATTTAGATATGTCTGTACCGGGTGAATAATTGACCTTATAATACGTTCCTGTTGCAATAGGAAAGTCGGAAACATCTCTCTTTCCATGATCAAAAACCGCATATACATCAGGCGGAAAAACAGATTGGTAATAGTCATTTACTTTTACAGCGGGATTAGCCCACCATAAAAATGTCTGAGTAAAAGGAGAACGATTAAATAATCTTCCCTTTATTTCAAGGTAAGCCTTGCCGGGGTATAAAGTAAAACCTGCCATTCCTTTGGTTCGAAACATTAATTCAATTTCGTTTACCCAAACCGTTTTGCTGCCATCTTCATTTTCTTCAATAGCATAGTCAACAGGGTTAAAGGAGCTGGGCCTGTGGTGCTGCGGCCAGTTAAATTCAATACCTCCTGAAATCCAAGGACCGGCAAGCCCTACAAGCGCCGGTTTGATCACGCGGTTATAATAAACAAAATCCCTTTGACGTACTTTATCATAAGCGCGTTGTATGCGTCCGCCTATTTCCGGCAAAATCATAATCAACAGGTATTCATTTTCTAAAAAAACAGCAATGTATTCATGCGGCCCTTTTTCGTCCGAAATTTTCTCAATTACAGCATGCGGGTAAACAACGCCGCTACTGCCCTGGTAAACGCGTTTTTCAAAGAACATCGGATTTTTTTCCGGCTCGCCTACTTTATAAGTAGGGATACTCACCTTTTCAATCCATGCTTTAACTTCCATGTCAATCTATTTTATTGTCTTTTGTGATCTTATTGCGGCGCGCTAATTCGAGATACATTACGTTTATAAACCGTAAGCTCGATCAAGGTTATGAGTCCAGGATGTAAATTGTATAATTCCTCGACTTTTTAAATAGAGGATATTACGGAAAGAATGGATTTTTTTATGATTCAAATACCCTTACTGCTTTGCTATCTATTGTTCTACTCTCCGGCAACCGGCGGTTCCGCAGTTAAAACATTTTATCGCGCTATTAAAAATATTTGAATTGGTAAAATGCCAAAAAATTGAGCAAATCGTACTTTTACTATATGCCGCCTGTGCCGATTTGCCCCTTTAATACAAAAAACAGCGTTTTACTGTGAATTATCGCATACAGACCGTTTTTATATACTTAATCATTCTTATTTTTTGAAAGTATATGGCAAAAAAAGACGATATATATAAGAGAGACGGGTTTCAGGGGCAAAGGGCTATTATAATACCGCGTAAGATCCTGAAAGAGCAATGCAGGGTGCATCCGCTCATCAGCAATCTTTTCGTAACCGATATTGGTTTTTATCCTAAAGCTAAAGGGCATTACCGGGAAAGACCGCATGGATGTGATCAGCATATTTTAATTTACGTAGCAAGCGGATATGGGCATGCAGAGATAAAAAAAGAAAGTTTCAAGTTAGCTCCGGGTGATTTTATCTTCCTACCCGCAAAAACAAAACACCATTACCAGTCGGACGAGAAAAATCCCTGGTCTATATACTGGGTTCATTTTTCAGGAAGTATAGCCTCTGAAATCCTCAAAACGACGCTTGTACATCAAGCGTCTTATAAGGGATCCGTAGAAATAGGCGCCAGAAGGGTAATCCTATTTGATGAAATTTACAAAAACCTGGAAAGAGGATATGGTATTGAAAATTTAATTTTCTCCGGCATGGCGCTTTCATATTTTCTCTCTTCATTTATATTTAACCGTAATTACAATCAATTGGAAGGGGAAAAGAAAGAAGATATAGTTGATGTTTCAATAAATTTCATGCAGAAGAACTTGCATAAAAGACTTACGCTTAAAGAAATTGCACAATCAATAAGTTTCTCCGCTTCTCATTTTTCTTTTCTCTTCAAAAAGAAAACAGGTTATTCTCCCGTAGAATATTTTAATCATCTTAAAGTTCAGAAAGCCTGTCAATATGTGCTCTTCACCGATTTGCGTATTAAAGAAATATCCAATAACGTAGGATTTGAGGACCAATATTACTTTTCAAGATTATTCTCTAAACTAATGGGATTACCTCCTCTGGAATACAGGAAAAAGAGACTTGCATAAATATTCATCTGAACCCTTGCATGAATATTCACCTGAACCATCGTAAAGCGCATCTCTTCAAAGAAAATCCCGCCAGTATAGTATATTCAGCGGTAAATTAATACGCTATTCCTTTAAAAGCTCCAGTTTACTGATCACTACATCTGATTGATCTGAAGTTTTGATTCTTATTCTCAGTATTCCGTCTTTTGTATCTTCTCTCATCACATTCAACTTAAGCGAGCCATCCGGCTTCCTTTCAGATAAAGAGTAATTACGGCCTTCAAAACTCAGTTCTCCTGGCGGCAAACGGCCTTCCGCCCCGCTGAAAAATATGGTCAGCGAACCAGGAATGCCTTTGGGACAATTGATATCAATAGCTATTTCCTTTCCAAGCCAGCCTGTCTGTTTTGCATCTTTTACCACTCTATCGCACTCCACGCGGTAATACACTCCGTCTTTCAATTGATACCTGTCCGACAATATGCTCCAGCCATCAGATACTTTTCTTACGCCGGATTCCACATACAAAAGCATATTCTCAAACGCCGAGGAAGCTTCTTCGGAGGAAATATCCTGTTTAGCGAACAGGGACCGCAATGAAGAAATATCTCTATCGAACTCAGGATTAAAATCATCGGAGTTCATATAAGCAAGAATGCTGCTCATCAGTTGGTCTGCAACAATATTTCCCTGTTCTTCTTTTCCCGGCAACTCAAATCCGCATACCAGCAATTTGCCCTTTCCCACTTTCAATTCGAACACTGCTCCCAGTTTGTTACTTCGATGAAAATCATGCACAGGCTGTGCTATCGGTTTGAAATCCTCGGGATAGCCCTTCAGATTAAACGCTCTCGCGTTTTTATATATCCGTTCCCATTGCCAATCGCTATGAACATCTGTCGGGAATTTTTTAAACGCCGGATGATCATGCTGTACGATCATCCCTATCGTATTATTTTCTCTTTCCTGACCGGGAAAATCTGCCATCGACCAATAAAGAGGATAAAATGAGATACGGTTAAAATCTGGCTCTCTGCCCAACCTCGACGCTTTTAGCAACACTTTTTTTCCTGCTTCCAGCTGTCGAATGCAATGTTCGTCGAACCGGTCGGCGATGAATACCGACCCCGCGTTTGCAGTTTCGGGCTCGGGATATGCCCAAATGTTCCACTGATTAAAAATCGGGCGATCTTTCAGACCAATTTCTACAGTTAACTTTTTTGCCCTCTTAATGTCTTGAAGACTACAGGTTATTCCGCCTATGATCTCTGATGATCCCATTTGGAATGTTCGTCTGTCTAGCGTTCCGCCGCCAATTACATTACTTTGATCGTCCTTTATCTTCCAATAAACAACATCGGTAATGTCAGCTCTGCCATAATGGGCCAATTGAATTCGGGCTGTGAACGCTTCAGAGCTCTTCCATACACGCTTTACTACCCGAAGGAGAGGAACTGTAGTGTCGCAATAATTCCTGAACCTTTCGGGAGTTATAATATTCTTTGAATCAAAAAAAACGTCCAACCATCCCACCAACGCTTCTCCCTGGCCCTGGTAGTCCTGCATGCTCAACAGATCAAATCCCGCGCACGACGGCGTTCTTAAAAAAGACTCTATTTCATCTTTATACATTAGCTGGTTCAGCGCGCCGGATACTTTTCTAAAATCATCAGCCTGTTCCAGCGTTTTGTGTTCTTCGGCGATACTCCTCAATACTTCCAGATTCTTTGCCTGCAGGACGCCAGTGTATTTCGTTATCTCCTTCCAATCGGGGTACACAGGCCACTGCCCTATTTCATGCGCAATGACAGGAATATCAGATCGTGAATAGATATTTTCAAAATCCCATTCAGTGGAAGCTCCTCCTTTCTGCCCCCGTGTGTCGCCCAAGCCTTCGATATGGTGCGTTACAATAAACTGGTCGACCGGCGTGATCTTCCTCGCGGTTGATACAGAATACAATCGCCTCGGATCGGTTCTCTTATATTGATCCAGCCATTCGGCGATTACATCAAAATCAGAGGCTCCCAGTTCGTTGCCTATACTCATCGCCGTAAAAGACGGATTATTCCCATAAGCTCTCGCCATATTGCTCAATTCTCTCTTAACAAACGGGTCGGCAGAAGGATTTTTCCCTAAACCTGCCGGATTCCCCTTTGCTAACCACCAGCCATCGATCCAGGCGACCTCGGCTTGGATATACAAGCCGATGCGGTTAGCAGCCAGGAAAGCCGCTTCAGGCGGACACCAGGAGTGAAAACGAACGCGATTCAACCCATAACTTTTATAGATCCGAAATATCCGTTCCCAATCTTCGATCCTGCAGGAAGGATAACCCGTGATCGGGAAATGAACGTTATCAATATTGCCGCGGAGAAAAACCGGCCGGCCGTTGACTATAAACCTGGACCTGGATGCTGTCACTTCCCGGAATCCAACTTCCACCTGCCGGGAATCAATTAATTTTCCACGATGGATAATTGATATGGTGAGAACATATAGATTTGGAGAAATATCATCCCATAATTTTACCGATCCCGGCGCTGATGCGGTAACATCCAATTCATTCTGCCCTNNAGTCTTTAATTTTCTGTTTACATAACCCTTATGAAAAAGATCGCCGGACTCCCGGTCATGTAATTCGTAAACAACCGACACATCCACGGTACGGGGAAGATCATTCAGGATTGTATCCCTGAACGTTATCGACCAGGGATCTATTTTAGTAAAGATCATAGGATTGGAAAACCTAACCTTATCTCTGGCCAGTAATTGTATCCGTCCTACTATCCCGTTCCATATCGTTTGCGTATAATCGGTATAAGCATGGTTGTTGTCTCCAATGTTATGAATCATGTCGTTATTGATTCGGATCGTCAGGCGATGTTCTCCCGGGGTCAAATATCCCAGGTCAACCAAATGCGATGAATTCAATGCATCCTGCGTAGAAATTTTAGTTCCATTAATAAATACGGTGGACTCCCACATTACGCGCTCCATTTCAAGGAATATTCTCCGGCCCTTCCATTCATGGGGGATTATTATGTCGCGTTGATACCATGCAGGTCCGTAGTATTTGTACTTCCTTGTAAGATACCCGGTATTGGGTATAGCTGTCTTCGTTCCATAACCAGCCTCATCCGTAGTGCCTGGCAGATCAATTGACTGAGAAAACCTTTCATTATACCAATGCCCGATCAATCCAACATCAGCGCTGTCCAAACGAAAACTCCACTTTCCCGCAATTGAAATTTTATCCTGCGCTGCCGCCACTATTGGCAACAGTATGGAGCATGTCAATAAAAAATACAAAATCGCTTTCATTACTCAATTATTGATTATTCATCACAAACCGATACAACCTGGATTCCGACTGTTCGAGCCTGGCAAATAATTTTCGGCTATTTGTCGAATATCTATTGATACCCCATAAATTTTCCCAAATAATAACCTCCCGGTCAACCCATTCTTCAGGGATATTCAATTCAAGGGTTCTTGTCTGATCCGGTCCGTGATTGATACCCTCTTCAATAGCTGCGGTCAGGATGCGAAACTCTCCATTCCTAAGTTGCCATGCAGAGATATGCAAGGGATTATACTGATCTATATAAGCGACATTAAGTTTGCCGTTCTTCTTCATCAAATCATTTATGTGACGCGCAGCTAGTACGAACGACGTTGGACTGCCCAATATCTGATCCGTGCTTCTACCGAAGTCGCTGCCGCCGGGCATAGCATCAAACCGGAATGTTTCGTCGCCGAACAGGATCTGTTTCCCGGTTGCTTGCTTAAATGGAATATTCACCGACAACTCGGGAGCGTCCCAGAATAGCGCCTGCTTGCCCGCGGAACGATTAAAAATCAAACAGGGGGAATTTCTTACAGAGTATACGATTTCACACTCCGGAGAAGCTTCATTTCTGCTGTATGGCTGGAAAAGAGGAAACGTATTCGGAAGATCTTTATATAAACCCGAAGTTCTTCCATTGATGGAGCCTACATATTCGATATCGTCTACTGCGCGGGCTTGAGTACTGACGCCCACCATAGCGGCGATCTCGGGATCCAATCCGCCTACGGGGCTGCCAATGATCATAATGGGTTGTCCGCTTTTGATCTGGTTTAATATTGTCTGTTTTTCATTCTCGGGAAGATGAACCGGCGTCTGATATATGAACATATCGCTTTTAACCTTCGCCGTATATTCCGACCTGGTAATGGAGAGTATTGGGATATGCCATTTGGAGAGCGTTCCAGCCTGCTCATCGATCCATTCGCGGATATTCTGATCAGGCTTATTTTCTGATTGCCATTGCATGGCGGACCGGTTATAAACCAGCGTCGGGCCAAAAACCTCTTTTACCTGTTGCGCATCGGCAAAAGCCTCATTAATATTCTTTCTGAGAAACTGTACATTTTTTTCCGATAACAGCTCTTTTCCTTTGTTGCACCATGATATGTACGCTCCCTGTGGCATCTTTAAACTATCGGGCATCTTTACAGCCGCGTGAGAATATGCCCAGATGCTCCACCTCAGACTTTCGGGAGCAGTATTGATCACATCCCAAGACTCCCAGGAATCATATATACCAACCAGAATATAGTGCCGTACTTTTGTTTCTGCCAAAACCGCCGCATGCACGAGAATGTTAGCCAACTGATAACTCCATCCAAGCGTCGGCGCATTCCAGAAATATGGCGGGGGGCGCTGCGCCACCTCATTCCAGGCCCCCGCCCATGTCTGATCAATCCAGGCGTCAAGGTATCCTTCTTTAGCAATGGCCTCAAGATCAAAGCAATTAACTCTCCAATCCGAAACCGCGCTTGCAGCGCTGGAGTATCCTATCACCAATGCTTTAGGATTGGCTAATTTTGTTTGCTTCACTAAATCCGCCGTCGCTTCGCTCCATCTCGCAACTTTCTCGGGCTCTGCAGGCGCTTTCTTCCCGTATGGCCCATTCCTGTCGTATACGCCTACGCCCAGAAAACTGTCCCGAAATACTATTACATCCAGTCCCAGGACTTTCGACAGGCTGCCCCATTGCAAAGCGAAAAATGTATTGAATGGAGTTCCTTCAGGAATTCCCTTCGGAAATGAAGCATAACTATTTTTGTCTGCCGACAAAAACGATTCAAAGTCGGGAAAGGAATACCCGTCATAACATACATTATCCCTGAACATATTAGGATGCTTTCCATAAAAAGACATCGTTTCACCCCCATATATTTCTTTAAAGCCCAATACATAGGTTCCTATTCTCAAATCTGCCATACCATACTTTTCTTTCCCCACTTTCCTTATCTGCAATACAAGTTCCCTGATATCTCTATAAGTCCACCGGCCATAATCCACAATCGCAGGTTCATCTGCATTTTTGAATCGCTCTTTATTCAATCTATAACGCTCTTCAGAACTTCCCGACAATTGCGCCAGGTCTTTAAAAAAGGGATATGTTTTAAGTCCTTTGGGAAGCTTTAGATCTTTTTTCACATCGCCATCCCACTCCAATAAAAAATCCATAGACCATCCTATATTTATTATCACACCTTTCCATCCGGAAACATCCGACAGCAACGTATGATATCTTTCCCAAAATTTAACCGCGGACTCCTTCTTATTGTCTTGATCAAACCAATAAAGATCCAATTCTATCCATCTATCCGTTGGATCTTTTGCCAGCGTTTTGTTCGTTTCAAACAACAGAATGGTCAAAACAAACGAAATCATTATAGCGCATTTCATTTTCGTAAATTTTACCTGATTAAAATAGCTATGGAATATTAGAGCCGGAATACTTTCGCAGGCTACTCTATTTTTGATAATCCATGGCCGCTAATGTAATGGCGGGTAATACCTAATGAATCCATGAGATTCCTCATTTGAATAGTATTAAGATTATACGTATTATAACCTTCACCAATATCATTGTTATACATCCATAACGGCGAAGCCCAAAGACATGCGTTGAACTTTACCTGTTTGTAAAAATCCAGGGCCACCCCATCATGGCCATGATGCGCCAATTGCAAAAAGTCACAATTCAGGTCATCCCTATACGGTCCGGATAAAAGGCGTTCGCCTCCCTTTACTTCCATATCGCCCAAAAAAACCATCGACTTTTTATCATCCCAAACCCGTATTACCATACTGGAATTATTATAAGGCGCTTCTTTAACGAGAGATTCATCCTTTATAGAGAGAATTTTAAAGGCGGTTCTGTCTATTAGTATCGTTTGTCCCGGTTGCGCAACATCTACAACATTTACTCCCGACTTACGCAGGTTGTCATAAAACTCCCTCGTTTCTTCTTTATAGTCCGCCTCATATTTTTCATAAAATGCTTCCGAAAACTCAGAATGATAAACGGTTTTGATCCGGATATCGCCCGGCTCCTTAAGAATTTCATTCAGTACTCCCATATGATCGTTATGAGGATGACTGATAAACCATGCTTCAATCTCATTTCCCAATGCGCCTAAAAACCCGCGCACATAGTCGGCCTCACGCTTTAGTCCGCCGTCTATTACCGCTACTTTTCCATCTTTTGTTTGAAATATATAAGAATTGCCTTCGGATGGAAGCTGCCAAAGAATAAAATTAGATTCATTGGTGGAGCATCCCGAAGCAAGCCCGCCCAGGGCTATAATAATAAATGCCAACAGTCTTTTCATTGCTTTTAAAAAATTAAGACAGCTAATCCGCGTTGCAGATCATACTTTGCCATCAGGTTTGTTCACCGGTATGCTTCATTCTGTATTATTTCACCCCTGCCCTCGTCTATCGCAGTTTGAGGAAGCGGCATTACTTCAAAGCCGGGTCTCGTGAGCACAGAGCCCTTGACAATTCCAACTTCAATGTATTTTCCATGGCGTATCAGATCCGTGCGACGAGCCCCTTCAAACCAAAGCTCATGCCCTCTTTCCAATAGTATTGCCGAAAGAAACTCCTCAGGGCCGCCAAAATCCGACAATTGGTATGCGGTAAGACCGGCCCGCGTGTGTACCTCATTAAGCAAGGCAAGCGCTTCGCCCGTAATAACATTTCCCTCCCTTACAATAGCTTCCGCTAAAAGGGTTATTACATCAGCGTAGCGGTAGACAACAAGATCTATTTCGCTACTCGTTCCAAGGTCATTGGGATCCTCGCCATATTTGACAGGGAGCGCGCCAAGACCCAATTCATATCCTCCAGGATTGGCCTGATTATACAAAACGCCATCCAGGCCCAGAAATTCGCCCACCAATACCTCTAAACGTTTATCCGCCGGATCGAATGTGTTATAGAAAGACCAGGGTACTTTATACATGCTCCATTTCTGTATGTTTTTGTTGTTGGTAGGATATTGTGAAGAAAGTACAAACGCCAGCCACGCCTGCCCGCTCGAACTATTTCGGTTATTACACCATATGATCTCTTTGTTACCCTGGTTATTAATTGTAAAAATGTCCTTGTAGTTATCCATAAGCCCAAGACCATATTCCGGCTTCTGAAGTTCGCGCCCTACTTCGACAGCTTCGCCCCAGCGCTTTTCATGCATATATAATTTCATCAGCAGCGTATACGCCAGCCCGCGGGTAAATCGACCAAAATTAGCGTCTCCTAAATTGTATCTTGCGGGCAACCCCGGGATGGCTTCCTTAAGATTATTCTCAATGAAGGCAACCATTTCCATGTTGGTAGGTCTTGGAACCACAATGTCTTCCAGCGGTTTTTCCATGATTTCAAGCGGAACGATAGGCACCGGGCCAAACCAATCGTACATCAGGTAACCCATAAAGGCCCGCCCGCATTTGGTTTCGGCTATCATCCTCGTTTTGACCTCTTCCGCCAAATCCACCTTGTTGATACGATCGAGCGTTAATGTCATCGTATTCATCTTTCCGACGTACCGGTAAAAAGACCACACATAATCGCCTGAAGCGCCAACAACAAAATCCTGTTTAGTAATCGGCCACCCCCAGTTTACATCGCCAAGGTCGGTAGTGACATCGCCCACCGAGGTGATCGACCTTTCATCTCCATAAAAGATTCCTTTAAAGGGCGCATATACGGAGGCGATCATTAAAGCATTGAGGTCTTCTTCATTCTTCGGAAATGCATTTACATCCAGAACCGTGTATTCCTCATAATTAAGTTTCGTACAGGAAAAACAAAATATTGCGACGAGAAGATATAATCCCAACTTTTTCATAATATTTTTTTTAGACTCGTATTAGAAATTCACTTCCAATCCTATGGTATTCGACCGCACATTCGGATAGGCAAATCTTACATTGTCCATTTCCGGATCAAGACCATCGTAATTGGTAATCAAAAAAGGATTGTTCGCATCTATATAGATTCGCAGCCCTTTAATAACACTAGTTTTCTTGATGGGAGGCGCGTACCCTAGCGTTATATTACGCACGCGCACGAATGAAATCTCCTTGAAATTGTAAGAACTCAAATCATCCCGAAGCGGATTTTTGGTCTGGAAAAAACCAATGCGGGTTCCCCCAAGATTTTCTGAGCTGAAACTTTCGCCGACGCTGCTCGGAAGATTTTTGCCCTGAGTCATCCAAATAGTCATATCGAGTAAGGTGGATTGGTAGTTGTACCGCTCCCAGTGTAGATACTTGAAATTACCGTAGACATAGACGCTCAGGTCGAAGTTCTTATACTGGACCTTATTGTTAAACCCTAACGTGAATTTAGGATCAGAAGTCCCCAGATATACTTTATCGGCGTCATTGATGCTTCCATCAGGCTCCCCTGTTTTTAAGGGCTTTCCATTATCATCCACCAGGATGACCCCGTTATTATCTTTAGCATAGCCATCTATATCAAGTATTTTAGTCTGACCCGGTACAGCCCCCGGCATTCCCGAAACAGTTTTACCAGGTTGCACTATTCCATCGCTTATATAGCCATAGAAACTCCGGATAGGATCGTGATATCCCTGGTAGGCAGTCGGTTTCCAATACGGACTTCTTTCCTTCCAGTTATTTTTATTGGTAAAAAAAGTAAAATCGCTCGTCCATGTTAAATCGGCTCCTTCGATGTTAACCGTATTTATATTCAGCTCGAATCCTTTTCCTTCCGTTTTCCCAATATTATCGGCAATAGACTGAACTTCGTTATAAGAAAGCAGCGCCCGCCAATCCAATAAATCGGAAGCAACCCTATAGTAATAGTCGGTTGTAACATTAATCCTATTGTTTAACAGACTAAAATCTAACCCAACGTTGAATTCAGAAGTGGTTTCCCATTTCAGGTTAGGATTCCCAAGTTGAGTTAACGCTACGCCATTGTATAGAACGTTATTAAACGAATAACTGTCAAAGGGAGAAAACTGGCTATAGGCAGCATAACCAATATTGGAATTTCCTGTTTTTCCATAGCTCACGCGAAGCTTTAAACTGGAAACAACCGGTCGGATACTCTCCATGAAATTCTCTTCAGAGATCCTCCAGGCGCCCGCCACAGACGGGAAATATCCCCATTTGTGATTCTTACTAAAATTGGAGGCTCCATCGCCGCGAAATGTGGCCGTCAGCAGGTACTTGCCCAGAAATGAATAATTCACGCGGCTAAAGAAAGATGCGATAGCGCTTTTTCCGCCCGAAGAACCCGCTACGGGTCTTGGCGCCTGGCCCGCTCCGAGATTATAATATCGGAACGCATCCGAAATAAAGTCATAATTTCTTGAAACTATTCCCTGGCGGTTAAATGTCTGATAAGAATACCCTGCTAAAAATCCAAAATTATGAGAGGAAATTTTCTTTGAATAATTGGCTGTGTATTCAGCAAGATAATCCGAGTTATCCATTTGTTCTATAGTGGCGTCTCCATTAAACTTTTGTCCGTATAAAGTTGTTTTTGGCAGGTACACGCCTCTTTTTTGAAAGTTCCTGTCAACGCCAAGGTTCATCCTCAATTTCAAATCCCTGACTGGCTCAGCCTCTAGGAAAATCGTCCCGAGCAATCTTTCTTTATTGGTATTGTCGATAATCTCCAAAAGAGACACAGGATTAGCCTGATAGGTAGCCGCAGGGTTTAGCGTATAGTTGCCATCGGCATCTCTGACCGGAATTAGCGGGTTAAATGCTGTGACGGCGTCCTGGAGCGTAGAAGCTTCGCCGGTACCCGACCCCAGGGGAACATTGTCATATAAATTTCTGGAAATCATGAAGCTAATGCCCGTTTTAAGATGCTCACCTAATTTCTGATTCAGGTTCAATCTGGCATTATAGCGCCTATAATTATTATTCTTAAATATGCCCTTTTGATCAAAATAATTAAGAGAAATAAGGTAAAGCGTGTTTTCATTTCCCCCGTTAATAGAAATATTGTGTTGCTGTTGACGCCCCTTTCTTAGTATCTCAGAGAACCAATCCGTGTCTACCTCAGGGTTGTTGATCTGCTCCTGTGTGTACATGGGAACAAGCGGAACAGTGATTTCCGAAGGGTCCTTGGTTCCGTAGGGAAAAGCGCCATTGTCATAAAGCCAATTCTCTTTCTGATACAGGTTCCAAACTTTCATAAAATCAGATGCATTCAACATGTCGTACTTTCTTGCAATCTGCTGCGTCGAAAAATTGGAAGAATAGGTAACTTTTGCCTTGCCGGACGATCCTCTTTTAGTGGTTATAATAATCACGCCGTTTGCAGCTCTTGCTCCGTAGATAGCCGTTGCGCTGGCATCCTTCAATACATCGATTGATGCTATATCATGAGGATTTATGGAAGATAAGGCGTTATCCTGACGTCCTGTTTTGTATCGGGTAGAGCCCGTGCCGATATCAGGCGAGAAGTCTGTAGGGCTATTAACAGGAAATCCATCAACAATGATCAAGGGCGTGCTGTTCAATGATGGAGAAGTGGCGCCCCTTATCCGAAAGATCATTTCTCCTCCGGGTTGCGCGCTCGTAGTAGACACGGTCAGGCCCGCCATTTTTCCCGCCAATTGATATCCAATCGACGAAGTAGTGCCTATCGGCTCGTTCTCTATCTTCAGTGAAGAAACAGATCCCGTCAGGTCGCGCTTCTTTGTAGTTCCATAACCAATCACCACAACCTCCTCAGACTCCGATTCCTCCCTTTCCATGGAAAACCTCAGATCAGCCGGTTTTGTGACTTTTGTTTCTATGGTCTTATACCCGATATATGAAATCACTAGTACGCCGCCATTGTCCGGAACCTGCAGCACAAACCTGCCATTAACATCCGTCATTGCCCCTATGTTAGCGCCTTTGATAGCGACAGAAACTCCCTGTAATGCCTTGGAGTTTTCGTCTGTAACTAACCCCCGAACTTCAATAAATACAGGAACAGGCGTATTTGGAGAGCCTTCTTCAGACGAAGATCGGTCCTTTGGCTTCAAAACGATCGTGCTGTCGACAATCGAATAGGTGAGCGCGCTGTTCTTGAAACAAAGATCCAACACATTCTTAAGCGTCTCATTTTTGACGTCTATAGTCACTTTATCCGACTCTCGCAACCACGACTCATCAAAGAAAAAATAGTATCCGGTTTGCTTCTCAATAGCAAGAATCACTTTCTCCAATGGCGCATTCCTTTCGGTAAGCGCCAGTTTCTGTGAAAATGCCGCGGCGCTAAGCTGTAGAGTCAGAGCCAGTATGAACACAGCAGAGAGTTTCATGTAAAGGAGTATTTTGAATAGTATCCGACGGCTAAATCGTCTTTGGATAAATAGAGGAGATCGCATACTTTTGTACTAGTTTTGGGTTAAACAATAAAGCAGTTTCCGAAATAATTGTTCTCATTGGGGAACCCAAGATCCCGCCGCTCTGACTGCTATTCAGGGCGGTTTTTTTTGAGCTACCCATATATGTTTTAATATCTTACCTCTTAAAACTTATCTGGCTGTACAATAATTTTTCTTCCATCCATTCGAAAGTGCACTTTGCTCTCTTCCAGTATTTCCAACACTTCCGGCAATCGCGCACGGCGGGATATTTTACCCCTGAATCTGCGATCCGTCGCTTCGCCCTCGTATACAACTTCCACGTCGTACCATCTGGATATCTGACGCATTATCGTATACATGTCTGCATTTCTGAATGAAAAATATCCGTTCTTCCAGGCGACTACTGCGTCCAAATCAATATTACTGACCACTTTAATACTGTTAATTGAGTCGGCAGCCCTATCAATCAGCGCCTGCTGACCACGAGCAAGAACTTTGGAGTTTCCATTATAGACCACTTTAACTGATCCTTCAAGCAATGAGGTTCGAATGTTGGATTCGTCGGTATAGGAATTGATGTTAAAATGTGTTCCAAGCACTTCTACGCTAAGCTCCGAGCGAATATTAACCCTGAACGGCTTTTTCAGATCTTTTGCAACCTCAAAATAACCTTCGCCGGTCATTGCTATCTCTCTTTGACCACCCGAAAAAACAGTGGGATAAGTGATGCTTGAAGCGGCATTAAGCCAAACCAGGGTTCCGTCCGGCAACACTAAACGATATTGCCCGCCTCTCGGGGTTGCAATTGTATTATAGGAAACAACATCAGTTTTTTCATATGTAAGCATGCCGCGGTCGTTCCGGATCAACAGGTCGCCATCCGTAATCGTTTGCTGAGAAGAGGGGTCGAGTTCAATTTTTTTCCCTGAACCCAACGTAAGAATCGCCTTATCCGAACCTGGAACCACTTCAGCCGCAACAGGGATAGTATTGTCGCGTCTTGCATTCATCTCATTTTTATCTACCGACATCCAGAAATAAACTGATACAGCAAAAGCGACCACCGCTGCAGCTGCATATCTCAACCAGGCAGTCCTGAGATAACGGAACTTGCGCGCGGGCTTAATTTCTCCGGATACGCTCTTACGAAGTTTCATTACCTTATCCCAAATTACTTCAGGCTCAATAGATTTGAACTGCATCATATTCTGCCTGAACACGTCAGCGTCCGCTATTTCTTCCAATAATCTTTCATTATCAGGAGAAGCGGATAACCATTGCTCAATCAGATCGGCTTCCCGCGCGCTCAGCGGCTGATCAGACCAACGCTTATATAAGGCTGAAACCAATTCGTAATTAATATGCACATCATCTGCCATATATATAAAACAACATAGATGCAGATTCGCTACACCAGCGAGATAATAATCATTAAAAAGTTGAGATTTTTTATATTCAGTTATCGAATAACAAGCACAGAACAAAAGCAGACGATAAAATATGCTTGTTTTTTAAAGATTGCCTCAATAAAACGAGGGCCCGGGCTTTCTGAACGCGAACATGGGATTCGGTTTGCTGCAATTTGCCAGCTATCTCTTTGGTAGACATTCCTGCCTGAAACGCCCACTCCAATATATTACGGTACTTTTCCGGCAGCCGTTGCATCTCTACATAGATCGTTTGTAACAATTCTGCCTGAAGTATGTGAAACTCAATGCTGTCAGACTCGTCCTGACCCGAACTGAGGATCTCCCGTCTGGCTTTATCCGCCACGTTACGATGTTTCAGCTCATTTAAACAATGGTTGCGGACAATAGTGTATAAAAAGGATCGTATAGCTATTGCAGAGGAAAAATCCGAACGCCCCAACCATAGTTTATAAAATGCGGTACTAACTACATCCTCAGCTTCTTCCTTGCTCCCAATCAACTTCTGAGCAAAAAAAACCAAAGGCCTGATATTAGCATCAAACAATTGTCTGAATGCCCCCTCGTCTCCATTACGAAAACGTTCTGCAATGGAAGACTCATCATATACAAATGTTGATGACAAAATGTAATAAAACCTTTTGAATGTAAACCTAAAGAAAACTAATATATATTTTAACCGGTAACACTAAAATAATATGAATCCGGCGAATATTCCTTAGCCTAGAAACTAAAGATTGCGTCATACGGCTGCTTCATCGCTATAAAAGCTGTGGCGAATCTACTCTACCTCGGGATACAATGCGGTTGGGATATAAGATAAGACTGCCGCTAAAGTATCCAAGGGATTGCCTGCGGCGATCCCTGAAATGGGGGGCTTAATTCGCTACCCTGTCCCCTCCAGCCACCGTACTTACGGTTCCGTATACGGCGGCACATCAGAATAACTTTGTGGGAAGGGCGCTTAGCTCTGTAAGAGATAGGTGCCCTTCCCTTTTTAGTAAGGAGTTGTTCAGGGATGTTTTCAGTATTGAGCTATTGGTTTGCAGGCTGGAAGGGGTCACATTCGAACACCTAATTTCATTTTTGGCATTTCTAAATAATATAATAAATTGATAATCAAAATATTATTATTTTTCGATAGAAATTTTTGCTAGAAACCTCTTTCTGGTTGTTATACAAATCGTTAGACCAAGTTTATAAGGGGAAGAGGGAATAATGACATAAGGAGAAATTTGTACATTTGACTATGTCCACATTTCGTTTAAACCGCTTTGCTTTTAAAGCTCAAACAGCCGAAGAGGCGGCAAACCACTCCAACTATTATAGAAGTCTGAGCTGGCAGGAAAGGCTTAAAATTGCTGCCTATCTTAATAGCATTGCATTTAACTATTCTGAAAACAAGCCCCCAAAATTGGATAGAACAAAATTTAAAGCAGTAGCAAGATAATAATGAGTAATATTCTCAATGACGACTTTAGGGATTCTCTAGCTGCTCTTAATGACAACAATGTAAGATATGTTCTTGTAGGAGGATTTCCGGTTATTCTGCATGGCTATTCAAGAACTACCGGCGATATGGATATATGGGTAGAACGGACGGTTGAAAATTATCAAAAACTGAAAAGAGCTTTTAAACCAGCCGAGTGGAGACTTACCCTCATTGTACATAAGGTGGCAACTTTCATCCCTGGCTCCTCCACCAACGCAATCACCAGGCTCCTGGCATTGAAGTATTGTCCGGTGGTTATCAATACCTGAAAATTGCCTTGCTGTGAGGTCTGCCATTTTGATTTTCTGCTGGCTTCGGAATCGTCTCCACTCAGCGCAACGACTTCATGGAACTGTTTCAGAAAAAGGTAAAGCGCATCAATGTGCTCTTTCCGTTCCGTGATAATGGCAATTCGTTTTCCATTGCAAAGTTCATTTTTGATGTCACGTATCCGCCACTGCCCGAACGTGAACGCTCCAAATAGGCAGGAATATTTTTCTCTTTGCAGGCATTCAGAAAAGTTAGACCTTCTTCTTTCCAGTTTTGTTTGTCAAAGTCCGCTACTAAAAACCAAGACGTATTGTTCTGCAACAAGGGATAAATTCCAATTTGTTGAACTCCGTTCAGGTGTTTTTGGATTTCTGTTTCAGTGAGTGGCAGATATGTTTTGTGTGGATAGTTCTGAAAAACTCCGCCATTCATTTTATGTATGCGGTAGTGGTACAGGTCGTATTGATATGCGGGCACATAACCGGATTTTCCGGATTTCTCCCAATGAATAGCAAAGACATCATCTCGACCTTTGAATAAAGAGTGAAATAGTCGAATATGATAAGGTTGAAATTCGTCACCGTCAAGATGTATTCTTTTTTGCCTTGCCACAAAAGAAAACCCATTACCCAACTCCAATAAAAATTCCTGTAAATGCGTGATAATGGCATTTTCTAAATCTCTTTCGTAATAGGATGCTTCTCGCTTCAACCCCAAAAACTCCAAAAACATCGGGTCTTTGATGATTTCTTTGCCATCAGATGGCTGTTTTTTATTTTTGGCGACAGCTAAAACACTTTCTTTATCGTTGCTCAATAATAGGCGTTCGTACAAACTGCTATAAATCTGCCTTTCCAACTGGCGTACTGTCCAATTATTTTTTACTGTTTCAGCAATGTAAAAATCTCTTTTATCCTGATTATCAATCCTTATAAGTAATTTATATTGGCTCCAACTCAATTGTGAATACAGTGTATTCGTAATTGGGAAAGTGCGGTAAAACTGTCGGAACAGCTCTACTTGCCTTTTTGAAAATCAACTACCATATTCAGGCTCTAATTCATTGGCAATGTATTCTGTGAGGTATTTGCCATAATCGGCTCGGTCTTTCCCCTCTTGTTCTTCTTCAAAAATACGTTTGCCAATATCCCAATACATCAACGTTCGCTGATGGTCAACGGCACGTATAGCCTCGTCTTTCGATTGGGCTATAATGGCTTTTATATCTGCTATTAGGGATTGGTTTATAAGCATTGTCTACATCTAAAATATTTGGTGTCACTATGAGTAAATATATTGAAATATCACATGGAATAAACACTAAATGAAGCGTTTTTAGAGTTACTTGTCGGATTAATAATCCTTCAAGATTATATAATACTGCTTAATGTACGGGTTAAGAGAAAAAAAAGAAGCCAATAAAAATGACGCCATTGACAGACAATGGCGCCATTTGGCTTTGTTTGGCGGGAGAGAGGGATTACTTTCAGTGATTCCTTGCGCCTGCGGCGGGCGGGATTGCCTGCGGCGATCCCT
>DEHV01000007.1:0-4726 GCA_002352105.1 Chitinophagaceae bacterium UBA2791 | reverse complement strand
AGCCGGACCGAGCAAGCTCGGCCGATCTGCTCCAAACAAAAATGCCTGCTTGCGCAGGTCATTTGTTGGTTTGCGGAGAGAGAGGGATTCGAACCCCCGGAGGCTTTCACCTCAACGGTTTTCAAGACCGCCGCATTCGACCGCTCTGCCATCTCTCCGGCGCAAAAGTAATGGTTGCCAACCGCTCAGCAAAAAAATTGTAATACTAGCGGCGACTCATTTTGAATTTTCATCTGCGGCTCCATAAGCATCAAGGCTAAAACCAAGCCGCTATGTAACCTTCTGTGTTTTTATCACTAACCCGAAGCATACTCAAGTTGCAAATGAGCCTCAGTCGCAGCTCTACCATTTGACTCGCCAAGGTCATTGTTGATACTTTCCCCCAGGGATCAACAATACCCGCCGAACAATATTGAAATATGATAAATCGTGGTATGATTAGATACGGTTGCGCCGAACCCTATCGCCGAAAACCCTTCTTCCCGAGTGAGGGCTCAAAAAACCGTCTTTTTGGGGATTTCACTGATATAAATCAGCGCCGCGAAAATGCCCGATTCCTGACAAACGGGCTAAACCTATTCCTCCCCAAAACAAACGCCCCGGGAAAAATTGCCTATATATCCTAAAGGTTTTCACCATTTAACAGATTAACATAAATAATAGTCTGGTTAAAAACCTAATATCTGCTCATTTTTTAAGAAATTTGCCATTCTATTTTAATCTATAACAAAATGAGCAACTCACCGAGGACCCTATTTGATAAAGTATGGGATTCGCATGTAGTCCGTCATATTAAAAACGGACCTGATGTGTTATTTATTGATCGTCATTTCATTCATGAAGTAACCAGCCCGGTAGCCTTTCTCGGGCTAAAGACCCGGGGACTATCTGTACTATATCCGGAAAGAACATTTGCNNCTGGACGCCCTGAAAAACAATTCAGCCAAATACGGCATTTCGCATTGGGGATTGGGCAACCCTAAAAATGGTATCGTCCATGTGATAGGGCCTGAAAACGGCATTACCCTGCCGGGAATGACCATCGTCTGCGGCGATTCGCATACTTCTACTCATGGCGCTTTCGGCGCTATTGCCTTTGGCATCGGCACCTCGGAAGTGGAAATGGCGCTGTCATCCCAGTGCATCATGCAGCCCAAAGCAAAAAAAATGCGCATTAATGTCAATGGCCAGCTACAGAAAGGGGTGCTGCCCAAAGATGTGATCCTGTATATTATTTCCAAGCTGACAGCCGCCGGCGCTACCGGATATTTTGTGGAGTACGCCGGAAGCGTATTTGAGCAAATGAGCATGGAAGGTCGCATGACAGTATGCAATATGAGTATTGAAATGGGCGCGCGCGGAGGAATGATCGCGCCGGACGAAATCACCTTCTCCTATATTAAAGGAAAGGAAAAAGCGCCTAAGGGAGAGGCCTGGGACAAGTCCCTGGCTTACTGGAAAACATTAAAGACCGACCCCGACGCGCAGTTCGATAAAGAATATCATTTTGACGCGGCAGATATAGAGCCCATGATCACTTTCGGCACCAACCCGGGCATGGGTATCGGCATTTCCAACAGCATCCCCGTTTCTAATGAAACAGGAAGCGCAAAGTCCAGCTATGAAAAATCGCTGAACTATATGGGTTTTCACGAGAGCGAACCCATGCTTGGCAAAAAAGTGGATTATGTTTTCATTGGCAGTTGCACCAACGGGCGTATTGAAGATTTCCGCGCCTTCGCTTCTATCGTGAAGGGCCGGAAAAAAGCCGATCATGTTACCGCCTGGATCGTCCCGGGCTCGCATACTGTTGAGCAGCAGATCAGGGAAGAAGGGATCCTGGATATTCTCACCGAAGCCGGATTTCAACTGCGCCAACCCGGCTGCAGCGCCTGCCTCGCGATGAACGACGATAAGATACCCGCCGGCAAATACGCCGTGAGCACCAGCAACCGGAACTTCGAAGGCCGCCAGGGTCCCGGAGCGCGGACCATGCTGGCCAGCCCGCTGGTAGCTGCGGCAGCGGCCGTAACCGGCGTAGTGACCGATCCCAGAAACCTTTTATAATTTTAAAGAACCCAAAAATGGCTTACGATAAATTTACCGTGTTGACCAGCTCGGCTGTGCCTATGCCCATTGAAAATGTGGATACAGACCAGATCATTCCCGCTCGCTTCTTAAAAGCCACTGAACGCAAGGGATTTGGCGATAACCTGTTCCGCGACTGGAGATATAACGCCGATAACACCCCGAAAAATGATTTTATTTTAAACAATCCTATCTACTCGGGAAAGATACTGGTAGCGGGGAAGAATTTTGGAAGCGGCAGCAGCCGCGAACACGCCGCATGGGCCATATACGACTATGGTTTTCGTTGCGTGGTATCTAGCTTTTTTGCAGATATATTCAAAAACAACTCTTTGAATATCGGCATCTTGCCCGTACAGGTTTCGCCGGAATTCCTTGACAAGATATTCAGCGCCATTGAAGCAGACCCTGAGACGCAGCTGGAAATAAACCTTCCCCAACAAACCATTGTCATACTCGCCACCGGCGAGAAGGAATCCTTTGAGATCAATGATTACAAAAAGGATAACATGATGAACGGCTATGACGATATTGATTATCTCCAGGCTATGAAATCAGATATCCAGTCATTTGCCTCCCAGCGCTTATATTAATTGTGTACAGTAAATGAACAATACGCCCCAGAGTAAACTACGCAGCATCGAAATAATGGATACCACGCTCCGCGATGGCGAACAGACCAGCGGAGTGTCTTTCTCTTCTTCGGAAAAGCTGACCATCGCGCAGTTGTTATTGACAGAAGTAAAAGTGGATCGTATTGAAATTGCCTCCGCGCGCGTTTCTGAAGGGGAATTTGACGCGGTTAAAAAGATTGCCGAATGGGCCGAGGCCAACAGCCTGCTGAATAAGGTAGAGGTGCTGACCTTTGTAGACGGCGATGTTTCCGTAAAATGGATGGAACAGGCCGGAGCCCGGGTGATGAACCTGCTTACCAAAGGATCTTTAAATCACCTGACCCATCAGCTAAAGAAAAAACCCGAAGAACATTTTGCCGATGTTGCCAGGGTGTTGGCGCTCGCAAAAAAGAAAGGCCTGGAAGCCAATGTATACCTGGAGGACTGGAGCAATGGCATGCGGCAGTCAAGAGATTATGTATTTCAATACCTTGATTTCCTCCAGACCCAGCCCATCAGGCGGATCATGCTCCCCGACACCCTCGGCATCCTGACGCCCCAGGAGGTCTTTACATACATTTCGGATATTGTCGAACGTTATCCCAAAGCGCATATCGACTTCCACGCGCATAACGACTACGATCTCGGCACCGCTAACGTGCTGGAAGGCGTCAGAGCGGGCGCCCATGGCTTACACCTGACCATTAACGGCATGGGCGAAAGAGCCGGGAACGCCCCGCTGGCCAGCGCCATCGCCGCGCTGAATGATTTTATGCCCCAGGTTAAAACCGGGGTATCGGAGAAATCATTGTATACCGTCAGCAAACTCGTGGAAAATTTTTCGGGATTCCGGATCCCCGCCAATAAACCGATCGTAGGCGAGAACGTATTTACGCAAACGGCCGGCATCCATGCCGACGGCGATAAAAAGAACAAGCTGTACTTCAGCGAGCTGATGCCCGAGCGTTTCGGGCGCCAGCGCAAGTACGCCCTTGGCAAGACCAGCGGCAAAGCCAATATCGAAAACAACCTTCAGCAACTGGGCATCCAGCTATCGGACGAAGACCTGAAAAAAGTAACGCAGCGCATCATAGAACTGGGCGACCGGAAAGAAACGGTTACCCAGGCCGACCTACCGTATATTATTTCCGATGTGCTGGATAGCAGCGCGATCGAAGATAAGGTACGGATTGAAAACTACCTGTTGACGCATGCGAAAAACCTCAATCCCTCAGTCACCATAAAAGTGTGCCTGAATGGGGAACTGTTTGAAGAACAGGCGCAGGGCGACGGCCAGTATGACGCTTTTATGAACGCGTTGAAAAAAGTGTACAAGCTTCAAAAAATAGAATTGCCGTCATTAACCGACTACGCGGTGCGGATCCCTCCCGGCGGCAAAAGCGACGCCCTATGCGAAACCATTATCACCTGGAAATACCAGAATAAAGAATTTAAAACGAGGGGGCTGGACAGCGACCAAACCGTATCGGCTATCAAAGCCACTCAAAAAATGCTGAACATTATTTAAGCTTCAGCAGATGATTCAAAAATTTTCATAAACAAAACAGCATGGCTACCAAACACATTTTAATTGTTCCCGGCGATGGCATCGGACAGGAAGTTACCACGGAAGGAAAACGCGTACTGGAAAAGATCGCTTCTGTATTCGGACATACATTCAGTTTCGACGAAGCCCTTGTAGGACACGCGGCCATTGAGGCGACCGGCGATCCGCTTCCCGCGGAAACGCTGAACAAAATGAAGAAATCCGACGCCATATTATTTGGCGCCGTCGGCCATCCCAAATACGATAACGATCCTTCCGCTAAGGTCAGACCGGAACAGGGCCTGCTGAAAATGCGCAAGGAACTGGGCCTATACGCCAACCTGCGCCCCATCAAGCTTTTTGATGAATTGTTGGGCGCCTCCAGCATTAAACCCGAGATCCTGAAAGGAGCCGATATCCTGTTCTTTAGAGAACTTACCGGCGATATCTATTTTGGCGAGAAAGGCCGTAAAAACGA
>DEHV01000080.1 GCA_002352105.1 Chitinophagaceae bacterium UBA2791 | reverse complement strand
GGCAACCTGAAAGGACTTAAAATAGTAGACCTGGAATGGAAGATCCTGGAGAATGGAAAGCCTGCCCAGTTTGCGGAGATCGCCGGCAGCGAGCGGGAACTGCCCTGCGAACTGGCATTGCTGGCGATGGGCTTCGTGCATCCCCAACACCAGGGGTTGATCAGCGATCTCGCCGTTGAACTGGATGAAAGAGGAAATGTGCGGGCTTCTGAAAAATCCTATCAAACCAATATCCAGAAGATATTTGTAGCGGGCGATATGCGACGCGGGCAATCATTGGTCGTGTGGGCGATCAGCGAGGGAAGAGAATGCGCCCGTAGGGTAGACGAGTTCCTGATGGGATATTCCATGCTCGAAACCCGCGACGCCAATCTTATCGCGATCTGATAGATGTTGTAATTAGTTAAAAAAAGGCGCTTCAAAAACTTGAGGCGCCTTTTTTATTCTGGGTAGTCGTAACGTACGCTTTACAGCCTTCTTGACCGACGAAAAAATACCGACAGAATGAGGTGAAAACCCTGTAGATGGTTGTGAATAAATATCATCCTTTGCAATAAAAATCATTAAAGCGGTTAAACGAAACCAAAAGCGCTTCCCGGAACATTTTATGTTCCAGCTTACAGGATGGGTGTAGAAACTTGATCTTCCAAAATGGAACATCGAGTTAATTAAATGGAATAACAACTATTGTATTTGCCGACCTTTTAAAAGAAGAAGCTGCAAAATACGACCTCCGATAGATGCGTCGCGAACTTTTACAACTATTATATATGTCTAAGTCACATCGTCCGATAGCAGTTGCAGAAGAAGCGATCGTGAGTAAAATATATTATATCCGTAATCAGAAAGTAATGCTGGACAGGGATCTGGCTGAGCTTTACGGCGTGCAGTCTATACGATTAAGAGAACAGGTAAAAAGAAATATATCCCGGTTCCCGGAACATTTTATGTTTCAATTAACCGAGGAGGAGGCAGAAATGATGGTATCGCAAAATGCGATACCATCATTTCTACTTCCTCCTCGGTTAATTGGAACATAAAGTGTTCCGGGAACCGGGATATATTTCTTTTTACCTGNNATTAAAAAGTGAAACGGCGATCAGCGTAAGTTTACGATTAATAGAGATTTTCGTAAAAATGCGCGAGATGTTATCAACTCATAAGGATATACTATTAAAATTGGAGCAGTTAGAGCAAAAAGTCACGCTACATGACCAGGATATACAAATGATTTTTACTGCATTAAAGCAATTATTGAATCCTCCAAACCCGCCCAGGGAACCCATCGGTTTTAAGCGCAATAATGAAAAGAGATAGCGATCTTCAACAAAAATGTGAATAAATAAAATGTTTGAATATTATCTAATAATATTCATTTTTATTGCAATATAGTTTGATTTTATATATCTAATAGCGATATTTTATAATGAATATTCTAAAATATTCGCTAAAACAAATACATATTTATAAATTAAATGTGTTTTATATCTGTATTTTTGAATGATAATATGTTATTTTTANNGAGAAAGTTGTCGTTCAAACAAATAGCGCCATTTACGGCGTTGATATTGGTAGCTATTGCCGCTATGTTTGCCACCCCCGAGGCAGATTATGTTCCCAGTCCTGGTGAAACGCCCTATAATACCTCTGATATTGCCTGGGTGTTGATCTCTTCCGCCCTGGTATTCTTAATGACTCCCGGTTTGGCATTGTTTTATGGCGGAATGGTGCACCGCAAAAATGTGCTTTCCACCATGATTAAAAGCGTGGTAGCGGCAGGAGTAGTTGGCGTGTTATGGGTTACGGTCGGCTTTAGTCTGAGTTTCGGAGAATCCGTTGGCGGCTTTATCGGCAACCCCGGAACCTTCCTGTTTTACAACGGCGTTAAATCTGGCGCGCCCTGGGTAGGCGCGCCTACCATACCCCTGATGTTATTCTCGGTTTTTCAGATGATGTTTGCCGTTATTACCCCCGGTCTTGTCGTGGGCGCCGTGGCTGAACGGATCCGTTTTACTGCGTATATTTTATTTATAGTATTGTTCAGTCTTCTGGTATATGCTCCGCTGGCGCATTGGTCGTGGCATCCAGAAGGATTTCTTGCGCAAATGGGCGTATGGGATTTTGCAGGCGGCACGGTGGTGCATATTTCCGCGGGATGCGCGGCCCTGGCTGGCGCCCTGGTGTTGAAAAGGAGAAAATCACATATAGAAAAACAGGAGATCTCTCCCGCCAACGTGCCCTATGTGCTGATCGGCACGGGCCTGCTCTGGTTTGGATGGTTTGGCTTTAATGCAGGTTCTGCTCTGAGCGCTTCGCCGCTGGCAGTGAGCGCCTTTGGCACGACCAATGCCGCAGCGGCGGCAGGCGGCCTGGCATGGATGTTCTTTGATGTGATCAAAGGTAAAAAACCATCGGTGCTGGGGTTTTGTATGGGCGCGGTCATAGGGCTTGTGGCCATTACGCCCGCCGCTGGCTTTGTGGGCGTTCCGCAAAGCATCATGATCGGTCTGGCGGGCGCCTTGATCTCCAATATCGCCGTTAGCATCAAGCAGAGATCGAGTCTCGACGATACCCTGGACGTTTTTCCCTGTCATGGCGTTGGCGGCATGGCGGGTATGCTGTTGACAGGCGTTTTTGCATCCCCTGTCATACACGGGATAAGCGAGGGCCCCCAGGGTTGGTTTTATGGCAATCCCGGCTTTTTCTTTACGCAGCTGAAAGCTATGCTGATCGTGTCCGCTTATGCTTTTTCGGTTTCCTGGCTGATCTTTAAGTTCATCAATTTTATATTGCCTATCCGCGTGAGTTCGGAAGAAGAGGAACTGGGGCTCGATTTCACCCAGCACCACGAAAAATACCTGCAGGGAACCCTGCTGGTAACGACCGTGTCTGCCGGCCAGCATGCGGAGGTCAAAGAAGTCAATGCTGCGCTTACATCTATCAGAGAACCCAAAGAGGTGGACGCAATCCTTAAGGCTGCGAGGGAACCCCAAAAAATGGATGCGACGCTTAAAGCCGCGGTTGGCGGCTGAAAGAAGGCCCTTTACTCAGGCCCGAATAATACCTGACAGGCGGCCGTTCGAAAATTGAGCCGTTGACGGAGTTATTTCCGGCAACGGCTTTTTCTGGCATAGTGTTTTTGGAGCCGATCAGGTTTTCCCCGAGCCTCATTCTCCAATGCTTTGCATGGAAGCTTCGCAGGATTGAAATCTTTACACAGAGTTCCTTCCGGCATTGATGATGCCGAAAGAACTGCGGATCACCAGCTTTTCGTAGGTCTCCTTATGTTCCGAAGATATACCTTGTTCCTCCAGTGCGCGTATCCGCGACAGCGCATATTGCTGGATGGTAGTGATCGGCAATACGATCTTTTCCCGCATCTGGATGGATTGCTGTTCCACGGGATAGTCGGCCATCAGCTCGTTTTTGCCCGAAAGCAGGAACAGGTACCGCTGCGTTAGCTCGTACTCCTCGTAGATCATATTAAACAATTGTCCGTAACGCGGGTGGTTCGACAGGTATTCGGTTAGCGGGAAAAAACATTTTTTCATTACCATTTCGCAGTTGTCCATCATGGTCTTGAAGAACAGCGACCGTTCGTAGATCTGTTTAACCGCGGCCCATTTGCCATTTTTTTCTATTTGACGCAGCGCGGAGCCTACCCCGTAATAGCCGGTTACGTTTTGTTTGAGCTGGCTCCAGGCGCCCACATAAGGGATGGCCCGCAGGTCATCTAACGAAAATTTTGACGAGACGCCCCGCTTGGACGGGCGGCTGCCGATATTCGTTTCCCCATAAAATTTCAACGGGCTCACATGCGACAGGTAGTCTACAAAATCAGGATGTTCCTTTAAAAGAATATAAGCTTTGAAACTTTCGTCGGCCAGTTCCTGTAATATCGCTTCTTCATCTTTTTTAAGCGTTTCGGAGCGGTTCGAAAACAAGGTATTGTAGATCCCTGCATGGATCAACTGCTCGATATTGTATTGCGCCGAATCGATGGTGCCAAAGTTGGAACTGACGGTTTGCCCCTGTATGGTCAGCTGTATCTCCTCGTTGGAAATATTTTTTCCCATCGACGCATAGAATTTATGCGTTTTTCCGCCGCCCCTGGAGGGGGGGCCGCCGCGGCCATCGAAGAANNTTGGCCATGAAATAGCCGCCGTCCTTGGTGCCGTCTGAGAACCCCAGCATAATGGTCTGCCGGGATTTGCGGGATTTCAGGTGGCGCATGTATTCTTTGTTGGAATACAGCTCCTGCATAACGGCGCCGGCCATCCTGAGGTCTTCCACTGTTTCAAACAGGGGCACGATATCAATTCTGACCTCTTCTTTCTTCCATCCGCATAACAGGAACAGCCCGTATACCTGCAGCACATCGAGCGCGCTGTTGCTATGGCTGATGATATAGCGATTGCAGCCTTCCACGCCATTGTACTGCTGTATTTGTTTTATGGTCTTGATGCTTTGGATCGTGTCCCTGATCAACGGGTTTTCATAGTCGTCCTCCGACAGGTTTGCCTCGGCATTGACCAGCAGGTTGATCTTCTCTTTGTCGGACAGGGAGCCGTAGTTGCCGGGCAGCACGGTATTTTTGGCGGCTATGGCTTCTATGGCGAGCCGGTGAATAGAGCTGTCCTGCCTGATGTCGAGCGAAGCAAAGTGCAGGCCGAATACATGGACCTTGCTGATCAGGTTGTCTACCAGGTGTTGGAATAAGCCATTGTGCTGATAGATCAGGATCTCCCTGATCCTGAGCAGGGAGTCGAGTATCCCCTGCTTGGTGATATCGGTCTTTTGCCCCGGGATGAATATATTGTTATAGAGCTGTTTCTCCAGGTCGTTAAGAATGGCGTCGACGCCTTTGAAAGTAAGCCTTCTTTTAAGCTTCCTGATATCGCCATAATAACATTCTATGATGCCGCCGCGCAGCGCGTCGGCTACTTTAAGCGTGGTGTTCACCGATACGTTCGGGTTGCCGTCCCGGTCGCCTCCGGGCCAGAAACCCATATTGATAATGGGATTTTCCTCTGTTTTTACATGGGGAAACTGGCTTTTTATGAAAGAAAGGATCCTTCCGGCTGCCGGGTAAAAAACGTTCTCCAGGTACCAGCAAAGGCTTATCGCTTCATCATAAGGCGTGGGTTTTTCCTTATTGAAAAAAGGCGTCTTGCCCAATTGTTGAAGATAAGTATTGATCTTAGCGGCATTATTGTCTTTCAGCGCTTCCGCAAGATCATGGATGATGCCCAGCACCGAGCCGGGGTAAAACTGCGTGGGATGCGCGGTAAGCACCAGCCGAACGCCAAATTCTTTCAGCTTATCGTACAGCTCATCCTGCTTGGATTGCTGAACGACCTCCCGTTCAAGCTGTTTGAGGGTTCCCACCCCATTCATATCGTTCACTTCACAGAATGCCGCATCTTCCAGGGCGTCGAACAGCACCACCTGCCTTTCCACGAACTGGATAAACCGGAATAGCAGGTCCAGCTTATCCGCTTCCACTGTGTAAGAGGTATGTTTTTGGAAAAATTCCTCGATGATTTGCTCGGGGCTTTGTTTTTTTCGGAAACCCTCCTCGCAGTTATTCAGCAACAGGGAGAGCAATATCCCTGTCTTTTCGATCCGGTGAAAAGGCAGCGAGGTAAACAAGCTGTTGTACAACTGAAACTTAATGCCTACAGAGTTCTTAAATTGCTGCAAACCCGAGCTAGACTGGTGATCCATCAGCGCTGATATTATTTAAAGTGTTGAAAAAAATCCTTAGGGCAAGCAAAATGGAGGTTGAAAATAATTCATTTTCCTGACAATGCCTTTTTTTAAGCTCTTTTACCTACCTTAGCGGCGCTAAAATGAAATACCCGGTCAGTAATATCACCATTTCTTCTCCCATAGCTTCCTCAGCTAATGGCGCTGCAACCACTATCCAGATCGCTACAACAACCCGTTAAGGGTTGTACTATCACATACTATCCAGTGGGCTTGGGCTACATTATCGAACAGGTAAACATTCATTACAATCAATTCAATATATATGCAGGTCTTAAAGTTTGGCGGGTCCTCCGTTGCCAATGCAGAGAATATACGTAAGGTAATTGCAATAGTAAAAGAAGCGGCGAAAAATGAAAAAACAGTCGTAGTGGTTTCTGCGCTGGGAGGCATAACGGATAAGCTGATTGCCAGCGCTGAGCTTGCGGCGCAGGGCGATGAATCATATAGGGAGCAGCTTTCCGGTATGGAAAGCCGGCACCTCGACGTGGCGTTGCAGCTGATCCCTGTTGCGCGCCAGAGCAGCGTGTTAAGCGCCGTAAAAAGACAATGTAATGAAATAGAAGATGTTTGTAACGGCGTCTTCCTGCTTCGGGAGCTGTCGACCCGTACCCGCGACTGGCTGGTGAGTTTTGGGGAGTTATTGTCTTCCCAGATCATTTCTGCGGCGTTGCAATCGGACGGCATCGACAACGCCTGGAAAGACGCGAGAGAACTGATCCGCACCGATGCCGGCTTCGGCAACGCCCGGTTGAACAGGGAAGTTACCATCGAACAGATCCAATCGTATTTTAAGGATTCATCCCATAACCTGTTTGTGGTTCCCGGCTTTATTGCCGCCGGTCCGGATAAGGTTACGACCACCCTGGGCAGGGGCGGTTCCGATTATACCGCCGCCATTATCGCATCGGTTATGCAGGCGTCCAAACTGCAAATATGGACCGATGTATCGGGCATCATGACGGCAGATCCGGGCCTGGTGTCCTCCGCCCGCGTGATCCCGCACATATCCTACCAGGAGGCTATGGAGCTGTCGCATTTCGGAGCCAAGGTCATTTATCCTCCTACCATTCAGCCTGTATTGAAAAGGGGTATACCGGTCTGGGTCAAGAATACCTTTGCTCCCGATCATGAGGGAACCCTTATTGATGGCAAAGCGATCAAAGACGGCGAGGCTATCCGGGGTATCTCCAGTATCGGCAATATCGCCCTGCTGAGCCTGGAAGGCGGCGGCATGGTGGGTATTCCGGGCTTTTCCAAACGGTTGTTTGAAGCGCTTGCCGCCGATAAGATCAATGTGATCCTGATCACCCAGGGATCGTCCGAACATTCCATATGCGTAGGGGTTTTGCAGGCCGATGCCGCGGTAGCCAAGGAGTCGGTGGACAGGGCTTTTGCGCAGGAGATCTTCGCCGGGCAGCTGGAGCCGCTGAAAGTGGAAAGCTCCCTGGCCGTTATCGCCCTCGTGGGAGACAACATGAAGAACAGGCCCGGCATCAGCGGTAAGATGTTTGGCGCGCTCGGAAGGAATGGCGTGAATGTAAGGGCTATCGCCCAGGGGTCCTCGGAAAGAAATATCTCCGCAGTGATCTATATGACGGATGTAAAAAAAGCGGTGAATGTGCTGCATGAAGAATTTTTCGAAACAGTTTTCAAGCAGCTTAATCTTTTTATTGTCGGCGTAGGCAATGTAGGCAGCCGGCTGCTCGACCAGTTGCAGCGCCAAAAACAATATTTGCAGGAGCATCTTCGCCTGCAGGTAAGAGTGGTTGCCCTGGCCGACAGCAAGAAAATGTTGTTCAACGACAAAGGCATTGATCTGGACAGCTGGAAAGAAGACCTTAAAAACGGCGACGAGATGGACCTGGAGCGCTTCATCCGGCAGGCGTCGTCAAAGAATTTCCGGAATTCCATTTTTGCGGATATTACCGCCAATGCCGAAGTGGCGGCCTGTTATCCGAAGCTCCTGTCCAGGAATATTTCCATCGTGGCCTGCAATAAGATCGCCTGCTCTTCTGCTTATGAATATTACCAGGAGATAAAGGGGCTTTCCAGGGAGCATAATGTTTCGCTGCTGTTTGAAACAAATGTCGGCGCGAGTTTGCCCGTGATCGGCGCTCTGAACGACCTGTTAAGGAGCGGGGATAAGATCAACAAGATACAGGCGGTGCTAAGCGGCACGCTTAATTTTGTGTTTAATAACTACGATGGTAAAACGAGCTTTGCGGAAGTGGTCCGCCGGGCCCAGGAAGAAGGATTTACAGAGCCCGACCCGCGGCTGGACCTTAGCGGCAAGGATGTGATACGCAAGATCATGATCCTGGCCCGCGAGGCGGGCGAGCAGATAGAGATGGAGGATATCGCTAATGAATCCTTTATGCCTGCTTCCTGCATGACGGGAGACGTGGCAAATTTTTACGCGGAAATGGCCAGGGAAGAAGAACATTTTAAGAAACTGTTCCGGAAAGCGAAGGACGCCGGGGCCAAGCTGAAGTTCGTGGCTACCTATGAAAATGGAAAGGCGGCGGTGGGCTTGCAGCAAATCGGCCCTGAACACGATTTTTATCATTTGTACGGAAAGGATAACGTGGTGTTGTTCTATACAGACCGGTATGCCGAACAGCCCATGGTGATCAAGGGCGCGGGCGCGGGCGCTGATGTAACGGCTTCCGGGGTATTCGCGGATATCATCAGGGCTTCCAGGACATAGGTAAATACAAAAAGATATATCTTCAGCGATAAATCGTAAATAACCTGCTCCCGAATGGCAGGAAGATCCAAAAGATGAATAGATGAAAAAAGTAAACATATTGGCGACTGCATCAGTGGCTAACCTGGTATGCGGGTTCGACGTATTGGGCATGGCGCTGGCGGATCCGGCAGACAGGATGACCATGAGCCTGGCCGATCGCCGGGGGATCACGATAACGCATGAAGACAGCTATGGGTTGCCGTTAGCTCCTGAAAAGAACGTGGCAGGGGCCGCCTTGCTTGCGCTTATGGAGGATATGAAGGAAGAGGTCGGCTTTAATGTTACGGTGAATAAGCTGATCAAACCCGGCAGCGGATTAGGTTCCAGCGCGGCGAGCGCCGCGGGCGCGGTTGCGGGGGCCAATGCCTTGTTGGGCAATCGTTTTTCGAAAGAAGACCTTGTGCGCTACGCTATGGTGGGAGAGAAGCTGGCTTCGGGCGTTAAACATGCGGACAATATTGCTCCGGGCCTGTATGGAGGCGTTACGCTTGTGCGTTCCATTCTGCCGCTGGATATTGTAGCGCTTTCCTTTCCTCCCCTGTATGTAACTGTTGTGCATCCGCAGATAGAAGTAAAAACATCCGATGCCCGGCAGATCCTGCGCAACCAGGTCTTGCTTAAAGATGCGATCCGGCAATGGGGAAATATCGCGGGATTGGTAGCCGGTTTTCTGCAAAAGGACTATGAGCTTATCGGCCGCTCGCTGGAAGACGTTATCGTAGAGCCGGTAAGAAGCATCCTTATTCCGGGTTTCAGCGACATGAAGAAAAGATGTATGACGGCAGGCGCGCTGGGCGGGGGCATCTCCGGATCCGGGCCATCCATATTTATGCTGAGCATTGAGAAAAGAACGGCTTTGAAGGTAGAGGAAGTGATGAAGGAAATATATTCCGCGCTCGGAATTGAATTCAAGACCTATGTTACGCAGATCTGCGACAAGGGTATTAAGGTGAGCGAGGCGGATAGTTAACCGTTGAAGCGGCAACGCAACGACTAAAGCAAGAAGATCAAGTAATGAAGTATTATAGTTTAAATAAGCAGTCCCCGGACGTGGATTTTAAGGAGGCTTCGATCAGGGGTCAAGCTTCAGATAAGGGCTTGTATTTTCCCCGGTCCATTCCCGCGCTGCCCCCTTCTTTTTTTGACGCCATCGGGGAGTACAGCAAGGAAGCGATAGCGCTTCGGGTGATCTCCCCCTATGTTGGCGATGCGATCCCTGCAAAGGAGCTGGAGCGCATTGTCGGGGAAACGATAAATTTCGAGTTTCCCCTGGTAAGGGTAAGCGACAATATTTTTTCGTTGGAATTGTTTCACGGCCCGACCCTTGCTTTCAAGGATGTTGGCGCCAGGTTCATGAGCCGCTGCCTGGGATATTTTTTTAAGGAGAAAAAGAACAAGGCGGTGGTGCTGGTAGCCACCTCGGGAGATACGGGCGGCGCAGTGGCGGATGGTTTCTACGGCGTGGAAGGCATTGAAGTGATCATTCTTTACCCTTCGGGCAAGGTAAGCTCCGTCCAGGAAAAGCAGTTGACGACCTTAGGAAAAAATATACATGCCCTGGAGATCGACGGTTCTTTTGACGATTGCCAGCGCATGGTGAAACAGGCGTTTATGGATGAGGAGCTGAACAAGGCCTTGTTCCTTACCTCTGCAAATTCTATCAACGTGGCGCGCTGGCTTCCCCAGCAGTTCTATTATTTTTTTGCATGGAAACAATGGCAAAAAGAAAACAGGACGTTATCGGGCGCCCTGCCGCCCTTGGTCGTATCAACGCCCAGCGGCAATTTCGGCAATCTCTGCGCCGGCCTGCTGGCGTACCGCTCGGGCCTGCCTGTTGATCATTTTATCGCCGCCTGTAATGCCAATGATGTCGTGACCCAATACTTCGGCAATGGAAAATACCAGCCTCAGCCGGCAAAGCCTACTTTGTCGAATGCAATGGATGTAGGCGATCCCAGTAATTTTGTGCGGATGCTGGAGCTTTTCGACAGCGAATATGGCGCGCTGAAAGACCTGGTCAGCAGCTACAGCATCTCCGACAATGAAACCCGTGAAATCATCAGCGAGGTATACTCGAAATTTAATTATCTTCCCGATCCCCACGGCGCGGTGGCTTATGCTGCGCTGATACGATACTTAAAAGAACATGCCGGCGCGCAGGGGGAAGGCAAGATAAAAACAAAGGATGCGCCACATGGAATTTTCCTGGAAACCGCCCATCCGATCAAATTTTATGATGTGGTGGAGCCGGCGACCGGCAGGCCGGTGGACATGCCTGCGGCCATCCGGGACATTATGCATAAGGAAAAAGTAAGCCTGCGGATGGGTAGCGCTTTTGAAGAGCTAAAAGAATACTTACTCAGGAGATAAGCAACAGATAGCATGGCGGCATGTTGACCTTAGCGTATGGGCCAAACGGTCAATCGCGGAATACGATCCTGCTCAGCAAAAAAGCCCCATAAGCGTTAACTTATGAGGCTTTCAATTTCGTTGGGCGTTCGTTCCGAGACTTAAATCACGCCGGCAAGCTCCAGGCTTTTCTTTTTCAGTTTCCTGAGCTCCACGTCTTCGATGACCGGCTCCGGCGCCAGGATCAGCGAAACCCTGTTTTCCCTCCACCAGCTTTTGGTAAGCAGCTCATTAAAATGGATCACGCCGATAAGGTATTTGCGGTCTTCCACGGCATGCCATTCTTCTATCCATTCAAAACTTTCGCGCGGAACATATTTGAGATCGTCGAAGCTCACATAGGCTTTGACATAAAAATCATGCGTGAGCTCGTTTGGCTTATGATGATATAATTTTTTATATTCATAATGGTATCCGTAACGCAACGCGGAAATATCGCTTAATACGGCGGAAGCGGTAGGAAAGCTGCCGGCTCCCTTGCCATAGAAGAATTGTTTGTCGGCAAAACCGCTTTCTATTACCACGCCATTGTATTCATTTCTTACAAAAGCCAGGTGATCTTCGTGTTTTATAAATTGCGGCAGCACGAAGGCGGCGACCTTGCCATTGCTTAGCTTCTGGGCCTGCGCGACAAGCTTGATATGATAATGCTTCTCTTTGGCTACTGCGGCGTCGCTCGATTGAATATTCTGAATGCCCGTAAACACAATATTGTTCGGGTTGTCGATAATGCCATAGGCATGAGTGAGCAGGAAGGTCCATTTGTTTACCGCGTCAAAGCCTTCCACATCCAGGCTGGGATTGCTTTCGGCAAAACCCAGTTGCTGCGCCAATATTAAGGCCTGCTTAAAGTCCAGGCTTTCTTCGAACATTTTGGTGAGGATGAAATTCGTGGATCCGTTGACGATAGCCTTTATCGAATGCAACAGGTCGTTGTCGTAATATTCTTCCAGGTTCCGGATAACCGGTATGGACGCGCAGGCGGCCGCTTCGTACAGGAAGGATTCTCCCGTGGTCTGTTGAAGCTCCAGCAGCTCCGACAGGTGTTCGGCGATCATTTTCTTGCTGGCGCTGACTACCGCCTTTCCGTTTTTCAGGGCTATAGACACGATCTCGAAAGCCGCTTCCGAATCATCTATTACTTCCACGATCACGTTAATATCGGAATCGTAGAGCAGTTCGTCCTTTTCCGTGGTGAACAGCGCGTCGGGGGCGTTTCGTTGTTTCGAAGGATTTTTTATACAGATCTTTTTAATGGTCGCATTCAGAGAGGGGGTTAGGCGGAGAGCCTTATATAAGCCTTCTCCCACCACGCCAAAACCAAATAATCCAAGGGTTAATTGTTTATGTGCATCCATGATATCAGTGAGTGGTCTCCATTTTTTTCCGGGTTAAACAATCTTTTTCCAAAAACTCAACGATAAGGTTTTCAATTTGTTCATATTCAAGCAAAAATCCATCGTGTCCATAGGGAGAAGTGATCGCATTGAATTTTCCCCCCGGCGTATGCGTCGCGATAAACTCCTGTTCTGATACGGGAAACAGCACATCGGTGGTGATGCCAATGGCCAGGGTCCGCGCGCTGATGGATTTCAATGCGTTCTCGACCCCGCCTCTTCCTCTTCCGATATTGTGCGCATCCATGCTTTTGCTTAGGGCGTAATAACTGAAGGCGTTAAACCTTTTGGCCAGTTTCTCGCCCTGGTAGCGTTGATAGGATTCGCTGTTGAAAGCGGTGCGTTTGTCGTCAGCCTGTTCGGCCTGGCTTGCCTGGTAGGTCTCATAACTGCGATAAGAAAGCAAGGCGATGCCTCGCGCTATTTTCATACCCTCTATGCCTGCAGATTCATTTCTATTTTTCCAACTGGGATCGTTTTCAATACAGAAACGCTGCGAGGCATTGAAGGCGATTCCCCAGGGCGAGTGTTTTGCATTCGTGGCAATGGGAAAGATATAGCTGAACAATTCAGGTTCGGCAACCGCCCATTCCAGGAGCTGCTGCCCTCCCATGGAGCCGCCGATGCCGATATGTATTTTATTAATGCCAAGGGATGTTTTCAGCGGCTGGTAAGCGCGGATCATGTCCCGCGTGGTAAAGAAAGGAAAATTGTGGTAATAGGGCTTCCCGGCGCGGGGATCTTTTTCCAGGGGGCCAATGCTTCCGTAACAGCTTCCGGGCATATTTACGCAAATGATAAAATATGCGGAAGGATCAAATAATTTCCCTTCACCCACGAGTCCCGGCCACCACTCCATTGCGTTGCTGTTGGCGGTAAGCGCATGGAATATCCAGACAACATTGTCCTTGTTCTCATTCAGCTTGCCCAGCGTGGTATAGGAGAGGCGGTAGCCTGGCAGCGTATGCCCCGATTCGAGGGTGAAGGGATGATTATAATTAAAGATCTGCAACATTTATGCTATTGATTATTTAGCGAACACTTTCTGAAACGCCTGTTCAAAATCAGCTTTGATGTCTTCAATGTGCTCAATACCCACGCTGATCCGCACGCCATTCGGCACAACGCCCGCTGATTGTTGTTCTGCTTCGGTTAGCTGCTCATGCGTAGTAGAAGCAGGATGTATAGCTAATGTTTTGGTATCCCCTACATTGGCCAGATGGCTTGTCATCTGGAGCGAGTTGATAAACTTAGACGCATTTTCCTTTCCTCCTTTAACGCCAAAATTGAGCACGCCGCCGAAGCCGTTGCGCAAGTACTTCGACGCCACCTCGTAGTATCTGTTTGATTTTAATCCGGGATATTCCACGAACTCTACATGAGGATGCGCTTCCAGCCATGTAGCCAGCGCCAGTGCGTTTTCTGCATGCCGTTGAACGCGGAGCGATAAGGTTTCCAACCCCTGTAATAATAAAAAGGAGTTGAAAGGCGACTGGCAGGGTCCGAAATCGCGGAGCCCTTCCACCCGGGCGCGTATGACGAAAGCGATATTGGGAAGTCCTAACGGGTTGCCTTCTCCGAATACATCCCAGAATTTCAACCCGTGATATCCTTCGGAAGGTTCTGTGAACTGCGGAAATTTACCGTTGCCCCAATTGTAGTTGCCTCCGTCGACGATCACGCCGCCAATGGTAGTGCCGTGCCCGCCAATCCATTTGGTGGCAGCCTGAACTACGATATTGGCTCCGTGTTCGAGCGGACGGAAAAGATATCCGCCGGCGCCAAAAGTATTGTCTACGATAAGCGGCAGATCATGTTTTTTGGCCAGGGACGCAAACTTTTCAAAATCGGGTATGTTTAACCGGGGGTTGCCGATGGTTTCGAGATAGATCGCCTTGGTGTTTTTATCAATGTGTTTTTCGAAGCTTTCGGGATTGTCGCTGTCGGCGAAACGGGCGTCGATGCCTAATCTTTTAAAGGAAACCTTAAATTGGTTAAAGGTTCCTCCATATAAAAAGGAGGAAGTAACAAAGTTTTCGCCCGACTGGATAATATTGGTCAGCGCCAGGAATTGGGCCGCCTGCCCCGAAGAAGTTGCCAGGGCTGCCACTCCGCCTTCCAGCGCGGCAATGCGCTGTTCAAATACGTCGGACGTGGGGTTCATGATACGCGTATAAATATTGCCAAACTGCCTCAGGCCAAAGAGATTGGCGGCATGTTCGGCATTATCGAATGCATAGGAAGTAGTTTGATAAATGGGAACAGCGCGAGATTTAGTGGTGGGGTCGGGCTGCTGACCTGCATGTTGCTGGAGCGTTTCAAAACGAAGACTCATAATTGGCATTTTTTAAATGTGAAAATTCTTTGACTTGTTTCTCGGGGAGAAATTTTACCGTTAAGGTAGGTTGCTGGGAATATGAATGATCTATGCCTTGCGGCAAATAACGCAATACATCGCGCATTCAGCAATAGAATGTCCGTATGTGGAAGTGGTTGCGTTCATGAAGCGGTAAATTCCTACGAATTTAGCAGACTTTTTCATCATTTCCCAAAATTTGCGACGAATAATCGTCTACCCATGCGTCTTGCAAGCGGGTAGCTCGGTGATTTTCTATCGGTTAAATAAAAAAATATGACCAGCCTTAAAAATATCTTAACAAACACGAAGGAATATAACAGCGAAGCTCAGGCAATAATGTTCTGCAATAAACAAGGGAACCAAAAATCTTCCGATAGCCAGAAGTACTTTTACGATCTGCCCGGTTTCAGGCGAAACCGTTGAATAATAAAGGCGTTTATCTGACTTATCTGTCCCAATTAATCCATTGGGATGGAGTTGGCACCTTATTCCGGCGTGAGCAGAACAGGTTGTCAAGGCTTCGCAGGGCCATTTCCCTCAGCCTTTCTTGATAAGAGATATTTAAAGAACTGCCGCAAATGTAAAGCGGTATCCTTAGATTTCAAAAATTTTGTCCGGAATGGGAACGGTTCCTCCTGGTTTCTTATGCCAGGATGCGCCAGGAGCCGGGCTGGAACCGGGTTTCCGCCTTCAAAATGGTCTCTGGCGCAATGCCTTGGATCAATTTCGGCCATTGGAGGCCTTGGCCAAGCGCCGAAACGATCTTCGGTTCAATGCCGCTATACCTGCCTTTATTCGTAAATTCGGCGCTCGTTAATTTATTTATGGCAAAATCAAAGGAAAGGGCAGCGAAAAAAAAACCTGCCGGCGGGGATCGATCGGATGAGGCGTTAACGGCGCGGCAGCCTGAAGCCGAGGGGCAGGAATACATCGAGGTATTTGGCGCAAGGGAGCACAATCTCAGAAATATAGACATACGCATTCCCAAGAATAAGCTGGTGGTGATCACCGGCGTCAGCGGCAGCGGCAAATCTTCGCTTGCGTTTAACACCGTTTATAATGAAGGTCAGCGAAGATATATGGAAAGCTTTTCCGCCTATGCCCGTCAGTTTATCGGAGATATGGAGAGGCCGGATGTCGACAAGATCACCGGCCTGTCGCCGGTAATTTCCATCGAACAGAAAACGACCAACAGGAACCCGCGGTCAACCGTAGGCACGATCACGGAAGCGTATGACTTTCTGCGTTTGTTGTTTGCCAGGGTAGGCGAAGCGTACAGCTACCATACCGGCAAGAAGATGACAAAGTTCAGCGAGGAGGAGATCGTCGCCAACATCTTTCAGAAATTTACCGGCAAAAATATCAGCTTGCTGGCGCCGCTGGTAAGGGGAAGAAAAGGCCATTACCGCGAATTGTTCGAAGATATCCGCAAAAAAGGATTCCTGAAAGTCAGGATAGACGGCGAAGTGAGGGACCTGATGCCGAAGATGCAGGTAGACCGGTACAAGATCCATGATATTGAAGTGGTCATTGACCGCCTTCCCGTGAAAGAAGACATGAAGCTGAGGCTAAGCCAGAGCGTGCAGAAAACCCTGCAGACGGGCAAGGGCCTGATGTTCCTGCTGGTAAACAATTCGGATAAGACGGTTCAGTACAGCAAGGAGCTGATGTGCGAGGACACGGGGATCAGTTATGAAGAGCCTTCTCCAAACTCTTTCTCTTTTAATTCGCCCTACGGCGCCTGTCCCTCGTGTAAGGGCCTGGGGGTTGTTTACCAGGTAAGCTTATCAGCGATTATTCCTAATAGTGAGTTGAGTATTAACAGGGGCGCTTTTGCGCCGCTTGGCGAAGCAAGGGAAGCCTATGTTTTTAAACAGGTGCAGCAGCTGGCAAAAAAGCATAAGATAGATCTCAACAAACCCGTAAAGGATCTTTCGCCTAAAGCGATGAATCTTATTCTTTATGGAAATGAGGACGGCCCTTCCGAAACAGGAGGCGACTTTGAGGGCGAGATAGGCGGCCAGATCTATAAGGAAGAATATGAAGGGATCATTCCCCAGCTTAAGCGTTGGTTTGCCGGAGGAACGCACGATTCGTTGAGGGAATGGGTGGAGCAGTTCATGGAATTGAAGACCTGCCCCGAGTGCCGTGGCGCCCGGCTGAAAAAAGAGAGCCTTTGGTTTAAGATCGACGGCCGGAACATTTCGGAGTTAAGCGAGATGAACCTCGACAAGCTGATGAATTGGTTTGAGGGGCTGGAAGAGCGGTTAAGCGCCAAACAGCAGATCATTGCAAAAGATATATTAAAAGAGATCCGCGAAAGGATACGGTTCTTGTTGGATGTGGGGCTGAATTATCTTACCCTGAACCGTTCGGCGAGGACGCTCAGCGGCGGCGAATCGCAGCGGATCAGGCTGGCCACGCAGATAGGATCGCAGCTCCAGGGCATCACCTATATTCTCGACGAGCCCAGCATAGGCTTGCATTCAAGAGATAACCACAGGCTGATAAAAGCCTTGCAGCATCTCCGCGATATCGGCAATTCCGTTTTGGTGGTGGAGCACGACAAGGACATCATGATGGCGGCTGATCATTTGATAGATATCGGTCCCGGCGCCGGCAAGCATGGCGGGCGCATCGTTGCCGAAGGATCGCCGCGGAGCATATATGCCGATCAATCGGAGACCATCCGGTTTTTATACGGCGAAAAATCAATTCCCGTTCCCGCCGACAGGAGAAAAGGGAATGGCAAAGTATTGGAATTAAAAGGCGCGAACGGCAATAACCTCAAATCATTAAACGTAAAATTTCCCCTGGGAAAACTGATCGTGGTCACGGGGGTCAGCGGCAGCGGTAAATCCACCCTGATCAATGAAACCCTGTATCCCATTCTCAGCGCGCATGCCTTTCATTCCCGCACATCGCCCCTGGAATATAGCGCGGTCAAAGGGCTGGAGCTGATCGATAAGGTCATAGAAATAGACCAGTCGCCCATCGGGCGAACGCCCAGGAGCAACCCGGCCACCTACTGCGGTTTTTTTACGGATATCCGGACCTTATTCGCCGCCGTTCCCGAGGCGAAGATCAGGGGTTATACGCCCGGCAGGTTTTCTTTTAACGTAAAAAGCGGTCGCTGCGATGTTTGCGAGGGAGCGGGGATGAAAGTGATTGAAATGAACTTTCTGCCGGATGTATATGTGAACTGCGAGAAATGCAATGGTAAGCGGTACAACCGTGAAACGCTGGAGATCCGGTATAAGGGCAAATCGATCAATGATGTGCTGAACATGACCGTGGATGAAGCGGTGGAGTTCTTTTCTGCCGTCCCCTTTATCTATCGGAAAATAAAAGTACTGCAGGAAGTGGGTTTAGGGTATATCACGCTGGGGCAGTCTGCCGTGACCCTTAGCGGCGGGGAAGCGCAGCGCGTGAAGCTCTCTACCGAGCTGGGAAAGAAAGATACCGGTAAAACCTTTTATATTCTCGACGAACCCACGACCGGCCTGCATTTTACAGATATCATTCACCTGATGAACGTGCTGAATAAGCTGGTCGACCGGGGCAATACGGTGTTGGTGATCGAGCATAACCTGGATGTGATCAAAATGGCCGATCATATCATAGATATGGGCCCGGAAGGCGGAGATGGGGGAGGAAGGGTCTTGTTTGAAGGAACGCCTGAAGAAATAGTAACCGTTAAAGAAAGCCACACCGCGCGTTTTTTAAAGCCTGAACTTATGGGGTAGCGGGGCTGACCGGATTTTGTTGCGGGCTGACCTGCATCATCTCTTCAAAGCTAAACGTTGGGAACAAACGCCGTCGATCCCTCTGCCGCAGCCGGTCATGCCGCGCCGGTTTTGCCGGCTTGGCTGAAAAAACAATGGCAGGCAATTGTTCATCGCCTGCCACTGAGGATACTGGATGAAACCAGAAAGTTTGCAGTAAGCTCCGGTAAGCAAGCGCAGGAAGTGATTAAGAAAATCGTAGGTTATCAGGGTACCTTAAGATAATATAGGGAACGGATCAGGTTTTATTTTAACCGGATATCAGATTTTAAAAATTTCCCTGCCGCTTACCGGGTGAATATAATAAAAGAGCATTCTTATCTTTCCTTCGCTTTTTTATTTTTAACCGTAAATGCTTAACATGAATAAAAGAGCTTCTATGATATGCGGCATCTATCTTACGATGATCTGCCCGTTTTCAATTCTTTCATCATCGCTGAATACGTCGAAAAAATAATTCCCTTTTTCGATGTTTTTGATCAGCGCGGTTTGTTTATTTCTTATCTCCGATTGCTTCACCAGCCGGCCTTCCATGTCGAACAGGTATAGCTGGTAGACCTTATCTCCCGATCCCTGCGCGCCGAAAAACAGCGCCTCGCAGTCGGCGTTAGTATACAGTTCAATTTTGTGTTTTTTGCTGGCGATCTGCTTCTGAATAAGAATAGAGTCGCCGGGCATATGCGTATGCGCTTGTCGTATAAGATCCGTATCCCTTGCAGAAGAACGAAGGGTTCCCGTCAGTATGACCAGCATGCCTAAAATGCGGAGGGCATTATAGGTAAGTTTAGCATAGTAAGAAGAAGCGGTTTTCAAAGGGTACGGATTTCAAAAAAGTTTGTTGCCAGCCAGGCCTTAGAACCGGATCGGGCAACTGGTAGAATTTCTGTAATTATTACCGCTGTTCAAACGGAATCCCAGTTTGAAACCGGCAGTATAGTAAGAGTCGTTATAATTGGGGTTTCCCCTTTTATCGCCGGCGTTAAAGACCCTTGAAGTAGGCGTTCCTGTTTTATTGGCCATCCGCGCGGCAAGGGCTGCCTGCTGGCTGGACATATGGGTCGAAAACAACGCCGGGTCGATATAGTTTGTGCTCACGTCGTCGATATAGTCGGTAAATGTTTTGCGGTGGACGATCTCAAACGAAATGTTTACGTTCTCCGATAAAAAATATTTCAAGCCCACGCCCATAGGAATATTTACCTGCGTAAGGCTATATTCTTTTCTGTCGGGATATTCCGGAAATCCCTGTCCTTCTGTGCGCAACGGCTTAAGGTCTACCCATTGCCCGGTCAGGGGATCTGTTCCCTTGGGGTTAAAGTGGAATCCTCCTACGCCAATCACGCCATAGGGCCTGAATTTCATGAATATATCAGAAGGATCATATTCGAAGAATACGGTGGGATAGATCTCTGCCATCAACAGGACCTCTGCTAATTTCGATTTGAAGTTGGAATTACGGATCTTTCTGGCTTCTTCATAACCGCCTTTTCCTTTGATGATGGCATCGTCGCCTTCAAGCGTTCCGATATTCAGGCCTAAACGCACGCCCAACCACTCATTGGGATGATAGCTGAGGAACCCTCCGAAACTAAGTTTCGTCATTTGAAAATTATTATCTTTCAGGAAAGGCGTTCCCTTACCCATGTTTCCGCCCAGGTCGCCAAGGAAGTTCGACGGGCCTATGGTGATCCCGGCTTCCATATAGGAAGCTTTTTCCGTCATTTGGCCTATAGATGAAAGGGAAAAGGCGAAGCTTAGCACAATAAGCCCACAACGCCTCCACACAGAAGGGTGTAAATCCTGTTTCATGGATATTAGATTTTAGTTTTCAGATGGTCTGTGGATTCCGGGAGCGTTATTTTTTTTAGGCGCCGGATATACCTAATAGAAACGCAGAATATTCAATTTTTGTGTGCGAGGTGGATAATTTATTTCAGGCGCTTTAAGTATCAGTTGGTTATATGGAAATGGCCTCGGATTTGTCTACCGTGATCACCGGAATATTGGATCCGTAGGAAAGTATCTTTTTGGTAAGCCTGTTCCATGATCCGGGCATATTGAACTCTTTCAGTTGATTGGCCATGATCAGGTCGGCATTGATCTTTTTAGAGAATTCCAGGGTGCTTTTAGCAAGGTTTTTCCCTTCAAGCAAAAAGCATTGCGCGGGAATCGTGGATATGCTCTGCAGCACTTCCAGGGCTTTCTGGATGAGGTTATCGCCCTTGGATGCATCTTTTCGCAGGGATACCAGGTAGACCGTTGATCTGAAGGAACGCGCCAGCATAGTGGCCAGCCTGATCCTTTGAACAGGAATATTGTTGTGAATAGGAAGCACGATCTTTTTAAAATGGCTGACAAGCCCGGAAGAACGCACGGCGAGCGTAGGAACATTTGCCTTTTTACCCAGAGAGGTCAGGGAGAATGCGGAAACCACCCGGTGAATAAGGTTGAATCTCGGCAGCCCGATAACGACAAGGTCTATGCGAAATTGTTTGATGTATCGCGTTAGCTCGGCGCTTTTGTTGCCGTGCAACAGGCTGATCTCCAGATTGCTTCCTTCGCATAGGTGAGCCCGGTAGTCATCACGCAGCTGTTCCAGCTTATACCGCGCATTCCCCAGGTCGGCGGTAATGTCATAAGCCAGCGCATGGCTGGCGTCGAAGGGTACAAAGGGCAGCAGTTGCTTGGATACAACATGCACAAGATGGATGTTGCAGTGCAGGTTATTGGCCAGTTCAATTGCCTTGGCTACCGCCCATTTGGTTCTTGCGGTGAAGTCGACAGGAACCATGATATTGTAAAATATTTCAGGCATAATGTTTTGTTTTTGAGTTTACAAAAACTAAGCGAGGCTTAGCAAAGGTTGAAAACTTTCTTCCGTTATGTTTTTGGAGGCGACAGTTTCCAGGATCTCGTCCTGGGTGCGGAAGGATACTCCCTTTCCTGCATGGCCTACCATACATCGGTCGTCCCGGCTGTCTCCCATCGCAATGCAGTTTTTCAGTTTCACGCTGTATAGCTCGCAGGCATACTGAAGCGCGTTTGTTTTGCAGTACGAATGGCCGCAGATGCTTTCCGGCGAACCGAAAAAATAATAAGGCAAATTTACTTCACCTGTGGCTTTTCCGTTAAAAAATTCCAGTTGATTGGCCAAGGAAAAATCGGCGCCGATCTGTTGTTTTATGTAATTGGTAATCAGGGTATAACTATTGCTGATGATGCCGATCCGGTATCCTTTTTCCTTGAAGGCCTGGATCACTTCCTTTACATCGCTGATAATGGTCATTTCGCTGACCACATGCAGCAGTTCGTCAATGGTCCGGCCCTTCAGCAGCAGGCCGATCCGTTTGGTAAGAATGATCGGATCTTTTTCTGCCGCGCGGAGATCTTCCAGCTTGGCATAAAATCCGAAGGTCTTGGCGCATTCATCGATAAACCTGCCTTTCAATATCGTATCGTCCATATCCAGGATAAGGAGCTTATGGAACATGGAAAGGTTTTCGCGCAACACCTTATTCATTTCCCTGTTGATCGTTTCCAGGGAATTAAACTGCTCTTCATTGACGGTTTCAGGGTACAGGTTCTGCGCCTTGGAAAGGATGGCGCTGGACACTTCCTTGCTCATTTTGCCGAGGGATTCCCAGGGCTTGCTTTTATTTTCTATGTAACCGATGTTTACTTCCGCGATGCGCGCTTTCATCAGGTACATGTCTATGAGGATGCCGATATCCACTCCATAGTCGTTGAAAAATTCGATCTTGGAAAGCAGGCCTTTTTTGCCAGCGATCATTCCGCTTAAGGGTTGGCTGAATTTGGCCAGGCCGGGATAGAGAATGGTGAGCAGGGGTTTGGCCACCAGCTCGGTCACGCGTCCTGCATTGCGCGCGAAGGAGCCCTTGACAAAATCCGCCTCATCCTTTACCAGGGGCAAAGCCAGGTCCGTAATGGTATTTTCGGGATATGGGTCTATATCGCCGTCTAAAAATACCAGCCATTCATTGCTGGCATGCCTGATGCCATCCTTCATAGATATCCCCTTTCCCCTGACGTTACTGCTAATTACAATGGCCCCGGCGGCTTCTGCAAGGGCGACAGTATCATCTTCCGATTGATCATCCACTACGATCACTTCGCTGACCAATGGCGCTTTAAGGCAAAATCGGACTACATTAGCGATTGTCTCAGCTTCGTTTAACACGGGAATGATCACTGTTACCATATATTGCAATAGGTTTTTAACTGACAGGAATTGAAAAATACGATATGCCTGCAATTGGCCCCGCTTAGATGATCAGTCAGATCAAACACCCGCCGGTAGCGGGCAAAAGCCATGCCTTACATCCCGGATTTCTCTAATTCCTTTCAAATTTGAAAGATATTTTTTTCCACGCCAGGCCTGCCCGGCAAGCGGAAAAGGTAACGTATTCCACCGAATACGGGCATGATCAAATCATTAATTTACCATTAAAAAACAGACTATCCGGTAAGGCAGAAAATACGAAAAAAAGCCGTCAAATCCAAAAAAATGACGGCTGCGCCTGTTAAAATTTCATGTCGTCCGCTTTATTTCATTTTCTTCGCTTGTTACCAGGGTAGGAGCGGCCGCTGTTAATTTTATTTACGGTCATTTTTTATTATGCTAAGCCGGGCAGTACGCCAATGCAGAAAGGTTGTCGCTGAAACCCGCCCTGCGCCGCCGCTCCGGGCGGACAATAAAAAAGAGGAAATATAAAAAGATCCTGAAGGAGTGGGAAAACTGCATAAACGAAAGCATCTGGTCCGCGGTAGCCCAAAAGTAAAAGGCTGTATCGGTCTTTGATACAGCCTCCTGGAAGATAAAGAGATATTGCCGTCTGATTAATAGTCTCTGTTGTAGCCTCCGTCGTTGCCGCCCCTGTTGAAGCCGCCTTTCTTGTAACCGCCGCCGCCTCCGCCGCCAAAGCTTCTTTTCTTGAATCCGCCGCCATTCTGAGGTTTGGGCTGCGCTTCATTGACGATGATCTTACGTCCGAGCACTTCCGAATCATAAAGACTGCTTAACGCATTCTGCGCTTCGGTATCCTCAGGCATTTCTACAAAACCGAAACCCTTGCTGCGGCCGCTTACTTTGTCTTTGACGATCTTTGCTGATGTAACAGATCCGTATTGCTCGAATAAGGTTCTGAGATCCTCATCGGTCATTTGCCAGGAGAGGTTACCTACATAAATGTTCATTGTAACTAAAATTTTTTGTTGTTCTGAAATCCGATTTTAAACGGTAGTTATCACAATGAACTGAGGAAACCGAAAGAAGGTAAGACGCTTCAGAACAAGAGAACTAACTACAGTAATCAACAATGAAGATAAGGAATAATTTTATTTGAAAAATAAAATTATTCCTATGATATATTGTTGAAAACCATACTATTCGCCCACTACTTCAAAGTCGATTTCGACGCTTTTGCCGTTGCCGAAATCGATGGTAGCCTTATATGTTCCCAATTCTTTTACTTCGTCGGCAATATTGATCTTTTTCCGGTCGATCTCGTAGCCTTTTTGCTCGCGAATGGCGCGGCTGATCTGTAAGGGCGTAACGCTGCCAAAGATCTTACCGCTGGTCCCGGTCTTGGCCCCGATGGTCAGCGCTCCGTCGGTCAGCTTTCCGATCACTACATTCAGATCGGCCAGCATTTTTTCTTCTTTCTTGCGAACCTGTTTTAGCTTTTCTTCCAGGGCCTTCCGGTTAGTAGGGCTGGCTTCCTTGGCTAATTTGTTGGGGATCAAGAAATTCCGGGCATACCCGTTGCGTACTTTGACCAATTCGTTAGCAGCGCCCAGGTTGTCTACATCTTGTATTAATATAATTTCCATGAGGCTTCTATTTTAAAAGATCAGTTACGTAAGGCAATAATGCCATTTGACGGGCTTTTTTAATTGCCTGCGATACCTTGCGCTGAAACTTCAGGGAGTTTCCCGTAATGCGGCGAGGCAATAATTTACCCTGTTCGTTCAGGAATTTTTTGAGGAACTCGGCGTCTTTATAGTCGATGTACTTAATGCCCATCTTCTTAAAGCGGCAATATTTCTTCTTAGGTTTTTCCGCTTTGATCGCCGTCAGGTACTTTATCTCATTTGCTTTTGCCATGATTAAGCTTCTGTTTTTTCGGTTCCTGCCTGTACGCCGCTTCTCTTTCTTTCATTGTACTCGACGGCGTATTTATCGAGCGCAGTGATCATTTGACGCATAACATTGTCGTCGCGCAGAAGCTGTATTTTCAGCTTCTCATTGAAGTCGGATGGCGCAATATATTCCAATACCCAATACAGACCGGTGGTCTTCTTGTGTATGGGATACGCCAGTGCTTTTAGTCCCCATGGCTTCTCGTGCAAAACTTTCCCTCCCGCCTCAACGACCAGGGAGGTGAATTTTTTCTGAGCGGCTTTATAGTCGTCATCAGAGAGCACAGGGGTAAAAATCACCATCAATTCGTAATTGTTCATTACCCTGTTTTTTCGCCTGCATTGCAGGCATTGTTAATTAATTTTTTTTAGAAATGGGACGCAAAGGTAGGGGAATTGCCGCATATTTCCCTATCCTCCCGGCGAAATTATTACCTGACAGTTTTTCCGTTCGGGAAGGTTTTTAAGCCATATGGCGCCTTCTTTGACCAGCCCTCTGTAAAAAATCGTTACTCATGCAAAAAGGCTCCATACGCGTTCAAACAGAGAACATTTTCCCCATTATCAAAAAATTCCTTTACAGCGACCATGAGATCTTCCTTCGCGAACTGATCAGCAATGCCGTTGACGCAACCCAGAAATTAAAGACCCTATCCTCTATCGGGGATGCCAAGGGAGAACTGGGCGATCTCCGGATCGAAGTCAGGCTGGATAAGGAGAAAAAAACCATAACCATTGCCGATAGCGGGGTGGGCATGACGGCGGAAGAAGTGGATAAATACATCAACCAGGTGGCTTTTTCAGGGGCCGAAGAATTCCTGGAAAAATATAAGGGGCAAAAGGAAGCGAATATCATCGGCCATTTCGGACTTGGGTTTTATTCTTCCTTTATGGTGAGCGAAAAGGTGGAAATACTTACCCGGAGTTACCGGGAAGACGCGAAAGCTGTTCGTTGGGAATGCGACGGAAGCCCGGAATTCCTTCTCGAAGAAGCCGAAAAGCAGGGCCGCGGCACAGATATCATTTTGCATATAAATGAAGAAAGCGCCGAGTTCCTGGAGGAAGCCAGGATCCAATCCATCCTGGAGAAATTCTGTAAATTTCTTCCCGTTCCGGTGTTTTTCGGCGATAAACAGATCAACAATACGCAGCCGGCCTGGACCAAAAAGCCGGCGGATCTTACCCCGAAGGACTACCAGGATTTTTATAAGGAGCTTTATCCGTTCAGCGAGCCGCCCTTATTCTGGATCCATCTGAATGTCGATTATCCCTTTAACCTGACCGGCATATTGTATTTCCCCAAGATCAAGCAGAGCTACGAGATCCAGAAGGATAAGATACAGCTGTACAGCAACCAGGTATTTGTGACCGACGAGGTGAAGGATATTGTTCCGGAATTCCTGATGCTGCTGCATGGGGTGATCGATAGCCCGGATATTCCGCTGAACGTAAGCCGCAGCTACCTCCAGGGCGATCCCAATGTAAAAAAGATCAATAACCATATTACCCGCAAGGTGGCGGACAAACTGGAGGAAATATTCACGAAGGAAAGAAAGGAGTTTGAAGACAAATGGGACAGCCTGGGCCTGTTTGTGAAGTATGGGATGATGACAGACGACAAGTTCCTGGAAAAAGCGAATAAATTCCACCTGATGGAATCGGTTGACGATAACCGGTTCTATACCCTGGATGAATACCGCGCCGCTGCGGAAACGCTTCAGAAAAATAAGGAGGGCAAGCTGGTCATTCTGTATACGACCGATCCCGTTCAGCAGGATGGCTATATCCAGGCCGCGAAACAAAAGGGATTTATCGTGGTGAAGCTGGAAACCATTGTTGACGCCGCATTTATCAATCATGTGGAAATGAAATGGGAAAACGTCCATTTTACGCGGGTGGACGCCGATATTGCGGATAACCTGATTGATAAGTCCGATGCTGCCGAAAGCCTGCTTAGCAAGGAGGAGGAAACAAAGCTGAAGGAACTATTCAGTTTTGAGATCCCCCAGATCCATACCACCGTAGAGATCAAAGGGCTCAGCGCGGAAGCGCCTCCGGTGGTGGCTACCCGGCCCGAATTCATGCGCCGGATGAAGGATATGTCGGCCATCAACGGTTCGATGGGCGCATTCTACGCCAATATGCCCGACGAGGTGACGCTTACGGTAAACGGCAATCATCCTGTTTACCAGTCTGTCCTGCGGGAAAACGACGCGGATAAACAGGCAAAGCTGGTCAGGAACCTGGGCGACCTGGCCCTGCTGTCGCAGGGGTTGTTGAAGGGGGCCGATCTAACCAACTTCATTAACCGCAGTATCGGCTTGATGGACGGCGGCGCGAAGAGCAAGATCATCCTGGAAGCGTAGCGATGGACGATGATTCAGAGGTTGCTGCGCCTTTGCCTGCTATGCCAGCCCCGGCCCTGAGCCTTCTTGCTGTGTCGGGTCTTCCTGAAAATTGTTATTCGATCTCCGTTCTCTTTTTTGGGAAGCGTTTTTTCTTTTCGGTGGGAGTGAGATCGGTTGCGTCTTGGTTGGAAGCATATCGGCGCAACTGCCCGGCTTGTCAAAGGCATTCGGGTTCCTGTAGCGGCGATCATTCCGATAGCCGGAAATCGATCACTTTCAGCTGCAGGTTTTTTTCGCCGTTCCATTCGTTTTCCTCCAGGTGGAATACGATGTCTATCGGCTTGTTTTCCTGCAGCAGCGGAAACTTCCCGGCCATATTGAATCCGATGCCGCTAAACGTTATGTTTCCCTGGGTAACGGAGAAGCGTATGTGCTGCTCTTTGACGATGCGCGAGCTTCCCTGGTTGAATACGCGTTTCGCGACAAAGACCGGTTTGAGGTTTTCAGGTCCGAAGGGTTCCATCTGGCAAAGGATATTGTAAAAAGAGGGCGTTAGCGTTTTGAGTTCCGTTTCGGCGTCGATGATGATCTCGGGGATCAGCAGGTCCTCATGGATCGTTTGGGACACCACTTCCTCGAACCGCTTGCAGAAAGCGTCTACCTGGTGGGGTTGCATCGTTAGCCCGGCGGCATAAAAATGCCCGCCGTAACCGATCAGCAGGTCCCTGCATTGATGAATCGCCTCGTATACGTTAAAACCCGCTACGCTCCGGGCCGAGCCTGCAATATAGTCGCCCGACCGGGTAAGCACGATGGTAGGCCGGTAATACCGCTCAATAAGCCGGGAAGCCACTATGCCCACTACGCCCTTATGCCAGTGGGGCTGGTAAACAACGGTCGACCTGCGACCGGAGCGTTCGCCGTCGCCGGCGATGAGTTGCGCCGCTTCCTCCGTAATGGCCTGGTCGGTCAGTTTCCTGTCGGAGTTATCGGAATGAAGCATTTCGGCATATTGCAGGGTTTCTGTATAGCTTTTGGCAATAAACATTAGCGCCGCTTTGCGCGCGTCGTCCATACGGCCGGCAGCATTGATCCGGGGGGCGATCATAAACACCAGGTTGCTGATCAGCATTTCTTTTTGTATACCGCTAAGCGTTTTTAGCGCCCTGATGCCTTCGTTCGGGTCTTCATTGGCTTTCTTCAATCCGAAATAGGCCAGGATCCGGTTTTCTCCCGTCATGGGCACGATATCGGCGGCTGTGGCGGTAGCTACCAGGTCGAGGTACTTAAAAGCGGAGGATTCCGGCAGACTGAGCTTTTGACTCAATGCGCAGATCAGCTTAAACCCGACGCCGCAGCCGCATAGCTCCTTGAATGGATAGGCGCATTCCGGTTGTTTGGGATTGAGGATGGCGACGGCGGGGGGGAGGACGTTATCGGGAAGATGATGATCGCAAACGATAAATTCAATGCCCAGATCGCCGGCGAGGCCGATCAGCTCTACTGATTTGATGCCGCAGTCCAGCGAGATCACCAATGAATACCCGTTGGCCTTCGCAAATTCGATACCGGCTGCGGAGATCCCATACCCTTCGCGATGCCGGTGAGGGATGTAGAAATCTACCAGTTCTTCCCGGTAATGCGCTGTGAGAAAACTGTACATACAGGCTACGGCAGTAGCGCCGTCCACATCATAATCCCCGAACACCAGTATCTTTTCTTTTGCCGCAAAAGCGCGCAGGATCCGTTCTACGGCAATATCCATGTCTTTCATCAGCCAGGGATCATGGAGTTTCGCAAGGGAGGGCCGGAAATAATCTTTCGCCTGCCCGAAGGTTTCTATGCCGCGCTGAACGAGTATTTTACACAGCGTGGGACTGATCTTCAGCGATCGGGATAAGGCCTCCGTTTTCTCCGGATCCCCGGTTAATATGTTCCATCGTTTTTGTACCATCCCGGCACGGATAAATATATAGATATGGATCGCTAAAACTTCCTGTCCGTGGTAAACCGCACCAGTTCTTCCAATCCTTGTTTTACTTCGTTATTGTCAAATTCCTGCAAAACTGACAGCGCCTCATCCCTGAAGCCAACCATTTTCTGCTGCGCGTAGGTTATTCCTCCGCTTTCATGGACAACGCTGATCACCCGCTTTATTTTCTGGGAGTCTTTATTCTGGTTTTTAATGATATAGATCAGCTCCCTGCGGACCGGTCTGCTGACGTTATTAAGGGTATAGATCAGCGGAAGGGTCAGCTTTTTTTCCTTGATATCATTGCCTGTGGGCTTTCCTACGGCGTCGGACCCATAGTCGAATAGATCGTCTTTTATCTGGAAGGCGATTCCTGTTTTTTCTCCGAAGATCCTCATTTTTTCCGCCATCTTCTCATCGTGCGAAACGGAATAGGCGCCGGCAGCGCAGGCAGAAGCCAGCAACGAGGCTGTTTTATTGCGGATGATTTCAAAATAGACATCTTCTTTCATGTTCAGCGTTCGCGATTTTTCGATCTGCAGCAATTCTCCCTCGCTCATCAGTCTTACCGCTTCGGACAAGAGCTGCAATATGCGAAAATCGCTGTGGTCAAGCGAAAGCAGCAGCCCTTTTGCCAGCAGGTAATCGCCTACCAGCACGGATATTTTGGTTTTCCAGAGCGCATAGGTGGAAAAAAAACCCCTTCGTTCCAGGGATTCGTCTACCACGTCGTCGTGGACAAGCGTGGCCGTATGCAGTAGTTCAACCAGGGAGGCGGCCCGGTAAGTAGAGGCATTGATATCGCCGCAAAGCTTAGCCGACAGCAGCACGAACATCGGGCGAAGTTGTTTTCCCTTGCGGTTTACGATGAAACGCATGATGCGATCCAGCAAGGGCGCCTGGCTTTTAACGGCTTCCCGGAATTCCTTTTCAAAAATGATCAGCTCCTGTCGGAGAATGGCTTCGGCTATTTTCATTTGTTAGAAAGAAGGGCAAATTACTACTTTGAAATCTAATCCGCCCTGCAATGTTTTTTATCCAACCAATTGAGTTTTGTATTGATTGACTTTTAGTTATGCCGAATAAGAATGCTAAAAAAATTTGCTATTTAACTTGTTATTGATATTTTTGCGTTGATTAAGTTAATTGTAATCTCTTAATATTCATATTTAAAACTAAGTTATGGCGATCAAAAAGTATTTAAAACTATTTGGCTTACTCTGCCTGTTTGGGTCAGGGGTATTTGCCCAGGAAAATGGAGGCGCCGCCGGCTATAGCGTCTACGACTCCTCCGTGATCCCTTCGAAACGACTCCCTCAGCACACGGAATTTATGGCTAACAATTATGCATTTCCTGCTAAACCCCGCAACCAGTGGGAGTTAGGCGCCAAAGTAGGAGCGTTTGCCATATCTTCTGATATCCGCTCCGAGTTTCCCGGATTTGGCGCGGCGCTACATGTGCGTAAAGCCCTGGGTTATGTGTTTTCCATAAGAGGCGAACTGGGATTTGGAACTACAAAGGGACAGAATTATACCAAATCTTCCAGTTATATCAACAACCCTGTCTGGCAGCCATACCTTAATGCAGGCGTACCTTCCCAACCGGTGATCTATAATTACAAGACAAATATTTACGACCTCAGTTTTCAGGCCGTGGGCAGCTTGAATAATATCCGTTTCCATCGCGCAAAGACCGGCTTTAACGCTTTTGCTTTTCTGGGCTTAGGCGGAATGATCTACGATGTAAATGTGGATGCGCTGGACGGTAATAACACGTACGATTTCTCTTCCATTCCTCCCGGAGCGTATAAAGACCGGAAGCAGTTGAGAAGGGCCATTAAGGACCTGATGGACGGGACCTATGAATCAGCCGGCGAAAAAGACCCGCTTAAACCGGAAGTGTTTGGTTTGCCGTTCAGACCAATATTTGTATTTGGCGGCGGCCTGCAGTTCAAGCTTAATAATCGCCTGAACCTCACCGCCGAAACCAAATTCAGCCTCCCTCAGAAAACCGACCTGCTTGACGGTAACCAATGGCAGTCCAACAGCACTACCAATCCTGCGCAGACCAGGGATTACGACACGTACAACTTTACTTCGCTCGGCATCAACGTAGCGCTGGGCGGAAAAGCGGTTGAACCTTTGTGGTGGCTGAATCCGCTGGATTATGCTTACAATGAGATCAACCAGCCCAGGCATATGAAGCTGCCGAAGCCTATCCTGGATGATGCCGATGGCGATGGCGTTACTGATCAGTTTGATAACGAACCCAATACTCCTGCCGGCGCGCCGGTGGATGCGCATGGCGTCAGCCGCGATACAGATGGCGACGGCGTTCCTGATTACAGGGACAAGGAGCTGATTACGCCTACTCAATGCCAGCCTGTTGACGCAGACGGCGTAGGTAAATGTCCTCCTCCGGATTGCTGTAAAGTGATCGACTCGCTGATGCAATATGGCATCCGCGGTCGTTGCAATATCGGCGATCTCCCCAGCATTACGTTCAGAGGCAGGTCGGTTGCTCTGTCTAATGACGCCAGGGCGTTGTTGGCAGGCGTTGCCCAGAAGATCCGCGACAATTCTGAATGTAAGATCGCTGTGGTAGGATATTGCGCTTCTAATAAAGCCGAACAGCAGGTAAGCTGGGACAGGGTGAACGCAATTATTAATTACCTTGTTGAAAGAGAAGGCGTTAGCTCTGATCGCTTTATCTTTAAATATGGCCAGGAAGGCGGAGATTGCAATACGGTTGACCTCCGCGACGGCACCCAGGAAGATGGGCCGACCACTGTTCCCGCGCCGCATCCGAACCTGAGAAGAAGATAATAGCTTCCTATCTTAATCATAATAAAACCCCCTTCATGGGGGTTTTATATTTTAATTAACGCCCGGATTGGCATTTCCTGATCTATACTTTCTAATTTGTCGGTAAAAGCCTAAATTTGCAGCCTTTATGAGAATATTCTTCCTGGCTTTTCTGGTTGTTCTTGGCGCATCATGCTCAAAATTTGCCAAAGTGCAAAAGAGCAATGATTATGAGTACAAACTAAGGATGGCCGAAAAATATTATACAGACAAAAAATATAACTATGCGCAACAGTTATATCAGGAACTGTTCCCCGTATTTAAGGGAGACGTCAAATTTGAAGATCTTTTTTATCGATACGCCTATTGCTCGTATTATTTGAAAGACTGGATGCAGGCGGAAAATCTTTTTAAGCAGTTTACGGAGGTGTTCCCCACCAGCGCCCGGGCGGAAGAAATGGAATACATGCGCGCGTATACCTATTACCGTCAGTCGCCCAAAATGGAGCTGGACCAGACAAACTCATTGAAGACGATCGGCCTGATGCAGACCTTTATCAATACGCATCCCGGGTCGGCCAGAATAGCGGAAGCGTCGAAAATTATTGACGAGCTGAGGATAAAACTGGAAGACAAGGAGTATAAGAGCGCGGAGTTATATTATAACCTGGGGCATTACCGGGCTGCTGGTATTGCCTTTTCAAGCCTGATGAACAGTTTTCCGGATACGGAGAGAGGAGACAAGTATAAGCTGCAGGCCATCAAATCTTATTTTCTTTATGCAGAGAACAGCATAGAGAGCAAAAAAGCCGCCCGTTATGAACAGGTGGTTACGGAATGCAATGATTTTATCGATCGCTTTCCCGAAAGCTCCCTGATGCAGGAGGTGGAAAAATACGCTAGTTTATCACAAAACAATATTAAACAAATCCAAAATGAGCAGGCTAAGACGACAATCCAGCGCTAATATTACCAATACGGCGGAGACCAAGGACCTGAACCTGATTAAAAGCAAAACGGGCAATGTGTACGAGTCGATTGCGATTGTTGCCAAACGCGCTAATCAGATCAATATCTCCCTGAAAGAGGAATTGCATTCCAAATTGGAAGAATTCGCGAGCCATACCGATAGTCTCGAAGAGATCCATGAGAACAAGGAGCAGATCGAGATATCCAAAGCGTACGAAAGAATGCCTAATGCCGCCTTACTGGCGACGCAGGAATTCCTGGAAGACAAGATCTACTATCGTAAGAATGAGGACGATCTGTTTAGCTAAATACAAAGGCAAAGCAATTATTCTATCTTATTATTAAAGCGGCAGATGGTATCTGTCGCTTTTGAGTTTTATGCTGAAATACCTAAAAGCCCTAACTTTAAACGTATGTTCCAGGGAAAAAAGATCTTGCTGGCGGTTACGGGAAGCATTGCCGCGTATAAGGCCATTCTGCTGGTAAGGCTGTTAACAGCCAGGGGCGCAACGGTGAAAGTGACGATGACCCCCTCGGCAAAAGATTTTGTCTCTCCCCTGACCTTGTCCACCCTCTCCGGAAACCCGGTGGTCACGGATCTTTTTTCCGGCGATTCCTGGTCCAATCATGTTATGCTGGGACGATGGGCGGATGTAATGGTCGTAGCTCCCTTAAGCTGTAATACGCTGGCCAAGATGGCTGCCGGCATCTGCGATAATATGCTTCTTGCAACCTATCTTTCTGCAACCTGCCCGGTGGCGGCGGCGCCGGCGATGGATGAGGACATGTGGCGCCATCCGGCTACCCGCGCCAATATCGAACGGTTGCAGGAAGCGGGCGTTCATATCATCCCGGTGGAAAACGGCGAGCTTGCCAGCGGCCTGATCGGCGAAGGGAGGATGGCCGAACCCGGGCATATTGTCAGTTTTCTCGAAAATGTTTTCTTTTCCGCGAAAGACCTGGCCGGGAAAAAAGCGCTGATTACCGCCGGCCCTACCTATGAGCCTATCGACCCGGTCCGTTTTATCGGCAACCATTCCTCCGGTAAGATGGGCGTAGCCCTGGCCGGCGAACTCGCCAGGAGAGGGGCGGCTGTGCAACTGGTATTGGGCCCTTCGGCGCTCAATGTTGATATCGAGGGGGTTGAAGTGTGTAGGGTGACTACCGCCGAGGAAATGTTCCAGCGCTGCCAGGAGAAATTCGGGGATGTGGATATTGCCGTGATGTCCGCGGCCGTAGCCGATTATACCCCGGCGCATACCGCTTCGGAAAAGATAAAAAAAACAGAGGGGCATCTGCAGCTCGAACTGGTTAAAACAAAGGATATCCTGAAAAACCTCGGGGAAAGAAAAACAAAGAACCAGGTATTGGTAGGGTTTGCGCTCGAGACCCGGGATGAAAAACAAGGAGCCCTCCAGAAGCTGAAAGCCAAAAATGCCGATATCATCGTGTTGAATTCCCTGAGAGATGAGGGCGCGGGCTTTGGTTTTGACACGAATAAGATCACCATTTTTGAGAAAAGCGGGGAAGAAATCGCTTATAACAGAACATCCAAACAACAATCGGCAAAAGATATCGTTGACAGAATTGTAAAAATGTTGTAATGATCAAGCGTTTCCTTATTTCCGGCTGTTTGGCGCTCGCGACGATAACGCCTTCGGTAGCCCAGGAATTGCAGGCGCGTATATCCATTAATTCCAGCTCCGTCAGCTCTCAGGTCGACAAGAAAATATTTCAGACGCTTCAGACCGCCTTGCAGAACCTGTTGAATAACCGGAAATGGACAAACGATGCCTACCAGCAGCAGGAAAAGATCAATTGTAATTTCTTGCTCGTTATCACGGAAGCCAATAATAATGTGTTTAAGGGAAACCTGACCGTCCAGGCGGCGCGACCGGTTTTTAACTCCACCTATAATACCCCCCTTGTCAATTTCCGCGACGAGGCGGTTGCCTTCCGGTATGTAGAGTTTCAGCCCATCGAGTTTAATGAGAACAGGGTGTCGGGGTCCGACGGACTGACCTCGAATTTACCGGCCATCTTTGCTTACTATGTATACCTGATATTGGGGCTGGATTATGATTCGTTTTCGTTGAGAGGGGGCGATCCCTATTTTCAAAAAGCCCAGTATATTGTTAATAATGCGCCCGATGGCCGGGACATCGTAGGCTGGAAAGCATTTGACGGCCAGAGAAACCGTTACTGGCTCATTGAGAACCTGGTGAATAACCGCTATACATTGGCGCATGATGCGATCTATAACTATTACCGCCTCGGGATGGATTTTATGTACGAGAATGAACCCGAAGCCAGGGCTGCCATACTGAATGCGATCAGCCAGCTTACGACGCTCAATAATGATATGCGCAATTCCATGATCATTCCTTTTTTCTTCCAGGGGAAATCCATGGAACTGGTCAGGGTATTTAAAAAAGCGCCTCCTGAAGAAAGGCAGAAGGCGCGGGAGATGATGGAGAGACTGGACATCTCCAATGCTAACACGTATAAACAGGAACTGAAATGAAGCAGTGGCTGACCGGCGCGATCGTTTTAGCGTTGTTTTCCTGCACGAACCATAACAAGATACCCTCAGGCGTTATTCCCCCGGATAAAATGAAAGAGGTGTTCCTGGATATGCTGCAGGCCGATCGGTATGCTTCCTCTTTTCTTTCCCGCAACAAGGATTCCCTTCAGCTCAAACAGGAAACTTTTACCTTATACCGCCAGGTGTTCGATATTCATCGTATAACCGAAAAGGAATTTAAGAGAAGCTATCTTTTTTACATGGGCAGGCCCGATCTTTCCATCGCCCTTTTTGACTCGGTTTCCGCCTTAGGCGAAAGAAGGCGCAATGAATACTACGAGGAAAGAATGAGGAATGATTCAATAAAAGCTAGCAGGGCCCGCGACTCGATGGACGTAAAAAATCTTCCGGAACAGCTGGAAGATTCGATCGCAGCGGTCAAAGACTCCTTCGCAATAAAAAAAGACTCCCTGCTCCGGCAAGCCTTTCGAAAACGCCGGACCGATTCCACGCTAAAGAAGCTGTCCGGAAAACAGGCAGACACATTAGGCGCCCGCTCTCGAAACGGAATCAAACCCTAACAGGCGGATGAAGGTCGATGGCCTGCAAAAACCAAATGACGATGGTTGGAATAGCCGCGCTGAAATCATTGAAGATGCCGTAAAAATCGGATATTAGCTTATTAAATCCCGGAAATAATGAAGAAAGTTTTTAGCAACGCGGAAGAGGCAATACAAGATATCGGCGATGGCGCTACGATCATGCTGGGCGGATTTGGTCTGTGCGGTATTCCGGAAAACTGTATCCGGGCAATGGTTAAAAAAGGCATTACCGGTCTTACCTGCATTTCCAACAATGCCGGCGTAGACGATTTTGGATTGGGCCTTTTGCTTAAAACGCGCCAGATAAAAAAGATGATCAGCTCTTATGTGGGAGAGAACGCTGAGTTTGAAAGGCAATTGTTATCGGGCGAACTCGAGGTGGAACTCAACCCGCAGGGCACCCTGGCTACGCGCATCCAGATGGCGGCAATGGGCATTCCCGCATTTTATACGCCGGCGGGATATGGAACGGAGATCCAGGAAGGCAAGGAGATCAGGGAATTCGATGGAAAGATGCACCTGATGGAGCGCGCGCTCCATGCCGATTTTGCGCTGATCAAAGCCTGGAAGGGCGATACCTACGGCAACCTGGTATTCAGAAAAACCACCCGTAATTTTTCCACTTCTATGGCCAAGGCCGCGGATATCACCATCGTGGAGGTGGAAGAACTGGTGCAGCCGGGGGAGATAGACCCCGATCATGTGCATGTCGCGGGCATCTATGTGCGCCGGATCTTCGAAGGCAAAAATTACGAGAAAAAGATCGAGAAAAAGACGATAAGAACAGTATAACCGAAGGATACGGCGGCTATAGAACCAAACTAACGATGATAAGATAATTGCTCATTAAATCAAATAAGGATTATGCCACTTGATAAATTCGGGATTGCCAGGCGCATTGCTAAAGACCTGAGGGATGGAATGTACGTGAACCTGGGCATTGGAATTCCCACCCTGGTAGCCAATTATATACCGGAGGGATTGTCCATCATGCTGCAATCAGAAAATGGGTTGTTGGGCATCGGTCCTTATCCCGTTGAATCGGAAGTGGATCCCGACCTGATCAACGCGGGCAAAGAAACGGTTACCGTTATTCCGGGAGGCGCTTTTTTTGACAGCGCGGAAAGCTTTGGAATGATCAGGGCCGGAAAGGTCGACCTGACCGTGCTTGGAGCGATGGAGGTTTCGGAAAACGGCGATATTGCCAACTGGAAGATACCTGGTAAGATGGTGAAAGGCATGGGCGGCGCCATGGACCTGGTAGCCAGCGCCAAGAATATTATTGTCGCAATGATGCACACGAATCCCAAAGGCGATTCCAAGCTTTTGCCGCAATGCAGTCTGCCGCTCACCGGCGTGAAATGCGTAAAAAGAGTGGTAACCGAACTTGCCGTGATCGATGTTTTGCCGGAGGGAGGTTTTAAGTTGATAGAAAGAGCGCCTGGCGTTACGGTTGAAGAGATCCGCGGTAAAACGGCCGGCCGCCTGAAAGTGGAGGGAGAGATCCCTGAAATGACCGTTTGACAAGGTTCTGTTCCGTTTTATCCGGAGATGCGCAGGAGAACAATGATCTTCCGTCCTGTCTTTAATCGCTTCGTTTCAATAATCATTATAGCAGAAGCGATCGGGCTGCCGCTTCCGGCGCCTAATAGATATCTGATATTTCTTCTTTGTTTTCTTCCTCTGCGCTGAAATAAGCGGCGACGATATAAAATACATATCTCGTCATGTATACTGCCGCAAGCAGGATGAACCGTTCTGTTTCTGTATTTGCCGACGGTAATTGATAATTCTTTAATCCCTCTCCAAGCAGGAAAATAAAATGGTAGCAAAGGGTTCCGCTGGCAATCCAGAAAACAGGCGAATGGAGAATAAACGACCGTTCATCCGCGATCACGCTATAAATGGCGACCAGGCTGATCAGCAGCATGAAGGCTGAAAGGAACAGTTCGATAGAATAGCCCCAGACCGCCAACCCTTCCAGCGCGTACATGGTAATGATGGTAGACAAGATGACTGCCAGAAGCAGGCTGAGCCCCTGCTTAATGTGTTTACGTCTTAAAACGGTTTGATACAGCAGGGCAAGAACGATCAGCTCGGCTATATTAAAAACCGCGTTAATGAACTGGCTATCGGCGAGCGTTGGCGTGATCGCCGTTAGCAGGATCTGCCGGATAAAAGCGATAAAGCATAGAATGATAAGCGGTATGTTCCTGGGGCGGCCAATGGATTCCCTGACCAGCAGCATGGCGATGGGCGCCAGCGGCAGCAGGATAGCGACCAGGGAAAATATAAACAACAGTTGATTGCCGGTTCTAAGCATGACAGTTCTTTAAACCGGTTTTCCATAGGGGATCAGCGGCGGGCGGGGGAGGATCGATTAAATGGGATCAGCTCTAATCGATCAGGTTGTTCTTTACTGCAAAAAACACGAGGCCTGCCGTATTCTTTGCGCCGAAACGCTCCATAAGCCGGTCCTTTATCGCCTCCACCGTTCTCGGGCTTACATCAAGTTTCTGTGCAATTTCGGATGCGGTAAACTCCATGCAAATGTATTTGACCACCTCTCTCTCCCGGTCGCTCAGCGTTATTTCGCTGTTGATAGTGGGGGCCGCTTTCTGACGGGAGTGGGATTTTTTCAGCAGGATCCGGTTCACGAAATTATTCAGGTAATATCCTTTGGACATTACTTCCGTAATCGCTTTTTTTATTTCTGAGGGATCGGCGCTCTTAAGCAGGTAACCGTTGGCGCCGATTTCCATCATATGGCTTACGAATCGTTCATCTTCATACATGGTCAGCGCAATGATATGGATATGGGGGAATTGTTTGGCGACCACCTTCGTTGTTTCGATGCCGTCTTTTAAGGGCATGCGAAGATCCATGAGGATCACATCCGGCGATTCGGCGACTGTGGGAAGGTTGTCCAGCAGTTCTTGTCCATTTTCAGCTTCCAGCACAAATTTAATATTTGTATAAGGTCGCAGCGAAAGGATCACGCCTTTGCGAAATATCTTATGATCGTCTGCGATGGCAACTTTGATCGGACCCATAGAAAATGATATTGGCTTTTAAATTTACAGATTAATCGTCAACTCAATGATCACGCGGTTTAATTTGATGAATGATTAAAATCAATAAGTAATTACTTTTTCTTCTTTTAATGTTTGCTCTTCGGACCTCGGCGCCTCGATGGTTATTTTATAGTAGGTCTGAGAAGCGTCTTTCTCGAAAAAAATCCGCCCCTGCAGTAGTTTTAACCGGCTTTGGATATTCTTTAAACCCAGGCCTCCCCCGCTTTTGTTCAGCTTCTCAAAATCAGCCTGCGTTAAACCGCGTCCATCGTGGTGCATGCGAATATACAATTTTGGTCCGCTGATATTCTGCGTAAGATGAATGAAACTCGAATTGCTGTGTTTAAGAATATTGTTGATCAGCTCCTGTATGATCCGGAAAATGATCAGCTCCTGGTCGGGAATCAGTCTTTCACGGTAGTCGTGGAAGCGGCAGCTGGCGTTCAGGCTGCCCGACCCGCTGATCTTTTGGAAAAGATCGTTTACCGCCGATTCGAGGCCGAAATTTTTAAGGGTCGGCGGCATCAGGCTATGGGAGATATTGCGAATAAGCTGTATGGTGTCGTCGATGATCTGTTTTGCGTTATAGATGCTTTGCAACTGGGCATTTTTATCGAGGTTTACGAGATTCTCGTTAAGGTATAGCCGGGCGGTGGCCAGAAGCGGTCCTGCATCATCGTGAAGATCGGCCGCAATACGTTGCCTTTCTTCTTCCTGGAAGCGGATGGAAGCGTTCAGAAGGGTCTTTTGCTGTTGGAACTCAAGCTTCTGAAAACGAAGCTGGTACCGGATTACTTTTCGTTGATGGAATATAATAAAGATGATCATCCCGATAGCCAAGACCAGCATGCCAATTGTTCCGAAGAACAACATAAGAGAAACCTCATTGCCGGAACTATTAACTTGAAGAAAGGTCATGAGCAAGGTTCAAGGGTGATATTATTAAGGTTTATAATGGTTTTCAAATAGATGATCGGCGTCGACATCGAAAAAGTGGTTTTCCTGGGGCTCTTTTCTCATTATTACGGCGACGCTAAAAAACGCCGTTTTTGCAATAGTACACAAATGATTTATAATAGACCACTTATTCCATTCTTCTGGCGTCAGATCGGAGGATTGTAAAAACAGGAAAAAAGTGCCAGTGGAATATATTAAAATTGCGACCAATATCCAAAATTTATAGGTGGCGTATATGAAGGTCGCATTTGGCTCAATTAGTTCGTCGAAGAAATAGAACAGGCAGTAAATGATCAGTAAAATGTATTCTACGGTAATGGATATGGAATCGATGCCGTTGCCGGCGGATCTTAAAAACTGGAAAATCGAGAAAACGATAAAAAAGGGGGAGATGATCAGGATAAGCTTCCGGAATATGGCTTTTTTTATGTTGATGTAAAGCACATAAGAGAAAAGCGCATATTCGATCAGGGTGAAGGCGCTCAGCAGAATAAAGGTCAATGTATACTGCTCTGTAGTATTGAGATGCGTGATAACGATGTCATTGACAAAGGAGTACAGGCAATAAAATAAAATTACCCTTATATCTCTCTCGTTGTTTCTGCGAAAAAACAGGAAGAAAAGAAATAAGGGTAATAAATGAGAAACTAATGCGATATTTTGAAGTAGCACCTTAATAATGAACTCAATTTAGTTCAAATATATAAAAGGCCTAATGAAGTTCAAATAAATCTATTAGTCAATATCCAGGTTCCAGTCGTCAGCGCTGATCCCGCCGCCGCGAGGTTTGGGGGGAGGAGTACCGCGATCGATCCTGTCGGCCACGATGCCGTCCTTGTTCTGAAGAACGCCGTTAACGGTTACGAAAGTGTATTCCAGAATGTTCTTTCCTTCCTGGTTGATGCCTACATAAACCATTGTTTGTTCGCCGTTTTCGTTATAGGCGTTATAGAACCTGATGCCAGCGCATCCGGGTTGGGCAAGTATCTGATCCAGGATATTTCTGCCGATTACATAAAATTCGGCCTGGTTCTGATTATCAGCCTTAAAATTTTTCACCATCTGGTTTCCCAGCTCAAAGCCAATTTCCTCGCCAATAGCCGAAACCTGTTTTGCGAGGGTTTGATTGTTTGCCATAACGTAAGTTTTTAGAGGTGTTAAATGTTAGTTTATGAGGTAAAAGACCTTTAAAAAAAATACTTGGCCAACAGGTGATTCTTTGCGCAAAAGGAGTAATTTGCCTGAAAATCAGACGGGTTCGGTGTTTTAAGGATTTTTCGGGGTAAACTTACCGTAAAAAAAGGGTAAAAACACTATCTTAAAATAGTATTTTTACGGTGATTGAAAAAGTGTTTTTTCGTTGGGGGCGATCGGCTTTTTGAGAGATTGTGAACAACCGGCGATATAATGTGGATAAGTGTTTACCCTTATCCGGGAGAAGGATAGAAGTATCTATAGCAGTTTCGGTTCCCTATAACTCGATCTGTTTTCAATTTTCCTGAAAACAGGATGATTTGGCGCGTCGGCTAACCTTATGGAAAGGCGGAGCCATCCTGCCGGAATATAAAAAGAAGTTGATTGATTCGGATGCAGGTTGGTTTCATGGATCTTGGGAATATTTTACTGGACGGTAAAATTGGACATTTCAGGGATTTGATCCTATCAATCAACTTCCAGACAAATGTAGGGGCAAGCAAAAGATACTGGAAGAGAATATTTTCTCTTTTTTTGACGTTCAGTAAATACGCGGTGAATCGTAAATATCTGTGGCCGGCCGGGTAGATTTTCTATACAGGCTGGCGTAATTATCATAAAACCCTTATGCAATAGATAGCATATCAATCAATTATTTCGTCAAACCCCGCTATTATTATGAGCGCTGAATTAATGATTAAAGTTTCTCTTGCAGATGATCATAAGATTTTCAGGGACGGCATAAAAATGGCCCTGAAAGGAAAAGAGTACCTGAAGATCCTATGGGAGGCCGAGGACGGTAAAGATCTTATGCATAAAATGCAATTAAAAAAGCCAGACGTCTTATTAATGGATATCCGGATGCCCGAAGTCGACGGGGTAAATGCCATCGGGCTGTTGAGAAAGGAGTATGACGACGTTAAGATCATCGTGCTGACCATGTATGACGACCAGGAGATGATCACGAAAATGATGGAGATGGGAGCGAATGCCTATTTGACCAAAACATCCGATCCCGAAGAGATCTACCAGGCTATTCTGAGCTGTATGAATGATGATTTTTATTTTAACGACCTGGTGAATAAGGCGGTGCTCTCCAAACTGCAGACCAAACGCCAGGTCAGGCAGTTTTATCCCAATCCCGTTAAATTCTCCGAAAAAGAAGTGCGCATACTCAAGCTGCTTGCGGAGGATAAAACCACTGATGAAATATCGAAAGAAGTGTTTTTAAGCCCCCGTACCGTCGAAACCATTCGCCAGAACATGAAAACCAAGGTTGGCGCCAAAACCATCGCCGGGTTGATCATGTATGGGATGCGGAACAGGCTGATCGATTAAGGCTGCCGCGCCGGCAAAACCTGTTTGCCGGGCGCTTCTTTTCCATCCGGGAGATCCGTAAAATAAACTGTGATAGAAAGTGATTTTGATTAAGCGTAAAAAAGCGGCGGCTCCATTCAAAGCGCAAGCCTTGCATCAATCGTTCCTACTTGATCCCTCGTTCCAGCTTTATCCCTGATTCCTTGCTTTGGGTTTATTGGGCTTTTCAACCTGGCCTGTCTAAAATGTTTGAACCCCGTGCTTTATCGAGTACATCACCAGCCCAACCCTGCTCTTTACGTCGAGCTTGCCGAAAAGATTATCCCTCAGGTTATCGATCGCCCTTGGGTTCAGGTGCATTTCCACGGCTATTTCCTTATAGGTCATTTCGGTACAGGCCAGCCTCAGAAATCTTATTTCCATTTCATTGAGCATTGTTCGCAGCAGGGAGCTGTTTTCATGGCTTTTGCGAAACAGGTTGACGAGCTTGCCGGTGGTATTATTGGTATAATAGTAACCGTGTTCCCTTACTGCATTTATGGCAAATTTTAATTCCGTGGGATGGATGTCTTTTTTCAGGAATCCCTTCACCCCTACCTGCAATAGCCGGATCATGGTAAGCTCCGTATCGTACATGCTCAGCATAAGCACGTGTACGGCCGGATGATTTGCCTGAAGCCATTGCGCGGTTTCATAACCGTCCAGTACGGGCATGTTGAGGTCTAATAAAACGATGTCGGGAACATTTCCCTGCCGTATCATATTCACCAGTTCCTGGCCATTGCTTGCCTCAATAATGATCTTGCAGTTTTCGAAATTGCCGATCAGGGCGGCCAGGGCGTTTCTTAATAGAACATGATCGTCTGCCAGCGCTATCTTGGTTTTTGTTGTTTCCTTATTCATGAGCTTGATTTAAAATGGAACAGATATTTTAATGGCGGCTCCCGAGCCGGGAATATTGTCGATACAACACGCTCCATTGAGCATTTTGGTTCGTTGCCGGATATTGTTTAACCCGGCCGTGGGCTTTGTCTTTCTACATGTATGGATATGTTCTGGTGAAAACCCGATCCCGTCGTCGCTTACCTGTAATTCCAGTTGGGAGGCGCCATACCGCAGATGAAGGGATATCTTTTTCGCCTGCGCATGTTTTATGATATTGTTGAACGCTTCCTGAACGATCCGGAACAATATCAGCTCCTTCTGGCATTCCATGAATACCGGGATGCCAGAAACCTCGTATTGAATTTCAAACAGTCCTGTTTTCCTAAGGGCGGCGATCTCGTTCTCAATGGCTTTTAACAACCCGAAATGATTGATGATATCGGTATTCAGGCTTTTTGAAATATTGCTGAGGTTTTGAATGGCTTCGCCGATAAGGGATGCCGAAATGCTGATCTTTTCAGGTATCTCCGCCGGGTCTGCATAAGACAAACTGTTCAGGTATAGCTTGGACAGCGTGAGGGAAAGCGAGATGTTGTCATGAATATCCCGCGAAACGTTCATTAGGGTTTGCTCCTGTATCTCCAGTTGCGTTCTCAGCAGGTTTTTTTCGTGCGATACTTTGATGTCTTCAATATTCTGCCGGAACAGGAACTGTTTTCTTTTATGAAGGAACAATATGGTCATGATGAATCCTGACAACAACAGGATCAAACCGGTATTGCCGATTATAAAAGCGATCATTTCTGTATCCGGATTTGACATGCTAAAGCGATAATAAAAGAGATGAAAAGAAATATATATCCAAAGAGCGCAACGGCATAAATGCCGGACGGTTCATGTAATGCCGCATAAGGCCCGTAACCCTGTGTAAAAAATGACGACAGCAGCATGAAAAAAAATATTCCCGAAACTGCCCATAAGCGGGATTCGTTGAATAGATTTACCGCTGTTTCTGTCATGAAAAGCTCATAGTAATAAAACAGGCAGGGAATGACAATAAGGTATGTTTCGGTCATGCTAAACCGAAAAACCGGGCGATATAAGGAAGGCGAAAAGGCCTGGAAATACAGTATCGCAGCGGGGAAAAGGATCATGACCGTTTTAAGGATAAACCTGAAAAGGCGCGCCCGGATCGAGCCGGTCAGGAACAGGTAAAACAGGATAAATTCTACCGCCATAAAGATCTCCATGAAAGCTTCCGGCAGTCTACCGCGGGATGGCGATAGGATCAAATAGATCCCGGCAACGCATTGCGCCAGCGTAACAACAGCATAGAGCGCAATTCCTCCCATACCTTTTAGCTTTTTATAATGAAGAACATACGCAATAAGGAAAAAGATATTGAGCATTAGCTGGATCGGTATGGTAAAATAACATCTGGCAAAATAGGCCGACATGTCCGGTCGTTTTACGTTAGACAATAAGCAAGGTAGATCATTCACAAACCTGCCGCACGGTATGCAAGCGCGTGTTGCACAAGAAAAAAGCGGTAAAAAACCGTTGTTTTTCGTTTGGTTCTGCCGGGCAGGCCTGCACAGGATCAACCTGTATTTCCGCAGACGACGACTCCGGCCTTTTCAGGAACACTGGGATTCTGGGAATAACAAAGCGGATAATAAGAAATGGATGATCTTTTTAAAGGAACCATCAACGGAAGCGAAAACGCAGCTTCATTGCCGATAACACGTGGAGGTGTGATATTAAAACAGGAAGCTTTTCATCAGGCGAATATCCCGTGCAAACGGGATTCGGCGAAATACGATATTGAAAAAGGAAGTTGATTGACATTGGATTTTAGCCTGCGATTCATAGGAAGATGGAATTTCTTTTTGGACGGCGGTTCTAAGGATATTGAATTATACGGCTGTATCTTCGTCAATCAACTTATTAACAAATATAATTTTTGAACATAATGTTAACAATAGCATAAATCCCTGATTTACTTGCTTCAGCAATTACGCGACGACTCGTACAACAACGGTTTCGGGTCATGTGTTTTTTGCCGGTCGGGCTGCGCTGTTTACTATTCCGGAATCCGCGTTCTTCCTATCTCCTGCTGCGTTATAGTATATTCCGAAATAGTATAATTTCGTAAATTTCCTATGGTATTTGTCAGGAAAAATTACCATCTTGCGTGGGCTTGATACCCTATTTGAACCTAAAATGCAACCCATGAGACCAAATGAGGCAGAAACTCCTATTAAAGTAGCTATTGCAGACGATCATGCGCTTTTTCGGGCTGGCGTTAAAACAGCATTATCCGCAAAAAAAGATGTGGAACTGATTGCTGAAGCCGACAATGGAATGCAATTGCTTAACCTCCTTCGCCATATGGAGCCCGACGTAATTCTACTAGATATTCAGATGCCTGTTATGGATGGGATCCAGGCGCTCCCGGAAATCAAAAAAATACGACCCGAAGCCAAAGTGATCATCCTGTCCATGCATAACGATCATTCCATGATCTCCCGGTTGATGGAAATAGGCGCGAACAGTTATCTCACCAAAAACTCCGATTCAGAAACCATCTACCAGGCGATAAAGACCTGCTACGAAAACGAGTTTTTCTTTAATGAGCTTACCAATAAGGCCCTGCTTACGGGTCTCAGGACAAAAAGAACCGATGTTTTTGGCGTTCAGGAAGCCGAGCTTTCTGAAAAAGAACTCCGGGTGTTAAAGCTGATGTGCGAAGAAAAAACAACCAAGGAGATCGCCGATATCGTCGAGATCAGCCCCCGTACGGTGGAAGCCATCCGCGATAAACTGAAGACCAAAACCGGCGCAAAATCTATGGCCGGCCTGGTCATGTATGCGGTGAAAAATGGCATCCTCGACGAAGCAAAATCCTGAGGGGAAGGCAAAATAGTTTGCCTGCATGCTTAACACAACTACCTTTGCTCCGCAAATTATTTTTCATTTCAAAACAAAGTACATGAAAGTAACTGTAGTTGGAGCTGGCGCTGTTGGGGCGACCTGCGCAGATAATATTGCCCGTAAAGAACTGGCGGAAGAATTGGTTTTATTGGATATAAAGGAAGGCGTATCCGAAGGAAAGGCGCAAGATATCATGCAGTCGGCCGCGCTTTTGGGGTTTGATACCCGCATCACCGGATCTACCAACGATTATTCCAAAACGGCAGGCAGCAAGGTGGTGGTCATCACTTCCGGATTGCCCCGTAAACCCGGCATGACCCGCGAAGAGCTTATTGGCGTAAACGCGGGCATCGTTAAGGGCGTGGCAGAAAATATTCTCAAACATTCCCCTGATGCGATCATCATCGTGATCAGCAACCCCATGGATACAATGACCTACCTGGCATTGCAGGCCACAGGACTTCCCAAGAACCGGATCATAGGCATGGGCGGGGCATTGGATAGCGCACGTTTCCGTTACCAGCTTAGCCAGCATCTCGGATGCAGCCCGGCCGACCTGAATGCGCTGGTGATCGGCGGGCATGGAGATACTACCATGATCCCCCTGATTCGTTTTGCTACCTGGAACAGCGTTCCCGTAACCGAATTGCTGAGCGCTGAGCAACAAGCCAGGATCGTAGCGGATACCATGGTGGGCGGCGCTACGCTGACCAAACTGATCGGCACTTCCGCATGGTATGCCCCCGGCGCCGCAGGAGCCGCTATGGTAGAAAGCATTATCCGGGATGAGAAGAAATTATTCAGCTGCTGCGTATCGCTGGAAGGCGAATATGGCCAGAAAGATATCTGTCTCGGCGTGCCCGTTACCCTCGGTAAAAATGGCTGGGAAAAGATCATTGATTTTAAACTGAATGCCGACGAACAGGCGCTGTTTGATAAGAGCGCCGCCGCGGTGAGGGCGATGAATGACGTGCTGAAGACCTTATAATGTATTGAAGGATCGGGCCGGCCATATTGCTTTCCCGACCGCTTACGGGGATCCGGGCGGCCGGCTCATCTTCCTAACCTTATCCTGACCCTTTCTGCTATATGCGCGATATCCATTTTTTCCATGCAGTTGAAATGGCCCAGGGGACACCTGTGATTGCCGAATTTGCTGCAGGGCTGACAGCGCAAGCCCGGAACCATAATATTCTCATAAGGCTTTAGCATCCTGGTATCAACGTCCGGGATGCCCGCCTCTCCGGATGGCATCCCGGCTTCCGAAACGGCTGAGCGGTTTCCCTGCGTCTTTGCTTCCTGCGCATGCGTGGTTTGCGGCGGCTGAGCCGTTTCTGCGTCAGGGCGCATTTGCGATGCTGCGATCTGCCGGAAAGCCGACAGGTAACCGCTTCCATACCAGGGTTCTACATCAAGCTTGGGGGAGGTGCTTCCCCAGATAGCCAGGATGGGTTTGTTAAATGCTGCGGCAATGTATTGCAGACCGGTATCGTGTGAGATCACCAGCTTTGCCCTTCGCACGATATCAGCCGATTCATTCAGGTTGAATTTACCGCAGGCGTTATAGATCCTGATCCGGTCCGACTCTGCAGCGTATTCCCCTGCTTCCCGGTCTTCCTTCCCTCCTACAAGAATGATCGGATGATCGATGCTTTCGCAGAGCGCTTTCAGTTTATGAGGCGGCAGTTTCTTGGTGTGGTAGGACGCGCCGATGACAATGGCAATATAACCTGCCAGGTGCGAGGCAGGCAGGTCCTCTTCTTTTATCCTGTCTTTTTCGGGAATAAAATAATCCAGCCCCGATCCATCGTCCTGCACGCCAAAAGCTTTTACCGTATCCAGGCTTCTTAAGGTAATATGCCGGCCTGGCATGATATTGATCCGGAATTTGGTGAGCAGCAGTTTCCGGAAGTTCAGTTTGCTGATCGTATAGTATTTTACGCCTAGCGCTCTTTTTATTTTTATCGACCGGATATTGTTATGCAGGTCGATGACATAATCATATTGCTCTTTTTTCAGTTCCGTGATCAGCCCGGAAAGATTGTCGTCGTAGTAAAAGAACTTATCGATATACGGATTGCTTTCTGTGACGATCCTGAAAGAAGATTTGGTGAGAAAATGCACTTCCGCGGTAATGATCTGCTTTTTTAAACACCGCACTACCGGCGTGGCCAGTACGATATCTCCAATGGATGAAAAGCGGATTACCAGGAATTTCATTCTTTGATCATTTTGTTATTGGACTTTATTCCCCGCTAAGTTTCCGTGCAATTGGCGATCAGTAAGCCGGATCCCGCAAATTGCTTATTCTTCTACAAAGTTCAGGTCCTTTCCAAATGTTTCCTTCGCGGAGATCATGGCGGTCAGGGTTATTGCCATGAGGATAATGGCCGTGATCCATCCGCCTGTTATATAATCTCCGGTTATAAATCGCAGCCCCTGGAATAAGGGTAAAATGAATACGGTCAACATGCCCCGGACCATATTAGGTATGGTAGTGGCGGCCGTTGCGCGCAGGTTGGTGCCAAACTGTTCCGCGCCCATGGTCACGAATATGGCCCAAAACCCGGTGCCGAAACCAAGCCCTCCGCATATCCAATACATTCTTGCCGCTGAACCATTCCACTGGATGGTAAAGAACAGGAGCATGAATATGCAGGTGATGGTATAAAAAACATATAGCGCCTTTTTGCGGCTTCGCAGCCACTGGCTGATGAACCCGATCAGCACGTCTCCGATAGAGATGCCCACATAAGCATACATGATCGATTTACCGGGATCAATTTTTTCAACGATGCCCATCTGCTCGCCAAACTCGCCCGAGAAAGTGACCAGTACGCCAATAACGAACCAGGTCGGCAGGCCGATGAGGATGCTGGTGAGATATCTTTTAAAACGTTCGGCCTTATTGAAGAGCATTAAAAAATTGCCGCGCTGCACCTTCATGGTCTTTACATGATGAAACATGCCCGATTCAAAAACAGAGATCCGCAATATCAGCAATAACAGTCCCAGCCCCCCTCCGATAAAATAACAGGTGCGCCAATGGAAGTTCTCTTTCATGATAAAGGCGGCGATCGCTCCCGTAAGTCCGATCCCCGCCACCAGCGAGGTGGCGATCCCTCTTTTTTCGCGGGAAGTGATCTCCGATACCAGGGTAATGCCGGCGCCGAGTTCTCCTGCGAGGCCTATTCCGGCGATAAACCGTATCCAGGCGTATTGTTCCACCGTCTGCACAAAACCATTGGCAATATTGGCCAGCGAATACAGCACGATCGAGCCGAATAGAACGCTGAGCCTTCCGCGGCGATCGCCCATTACTCCCCACAGGATACCGCCGACCAGCAGGCCGCCCATCTGCCACATAATAATTTTTTCGCCGTCGATCATGATCTGTTCTCCCGTGAGCCCCAACGACGTGAGACTGGGAACGCGGATGATGCCAAATAAAAGCAGGTCGTAGATGTCTACGAAATAGCCCAGGGCGGCGACAATTACCGGGATGGATAAAATGCCATACTGTTTTTGACTCATACTTATGAGGGGTTTGGTGGTGGTGAAGGGTCTTTTCTTTTACTGAAGAACATTTTAAAAATGACGGGGGCCGTAGTGACCAGCACAATGCCCAGCACGATCACCTCAAGGTGTTCCTTGAGATCGTAATTAAATTTATCAAGAAAAAAACGTTGGAGATAATGCCCGGCGCCGAGCATGGAAGTGGTCCATGCAATGCAGCCTATAATATTATAAAAGCCGAATTTTTTTCTATCCATATTGACGATCCCTGCAACGATGGGCGCAAAAGTACGGACTACGGGCAAAAACCTCGCAAACACGATAGCTCCGCCCCCGTGCTTGTCGTAAAAGTCCCTGGCCTGGTACAGGTAGCGCTGTTTAAAAAGAAACCTGTCCCTCCAGGTAAACATCGACGGACCTATTTTTCTGCCGAACCAATAGCCTACCGTATTACCAAGAATGCCGGCAACGGAAGTAAGGGCTATGATCAGCAGCAGGTTCAGAAAATCGCTTTGGGTATCGTAGAATGAGGCGGCGAGTTGGGAGCTGAAGATGCCCGCAACAAATAACAGGGAATCGCCGGGCAGAAAAAAACCTGCAAACAAACCGGTCTCTGCAAAAATGATAAAAAGCACCAGCCATAGCCCTCCATTATCAATATAAAACTGAGGTTGTAATAATTGGGTCCAGTTAAAAGCGTCTATTAAGAACATCACATGTGGTTGAATTCGGTAAACGTAAAGTTGACTAAATGGTTAAAAAAATGGTTATGTCAATTCCCCTTCCAGTTTGCTGACCACGGCGGTGGCAATGCTATTGCCTACCACGTTGGTAGCGCTTCTGCCCATATCCAGCAGGGGATCTATTCCCAACAACAGGGCCAACCCCGCTTCGGGAATATTAAAAGTGGCAAGGGTTCCGGCAATGACCACCAGCGACGCTCTCGGCACTCCGGCTATCCCCTTGCTGGTGAGCATCAGCACCAGCAGCATGCTGATCTGGGTGGCAAAGTCGAGCTGGATGCCGTAAGACTGCGCAATGAACAGCGAGGCAAAGGTCATATACATCATGCTGCCGTCGAGGTTGAAGGAATACCCCAAAGGAAGCACAAAGCTTACGATCTTGTCGCGGCATCCAAACCGTTCCAGCTCGAGCATCGTTTTGGGAAAGGCGGCTTCGCTGCTGGACGCGCTGAATGCTAAAAGAACGGGTTCTTTTATATGCCTCAGCAATTTGAACACCCTTTTTTTGATAAACAGGCTGCCGGCCGCTATCAATATTACCCAAAGGATCAGCAATCCCAGGTAAAACTCAGTCAGAAAAAGGGAATAGGTTTTAAGTATGCCGATGCCTTGGGTGGCTATGACCGCGGTCATAGCGCCGAACACGGCAAGCGGCGCAAAGTTCATTACATAGCCGGTTACTTTCAGAATGACATGCGCGATGGCGTCAAAAGCCTTAATGATCTTTTCTCCCGGTTCGCCAATGGCCGCGGTGGCGATGCCGAAGAACAGGGAGAATACGACGATCTGCAGGATCTCGTTTTTGGCCATGGCGTCTATAACGCTGGTAGGAAATACATGATAGAGAAAATCCCTTAAGGTAAGCGTGGCCTTGCCGATGCCGACGCTTGTTCCTTCAGCGGGAAGGGGCAGGTTCATGGCGATGCCCGGCTTGAACAAATTTACGAGGATCATTCCCAACACCAGGCTTACCAGCGAGGCGCTGAGGAACCAAAGCAGGGTCTTTCCGCCGATCCTTCCAACGGCTTTTATATCGCCCAGTTTAGCCACTCCCACGACCAGCGTAAAAAAAACAAGGGGGGCGACGATCATCTTGATCATCCTGATGAAGACGTCTCCCATCAGGGAAAACGGTTCAACTTTTTTGTTTGCCGCTTTCAGCGCTTCTTCGCGGATATTTGCCTGCTCTTCTCTTTCGGCAGACAGTTGCAGGAATTGGGCAGAAGCAGGGTCGCGTATATGATTTAACGCCTGATCGATCTCGCTGATCCTGGCGCTGGCGTCCGTCAGACGCATATTTTCATTATTCAGGTAGCTGATATTGAGGATAAAACCAAGAATAATGCCCGCAGCCAGGGCAATAAGAATGTATGTAGTTAGCCGATTGCCCTTTCTCATATAATCGTCATAGATAATCCCTGCAATATAATATTTATAAAATAATCTCCTGAAAGAGTTCATATAAAATGCGTGGTTGATGGAATTCAGGAAATTCTTATCTTCCCGCCTCGTAATTTTCTTTAAGGTATTTTATATTATCATTAACCATCTGTTTATGAGTTTATTTGCCAGGAAGCCGATTAGCATGTTGATCAAAGAGAGCGCAGATTCGGAGAAGGGATTAAAGAAAACATTGAGCGCTTATTCTTTGGTTGCCTTAGGCATCGGCGCTATCGTCGGGGCAGGATTATTTTCCATCACGGGCCTTGCTGCAGCTAATAATGCCGGGCCCGCCATTACCATTTCGTTTATCGTGGCGGCGCTAGGATGCGCTTTTGCCGGCCTTTGTTATGCTGAGTTTGCTTCTATGATCCCTGTGGCGGGGAGCGCTTATACGTATTCTTATGCTACCATGGGCGAATTTATAGCCTGGATCATCGGCTGGGACCTGGTATTGGAGTACGCAGTGGGGGCCGCTACGGTGGCGATCAGCTGGAGTCGTTACCTGGTCAAGTTCCTTGAAGGTTTTGATATTCATCTTCCCGCCTGGCTTGCCACAGGCCCCTGGGATGGCGGTCTCTTTAATCTCCCTGCTGTTTTTATCGTGATATTGGCCAGCTTATTGCTGATCAAGGGAACCAGGGAAAGCGCAGGCGTGAATATGGCGATCGTAGCGCTTAAAGTGGGCCTGGTGCTTATTTTTATTTTCCTGGGATGGCGATATATAGATTCCTCTAACTATGTGCCTTATATTCCTGATAACACCGGCGTTTTCGGAGAATTCGGTTTTAGCGGCGTGATCCGGGCTGCAGCGATCGTCTTCTTCGCCTATATCGGCTTTGACGCGGTGTCCACCGCTGCGCAGGAAGCCAAGAATCCGAAACGAGATATGCCGATCGGCATCCTGGGCTCGCTAGCCATCTGTACCATATTGTATATCCTGTTTGCGCATGTGATGACAGGCGTTACCAGTTATACGAGCTTTGCCGGCAAAGATGGTATAGCTCCTGTGGCCGTAGCCATTGAAAGCATGGGAACGGCCGATGCAAGCGGAGTGATCCATCCGGATTATCCCTGGCTTAATCGCGCTATTTTGGTGGCTATACTGGCTGGATATGCTTCGGTGATCCTGGTAATGCTCATGGGACAGTCGAGGGTTTTCTTTTCCATGAGCCGCGATGGTTTACTGCCGCCTGTTTTTTCAAGGGTTCATTCAAAGTTCAGAACCCCGGCAAAATCAAATTTCCTGTTCATGATATTTGTGAGCCTGTTTGCGGCATTTGTGCCTGCCAGGGTGGTGGGAGAAATGACCAGCATAGGAACTCTGTTTGCCTTTATCCTGGTATGTATTGGCATATGGGTATTGCGCGTTAAACAACCTGATCTGCCACGGGCTTTTAAAACTCCGCTGGTGCCGTTGATCCCGATCCTGGGTATTGCGACCTGTTTGTTCATGATGATCTTCCTCCCGCTGGATACCTGGATCAGGTTGATCGTATGGATGCTGATCGGATTTGATGTTTATCTTATATACAGCATGAAATATAGCGGCTTGTCTGATCATCAGCCGGCCACTTATGCCCGGAACAACCGGATCGTGTCGTTGTCCGGCATGGGCCTGGTTGCCTTGTTGGTCATAGTCGCCTTTATCCATCACGACGTTACCAACGGCACAGATGCGGGCCTGTTTTATTTCTCGCTTGTTTTTTCCGCTGTACATTTATTGTTCTTTTTAAAAAAATACATTGGTTCAAGGTCCTGATAATGGACAAATAATAATACCTGAGTTGATATGGGGCGCATATTTGAAGTTAGAAAAGCCACGATGTTTGCCCGTTGGGATAAGATGGCAAAACAGTTTTCCAGGATTGGGAAGGAAATTGCTATTGCGGTGAAGGCCGGAGGGCCCGATCCCGATACCAATCCGGCGCTGAGAAGGTGCATGCAGAATGCCAAGAGCGTGAACATGCCCAAGGATCGCGTGGAAGCGGCGATCAAAAGGGCTATGGGTAAGGAGATGGTTAATTTTGAAGAGATCCTGTACGAGGGGTATGGGCCTCATGGAGTGGCCATACTGACGGAGACGGCTACGGATAACCCGACGCGTACGGTAGCCAACCTGCGCGCTCATTTTAATAAGGGGAACGGCTCGTTGGGAACCAGCGGCAGCGTTAGTTTTCAGTTCAGGAAGATGGGCGTTTTTAAATTAAAGCCCGAGGGACTGAAAGAAGAGGAACTGGAATTGGAACTGATCGACGCCGGGCTTGAGGAAATGGGAGAGGGCTCCGGAGAGAACGATGAAACTGTTTTGGTGCTGAGAACCGGTTTCAGCGATTTCGGCAACATGCAGAAGGCCCTGGAGGAGAAAGGTATTATCCCGATAAGCGCGGAACTGGAATGGATTCCCGGCACGACCGTGCAATTACCCGAAGACCAGGCCCAGGAAGTGTTAAAGCTGGTGGATAAGCTGGAGCAAGATGAAGACGTACAGAAAGTGTTTCATAATCTTCAGTAGGGCTTCTATTCGATCATAAGGTTTGATCTGTATCCCTGGGTCTTATAAAAAGCAGTTCCCTGCGGGCGCTTCCTATTCAATCATAAGGGTTTATTTGGCGAACTAGACATTGTCCGGCCCCTTTTCGGCTGCCTGTTCCCGGTCTCTCTCGCGCCCTTCCTCAATCTCCCGTTGAATGATCCTTTTGAATTTTCTTTCGTTATTGTGCCAGGAGCCAAGCGTCAGGATCAGGCTGAGCGCCAGGCTGGCGGCGAAAACAAACCATAAAAACGGCGCGCCCAGGGTTATCTGGAAAAACAGGTAGAGGAATACCGATAGTATCAGGCTGCAAATGAAGGCGCCGACGGGAATATAGAGCAGGTAGTATGACCAGCGTCCGCCCTTTCTTTGTTCATCCCAGGAACGGATAAATCTTTTTTCCTCCGGAGAGAGCATTTGCGAGATTTTTGAATGAAAATTATTCTTTCATCATTTCCATGATGACGCTGACGATCTCTTCGGTATTGGGTTTGCTGAAATAATCGCCATCGCTGCCGTAGCTGGGGCGGTGATCCTTGCCGGTAATGGTTCTGGGGGCGGTATCCAGCCAGCGGTATCCTCCCTGTTTTTCCATGACCATGGTAAACATATATCCTGCGGCCCCGCCGGGAACATCTTCATCGATGAATACGATCCGGTTGGTTTTCTTCAGGGAATCAAGAATGGTATGCCTGACGTCGAAGGGAAGCAGCGTTTGCACATCGATTATTTCCCCGCTGATGCCGTGCCGGGAAAGAATATTACAGGATTCTTCCACGATGCGCAGGGTAGAGCCATAAGAAACGATGGTAATATCGGTCCCTTCCCTGATGATCTCCGGTTCGCCTAACGCCACGCGATAGTCGGAGAGGTTGGAAGGAAGGCGTTCTTTTAGCCGGTAGCCATTCAGGGGTTCTATCACGATAGCCGGATCATTTCCGGTAAGCAGGGTATTGTATAGTCCCGCTGCCTGCGTCATATTACGAGGCACGCAGATATGGAATCCTCTGAGGGCGTGGATCATTAATCCCAGGGGCGAGCCGCTATGCCAGATGCCTTCGAGGCGATGCCCACGGGTCCTGACGATCAACGGGCAGCGTTGTTTCCCCTTTGTCCTCCAGCTCAGGCTGGCGGCGTCATCGCTAAGCATTTGAATGCAATAGAGTATATAATCCAGGTATTGTATTTCAGCGATAGGCCTTAATCCCCGCAAGGCCAGGCCTATTCCCTGCCCGATAATGGTCAGCTCGCGGATACCGGTATCGAAGATGCGCAGATCGGAATATTTGTGTTGCAGTCCGGCAAATCCCTGGTTTACGTCTCCGATCTTTCCCACATCCTCGCCATAGGCGATCACCAATGGATTTTTGGCGAACAATCCGTCGAAATACCTGTTCAGTATTTCAAAGCCGTTGATCCATTGATCGGTATACTCAACCTTATTGGAGGCGACGAGGAGGGGGCTTTTATCGGATTCGTCGTATAGCTGGGCGGAATAAAGCTTATATCCTTCCTGCCGTATCTCTTCATAGCAGGTCCTGGCCTGCTGCGCCAGCGGGGAATCGCCGGCGTCGAGCAAAATGGCATGCAGGGCCCTTAATATATGTCTTCGTTGCGGTTCCTTGTTGGCAAGCAATTCGTTTTTGACCTTGGCGATATTCCCCTGGATATCGGCGCCGCCCCGGATCAGTTCGTCCATAGCTTCCACGGAGCGGTTGACCAGGGATACCATGTTGCCGTTGAATTTGTTCCAGGCGGCCAGGCGACTTTTTTTAACGTACTCCTTTGCCGCAGCCTGGATATCGTTCAGCTCTTCTTCGCTGGCCAGCGCGTTTTCCAATATCCATTGCCGCAGTTTCTTATTGGCGTCCCAGTCCCTTTCCCATTCGAGCCTCTCGGGCGTCTTGTAACGCTCATGGCTGCCTGAAGTAGAATGGCCCTGGGGCTGCGTAACTTCTTCCACATGAAAAATGGCGGGCACATGCGTTTCTCTCATCACGCGGATCCCTTGTTCGAAGACTTCGCACATGCCTGCATAATCCCATGCCTTCACTTTATAAATGCGAAAGCCGTTGGCGCCCTCTTTTTTTTCCATACCGCTCAACGCTTCCGATATGGAGCCCTTGGTCGTTTGGATCTCCTTGGGCACGGAAATGCCGTACCCGTCGTCCCAGATAAAAATGGCCAGCGGTATCTGCATAACGCCGGCGGCGTTGACCGTTTCCCAGAAATGCCCCTCCGAGGTAGAAGCGTCTCCGATGGTGCAAAAGCAAACCTCGTTGCCCTGGTTGCTGAGGCGTTTATATGGTTTTAATGCAGGACTATGCCGGAATAGCTTGGAGGCCAGCGCCAGCCCGAGGGAGCGCGGCATCTGGGATGCTGTCGGCGCAAGGGGGGCGGCGAGGTTCTTGCGGTTGACAAGATCCAGCCAATCGCCAGTTTCATCCACAAAAGCGGTGGCAAAATGAGAATTCATCTGTCTCCCTGAACTATGAGGGTCATGCGTTGAATCCGGATCTGCATATAGCTGAGAGAAAAATTCTTCCATGGTCGCCTGACCCGTGGCAAAAGCGATCGTCTGATCGCGATAATACCCGGATAGAAAATCGCCCGGTTGAAAAAATTTGGCCGCAGCTACCTGGGCAACCTCCTTTCCGTCGCCGAATATTCCGAATTTGGCCTTTCCCGTTAACACTTCTTTTCGGCCGAGAAGGCTGGCTTCGCGACTTTCGCAGCATAACTGGTAATCCCTTAATACTTCCTCGCGAAACTTATTAAAAGACAGCTTTTCGGTGGCGGTTGAAGAGGTTAGTTCAACTTTTTCCATGTCGCAAACCTACATGAATTTTATAAATAGCTTTTTAATATGCGGAAAAAATGCTCCGGATGTTAAAAAAACATTTAAACATCAAATTTTGTTGGCATATAGAACGTTAAATAGGTATTTTTGGAACAGGAAATTAATTTTCAAAGAAATGAAGAAATTTCTGCTACTGGTATTCGGGCTATCTGCAATGATGGCAGGCTTTGCACAGTCTTCTCTTCAGCAGGCTGATGAAAGCCTTCATTTTAAGGAGCTTAGCTATAATTTTGGAAAGATCCCCCAGGGACGCCCGGTAGAACATGTATTTGAGTTGGTAAACAAGGGGAAAGGGCTGTTGCTGATCCGGCATGTGCACGCTACATGCGGCTGTACCACCCCGGAATGGAGCCAGGAACCTATTGCTCCCGGCGCTTCCTCTTCCATAAAAGTGGGTTTTAACGCCGCTTCAGAGGGTCATTTTTCAAAAACGATCACCATTTCCTATAATGGCAATCTTACCAAGACCATAGAGATTTCGGGAGATGTTTATAAAACCCCTGCAACCTCGGCTCCGCTGAACGCATCCTTATCATTGATCAAATCAAACTAAAACCAATAAGATATGAAAAAAATAATGCTCGCCTTTTCCGTAATGTTTATTGCCGTTACCGCATTTGCGCAGGAAGCGACCCTGAAAAAGGCGGATAATGTGATCAAGTTCAAGGAGAATGTGTATGATTTTGGTAAGATCAAGCAAGGCGTTCCCGTGACCCATGATTTTGCCTTTACCAATATAAGCGATAAACCCGTTATTATTGAGAATGCCACCGCCTCCTGCGGATGCACTACGCCTTCCTGGCCGCAGGCCCCTGTTGCCAAAGGGAAGGAGGAGATCATTACTGCAGGATTTAATGCCGCAGCCTTGGGAACATTTAGCAAGCAGATCACCATCAAGGTTGCCGGCATAGATATTCCTGCCCAGATCACGATCAAGGGCGAGGTATTGAACGCCGAGGAATACGCTAAATTTGAGAAAGAGGGCAAAACGGCCAAGACAGCTAAATAATCCATATAGGACTCATCGTTATTTAATTCAATATTTATCCCTGCAACCTTAACTTGCAGGGATTTTATTTTTGCTCCTTCTTATCTTTACGGATATGTTATCAATAAGTCAGCGCGGCCTGCAGATGCCCTCTTCCCCCATCAGGAAACTGGTTCCCTATGCGGAAGCGGCAAGAAAAAAAGGAATTAAGGTATATCATCTGAATATTGGACAGCCGGATATAGAAACCGCTCCGGCGATCCTGGATGCTGTGAGGCGCGCTGATTTCAAAGTGCTGGAATACAGCCATAGCGCCGGTCATGAAACGTATCGCCGTAAACTGGCCGAGTACTACCAAAGATCGGGCATTGATATACGCTACGACCAGATCATTGTTACCACCGGCGGCTCTGAAGCGATCCGTTTCGGATTCATGAGCTGTTTGGACGCCGGCGATGAGGTGGTCATTCCCGAACCCTTCTATGCCAATTATAACGGGTTTGCGGTGGAAGCCGGTATAACTGTTAAAACGGCGGGCTCCTCCATTGAATCAGGTTTTGCGCTTCCCCCGATAGAAGCATTCGAAAAAGCCATCACTCCCCGGACAAGGGCCATCATGATCTGCAACCCCAATAATCCTACGGGTTATCTTTATTCGCGCGAAGAGCTGGAAGTGTTAAAGCAGCTGATCATTAAACATGGCCTTTATCTTTTTGCGGATGAGGCTTATCGTGAGTTCTGCTATGCCGGCGAACATTTTAGCGCCATGAAACTGACCGGCGTTGATGAACATGTTGTGCTGATGGATACCGTATCTAAAAGATACAGCGCCTGCGGCGCCAGGATCGGCGCTTTTATTACCAGGAACAAACAAATCTTGGATACCGCTATGAAGTTTGCGCAGGCGAGGCTTAGTCCGCCTACATACGGCCAGATCCTGGCTGAAGCGGCGGTAGATCTTCCTTCTGATTATTTTGACGCTACAAAGGCCGAATATCAAAAAAGAAGGGATCTGCTGGTCTCCAGGCTGAATGCCATGCCCGGCGTTTTCTGCCCAAACCCCGGGGGCGCGTTTTATGCGATGGCGCGACTGCCCGTCGATGATGCCGATACGTTCTGCCAATGGCTGCTGGAATCCTTTGCTGACAACAACCAAACGGTAATGCTTGCGCCGGCAAGCGGGTTTTATGCCGACCGGAGCAGGGGAGCGAACGAAGTTCGGCTCGCCTATGTGCTGAATACGGAAGACCTGTCCCGGGCCATGGATTGCCTAGAAAAAGCCCTGGCCGAATACAATAGGTAGACCTCCCATAGCCTGAATCTTATCCATTTGTGGGGAAGATGACAAATATCATGTCGCTATCCGCTATTAATGGTTAAATTTAAACGGTAAAGGTTAAGGCCAGGTACGGTGTATTCTCAACCCCGCACATATGACGACTATTGTAAAGAATTATTGGAAGCCCAGGAGCTTGCCGATATGGGCAGTTATACCTGGCGTCTTCCTGATAACAGCATTTCGGGAACGCCTCATTTTGAAAAGATACTGAACATTTCCGGCGTCATTTCGTTTGAGGCATTAATGTTGAATGTGCATCCTTCTGACAGGCCCGGCTTACGGGCGGCCATTGATCATGCGCTGTCCGTAAGCGGCGACTATGATTTTGAATTTCGTTACCAGCCCGGGCCTGCTGAAAAGGTTTTATGGTCGCGCGGCAAAGTAAGTTTTAAAGATGATGCGGCGGTAAGCATACATGGCGTTGTGATGGATATCACCGGCCGCCATCATATGCTGCGCAAACTGCAACGGAGCCAGGAATTGTATACGCAGGCCCAGGCTGCGGCGCATGTCGGCAACTGGTCCTGGGAAAAGGCAAGCGACAAGATCAATTGGTCGGATGAATTATACCGCATCTATGGCCTTGCTCCCCAATCGGAGGTCATTACGATGGAGCGTTTCATGTCGTTTATTTGTGAAGAAGACAGGGAGTTCTACGAACAAAATTACCAAGAGCTGCTAAAGGAAAAGAAAGCGCAGGAATACCTGAGCAGGATCACCCTCGACGACGGCAGCATGAAGATACTCCAGGTCAGGAGAGAGCCGTTGCTGGATGAAAATGGAGATATCTACAAGGTTATTGGGACCTGCCAGGACATTACCGAGAAACAGCTTTTGATTGAAAGGCTCGAAAGAAGCGAGCAGTTCATCAAACATATTGCCGACGCTTCTCCTACCGTTCTTTATCTTTTTGACGCGAGGATAGGCCGTATTGTATACGTCAACAATGAAATAGAAAATGTTTTAGGTTATACGCCTGCGGAGATATTGGAAATGGGGGAAAAAGTGATACGGGAGATCTATCATCCCGATGATTTTAAAAGGATCGCTGAGCGATTCGGGAAATACAAAAGAGGAATTAAGCCGGAGAAATTATTGTTTAATGTCGAGTGCCGGATGAAACACAAGAACGGCTCCTGGCGATGGATGCTGGCCCGGGAGATCGTATTCAGCGCGACCGCCGATCAATACATCATGGAGGTGCTGGGAGCGGTATTGGACATCACAGATAGAAAAAACATCGAAGAGGAGCTGTTTCAAAAAACGATAGCGCTGCAACAATCCAATACCAGTCTTGAAGAGTTTGCGTATGTAGCCAGTCACGACCTGCAGGAGCCCTTGCGTAAGATATCTACTTTCGGCGACCGGCTTTTGTTGAAACACCGTGAAAGCTTGCAGGAGGAGGGAAGGGCTTATCTGGAAAAGATCGTGCATTCATCCATGAGAATGCAGCAGATGATCAATGACCTGCTTTCGATTTCTACCCTCTCGGGCGATAAGGAATACAGCCAGCACAGTCTTCAGCGCCTGTTGGAAGAAGTATTGCAGACCCTGGAATGCAAGCTGGAGACAAGCAAGGCCATTGTAAAGACCGACGGCCTGCCCGTCGCTAACATTGTTGTATCCCAATTCAGGCAATTATTCCAGAACCTCGTCAGTAATTCCCTTAAATTTTCGAGAAAAGACGGAACCCATCCGGTTATCAATATCAGCCATGCCATACTGGAGCAGGAAGAGATTTCGCGTCAGATCCTGTCTAATCTCGCTAAGGCTAGCCGCTATCTGCAGCTAACGTTCACGGATAATGGAATTGGCTTCGAAGAGAAGTTTGCGGATAAGATATTTGTCATCTTCCAGCGTCTTCATAGCAGATCGGAATACGACGGCGCCGGAATAGGGCTGGCCATCTGTAAAAAGATCGTAGAGAATCATGGGGGCGTGATCTTTGCCAGGAGTAAATTGAACGAGGGCGCTTCATTTACGGTTATTGTTCCCATATAGATAGCGTCGCGGCTTTATTCTTCGCCGGCTTCTTTTTTCGGCTTGGCCGCCTTTGCCTGTTTGATACGGTAGCTGAATGTAGCGTTGATCTGTCTTCTTCTGTACTGGTACTCGCTTCGGGTAAAGAAGTTAGGCCCTTCTGTCAACGATCTTGATTTGCGCGTATTAAAAATGTCGAGCAGGTTCAGGTTAATGGTGCCCTTGCCTTTAAGCACGTCCCTGCTTGCCGAGAGGTCGGCATAATAAAGAGATCTCCTGGTTCCCTGAACGGTTTTCTGCGGCGCCTCGTAATTCAGCCGCAATTGTATATCCGTATTGCCGGCAACTGTAAATCTTGAGGTTTGGCGGGCAAACCAGCTATAGGTAGACGTTTTATATGTTTTAACGAGATTGCTTCCATCTATATCGGCGTAAAAGAAATTGAGGTTGACATTCAGTTTCCACCATTTAAATGCGGAATAATCGGCGATGAATTCGGTTCCGAACGACTGCTCCGATAAAAGATTCTCTGGTCTGTTGATCGACATACCTTTGTCATCCACCGTCCGGATATGGCTTATTTTTCCATTGGTATATCGGTAATAGACAGATGAAGATAGAGAGCCTTTGTCGAGATACTTGATATGCCCCAGCTCAATTACATCGCTGAACTCGGGGTCCAGGTCGGGATTGCCGCTGGAAAAATTGCGGCTATCGGAAAAAGTAAAGAATGGGCTCAGCTCGTTATAGAACGGCCTGGTTACCCTTCGGCTATAGCTGAGCTGGATGGCGTTCTCCTGGGGCAGGTCCAGCGTGAAATGCGCACTGGGAAACAGGTTTACATAATTCCGCGGATTGGTTTCATCGGTTTTTTTAAGAGTGGTCTTTACGTCGGTCCATTCTGCGCGCAGTCCCGCCTGGTAAGATATTTTGCGCTGTTTATTTCCGAGTATGCCGTAAACGGCGTGGATGTTTTCGTTGTACACGAAAATATTGTCCAGTCCCTCTAAAGGCGTTTCCGCGCCAGAATCGTCAATATCATTCACCACATAATCATTGGTCATGTTCCGGAAGCTGCTTCTTAAACCGGTTTCAAACTTCCCTTCCTTGCCGATAGGTTTTGTATAATCCGCCTGCACGAGGAAATGTTTTTCCCATTCGTCATTCAACGAGTTTTGTAAGCTGGTCTTATAAGGTCGCTCGGAGCCGTCCAGCTCCAGTTGCGTTTGCGTAAACAACTGATCGGAGTTTTCCCAGTTATCGAGGTACCTTATTTCGGCTACCAGTTCATGACCTTTTTCTTCAAAAGATCTTTTATAGATCAGGGAATATTCTGAATTGGGTTCCTGTTCTGTTTCATCCTGCCGCCGGGTGGTCAAGGCCGCGGGGTTCGACTCGTCAAAATAAAAATCGGCATAACGGATATTGGTGAGCCGGTCAGCATCGCTTCTGCGGAACAGGTAAGCGGCGGTGAGAACGCTTTTCTCATTAAAATAAAAATCCAGTCCGCCCCGGATATTGTTATTTAAGCCCGTTACCCTTCCTTTTGTATTTTGTTTCAGGATAAAGGTCGTATCGGCTCCATAAACCTCCTGGTACAGGGAGCCGATGCCTGGCGTTCGGCGATAGGCAATCCCGTAATTGATAAAAAAATTGATTTTTTTATGACGGTAATTCAGGTTGGCGGCGCCGCCGAAATTGGCGGGATCGCCTGCAATGATCTCCAGGGAACCGTTAAAACCCTGCTTTTTCTCTTTCCGGAGCACAATATTGATAATCCCCGCCATACCTTCCGCCTCATACCGGGCCGAAGGATTGGTGATGATCTCGACCCTTTCGATCATATTGGCCTGCAGTTGCTGCAGACCTCCGCTGCCTTTAAAGCTGACAAGCCCCGATGGTTTGCCGTCGATCAGTATCCTTACATTGGCGCTTCCTCTTAATTTTACTGTTCCCTCCGGGTCGACGGAAACAGAAGGAACATTGGAAAGAATGTCAACAGCCGAGCCGCCTGCGTTCGCCAGGTCGAGCCCCACGTTAAATATTTTTTTATCCAGCGACAGTTGCATGGAACTTTTTTCTGCCTGTACGATCACTTCCTCCAGGGTATTGGCAATGTCCGCGAGCAAGATCCGGCCCAGGTCAGTTTCCGGTTTATCTGCCGAAAACAAAGGGGTAGTATGCGGCCGGAAGCCCATAAAGCTCACTTCTATATGATAAGTTCCCGGCGCAACTTCTGCACGAAACTCGCCCTTTTCATTCGAGATATATTCCTGCTGTAGAGATTGGTCGCCGCTTGCAATTAATTTTATGGTGGCATAGCCTAATGGTTGGGAGCTGGAAGAATCGATTATCACTCCCTTTATCAACGATTTTCCAGGAGCCTGCGCTGATCCGCCAATAGAAAGAAAAAGAAAAAAAAGAAGAAAGGATACCCCCTCTGTCACGGCGCTAAAAAGCTTCATATCATTATTTATAGTTAGTGAGGATCATTGGCAGAACTATCGCCTGCAAATTATTACAGAATACTTAAATCACAGCTCTTTTTTATATGTCATAGAATTGTTTTTTGAACCGGGCAAAAGCTTCCCTGATGAGATATGTGATCATGAGTTTGAATATAACATCGCGGACTTACGCCGATTTTTGTTACTTTAGTTTAGAAAGGAATTGTCCAGGAGGCGTAACTTTGAATAAATGATCATGCCATTTATTATTTATTTCACATCATAAGTGATAACAACCAAAACATACCAGGAATCAGAACTGCTTTATCTGGTGGCAGAAGGCGACGAAAAAGCTTTTGCTTCCCTTGTCGGAAGAATAGCGCGTTATCTTGAGCCATTGGTGATGAGGATCGTCCGCTCGCCGGAACCCTGCAAGGAGGTATTACAGGAATGTTTTATCAGGATATGGCTGAATCGCGATAAACTTCCGGGATTGGAAAACCCGCCTGCCTGGTTTAAAAGGGTGGCGTTAAATGAAACCTTTACCTGGCTTAGAAAAAATGCTTCGACGTCAAAACTATTCAATGAGGTAGCCGACGATATTGCAGTGGATTTTGCCGCGACGGGATTGGATAACCTCGCATTCCGGGAAACGGCGCTTTTGTTGGAAAAAGCCATTGCGCAATTACCTCCTCAGCGAAAGCTGATCTTCCAGATGAACAGGATAGAAGGCATTAAATCGAAAGAAATAGCAGAAAAACTTAACCTGTCCAACGGATATGTAAAAAATGCCTTAAGCGCGGCATTGGAGTCGATTCGCCAGAGCCTGGCCGCTTCCGGTAAATTAATAGGGCTTTTATTGTTTCTCTGTTGAAGGCGCCGGGCTTTTTTCAGATTTGCCAGACACGGTCTGGCGAATTGCATTTATTTTTCTTTATCCTCCTGCGTCGGAGGCATTTGCGTTTAAAGATGCCCCGCACTTGGCTCGGATGCGGGGCGGTGCAAAACGACTAGTGATGAACACTAATTGAACCAATTCTTTTGCCAATATCCTTTAACGCGACGTTTAAGGTTTGAATCTGCTTTTCAGTAAACTTTGCGGGCTTACCATTTACGACATGACCATTAACGCGATGCGTAAGCCATTGCCTGGTTTTGCCAAAATATGTTTTTGCAATATAAGACATGTTGATCATGTCGGATATGGACTGCAATTGCATTTTGATTGAAAGCTCCTTGATTTGCTTACCCTTTCTATCCAGACTTTCCTGAAATTCCTTTTTTAACTCAGCTTTCAACTTTTTGTCCTTTTTTGCGCGATCCGCTAATGCATCTGATTCCTTTTCAAATGCGGCGGGATCTTTAATGCTCAGCTTTATTAGTTCATCAATTCTGTTTTTCATTATTGCGTGTTTTAAGGAGGGGCAAAGCCCCTCCCGGTTAATTACTCTTTGGTTTTAGCAGTTCGTATATCTCTTCAAGATACATATTAACCTGCTTTTCGACTTCTGCCGCTGGGAAGTTCAGTTTTTCGGCGATTCTTAAATAGGCGGCCAGCTCTAGCTTTACCAGCTCTATTAGTTCTTTGTTTTCGTTGTTCATGTCTTAATCGTTTTGCAACACAAATATAATATACATTTGTATATTGTTCAAACATTCCTTCATCTTTTTTAAAAGTTGCATTTTGGACGGTTTGAGCCATCTTCAAAGTTGTGTTTCCATTGCGGACATATTTTCAAAGAACTAAGTTTGAAGGACGGGTCTTGGTCTTGTCAATCATGCCGATGAACTAAAATTGTAGCGCTAATATCCTGCGGTTCAAATTGTGACACCACTGGTGACACAATTTCATTTATTTGGTTATCAGCCACTTGTGATTTTATCCTGGCTGGGGTCGCAAATTTGGCGTCGACATAAGTTTCATAGAATTGTATCATTCTGTAAATTCCTCTGCGATTAAACCCTTTCAGCTCAGGGCTGTTTTTCTGAATAAAATTTGCCAATTCATCCACCGTTCTTTCGCCCCATTCTGCCACCGACAGTTTTTGTTTAATATATGCCCCGACGTTCCAGTACAGGTTAATAAGCTCAGCATTAACCGCCTTTATAGAATTGTTTCGGGATTGCTGTATAAGTCGTATAATGTCTGTAAATTTCTTATCCATTTCCGAACTTATAAATCAAAACTTTAAAAACAATTGTTGTTAAACGGTTTAATTGATGTGTTTATCCGGAGCGACTAATTTTAGTTTCCACAGAGATTTCTCAAAAAAAATGTTTACTACGATAGTTACCCTTTTCAATTTTAACATTCTTTATTAAATAAGCGAAGGCTCCATGGACAAAAAAAGGTTACTCTATTTACTGGACCGGCTGGCGGCGGGGCGCTTGTCTTTTTCGGAAAAGGACGAGCTAAGAACTTTTGTTTCTTCTGAATACAACAGGGAGCGTTTTATTGAGGCGGCGATGGAGTTAGGTATCGGGGAAACGGCAATTACAGATTTTGATGAGAAAAAATGGGAGCCCCTGATCCGCGCGGCGGTTGAGGTGGATAAATCCTCTGCCGTTGGCAAAAACAACGGGTCGCAGCCGCCCGTTCATCGTACCCAATTGCTTAGAACAGCATGGCTCCGTTATGCTGCGGCAATTATACTTTTAGTAGCCGGGGCAGGATTGTATTTCTGGTTCGACAGATCTGCGGAAACCCAGGTCAGCCAGTCCCCGGAACCCATACAGGCGCCGATTCCTGATCTGCCTCCCGGGGGCGACCGGGCCATCCTGACCTTGTCCGACGGCTCCTCGATCGTGCTGGATGCGGCGGCCAATGGCACGCTTGCCAAACAGGGCGGGACCGAGATCAGGAAGCGCGCTGACGGGCAGATAGAATACCAAAAAGCGGTCAAAGAGGTTGTTCCCGCTGCCGTAGCCTACAATACCATGAGGACGCCCAGGGGCGGACAATACCAGATCGTTTTGCCGGATGGCACCAAGGTCTGGCTGAATGCCGCTTCATCGATTACTTATCCGACAGTCTTTGCGGGGAAGGACAGAAGGGTCTCCATCACCGGAGAAGCCTATTTCGAGGTAGCGAAAAATGCAGAAGCGCCGTTTCATGTGACAACCGGCGAAGTGGATATAAAAGTATTGGGCACTCATTTTAATGTTAACGCTTATGACGATGAAGAGCTTTCCCGGACCACCTTGCTGGAAGGAGGTATCCAGTTAATGAGATCCGGCGAATCATCTATCATAAAACCGGGGCAGCAGGCGCAATGGAAGGTAAGGAACAGCGGCGTGATCAGGATTGCTGACGACGTGGATATTGACCAGGTGATGGCTTGGAAAAGAGGACTTTTTGAATTTAGCAATATCAACCTGGAAGCGATCATGAGGCAGGTAAGCCGGTGGTATGATGTGGACGTGGTAATGGAAAAAAAATATATGGAGAAGAAATTCGGCGGCGGCATCAGCAGAAACCTTCCGATACGCAACCTGCTGGAGATGCTGGAAGCCTATGGCGTAAAGTTTACGCTGGAAGGAAAGCTGTTGAAAATAATTTAAAAACAAATAGCGCTTTTATGAAGACATAGTAATACCAATGATCCAAAAAAAAGCCAGGAATGCTGCGAACATTTCTGGCTGAACGTTTGGGCTAAATCTTTAAGGCAATCTGGAAGGATGCTTATTCATTAACCAAAACAAACCAAAGTTATGCATTTATTGGGTGTTTATCAAGACGTGCATATTGCATGGAGAAACCAAGCTAAATTGCTACGGATTATGAGGCTAACGGCATTTTTATTGCTTGTTGCCAGCCTGCATGTCGCGGCCAGGGCAAGTACGCAGACAGTAACGCTTTCGGTTCGAAACGCGTCGGTTCAAAAAGTATTTAAGGAAGTGATTCGCCAGACCGGCGTTTCCATTGTTTACGAAGAAACTCTGTTTGAAGGGATAAAACCCATTACGCTTCAGGTGAGGAGAGCTTCTATTGCGGAAGTGATCTCCAAATGCCTGAAGGGAACCGAGTTCAATTATCGCTTCGAGGGCGATATGGTGGTGCTTACCAGATCGGCGCTCGTTACAGCGACAACCCCGGTCATTAAGGAGATCAAACCTTTTTTCGTCATCACCGGCAGGGTGGTCAATGAGGATGGCTCGCCACTGGAAGGCGTGTCGATAAAGGTCAAAGGCTCTTCTTCGGGAACATCCACCAATAGCCAGGGAAATTTTTCCCTTTCCGTGGAGAGAAACGATGTGCTTGAAATTTCCTATATCGGCTACGAAACCCAGGAACTTGTGGTAGGAGACCGCACCGTATTCAATATTACCATGCTATTGAGCGCCACCAGCCTGGGCGAAGTAGTGGTGAATGTGGGGTATGGTTCCCAGAAAAAAGCCACCCTCACCGGTTCTGTTGCCAGCGTGGTGGGCAGGGAACTGCAACGCAGCCCCGCCATCAATATCGGTAATACCATAGAAGGTATTCTACCCGGCGCGATTGCCATGAATATCTCGGGAGAACCGGGCAGGGACAATCCCGCCGTGTTGATCCGGGGCAAGAGTACCACGGGAAGTACTGCGCCTCTTGTAGTGGTGGATGGAGTGCCCGACGATGGCGGATGGCAGAATATCAATTCCAATGATATTGAATCGGTATCCGTATTAAAAGACGCTTCGGCTGCCATCTACGGCGCCCGCGCGGCAAATGGGGTTATCCTGATCACAACCAAAAGAGGAAGCAGGGGGAAACCCATTGTCAGCTATACATTCAACCAGGGCCTTACCCAGGCGGCCGTAATTCCCAAAATGGCCAGCTCCGCTTCCTTTGCCGAGTATGTAAACTATTTACAGGAAGTAGCCGGCCAGGCGCCAAGATTTACGGAGGAGGAGATCCAGAAATTCCGGGATGGCAGCGATCCGGTTAACTATCCCAATGTAGACTGGTTCAGGGAAGTGGTAAGGCCCACGACCCCTCAAAGCCAGCATAACCTGAATGTCAGGGGGGGAAACGATGATATCAAATATTCCATTTCCGGTTCTTTCGCCAACCAGCAGGGTATGTTCAAGAATGGTAGCCATAATTTCAAGACCTATACCGTCCGTTCAAACATGGATATTAAGGTGAATGAATACGTTAAGGTGGGGCTGGATTTAAACGGCGGTTTGAATAATGGCAACTATCCTGCCTATAGTACCAGCACTATCTTTGGAGCCCTGAAACAGGTGCCCTATATCCCGGTTTACTGGGCCAACGGACTGCCTTCCCCAGGCATTGAACAGGGAGAAAATCCGGCTATAATGGCTACTGATGCCACCGGGAATAATAACAACAGGGCTCAACGCCTGATGGGTAAGGCTTCCATTGATATCGCCATCCCCTTTGTGAAAGGCCTGGGCGTAGACGGATATTTTGCTTACAACGATCTCAATACAAATATTAAAAACTGGCAGACGCCCTGGACGGTATATTCCTATACTGCTTCTACGGATACCTATACGCCTATCGGCGGAGGGCGTATAAATGCTCCCCAGTTGACGCAATCATTAGCTACTACCAGGACCAGCCTGGTTAACCTTCGATTGAAGTATGATACAAATCTTGGCGATCACCATCTCGGCGCCTTCATCGCTGGCGAACAGTCGCTTTCTACCTATACTTTCTTCCAGGCATTCCGCCAGGGTTATCTCTCCTCGGCGCTGGACGAATTGTTTGCAGGAGGGTTAACCAACCAGCAAACAACCGGTAACAAATCCGAGAGTAGAAGAAACAATCTTTTTGGTAGGATTAGTTACGATTACCAAAGCAAATACTTATTGGATTTGAATTTCAGGTACGATGGCTCTTCTAACTTTCCCAAGGGTAATCGATATGGGTTCTTCCCCGGCGCTTCAGCGGCCTGGCGACTTTCCCAGGAAAACTTTATCAGCGAGAACCTGGGCTTCGTGAACGAGCTGAAACTGAGGGCTTCTTATGGTAAGATAGGGAACGATAATATTGCCGCATTTCAGGATCTGGTATTGTATAGTTTAGGTAATACCGGGTATAATTTTGGATGGCCTTCCGCTTCTTCGCAGGGATTGGTGGCCGGCGTTAGCCCCAACCCCAATATTACCTGGGAAGTGCTTACTACTACCAATATCGGCCTGGATGGCGCTCTATGGAACGATCTATTCGGATTCTCCATTGATGTGTTCCAGCAAAAAAGATCCAATATCTTAACCACCCGCGATCTGGCCGTTCCCCTGTATACCGGTTTACGACTGCCTGCCGAAAATATAGGCGTTGTGCAGAACAGGGGGGTCGAGTTGTCGCTGACCAGTCAGAAAACCATCGGACAGGTCTTTTATCGCGTGGGCGTGAACATAGCCTATGCAAAAAGTAAGGTGATCGATCTCAGCGAGGCGCAAAACGTTCCGGAATACCAGAAAGCAAAAGGACGCGTGGTCGGCGCTCAAAGATTTTACAAGGCAATAGGCATATTCCGGACACAGGATGAGGTGGACAAGGCGGCGGTATTCCCCGGAACCATAGTAGGAAACCTGCAGTATGAGGATGTGAACGGCGATGGCATAATATCGGCGGCAGATATGGTGATGATGGATAAATCTAGTATTCCCCAGTTATCTTTTGGTACAAATATTAACCTGGAATACAAGAATTTCTCTCTCTATGCCAATTTTGCCGGGCATGCCAGAGCATGGCAGCAATATATTCTTAATGTAAGAAATGCGATCAATGGTTTTGCCGAAGTGGTGGACAATCGCTATAAGCCCGGAAGCATGGATTCCAAATATCCCATTCTGCCTACCATTGAAACGACTACCAGCGGAGAGGTAGATGGACAAAAATCAGATTTCTGGTTAATGAATACTTCTTTCTTCAGGTTAAAAACCCTGCAATTGGGATACACAGTGCCCTCCAGTATTGTTTCTAAGGCAAAGCTGAATTCATTAAGATTTTTTGTCAGCGGAAGCAACCTGTTTACGATTTCCAAACTGGCCAAAATGTTCGATCCTGAAATTGTTAATCTGGACGGCGGTACTTCGCGTGGAGATGCTTATCCTCAGACCAGGATCTTCAATTTTGGCGTAAACCTAACTTTTTAAAACTGCGAACCATGATATCAAAATATTGCATGTTTACAAAAGAACGAAATCGAATATCATATATATATATATATATATCATTGATAATCAGTTGTGTATTTATTTTTTCTTCTTGCAAAAAAAATGCGCTGGATATAGAGCCCCTAGGCAGTTTCTCTGATCCTGCCGTATGGAGGGATGAAGCCCTGATCGGCACCTTTGTCAGCAATACCTACCGGATCATGCCCCATGATTTTGTGGGTAACCCCAGTCGGGCTTTGGGCCTGGGCTGCGTTACCGATGAGTGTTATAAGCGTGGAGGAGGGGCAGATTTTATCAACTCAGGAAACCTGACGCCTTCTAACCTGGGAATACTGGATTTCTGGAATACGGCGGTAAATAGCTCGGGCTACTGGGCTGCTATTACCAAATGCAACCTTTTCTTTGACCGTATTGGAGACGCCCCTATTTCTCAATCAGCTAAGGACCAAATGTCGGGTGAAATGAAGTTCCTGAGGGCGTTTGCTTATTTCAATATGATCTCTCTTTACGGGGGAGTGCCGTTGGTCACCAAACCATTCGCGTTGACGGATGACTTTAATGTGCCCAGGGATACCTACGAGACTTGTTTTAAATTTGTTATAGATGAGTTGGATGCAGCGGCTGCCTTGCTGCCTGCTGAGTACGCGGCAAAAGATCAGGGAAGGATCACCAAGGGCGCTGCGCTGGCGGCAAAGGCAAGAGCCTTATTGTATGACGCGAGCGTTCTCCATAACCCCGGCAACGACCAGGCGAAATGGCAAAAAGCCGCCGATGCTGCGAAGGCGGTGATGGACCTTAACAAATATTCCCTGTATTCAGATTATGCTTCGCTGTTTTTCAGGGGGAACTCCTACAATTCGGAAGTGATCTGGTCCAGGCCCTTTGATCGTTTGGCCGATCCTGAACAAACCTATGTCGACCTGAGCTTGTACCCGAACGGATATAACGGGTTCGGACAGATCCATCCTTTGCAGAATATTGTGGATGAGTTCGAGATGACTAATGGACAAAAGCCTATTTTAGGATATAATTCTGATGGTTCGCAGATCATCAACCCCGCTGCGGGATACGATCCCCAGAATCCTTATGTGAACAGGGATCCCCGTTTTTATGCAACCATTCTTTTTGATGGGGCGCCATTTAAAGGCAGGCCAGTGGAAACGTTCTTACCCGGAGGTATGGATTCTAATGAAGGTCCCTTGTCGGCCTGGAATGCTACGCTCACAGGATACTATGTTCGCAAATTCCTGGATGAAACCGTCACCAATCCCAGCGGCAATAACCATAGCAGCGTTCCCTATATCTATTTCCGTTATGCGGAAGTGTTGCTGAATTATGCGGAAGCCATGTATAACCTGGGAGACGAGCCCACCTGCCGGCAATACCTGAACCTGATCAGAAGCCGCCCCGGCGTGGAAATGCCCGATATAACTGAGTCTGGTCCCGCATTGATGGATAGGATCATCCAGGAACGTCGTGTAGAACTGGTATTTGAAGGACATAGGTATCATGATGTGCGTCGCTGGAAGATCGCTCCCGAGGTATTGAATATTCCCGGGAAGAAAATGAACATTCAGAAAACGGGGTCTACTAAAACCTATACGGTTTCGGATTTTAACCCAAGGGCGTTCTTTGAACGGAACTACCTGGTGCCGATTCCGCAATCGGAAATAGAGAAGAACCCGCTCCTTGTTCAAAATCCCGGCTATAATTAGTTTTAGTTATCTTACAAGGCCTCTTTCGAAAATTTATTTTCGGAGAGGCTTTGTTCTTTAACTGATTTAGCCAAAAAAATGATGAAATGATATACTCCTTTTCCCGGCCGATAAGAATGTCTGCAAGGGCAGTGAAAGCAGTTTGTTGCCTTGTACTGACAGGGTTGATATGTGTCGGCCCCACACAGGCTCAGCAGCAGGATGCCGATGTAATACGCGGCTGGTTAGGGTTTACCGACGCTAAAAACTCCCTGTATCATTATTTCCTGCGCGAGGCCGATGCGATGCTGGCCAAAAGAAAGGCGGAGGTAGAAGCGTTAAGCAGTTTGTCCGATTGGCAGCAGCGGCAGCAAAGCCTGCGTAAGATCTTTGAAGAGATCGTGGGGCCCTTTCCGCAGCGAACGCCTTTAAACGCCAAGATCACCGGTAAATTCGATAAGGGCGATTACAGGATCGAAAATATCCTTTATGAGTCGCAACCTGGTTTTTATGTTAGTTCTTCATTGTTTATTCCCGCAAAACTGAAAGGCAAGGCGCCGGTCATCATCTTTTGCAGCGGGCATTCCAATGAAGGGTATCGCGTAAAAGCATACCAGCAAATGTATACCAACCTCGTAAAAAAAGGATTTGTGGTGTTTGCCTTTGACCCGGTAGCGCAGGGCGAGCGTTTGGAATATGCCGATGAAGCTGCGGCCAAATCGGGCGCCGGCGGCGCCACTACAGGGCATTCTTACCCGGGCGCCCAGGCCTTTATCGCGGGCTCTTCCCAGGCCATGCATATGATATGGGATGGCATCAGGGCCATCGATTATGTGGTTACCCGTAAAGAAGTAGATCCCTCCAGGATCGGCATCACCGGACGCTCCGGCGGCGGAACGCAGTCTGCCTATATCGCCGCCATAGATGAAAGGGTATATGCGGCTGCGCCTGAATCGTATATCACCAGCTTTTCGCGGTTGATGAATACGATTGGCCCGCAAGACGCCGAGCAGAATTTTACGCATGAGATCGCGCGTGGGATAGACCATGCCGATTTTTTAGCGGTTCGCGCGCCAAAACCTACGCTGGTAATTGCGCCTACCCGCGATTTTTTTAGCATACAGGGCGCCAGGGAAGCGGTGAAAGAAGCTTCTGCAGCATTTAAGGCTTACGGTAAAGAAGAGAACCTGGGCATTGCGGAGGATGACGAAGGCCATGCTTCTACCGAAAAAAACAGGATGGCGATGTACGCGTTTTTCCAAAAACACTTAAAGAATCCCGGCAGTAATGCAGATATTCCTATTGAACCCTTAACCAGGGAACTCCAGGTTACCGCTACGGGTCAGGTACATACTTCTATTAAAAATGCAGAAACCATTTTTACGCTGACCCGCCGACAGGCGATGGAACGCGAAGAACGTCTTAACGCCTCAAGAAAAGACCTTGCAACACATTTGCCTTCCATAGTAGCGGCAGCAAAGGAACTCTCAGGATACCAGGCTCCCGGAAATGCCAATGAACCTGCATTTGCCGGGAGAACGCGTAAACCCGGGGGCTATGTGATGGAGAAATATTTTATCAAAGGATATGGCGACTATACTATTCCCTACGTGCTGATGATTCCCGACAAACCAAACAATAAGGCGCTGCTCTATCTGCACTCCGCAGGAAAAGCAGCAGCAGCGGGCGAGGGGGGCGAAATAGAATCCTTTGTTCAGCAGGGGTTTACCGTACTCGCCCCGGATCTGCTGGGTATCGGAGAAACGGGGGCGGGCGATTTCCGCGGCGATGCCTTCATCAAGGGTATCTCTTACAATATATGGTTTGCATCGATCCTGGTAAACAGGAGCATTGTGGGGTTGCGGGCCGGGGATGTTGTGAGGCTGGCGCAGACCCTAAAAAATAATACGGCGATCACGGATGTGTATGCGCTGGCAGACAATGAACTGTCGCCCGTGTTGTTGCATGCCGCCGCTTTTGATCAAACCATCTCACGCGTTGCGCTGGTATCGCCCTACTCATCTTATCACTCAATGGTATCTAATCGTTTTTATAACGCCCGGTATGTGTACAGCAGCGTTGCCGGGGCGTTAAAAGCTTATGATCTTCCTGATCTGGCTGCAAGCCTCGCTCCGAGAAAGTTGAGCATCGTGAATGTGAAAGATGGAGAAGGGAAGGCCATCGATGCGGAAAAAGCGAAAGAAGCATATAGCATTGTCAGGTCGGCCTATGCCGGTAAAAATGCCGATAATCAATTAAACATTATTGTAGAGGCTTCTGATAAAAGCGTTGCCGATATGCTGCGCAGCTGGGCTCAGTAGGCGGAATGGGCGGCAGCGTTCAGACATTCATCATATAAAATATGTAAAATGCAAGATAGAAGAAACTTTATCAGGAAAAGCGTTCTGGGAACCGCCGGCGTAATGATCGGCGGAATGGGCTTCAGCGCCAAATCGTATGGTTCCATAATGGGCGCTAATGCGCGGCTGACAGTTGCCGTTATCGGCATTAGCGGAAGGGGAACCTCGCATATCAGCAGTTTCTGCTCGATGAAGGACAACCAGAATGTGCGTTTAAAAACATTGTGCGATGTGGATGAGAAATTCTGGGCCGAGGGCGTTAAAACCGTAACGGCCAAAACCGGAACCAAACCGGTAATGGAATGGGATATGCGAAAAGTGTTTGACGACAAAGAGATCGACGCGGTTTCTATGGCTACGCCTAACCACTGGCATGCTTTGGGAACGATATGGGCCTGCCAGGCCGGCAAGCATGTATATGTGGAAAAACCTTCCAATCACAATATCTGGGAAGGACGTAAGATGATCGAAGCCGCCCGTAAATACAATGTGCGCGTACAGGTAGGATTTCAGAACCGCTCGCTGACCGGCGTTAGGGAAGCCATTAAGTTCCTGCATGACGGAGGCATTGGAGATGTGTACATGGCCAGAGGACTTTGTATAAAGCCTCGCGATTCTTTTGGTATTGCGAAGGACAGCGCGCCGCCGCCTACGCTTCACTACGACAGGTGGTTGGGGCCCGCCAGTTATCGCCCCTACAACGAAAAACGCGGTCATTATAACTGGCATTGGTTCTGGGATACCGGTAATGGAGACACTGGCAACCAGGGTCCTCACCAGTTTGATATCGCCCGTTGGGGGTTGAATAAAAATGAACACCCGGTCTCTGTCTATTCCACCGGCGGGGTTTATGGCATCGATCCGAAAGAATGCGCCCAGGAAACGCCCAATACGCAAACTTCCCTGTTTACCTATGAAGACGGCAAAACCCTGGAGTTTGAAACCCGCGGCCGTTATTCCAATGGAGAGTCGAGCCTTGATATCCGGGTAGGGAACCTGTTTTTTGGAACGGAGGGATATCTCGAATTGAATGGCGAAACCTGGAAAGCTTTCCGGAAACGCGAAACCGAACCTTTTGCCGGATCGAAAAAGAAAGCGGACCAGCCGGCCGATCCCTCATTCCGGGCTGCGCCGGGCGGCGGCGGCCATTACCAGAATTTTATAGAAGCTATCCGCGACGGGAAAAACGAAACGCTGACCTGCGATATCCACGAGGGCGTTTATTCCTCCGCGTTACCACTGATGGCGAACATATCCTACAGGCTTAAGCGTAGCCTTGGTTTCATGGGCGGCGACCTGGATACGGAGCGATTTGTAAACGATCCGCAGGCCGACGCTATGCTGACCCGTTCTTATCGCCCGCCCTATGTTGTTCCGAATGAAGTATAGCCCATACTGGTTAAATATTTCTTATTTTTAGATTTTCATTTTTAAAAATTAATTATGAGATCCAGCATTGAACAATTAAATACCCAGGGAGATGAACAACGGGGCGCTATCGCGTCGTATGTCCGTTCGTCAGAAAGATATTTTGCAATGAAGTCGGTTGTTGTTTCCGCATTATTGTCTGGCAGCGTTTTGCTCGGAGCCTGCGGAGACGCCGCCAATTCTTCTGCAGAGGACGCCAATGCCGGGGGACCGAAGATCAGTTTTGTAAAGGATGATGCCAGTCTCAAGGTCGATGTTCTGGTAGATGGCAAATTGTTTACCTCTTACCGGCAGCCCCTGTCCGATTCGATATATAAGCCGGTGCTCTACCCGATCAATGCCGCCTCCGGAACAGAGATCACCCGCGGTTACCCGCTGCAGCCCAGGGATGGCGAGCGTAATGACCACCGCCATCAGGCCGGGAACTGGCTTACCTATGGCGATGTGAATGGAACCGATTTCTGGGGTAATGGTTCCAATGGAAAAAGAAACGCCAATGGCGGCGAAATAAAACCGCTTAGCATCGGCGAGCTGACTGAAGGTAACGGAGAGGGACACATGACGACTACCTCTGTTTGGTTGGACTCCACAGGAAAGGAAGTATTGGATGAAAAGACGGTATTCTATTTTATTGCGAAGGATTCAATTCGTATCATCGATAGGGTGGCTACCCTGACCGCCAAGGGCGAAGCGGTATCTTTTAAGGACACCAAGGAAGGCAGCTTCGGTCTTCGCGTTGCGCGCCAGCTTGAGCTTCCTTCCAAGGAAGAAGTCACGCTCAGCGATGCGCAGGGCAACCCTACTGTAGTAAAAGCCATGAATAATGACGGAGTGTCCGGAAATTACAGGAGCAGCGAAGGCGTCCAGGGCGATGCGGTGTGGAGCACACGCGCCAAATGGATGGATCTCTATGGCAATATCGGCGCTGAGAACATTTCCGTGGTCATCTGCGATCATCCCAAGAACCTTAACTATCCTACATTCTGGCATGCCCGCGGATACGGGTTGTTTTCTGCAAACCCCTTTGGCGCCAAGGATTTTACCAAGGGTAAGGAAGAGCTGAATTTCAGCCTTCCCGCAGGAGGCTCGCTGACTCTCAGGTACAGGATAATCATCAGCTCCGGCAAGCACCTGACAGATGCTGAGATCAACGAATATCAGAGCGATTTTGCCGCGAAATATTAATCTGCCTATATCCGGATCAACCAATTTTAATCCCCTGTCAATGTCATGAAAAACAAAAGAAGAGATTTTCTAAAATTGACTGGTTTGGCTGGCCTGACCGCGGCCGGCGGAGCGCTGAGCGGATTTACATTAGCCACGGACAATGATAAAAGCAAGCTTCGTCAGCCCGTCGCCTCCCAAAATATTACCGATAGCCCGTTTAAGATGACCGATAAGATCAAGGAAGCATTTGACAGGGGATTAAATATTTTAAAGCCTACAAAAAGACAATTAGAGCATGGGTTGGAATTGCACCGGAACTCCGTGGTGATCGATACCTATGGATTTATACCCACCGCCGCCCATGATGGCGCCATCCTCAATAAAGCGCTTGGCGATCATGCTTCTCAGCTCGAAATGCAGGACCTGCAGGAAGAAATGTCTATGACCCGGTACGTGATCAGCCAGCGGGAAAGAGAGGAGCTGGAGAACGCGTTCAAGGCTTCGGGCGTTACCTGCGTTATCCAGAATGCAGGCGAAGAAGGCAACGAGATCAAGCGCCTGCTCAAACGCCTTGCGCGGTTTACCTATACCACGGATATGCTGCGCGGCTTTCTCAGCAAGGCGGCAACTCCGGATGATATCCTGCACGCAAAAAAAGAGAATCGTCATGCGCTGTATTTTACGGGCAATGGCGTTCCCCTGCCGCAGGAATGGGTTTCAGTAGAAGAAGAGCTGCGGTATATCCGTATATTTTTCCAGCTTGGCATCCGGATGATGCATCTTACCTATAATCGCCGCAATGTGATCGGCGACGGTTGTGCTGAGCCTGCCAATGGCGGGCTCAGCGATTTCGGCCGCGCCGTGGTAAAAGAGATGAACAAGGTGGGCGTGATCGTCGACATCGCGCACTCCGGCTGGCAGACCAGCCTGGAAGCCGCTCAGGTATCGCAGCGGCCAATGGTTGCGAGCCATACTACGGTAGCTTCCATAAACAAACATATCCGCTCCAAACCCGATAATGTGATCCGCGCGATCGCCGATACCGGCGGCTATATCGGCATTTGCTGCATACCGCGTTTTCTTGGCGGTTCCGGCGATATCGCCGCGATGATGAAACATATCGATTATGTCGTAAAAAAATTCGGAAGCGATCATGTCGCGATAGGCACAGATTATGGTCATCGTTCCCAGTATGCAGCGGAAGAAGGAAAGAAAATAACCGCTCCAAGGCCTTCTTCAAGAACCCGGTGGGAAGCCCTCTGGCCCCCCGATGATTATAAGGAAACCGAAGCCATGCGGCAAAGTATGGCCTGGACCAACTGGCCCCTGTTCACCGTAGGCATGGTGCAGATGGGCTACTCCGACGAAACCATCCGCAAAATTATCGGAGGCAACACCCTCCGCGTGGCGAAAGCGGCATTGGGATAAGGAGACGGTATAGCATCTCATGATGGCGATGGCTTTGTTATAGCCTGTAAAATCGGGGGCGGAGCATATTAGTCCTCTGTTGCCCCAAAAGGTATATCGGGATGTTTTGATAGAAATGCATCGTCAGGCTTCAGTAATAATTCGCCTTATCATGTAAAAACCATCTCGAATGCAAAAGATCCTACGTCTGCTATTGCTCTCGACATTATTGCTGGGATGGGATTTCGAGTTGTACTCTCAATCGTCGTTTGTTATTAATGGAGCGACGCCTCAACGTTTCGAAAACGCCGAAGCGTCGCTGTATCGTTTTGTGAACAAAGAGCGTACGATAACTAGCATAAAAAATGGCGCTTTCAGTTTTTCTGGAAACCTGGAACAGGAATACGAGAAAGTATATCTAGATATTCGCCAGGGGAGCGAACCGTTATGGTCTTTTACTTTTTTTGTTCAACCGGGCAACTCAGAAGTTTCAATCGATTCAAGCGTCGCCGGCGATCAGATAGGGTCTGCAGCGAGATTTATAAATATACCCTTTCTGAAGGAGCAGCGCGACTATCAGCAGACTGTTGTATCCATTGAGGATTCTGCTCGAAAAATATTTAATCTCCTTCGGTACGCAAAAAAGGTGAAAACTACGAGTCTTGATACAAACTATTTGCAGGAAGTTTATGATCGGCTTTATATCGAGGAGAAGAAAAGAAGAATTGACTTTATAAAAGAAAATGCTTCATCTTATTACGCTTTGACCATTTTCGAAGAGAGGGTAATGTATGACTTTTTAATAAGCACCGATAGTCTGTCCGCTCTTTTCTCTGTATTTGATCCCAGTCTTCGAAAGACTCAACTGGGAGGTAAAGTTTCGGAATATTTTGATATATTAAAAAGCTTGAGTATCGGTCGAAAGATGCCGGATTTCTGGTTTCGTTCGAGCGACCATAAGCTATACCGCGTATCTGAACTTAATCGTTCCGGCTTAGCGCTGATCGGGTTCTGGCATTCCGGCTGTGCTCCGTGTATCAGGCATATTCCACATATCAGGGAAATCGCGAAAACATATGCAGCCAAGGGGTTGCAGTTGTTGTGGATATCTACTGACCTTCAGGAAGCAACATGGAGGCGAAGGTTGGAGTCTCTCCCGATGCCATGGCTTCAGACATGCGATATTGAAGCGTACCGGGACACAACATCGCTGAAATCGCTGTATAATATATCTTATTCTCCGCAGTACTTTTTAATCGATAAGCAAGGGGTTCTCATCTACCATAATGTTCAGTCGGTTCAATTGGGGTATGATGATGACCTAACGGTCTTGGAGGAAGTTTTGAAGGAGTATTTTAATAAATAGGGAAACGGATCGACGGCTAAATTCTAAAGGGTAGGCCGTAATCTTTTTTCACTATTTAAATTAATCATCTTCTAGTTCCCATTTATACCCATAGGAAGTCCAGGATATTCCTCTTGCGGCATGGGATATTTGTTTGGGACTTCCACCCACTTTTTTCGCCGCTTCTACGAAACTGGCGAAGACGGCTATTTTCCGGCCTCTCAGGGTGAATTGGGCTACCTTTTTGCTGCTACTCTGATGTCTTTTAGCAAGCCTTTTCCGAACAGCAGATGCGTCAATGCGGGACTTCCCCTTGCCTTTTCTCCAGATAAAGCCTCCGGCGGTGAGCAGGGAGCCAGACAAAGCGCCGCTTATAAGGCTTTTGTGATGTCCGGTCGCTTGCGCGGCAGCCACGGTACTTTCAAAAACGGCTACTCTTTTCCCCTGCATATCGTATTGCGTTACCGGTTTGATGTTTGACTGGGATCTTCTTATGCGTTTGCCGGTATAAATGACCGATTTGGCTACTTCACTGCGCGTTTGTAATTTCAGATTTTTATGGCGCAAGAATAAATGATCGCCATTCCTGAAAGTGACAACGAGCGACTGATCGTCCAAATCAAAAGGATTTATAAAAAGAAAATATACATATCGGGCTACAGAAAAGCAATATCGTTTTCGTTCCTTATGTAGTTTCATCTGTAAACTAACATCTCCCTTAGGAGATATAACTATTCGTGGTTTAACAATCCTTTCAGATTTTAGCGAATCAAACCGGCCCGTATCAATCCATCTTTCCAGGGATTTTATCCGGCCATAATTTGATAGCTGATATAGACCCTCAAAGCCGGGAATATCTTTCCATTTCTCTTGCGATAAATCTTTTAGAGAAGTATTCTGATAAGGATATATAATTTTTCCCATTAGCGCTTTTTTAATCATGTTTATTCAGGTAGAAAACGATGCAGGATAAGCAAGCCATGCGGCGTGTCTTTTATAATATCCGCTTTATTAAAATTAACGATTTAGGAGGTACGCTTTTGCCCTATTTTATACGGCGGCGTATCTTAGGTTGCGATCCCAAACCAGGTAGTATGTAGTTTACAGCGTTCAGACAGCAACGGTAACGCCGGACAATTTGACGAATATCAATAAACGAATAATTGAAATACAACGATGGGTCCGGAATTCCATAAGATGGAAATGAATCATTAAAACCGGGGCTGAAATTTGGTAGGAAAAAGCGAATCCCCGAAAACGGCTTTAAGCGCTATTGAGGAGGAACCGTGCCTGGTGCTCTTAATCCTATTTTCTCAGCCATTTTCTTTCTACATAGAAAGTGCCGAAGGGAATGGTCGAGGCGATCATCGCCAGTAGGGTTTTGCCCAGAGACCACCCGAGAATGAATTTTATCTGGACAACGAGGAGGATATAAGCGATGAAGAGCAAGCCATGGATCATCCCTATAACCTGCACGGCTTCTGGCTTGTCGGCCAGGTATTTTAAGGGCATCGCAATGGCTAGTAAGATAATTAATGACCATCCTTCCAGTATTGCCGTTATCCTTAGTCTCTCTACAGGGTTTCTTAACGCATTGATGTTTATCATTAACAGGTTATTATTGGCTGGTGAACGAAGGTTGCGCATGCCGGCGATTAACGCGAGCATAACGGTCAAAAATAATCATTAAAACATGAGAAGATGTTAATGGAACGTGAGAATAACATGGGCCTGTCATATTCATATTTTGATAATATCCGTGTGTTCCCAAAAGAAATTTAACCGGATAGCGTTCGCCAACGAACATATCGATCGAATATGAGATAAGCCTTTAACTTTGTATATTTCTGACAGAGATTAAAAACAGGGATATGCGAAAGGAGTTTATCGTATTCGAAATTATTGCCATATTGGCTGGCGCGCTGCTGGGTTATTTTGTGAACGGCGCCTGGTACATATTGCTGGTTATTGCATTGATCTTAGGAGCGATGGGCGTTTTTGATATGACGCAGACCAAACACTCTCTTATGCGGACCTTCCCGATCGTGGGGCGTATGCGGTATTGGATGGAGACGCTTCGTCCCAAGCTGTACCAGTATTTTATAGAGTCTGATATCGACGGACGACCCGTTAACCGGATCGACAGGTCAACGATCTATCAACGCGCAAAGAGCGAGCTGGATACCATGCCTTTTGGAACGCAGCTGGACGTATATGAAGAAGGCTATGAGTGGTTGAGCCATTCTATCGCTCCCAAAGATTTTCATCAGCTGGACCATAACCCCCGAGCGCTTATAGGCAATAAAGATTGTACCCAACCCTATAGCGCCAGTATTTTTAATGTGTCGGGGATGAGCTTCGGCTCCCTTAGCAGCAACGCAATTGAAGCGCTTAACGCAGGCGCCAGGCTGGGCGGTTTTGCGCACAATACCGGCGAGGGAGGGATCAGCCCCTATCATCTGAAGCCCGGCGGCGATATCATCTGGCAGATAGGAACGGGCTATTTTGGCTGTCGCGATGAGCAGGGAAATTTTTCTCCTGAGCTGTTTGCCAAAAACGCTTCGATACCGCAGATAAAAATGATCGAGCTGAAATTGTCGCAAGGCGCTAAACCGGGGCATGGGGGGATCCTGCCTGCCAGGAAAAATACGCCTGAGATTGCGGCCATTCGCCATGTGCAACCCTATACTGCGGTTTATTCGCCCCCCTATCACACTGCTTTTAATACGCCCCGCGAGCTGGTATTGTTTCTTCATCAGCTGCGCAAATTGTCGAATGGAAAACCGGTGGGAATAAAATTATGCGTAGGTAGAAAAAGTGAATTCATCGGTATTTGCAAAGCGATGATAGCGCTGGATATATACCCCGATTTTATTACGGTAGACGGCGGCGAGGGCGGAACCGGGGCCGCGCCGCAGGAATTTTCCAACCATGTGGGCGCGCCCATGATGGATGGACTTGCCTTCGTGCAGAATATGCTGGTAGGCTTCGGGATCCGTAAGCATATCCGTATCATTGCATCGGGAAAAATATTAACGGGTTTTCACCTGTTGAGGGCTATCGCTTTGGGGGCAGATTGTTGTAACAGCGCCCGCGCCATGATGATGGCCCTCGGATGCATTCAGGCGCTACAATGCCATACCAATAAGTGCCCTACGGGAGTGGCTACGCAAAATCCATCGCTAAGCGTGGGACTGGTAGTGGCCGATAAAAAAACACGCGTGGCAAACTATCACCGGGAGACGGTTAAGAATTTTGTCGAGCTAATGGGTTCCGCAGGGATCGATCGCTCGTCTAATCTTACCCGGTCGCATATCTATCGCCGGATATTCAGGAACGAAGTGACCACGCTGGAAGATATCTTCCCCTCGTTGGAAGAGGGCTGTATGATAAACAATAATATTCCGGAAAAATATGAACAGGACTATGCGATGGCGGATCCCGACCGGTGGAGCTAACCGTTACAGGTAAGTATTATTCCGATGCGGCAAATGGTTTATAGCGATTGCAGCATGGCAAGATGCTCCGGAAGATCTTTGCCGGCGACAATATAGACGTTATCGAACCTGCCGTCTACCATACTGTGCAGCGTTCGTTCAAAGTTCAGGATCTCTCTTGTTTTCAACGCGGCTGTAAACTCATTATCTGTCTGTAATACCCTTTCTTTGTCCTTATCCCTCCAGAACCTTTCAATACGTTCAATGATGTTTTCGGCAGTCAGCAGCGTAGTGGGTATGTCGAGAATATGAAGGGGATCATTTTCGGTTTTTCTCGGCAAAACATACAAGCCCAGGTCCCTGCCGTCGTTTGCCCGGAAACTGACCCGGCGGCATTGCGACAGGTTTTCGAAATAGCGGTTGGCCTTTTCTCTTCCCATGATCTCTTCCGGTATGATAATGGTAAAACTCATTCCCGCTTCGGGGGCCCATAAAAGCGTTTGCCCGTCAATGTTTAATTCCTGGGGGATATTGGAGAGACGCACCGGGAAGAAAAAATTATTGAGGTAGGCATGAGCCAGGCCCTGCGCCGGCAGTTCTGCATGAAATGCCTCTGATCCAGCGTTGTCGAGTGTTGCTGATATGCTGCGGGCGGCTTCGGCTGTGGCGGCAATTTTCTCTTCTTCGGTAAAGTGTTCCTGGTTATGATAGGTGAAAAGCAGGGGTTGTACATCGTCGAAATAGCCGGGTAGGCGCACCTGCGGCTGATCGGGAACGAGCAAGATGGTTTTCTGAGGGCCCAGTCTTGCCATTGTGGCGCCGAGCTCAAATATCACATTGTCTTTTGGTATCCAGGCTTGATGGTTTTCGCTTACCTTATCATAGATAATGCTGTCGTTAGCCAGCACAAGGATCGCGTAGTCGTAGTGAAACAGTTTTTTGAAGAAGGTCCAGAGCGGAGTAGTCCTGTTCTCTCCGAAAAACTGCCTCCATAAGGTAACTGAATGGTTGTCTTTCAGGTTAGTATAAATGCTTTCTGCAATAACATAACTTCCGGAAGAAGAGAACAGGATGATCTCTGGTTTCATTGCTAAGGTTTTAGGTTGAGCATTCTTATCAATGTTTATTTGCTGTTGAACAACACATACAGAAAATACGGAATGCCTTCGATCTGTGCGCTGTCCTTGTTTTTTTCGGAATGGGCCCTCGCAGATCCCCTGATGTTGATAACGCCGTCAAACAACTCATCGAATGGAACCAGGTCGATATGTAATTTTTGCGATTGGTATTTTTTCTTAAAGCCAGGATCATCGGGGTCGTTCCATTTCGAGATCCATCCCCGGATATTTTCAATACTGTCGGGGTATACATCCTGTAAAGGAAGGAAACCGCTGAGCAGTTTCTCTGCGCACCAGCGCCGTTGCTCCATTCGCGAGAGTTGCAGGTATTTTTCATTGTCAGATTCCGCAGCTTCGGCGAGCAGTTGTTTTCTTTTGTCGCTATCTGCTAAAGAGCGGCGCAGCTGATCCGGCGAGACGCCGATATGACGAAGCTTTGGCCAAATATGATCTGCTGCCTGACGGCTGCTTTCCTGATGGGCATAGGGCAATACTTTCCAGTCCTCCCGGGCCAGTCGGATCACTGTTCGGGGTTTTGCGATCCATTCCCTGGCCGGCGTTTTATAGGCGTACCAGTAGTTGATGAGCGCGGCCAGGTCGTCAATGGTGAAATCTTCCGCAGCCAGGGCCCGGCATTCTTCTTCCATGCGTCCGAATAATATTACAGGAGTATGCGGGATCTGGTTGTTCAGTATATAAGCGACATGGTCCGTCTCCTTTTCTCCCGGAAGGTTGAAATAACAGAAAAGTTGAAGGTCCAGATCGCGCTGACCGATTTTACCCAATAGTCCATGAAGATAGGCGGCGTTTAGCGCCGCTTCTTCCAGGCAGAAATAGAAGGTTGCCGCGCAGTTCCCGGAGAGCGCTCTTACCAGGGATGTATCGTTGAAATAAAGCGCGTCTGATAAGGGAAGTTCTTTGAATACCACCATGTCTTCCGGGAAAATCAATGCTCTTATTTTTTTAGCATAGGATTTTTCATAAAGAGGGTTGTGAACAGCGTCGTGCCATAAGCAGGGGTACTGCTGAAAGAACGAGTCCTTCTCTGCCGCAGCATCCTTACAGAAAACGGTAATATTGATGCGGCGGGAAGCATCCGGTTGCAGGACCTGTAACAGGCTGAGCAGGAGTTGTCTGCCCATCTCTCCAAAACCGAACAGGAGTATTTCGGCGCCTGAATGCGAGCCAGGCCGGAACCGGTCCGCCGGGTATCGGATCAGCAGCTTGCGGCTGATCGTTTCATGAAAATTAAATCTTCTGACATTAACATGGCTGGAGAGCCTGCCTGGTCTTCCTATGAATTCAGCGGCGCGCGATGTTTTGAGCTGAACATAACATTGCTTTTCCGTATCCGGAAATTGGGCCCATAGCTGGTCCAGTTCATGAAGGGTTCTGATGTTTTCCATATCCTCCGTTTCAAGAATATAGGTATTCCTGGCGCGATGGGCCCCGATGCGTTTCAGGAATGCAGCAGAATGAGCGCTGCCGTTCATGACGCGTACGCCTCGCTTTGAAGCTTCGGTTTTGAGATTTGGATCCGGATCTTTGTCTACCACGATGATCTTAGCGCCTTGTTGTTTCAGGGCAATGGCCAGCGGGTAGCTGAGACTGTTTAATCCGATGACCAAATGAATATTGTGATATCCCGCCAGCTTCCAAAGGAAAAAGCGGATCAGGTTTTTGTTGTTGCTGCCGATGGCCAGCATGAAGGCCACGATAAAGGCGTTGAGGATAAAAAGCAGCCCGGTGAATCGCGCGATATTCAGCATCAGCGGGACCTTTTCCGTTACGTTTAGCGCCGATGCGTTGAGGGTGATCAGGTTGGCGGCATTGAAAAATGCGTCCAGCCTGGCATTGGCGGCGACGGGTCCTGCGCCATTGCCGTTCAGGGTCTTTTCCAACTGGAGAAAGCCGATGTATCCGAGACCCATGGTGAACAGTACTAAAAAACTCGGTAGCAGGAAGCGCCAGAAGTTTTCATTGTACATAATGTATCGGTTAGCCCAGGAAACCCGGTCCTGGTACGACTGTTTGGGGAATACGGTTGTGGCCCATTCAAAAATTCCGGGAGGGGGAAATTTGTAGTTGTCGTGGAAGATATTGCTGCATAGCGGATATTTATTGGAAAGCCTGGGTACGATCAGTTGATGCAGCTGCCCGCGAAACCCTTTTTCCTTGCCGGGCATATTCATGACTTTTCTTGCTACTTCCGAGCAGCCGCCGGCTTTAGCGGTATCTACTCCGTCCCATAGCAGTATCAGATGGTCGGCTTCCTCTGCGAGTATTTGCGCAAGCGCTTCGTAAGCGGCTAAAGACGACTGGGCTTCAGGGGCCGGGCGGACCGGACGAACGGTTATGCGGGAGCCGAATTGCCGCTTCAGCTGTTCTATACGGGCGTTCTCGTCAGGCTCGGAAAGCGTTAGTAAAACAACAGACATGCCCAGGCCCGCAGCCGCATTTGCCGCCAGCCAATCGGCTCCCGATGCAATACCCGTGAGCAATACAAACCGGTCGTATTGTTCCGAAGATATTTTTAGAAGCTTCTCCGTTACAGCATCCGAGATGCGTTGGAGATCGTTTTCTATAAGATCACGATGACCACTATGCGCAATAATAGTTCTTTGCGAAGAGGACATATAAAAGACGTGGTTTGAGGGGTTAAATAATGGATACAATATAAAGAATAATCCCGCTATGGGGTCTGCCTTCTTGTAGTTTCGGGCCGGATGCTGTGGATTTTGAGATCCGCCGCCGAAGCATCGTTCTTCGCTGCCGAAAACCCAGATAAGGAAATATGCTTCTTTTCTTATTGTTCCCGACAAAGAAACAAGTAAGGAAGACAGACCTCCCGAAATAGATGAGTTAGCGCATGCGAGGATAGGATTGGAAAACCTGGAAGGGCCGGACGACGACCTGATCACCGCTCCGCCGACCGCATATGGAACCGGCGTGATCGAATCGCCCGCGGAGCCTGGCGCCGGCGAGAGCCAGGGAATGATACCAGTGGAAATAGAATCTGCGTATCCCGGAGGCATTGAGGCCTGGAGGCGTTACCTGGGCAAAACGCTGAGGTATCCCGAAGCGGCTATTGAAACACGCATAGAAGGAACCGTGGTAGTGCAGTTTATTGTCGACAATAACGGCAGGGTGTCGGAAGTGGTCGCCATCAGCGGGCCGGACGAGCTCAGGGAGGAGGCGGAGCGCGTTATCCGCAGAAGCGGCAAATGGTCGGCGGCGATTCAGAATGGTCGCCCGGTTAAATCGTATAAAAAACAGCCCATAGTATTCCGGTTGGAAAGGGAATGATAATTGCAGGATAAGCGATATAATAAGTAAATTGTGGAACCATTCACTGCATAACAAAACTATTGTCGCATATGAAAAAAACATCAACCCTTTCGATCTTCGGTTTATTGGCCCTGGCGTTTATTCCATTCCTGGCCAGCAGCCAGGCGCAGAGCAATCCTTTGCAGGGCGCATGGAAATCATCCTCCGGCGCCGGCGAGCAGGTGTTGGTTTTCCAGGATGATTATACCTCGTATACAAGCTATAACAAAGACCAGAAAAAGTTTGACTATACCTATGGAGGGGTAACTTCTTTCGCCGGTAATACGCTTACTATCCAGATAGAATTTAACTCGGCGGAGAAGGATAAGGTAGGCAAGACCCTGTCTACGAAGATCGAGATATCGGGGGATAAACTGACAACCCATTTTAACGGTGTAAAGCAGGAATGGACGCGCATAGACCGTGGCGACAAAGGACTGGCAGGCTGCTGGCGGATCAATGGAAGATGGGATGGATCTAAAATGAATCCGATAAAACTGTCGCCCAGGAAAACCATCAAAATACTTTCTTCTACAAGGTTTCAATGGTTTGCTATTAATACCGAAACAAAGGAGTTTTTCGGAACAGGCGGCGGCTCTTATGATTTTGAGAATGGCAAATACGTTGAACATATCGAATTTTTCTCGCGCGATAGCGAAAGGGTGGGGGCAAGCCTTAGTTTTGATGCCGGTCTTAAAAACGGCGAGTGGCTCCACTCCGGATTAAGTTCCAAAGGCGATCCTATAAAAGAGACCTGGGTCAGGGATATATTGAAAAAATAGAAGCCGGATACGCGATACATTAAAATGCTGATGTGAGGCTGTTGCCCTCGTTAAAATACCCTTTTTTTGCCGTTAGAACACTGTATGCCTATTTCACCCTTTTGGTAATTTGACTGCCGAAAGAGGTATGGCTAATAAATTCGACAGAATTATTCAGGAAAGCTTTTACGGCCCCACCATTTCTTTGTTAAGGAGGGTTATGGGAGTCGAGGTATCGGATATCGTTAAACTCCCGCGTAAACTGCAGCGTACGCTTGAGAGAGAAACGGATATGTTATTTAAGATAGGCTCTCCTCAAAAAGAAGAATGCATTCTTCATATAGAATGGCAGGCTTCAAATGACATGGATATGTGTAGCCGGATGCTTTTGTATCATGCAATGATCTGGAATAAATATAAGATTCCGGTGATTGGAGCTGTTATTTATATAGGAGAAGAAAGGATGAAAATGACTAAGGAGATAAGCTTTGACAACTTGTTTTATCGGTATAAGATTATAGATTTCAAGGAATTGGATCCTTCGATGTTTTTGGACTCTGAAGTGCCGGAGGAGATAATGCTGGCTTTATTTACAGGCGTATCAACACCTGAAAGGAAAAGAGATGTTATTAGAAATATTTTATATAAATTGCAGCTGTTGTTAAGTAAAGATCTGCAGAAGCTAAACCAAAAGCTTATGCAATTGGAAGTGTTTGGTGAATTAAGAAGTGTGCAACAAATCATTCTGGAGGAGGAACAATATATGGCCATTACTTACAATTTAAAAAATGATTTGCGTTACCGGCAAGGGCTGGAAGAAGGAATGCAAATGGGTTATAAAAAAGCGACCTCTGAAAGGAATGCCGATTTTGTAAAATGTCTGATACAGCATACGGATTATGACGATGCTAAAATTGCTTCTACGCTTAATGTTTCCTTTTCCTTTGTCAACGAGATTCGCAGGTCTATTTTAGGATAGACCCGTATTGTTGTTATTTCCGGTTTTATATGGCTCAGGGCCTGGGGACAATGGATCCTCAGGAAACGGGGTTTGTATATCTTTTTCCTTTTTCGCAGGGGCGGCAATCATGAAAAACAGGCTCGTGATCATGAGCCCGATCCAGAAAAGATAGAACCCGAGATGAAATCTCTCCCGGAGAACCCTATGGGAAAAAGTGTGCTGGAAATCATAATAGGTAGCCCAGAGCCCTATTGCGGAAAGGATCAGTACAATAACAGATGCACGTATGGTTATCCTCCCAAGAAATCGCTTGTGCAGCGCATACAGCAATAAAATGATCAGCAGTTGTATAATGAATATGGAAAGATAGGTTTGCCATGGCGAACGGAGGAATTTATATTCCTTGTAAAATGTCGCGATACCGATACGCCCCATTAGGGATATCCGGGAGATCAGGTAGGTTGCCAGGGCGCATAGCGCTGCCTGAAAGATTACCAGTTGGGAGATTTTTCGTAAAAGAACATTTCGCATATAGATTGCAAACTTAGCTTCTTTTGGAACTTGATCGTCAATGATTCGCCTTGCAACGATTACTCAGCCTGGCATATTGTGCGGCCGGGGATAAAGATGGATTTCAAGCCAGTGTTATGCGCCGGCCTGATCGAAATATCTTTCTGTCACGGTAAGCCGCGGCTATTCATTTTAATCCAGTTATTCCCCGGCTCCTGCATTTACATGTTTAACCAGTAAACCAGTTTTAACACGAACGCCCTGTTCTTAACAAAAAAGGGTTCGGGAAGATAGTTGTCCGTGTACACGATAAACAGATCGGAAGCCGGCCTGTACCGCCATTGAAACCGAGTGTTCAGATTTATGTTCTTCATCTGTTCGTTGTATTGCATAAACCCGGTGAAAAATAGTTTATTGGTCATTGTTATATCCAGCCTGGGCCCGACAAGCCAGAAATCATTTTCCCCCCAGGGCAGCGGCAGGTTCAGCCTATCATAGTTGGCGCTGAGCGCAATACTTACATAGGGCTGAAAGCGATACCCCAGTTCTCCGCCGATCCGAAACCTTTTTCCATTCGCAAAATATCCGCCATACTGCGCGCTGAGCGCGTAAGTAAAAAGGCGCTGGGGCTTGGACGCATAGTCCAAGCCAACGGAGTTCCAGGAATGCTCGCTAAAAGCGGCAAGACTATCCATGCCTATATTTACCGGGTTAAACGGTTTTAGCAGCTTGATAAACATGTTAGACTCCCAGACGGTCAGCGTGTTGATGTTCCGGAAAACGAATGCATACGAAACCATCAGCTCATTATCGGTGCGTTGCATCTTCTCGTCGAAGATGTTGGTTGATACCAGTTTTGGACCATGGCTCAGCAGAGGGCCCTTCTTCGGAAAGAAGAGCTGCGTGATCTCGGGCATCAGCTTAATGTAACCGGTCCTGGGCGTATAACCCGCTTCCGCGGTATAGTTGCGCCCGACATATTCATGCTGCCAGCCTATATTCCATTTACGGCTGACGTATCTCAGGTTGGCGGCATGCGTCCAGTCATGACCGTTCTTGCCCGGGCTAAAAGATTTTAGCGCTACGGCTTTTCCTGTCCAGAAATTATTTGAAGAAGCCAGGTTGTATTCAAAGCCCAGGTTCCGGTTATAACGGGAATACAGAGGAGCATTGGGGTTCTGATCTGCAGGATGATAACCGAGCGATTCCTTGTTGACCAAGAGGAACCCCAGGTTGGAGCGGGTAAATATTCTTCGTTGCAGAGCGGCCACGGTAAAGTTTTGGGCTGGCAGGGAGCTGGCAGCCTGTTTCCCTGTTTGCATATTCATGAAGCCCAGCCGCCAGTCCTTATTCAGTTTCCCGCTCAGCCGCGCCCCAAACTGGATAGGCGCATCCAGTCCTATGCGTCGGGAAAAGAATGGGCGGATGTTTGCGTAGCCAAAATTCGTGAACTGGTCTCCGTTTTCAAGAAAGAACTGCCTTCTTTCCGGGAAGAAGAGTTCAAAGCGATCCAGGTTGGTAACTTGCTTGTCTACGTCCACCTGCGAGAAGTCCGGGTTTACGGTAAGGTCCAGGTTAAGCGAAGAAGTGATGGCAATCTTTGCGTCCAGCCCTATATCCTTTTGCCATTTTGCAGGTTTCCCCGTCGAATAGTCTTTATTGACGCCGCCAAGCAGATAAGGTATCAGCGAGATATTGGGGCCGGGGTCGGGCGGGGGAGTATCCCATATCAGCGCGCCGGTATAAGCCAGCGATGCGGAAGGGAATTGCCGGGGCACCGGGGCCCAGCTGCTTTTCTCCGAGGTCTTCAGATCGTTTCTCCCAAAATTGACGCCCCATTTGGTAATGCCTTTTTTATAACGGATGGACTTGAAGGGGATCATTGCTTCGAAAACCCATTTATCGGCGTCATTCTTCACCACGGAGCGCCATTTGTTATCCCAACTGAGGTCTACCTTCCCGCCATCATACATCAGCCCGTCCCACTGCGCTCCTGCCGCATTGGCGCCGAAGGAAAAACCGTTGGTCTGGTCGTCGAAGGGATCCATGAACAGCAGGAAGTTATCGTTCTTGAGAAAAGCAAAATCACGGCGCAGCGATTCAACCATATATGGGCCCGGCGCCCCATTATAGTTTATCGCCAGTAGATAGATATGCTGTTGATCGTAGGTCATACGCACTTCGGTGCGCACCCTGGCAAAGCCGGTATCCATGGGCAGGATCATATAGAAATCTGTCGCCTTGTCGGCATCCTGCCAGGCGTCGTCATCCGACCTGCCATCAACTTTCACGGGAGACCTGGCTTTGCGGATATGTAATTGATAGGCGTCGTTCTTTTTTTGCGCTGCAAGCTGTAAACACAACAGGCAAAGGAATACAAATCCGGGAAGTATGCGCACGATAGATCGGTTCGGGTTTAGTACAACAAGGTATAAAAAGAATGCTGGTGTCGACGGAATTTTCAATTTTTAAGATAAATAAAGGCAGGCTGATTCCTGTCGTCTTTCGTAATTTTATCCGTGGCAGTTACGCCTCGACATAAAGCCATTGCGGATGGCAATTAAGAATATCGCTAAACAAGCATTGCTATAATTGAAACCAATGACAGTTTGGACCATACAAAGCGAGGCCTGGTATAACGAATTATTGCAAAAAGGGATCATTTATGGAACAAGAAAACATATCGTACGGGATGGGAAGCCTGACTTATTCGGTTATCACTGGCTGATGGATAAGATGGAGGATAGCATTGGCCGGCGGCCTTTCCCGGCATGTTATCCTGTCTGGGCCTGGTATCAGCACATGGATAGTAAAAGACGAAAGCCCGATCTGCGCAGGGCGGGATTTTTACCCAGGGGCACGAAAGGCGTTCGGGTAGAGATCAACAAAGACGATAAGGATGTTTTATTGTCAGATTTTATACTTTGGCATTTCCCTTTCAGCTATCGCGGTTTTATCGGACAAAATGAGGAAGAGAGCATGGCTTTTGAAAAGATGTTGGAAGATAAAGGCCTTGATACAAAAAAACTGGAGGAGCTGCCCAAAGACATTCGGAACACTATTATTAAAAGTTGGGATAGGACGCTTGATATGGATTTTAGCGATCCCTATCATACCTGTCCGAAAGCATCCAAATCTATACAGGCTACTTTTTGGACCTTGTCGGTGGATGAAATAGTAAGGGTAGATAAATTTATATCGCGATAAGAAAAAACGATGGTTCTTTTTAAATACATGCTTATGTACAGATATTTTTTAGCGCCTATATGGTTGATCTTGTTGGCCTCCTGCGCCGGCGATGCAAGGCGAGAGGGCGTGAATGCAATAAATGCCGACAGCCTTCTCCGCAATATATCTATTCTTGCGTCGGACTCCTTTCTCGGACGCATGCCCTTTACGCCTGGCGAAAAGATGACGGTGGATTTTCTTGAGGGCGCATTCAGGTCTGTGGGATTGGCTCCGGGTAATGGCGGCAGCTATACCCAGGACGTTCCGATGGCGAATATTGTTTCGAAAGCAGAATTGTCTATACGGGTGAAAACGCCTAAAAACAATTTTTTACTGCACGCGCCGGATGACTATGTGGTATGGACGGATAAAACGGATGAACATATCAGTCTCGATAATACGCCGGTTGTCTTCGCAGGATATGGCGTTGTTGCTCCGGAGTATGGCTGGAATGATTACGAAGGCATTGATATGAAAGGAAAGATAGCGCTGGTAATGGTGAATGATCCCGGCTTTTGGAACAATGACACTACGCTTTTTAAAGGCAGAACCATGACCTACTACGGGCGTTGGACGTATAAGTTTGAAGAAGCTGCAAGGCAGGGCGCCAAGGGTTGCCTGGTGATTCATAGAACATCAGCGGCTGGCTATCCATTCTCAGTGGTTCAGAATGGATTCAATGCGGCAAGACTACAATTGGATAGCCGGGGAGAAAACATCAGCGTCTGCGATGCGATCGGATGGATAAAAGATACGGTTGCAGAACGATTGTTTGCTGCGGCGGGTTTGGATGCCGCCTTATTTGAAAAGGCCAATCAGCGCGGATTTAAAGCCATGCCGCTGAACATGGGTTTTTCCACTTCGATGCGCGTTCAATCTGTTTATGATAAATCAGTGAATGTGATCGGAAAAATAGAAGGATCAAAAAGACCTGATGAAGCGATCATTTATATGGCTCACTGGGATCACCTGGGAACGGGTACGCCGGATGAAAAAGGCGACTCAATTTACAATGGGGCGCTCGATAATGCGTCGGGAACCGCCGGGCTGATCGAGTTGGCAAGGGCTTTTAACAGCCTCGGGTCAAAGCCTGAGCGATCCATCGTTTTCCTTGCGGTAACCGGGGAAGAGCAGGGCTTGCTGGGGTCTGAGTATTATATCGCGAACCCGGTTTATCCGGCGGAGAAAACGGTTGCTGTGATAAATATCGATGTGCTGAATAATTTTGGGGCGACCAGGGACGCCGTGGTAGTGGGCCTTGGCCAATCAGAGCTGGAGGACTATCTGAAAGAGGAGGTGAAGAAGGAGGGAGGATATGTTGTAGGAGAACCCTCTCCTGAAAGCGGCGGTTATTTTAGATCGGACCATTTTAATTTTGCGAAAGCGGGTATCCCGGCCTTATACGCAGGAAGCGGCATTGATCTTATTGGCAAGGGGAAAGCGGAGGGACAGCGCCTGAAAGATGATTTTATTTCCAAACATTATCATCGTCCTTCCGACGAGTTAACGGATGATTGGAACATGGAAGGCGCCGTGCAAGATCTCGGCAGGTTGTTTAAGGTAGGCAGGCGCCTTGCTTTTGATACGCACTGGCCGCAGTGGAAGGATGGCTCCGAGTTTAAAGCGATCAGGGAGAAACAACGGACAGGGAACTAAGAACAGTTTTGCTGCTTGCATATAGCAACCGGCATGGCTTGATCATTATGATCACGCGCATATTTTCGTTGGGCGTTTTTCTTGCTTATTCCATAATATGTCGCTTACGAATTGCCCATTGAAGCGCTACTTCTATCAGGGCTTGCGCATTTAGCGACCTGGAATTTTCGACGATATCGATCAGCGAGCACAAAAGAAGATGCTCAGAGGCAAACAAGTCCATGTCCTGTTTGCCTTTGAGCATCGATCGTTAATGAGCATGTATTATATGGGAGAGCATGAATTGATCGTCAGCCTCAGGTATTGGCTTTTGCGGGCTCCTCCATGTCCCGGTATTGTTTAATGAGATCGTGCGATTCTTTCAGCGTTGATTTTTGCCTGAGGATCATCTGGCGAATTTCCGAATCCGTAGTAGCATCAGATTCTAAAGCGTCTTTATAAGCTTTTTGCGCAGCATCTTCCCCATATTCGCAGGCTGCCAGCATAGCGTGGCGGTCTTTCCCCGTAAAGCTGGCTTTTAATCCCATCCAGGCTCGATAGATCTTTCCCGAATTGGTGGAGCTTTCGATGTCGGCGCTGCCTCCTCTCTTTAGCGCTTCTGTAGCCAATTCATTTTTATATTGGTTGCTTTCATCGATCATACGATTAAAAACTGTTTTAAGGTCAAGGTCAATTCCTTCGGTTTCTTTTATGGCTTTTTCGTAGCCGAGGATCCGGTCGTTGTTGATGCGAATCAAATCGTTCAGGACCGTTATCAGCTCTTCATTGTTGTGTCGCATAACTTAGTGTTTTAAGATGATAAATATTCATACGTCAAAAAAATAGCGCCAGAAATAGTTTTCAGGCAGAAAGCCCGGGCGGCGATCTGCTCTCCGTATACGGGATAAACTGTGGAAGATTATACGCGGTATTCGTAAAGCGCGTATGGAATTTCCTGGCATAAAAATTAGACGGTCTTATTATTGTTGTCAGCCGTATGATTGGCGCGGCTGTGCAAATAGGTATCTATTCCACATATTTTAATCTATCGTTATGCCCAGATATTCGAAAGCCGCCGGCAAAGCAGTGGAAAGCGCTATGCGCCGAAAGAAAAAAGGAGCGCTGAGGTCAGGAAGCGGAGCTATGGTAAAAAGCAGGAAACAGGCTATTGCCATAGGCTTGTCAGAAGCAAGAAAGAAAGGGGCCAAAGTCCCGCCTCCGCCTGAAGAAGGTACAGCAGGCGCGGGAAAGCGCGCTTCAAAAGGATCGGCTTCGAAAAAGGCTGCATCGAAGCGATCAACTTCAGGAAGATCATCTGCAAAGAAATCAGCGTCGGGGAAGTCGACTGCGAGGAAGACCGTTTCAAAGCGGGCGCCGTCGAAAAAGCCGGTTGCGAAAAAATCGGCGCCAAAGAAGTCCGGCGCAAGAAAGAGGTCCTGAAGCGCTTAGTGAAAGGCATGGGAACGTCATTCCTGTGATTCGCCTTGTTATCGAAATAGCATAAGTATATCGCTGGGCTCGAAAGTTTTACCATCTATTGATGCTTTCCCAAACGGCCAGGCGTACGTATGAGATCCGGATCCGGCAGCATCATCCGTTGATGATCTCCCCGCCGTTGGGGTGGAGGAATTGCCCGGTCATATAGCTGGAGTCATTGCAGGCTAGAAAAAGATAGCTTGGCGCGATCTCCACCGGCTGCGCCGCCCGTTGTAAGGGAGCGTCGCTGCCATGCTGCGCGGTTCTTTTTGCCGTGAAGCTGGAGGGTATCAGGGGCGTCCATACGGGCCCCGGCGCCACGCCGTTGACCCGTATGCCTTTTTTAACCAGGTTTGCAGAGAGACTTCGGGTAAAGGAAACAATAGCTCCCTTGGTTGAGGCATAATCTATCAATGAGGCGCTCCCGCGGTAGGCGGTCACGGAAGAAGAATTGATAATGCAACTTCCTTTTTTCATATAAGCAAGGGCTGCGCGGGTGACCCAGAAAAAAGAGAAAATATTTGTATGAAAGGTTTTCGTAAGCTCTTTTGTAGTGAGTGTTGTTATGCTTTCGTTTTCATAATGAATGGCAATATTGTTAACGAGGATATCAATACGGCCGAATTGCCGGGCAGTTTTTTTTACCGTTGCCTGGCAATGACTTTCCCTGGATAGATCGCCCTTGATAAGCAGACATTTCCTGCCGTAGGTTTCCTCTATGATGCTTTTGGTTTGCCGCGCATCGCCTTTTTCATTCAGATAGGCAATAGCGATGTCGGCCCCTTCTTTCGCGAATAATATGGCTGTGGCTTTCCCGATGCCGCTGTCGCCTCCGGTAATCAGCGCTACTTTGTTTTTTAATTTGTTGGAGCCTTTTATTTCGGGGTGGTCAAAGACTGGCCTTGGGTCCATTTTTCTTTCGGCTCCGGGCCTTTGCTGGCGCTGCGGCCGGCGGATCTGTTTTTTTGTTCCTGCTTTTTGCATATGAGTAAATGTTTTTGGACGCTGTCAAATACATTTAACTATGCTAACGTTGTACCGGAGGGACCGACGGTCAGGGATAGGTCGATTCCGTTATTTACCGGATCAATACCGTTGCGCCCTTTCGCCGGTGGATGGCGCCATCAAGGCCGATCCCTTCCAGCATCCAGACGACCGTCTGCGTGGGCTGCGGTATGCCGTTAATGGTTCCATCCCAACCGGGCTGGTCGGTTCTTATATCAAACAACAGCTTTCCCCAGCGGTTGAATACCCGGAAATAGCGAAGTTCCCTGATCCCCATTAATACGGGGCGTAAAAAATCATTCCGGCCGTCGCCGTTGGGCGTAAATGCATTCGGCACATGGATATCTACTTTCGATATGGCTTTCACCATTACGGTATCTACGATCAGGCAGTTGCCTCTTGTCCTGATCTCCATGGTATACTCCTGGTCTGATTTTCCAATGAATTCCGGAGTAAAACTGGTCTGGGTATTTAACCAGGTCCCGGGGCTCCATAAAATACTATCGCCCGATTGCCTTGCTTTCAGCGCCAGCGGATGGTCGATGACCGCATATTCCATCGGGTACCTGATGCCAGGCTGGGGGTCGTCAATGATAATCTCCTGTCTGTTTGTAGTGGTCACGCACCCGTCGCTGTTTTCTAACAGCGCATGGTAAACGCCGGTCCTTGGAACCCTGTATTCCGTTCGGTTGGCAAGACTGATTATTTCATTGTCCCTGAACCATTGAATATGCCGCATGGGCTGAACGTTTAGCAGCGCGCTGTCCCCGCTGTCGGAACAATACCGGTCGCTTCCTGTCAATTGTATGGTATTGTCGATATGGGAGGCCCTTACGATTACCGTGTCTTCTGCCGAACATCCCCCGCCATCGCTTGAAGTAGTAAGAATATAAGCGGTTGTTTGCGCGGGAGCGGCAAAGGGATTCGCCATATGAGGGTTGGACAGCCCCTCTCCCGGCCGCCAGCTGTAGGACAGTCCGGGTTTTGGAATGGTCCCCAACGCTACAGGGTCGCTGTTGCAGGAGAGCATATCCGGACCGGCATTGGCCAGGATAGTAAGCGTATCCGATAACCTCGCGTAAAAAGTATCTACGCAGCCATAGCCGTTGTAAGGGGTTACTTTTACCGGGTAAACAGTTCCGGCGGCAGGAGCGGGCGTAAATGTAATCGCCTGCTGGCTGCCAAGCTCCTGTTTGAAATCCTTATCATACCATGTGTATTTTTGATATCCAAAGGGCGCTGTTAAGGTTACGGCGCTATCGCCAGGGCAAAAAGTAGAACCCAAAAACTCGTTGCTGCATTCGGAATTGACGTCGATATAAGCGTATCCAAAATGCCTTCTGAAAGTACAATCGGCCGTTTTAAAAAACAGCCTTATCTTTTTTCCGGCATGGCCATTTAGATTAATAGACACGGCCGACCAATCCTTGCACCATATAGGCGCATTGCTGTTCATTCTTCTTGATTGGTAGAACCCTGGCAATGGCGTGCCGTAAGGTACAAAGCTGAATGAGGAGCAAAGTATCGTCTTGTTGTCCGTCACATTTGTTACTTCAATCTCCAGCCTTGGTTGCTCGTACATCTCGTGGTTAGGATCTTCAAATACTACGGCATAGTGGTAAATAAGCGAATATATATCCTGATTAGCTGGAATGGTAAATTCGTAAGATAAGCCTTCCGCCTCTGTTCCTCCCCTGTCATTTCCCAATTTAACCGAATATCCGCTACCGTTAGGGCAATTCACCGGGAAATCCCCATATTCATCCATAATGAGATTGGCGCTTCTGGGGTAAATGGTATGTTGACCCGGAACAGGCCCGCCGGAATTGTACAGATACATTTGGTTTTGACCGTTTACATGACCTACCGTGCCGGTATAGCAGGTCCACCCATCAAAATTCCCTTTTTCAAAATCAATATTAGGCGGACAATCCTGCGCTTTGGAACTGAAGAAAACCAAACCAGCTCCTGTACATAATAATTGTATTACGGCATGGTAAAACTGCATATTGTCTATATCGAGGGTTAAAACAGCGTTGCCATTCAGTTTCTATAAATTTAATGCAAATAATTGGCGTGGCATGAGCGCGGGCCCTGCTTCTGATTTATCTTGGAGTTGTATTGCGAAGTAGCGCTGAACCCATTGATATGCAGGTTTTTAGGTTCGTTTGTGATTTTTTGCCGCCCCTCTGCGTCCATAAACCGAAGAAGAAACTGCAGGCGGGCTTTTAATCTACCTGGGTCGTATCCTAACGATGTTGTAGGCGAGGTGGAACGCAATGACAGGCAGATCTTTAGTCCTGGCTTGTAACAGGCAGGGGCGCAAGGGTCATTTGGTTTTCCTTTTGTGATGACCTTTTACAAGTTTTAGCGATATAGTAAAAGATATATTACTTTAGCTTGTGTAGAAGATCCTTTTCAGCGTCAACGGCGGGTTTTCTAAAAGCGGGCTGCTAATCTGAAATGATCATTTATTAAAAAAACTTAAACCCAAAAACATGAGATTGCATTTTTTTAGCGCAGCTTTTCTATTGCTGTTCTTAAGTTGTTCAAAGTCGGGCGAGGACGCGGAAACCTGCGAGGATCTGGGCACTACCAAGGTAACTTTTTCCAACACAACCAGCGGGGGCATGAAGGTTGTGCTGTCGAGAACTATAACGCAGCAGTATGAACCGATCAGTCCGCTTTTCACCATTGATCTCGCGCCCGGGCAAGAGGTTGTTAAGGAATTTGAGGCGGGTAGGTGGATTGCTACCTGGTATGAGGGATGCCCTTCCGCCTGCAATCGGATCGGTAATCTTTTCAGGGACTATGATCAATGCGGGGAACACGAGGAAAAACAATAGGGAGTAGTAATCCGAACTTTATCCGGCGCGATCGGCTTTGAGCCAGAAACAAACTTCAGTGTTCAGGTTCTTCCTTGCATTTACAGCGTAAAACATTGGATTTGCAAGGATGAACCTGGAAGAAGGTTTGATCTTAAACCAGGGTAGCGTTTTGATGAAAGAAGGCTCGTTCTGACCAACTATTTCAAGACGAATTTTACTGCAACAGATTCCTCGATTTTTAGTTTTCTGAAGCTTATTTCCTCTTCTTTATCAACGACGCCCGATGCCCTGATCTTTCCTGAATAGCCTGTTACGACCACTTCATTCAATCCATAGGGGGAGGCGTTGGTATTCCGGGAGGCTTCTGCAATATGTATGGCCGGGCCTATTTGCTGCTGCAGAGGACTAACCAGAGAAAGCGCCTTTGCCTGCGCGTCGGATACGGCTTTGATACGGACCATGTTCTCGATCTCTCTCATCCTGGAATGATCCACCCTTAACACATTGATATTGGAGATCCCCAGTTCTTCCAGGGCGATCAGGACTTTCGTGGCCTGGTCGGGGGTATTCACCTCCAGTTCAAATTGCTTGCTTTTTAAGATATCGGTCTTTTTCAGCAGGTAATTTTTATAATTGCTCATCAGGTCGCTGACCGTTAACTTTTTTTCCAGGTCAATTCCCAGGTTCTTTAGCGCATTGATCATTTTGTTTTCCAGTTCTTCAAGCGTTGTTTTGTTCTTTGTATCTTTTTCCGAGAGGGAAATATTCAGGAATACCTGATCCGGAACAATAGAACTGTCAGCCGTTCCGGTTACCTCCAGGTAGGGCTGATCGATAAAATTCTTTTGTTGCGCAGAAACAGCGTGGCTTCCGAGTAGTCCGAGGTTTATTAAAACAAAACTCCGGAGGTATAGACTGCTTTTTCTCATGGCGCGGGGTTTAGGGTTTACTAACTTAAAATAATTTTTGGATGAGGCTCCTGTTGATGCTGCTTTGCTTAGCTTTTTAAACTCGCCATATCAATTACAAAACGATATTTTACATCGCCTTTTAACAGCCTTTCGTAGGCATTGTTGATGTCCTGTATCTTAATAAGTTCAATATCGGCCGTAATGTTGTGCTTGCCGCAAAAATCTAACATTTCCTGCGTTTCGGCAATGCTTCCGATCGTTGAGCCGGCAAAGTTTTTGCGCGCGGGGATAAGACTGAATGGCGCAATGGGCAGCGGATGCTCCGGCGCGCCTACCAGGGCCAATGTCCCGTCCACCTTCAACAGCCTCAGGTATGCATTGACATCATGCTGGGCCGAAACGCAATCCAATATAAAATGTAAACTGGCGTAGTTTGCTTTCATCTGTTCTTTGTCTGTCGACAAAACAACCTTATCCGCGCCCAATCGTTTGGCGTCGTCGACCTTTGACTGCGAGGTGGTAAATACCACAACATGAGCCCCCATTGCTTTTGCGAGTTTTACGCCCATATGCCCCAGTCCCCCGATGCCGACAACGCCTACCTTGGTATTCGGGCCGGTCTTCCAATGCTTAAGGGGCGACCAGGTGGTTACGCCGGCGCAAAGCAAGGGCGCGGCGGCAGCTGGATCCAGGTTATCGGGTACGCGCAAAACAAAGTCTTCATTGACAACAATACGTTCGGAATAGCCGCCGAACGTCTGTTTGTTCAAATATTTGTCGCGGCTGTTATAGGTTAGGGTATTGCCATTCTCACAATATTGCTCGTTTCCCTGTTTGCATTGTTCGCATTCGCGACAGCTGTCTACCATACAGCCAACGGCTGCCAGATCGCCTACTTTGAATTTGGCGACATTGCTGCCAACCCTCGCGACACGTCCTACTATTTCATGTCCGGGAACATTCGGGTAAATTGTGCCCTTCCATTCGTTGCGGGCTGTATGCAGGTCGGAATGGCATACGCCGCAATAAAAAATATCAATTTCCACATCTTTTTCGACGGTTTCCCTGCGCTCGATGCTCATCTGCTTTAAATCTGCCTCGGGCGCTTCCGCGCCAAATGCTTTTACTACTATTGTACGCATAACTTTTATTTTATTCGATAGGTAAATTTCTAATGTTCGATGCTTTTTGCGCTTTGCTTAATGTGTAACCCAGACTGCAAATTTCAATAATATTAATGAGATATTCTTCGTATGAAACAGGGATTTATTTGTCGCTTTTCTTTGTTTAGCTCTGGAAGATAAAGCCAATCTGAAAGACCTGCGGAAATGCTTATCTTTGCCTGGTGATCAGGCGCCTTGCCATATTAGTGATGTTTTTAACGGCTGTAACGGCATTTGCTCCTTGTTGCATCGGGGATGACTGCGCTGAGGAAATTGTTTTGAGCAATAGCGACCACCGGCAGCAGGATGAGGAAAAAGGAAATTGTTCGCCTCTTTTTGTATGCGGCGCCTGCGCGCCTGCTGTATTGATCGTAACGCCGGCTGTATTGTTTATTCCCGAAGTTTTAAATGCGCCGACTCCTGCAGGTTTTATTTCTTCCCGGCTTTCTAATTATCATGCTTTATTTTTTCAACCTCCCCGGTTAAGTTGTTAGTCATTGCGTCAACAACTTTAATTCACGTATACAAGTAAAAAATGAAGTGTTTTCTATTGGGGATAATGCTGTGCGCCTCTGTATATAAGACTATGGCTCAACATAGTTTTAAAGCCGCTATCCTTTCTGCAACAGATAAAACGCCGCTAGCCGGCGCCACGATTACCTGGAAAGATCAAAATAAATCGACCGTCGCCGACAACAATGGTTCTGTAACGATTACGAATATTCCGCCGGGCAATCAGACTTTTATTATTTCCTTTATTGGTTTTGAAACCAAAACGGTCAACCATATATTTCCGATTAGTGATTCGGCGTCTATTGTCGTTGAGCTGGAGGAGGAAGATAACGATCATGAAGAGGAGGTGGAGATCACCGCTACGCGAATCAGTAGGGCTATCGCCAATATTCCTACCCGTATAGAAGTGATATCCGGCGAAGAATTGATGGAAAAAAGCAATATGAAACCCGGCGATATCAGGATGGTTCTCAATGAGAGCACGGGGATCCAGGCCCAGCAAACATCGGCAACTTCTTTCAATTCCGGCATTCGTATACAGGGGCTTGACGGACGATACACACAGATGCTTCGCGACGGATACCCGCTTTACTCCGGGTTCTCAGGCGGACTTTCACTATTGCAAATTGCTCCGCTTGATCTGAAACAGGTGGAAGTGATCAAAGGGTCTTCTTCCACGCTATATGGAGGCGGCGCGATCGCCGGACTGATAAACCTGGTATCTAGAACACCCGGACAAGAAAGAGAGTTGAATTTTCTGACGAATGTTACTTCCGCCAGGGGACTGGACCTTAGCGGATTTTACAGCGAGCGCTATGGCAAAATGGGGCTCACGGTGTTCGGTTCGAGAAATAGCGGCGCCGCTTATGACCCGGCGGGGATAGGGCTTACGGCTATTCCAAAATTCGAGAGGTATACCATTAACCCCAGGGTATTTATTTATGGTAGAAACACAAC
>DEHV01000041.1:1714-16806 GCA_002352105.1 Chitinophagaceae bacterium UBA2791 | reverse complement strand
TTGTGGGAAACGGCTTGTCGGCGTTATTTTAAAGATGCGTACAACTCGAGACATTCATCCTCCTTGCTTCTCATCCGCTTTTTTTCTCCCGGGGTCTTGTCTCCGTATCCAAGCAGATGCAATATCCCATGAAACATCACCCGGTGCAATTCCCGCACAAAACCGGTCTTAAATACAAGGGCATTTTCCCTGACCCGCTCTATACTGATGTATATTTCCCCCTTAATGCTGTTTTTGTGTTCGGAAAGATCGAAAGTTATGATGTCTGTAAGATCGTCGTGTTGGAGAAAGCGCATATTGATATCATGCAGGTAATCGTCGCTGCAGAAGATATAATCGAGCCTGTCCGGCGATCTTCCTTCCCGAATGGCTAATTCTTTTATAAAACGCTTTAAACGAAGCCGTTCCTTTAGGGGGAAAGGGAATAAAAGATGGAACTTTATGACCGGATGAACGGCTGGTTTACTCATTTCCTAAAATCGTAAGATTATTTATCCATACAAAGCTACATTTGTTGCCTGATATGAAAAGACTATCGCAAATTAAGCAGGGAAAACTGGTCAGGATCGTGTCGTTTGAAGACAATGACCTGTTCATAAAATTAATGGAAATGGGGTGTTTGCCGGGGGAGAATATCCGGATCGAACAGGTAGCCCCATTGGGCGACCCGATATCCATTTCTGTTGCAGGCTATAGCCTTAGCCTTCGTCTCAGCGAAGCCAATAATATCTTCGTGGAAGATATCTACCAATAATCAGATGCATTGTTATTATGAAGATCGGACTCTATTTCGGCTCCTTCAATCCGATACATAACGGGCATTTAATCATCGCCAATTACCTTGTTCAGCATACGGACCTGGAACAGGTCTGGTTTGTGGTTTCTCCACAGAATCCCCTAAAAAAAGCCGGATCCCTGCTAAATGAATACCATAGATTGTATATGGCGCAGATCTCCGTGGAAGAAGAGCCGGCCTTAAAAGTATCTGATATTGAGTTTAGACTCCCCAGGCCTTCCTACACGATCGATACGCTTACCTACCTGGATGAAAAATACCCTTCTCATGAATTTGCCCTGATCATGGGAAGCGATAGTTTTCAGAACCTGCCTTCCTGGAAGAATTACCAACAGATCCTCGCCCGTTACCCGATTTACGTATACGAGCGGCCCGATCATACTCCCGTTGACGCTTACCCCGGATCGCGGGTAACCTTTCTCCATGCGCCGCTGCTTGAAATTTCGTCTACCTATATCCGTAATAACATCAAAGAAGGAAGATCAATCAGGTTCCTCGTTCCCGACAAGGTCAGGAGTGAAATTGAACAAAATGGATACTATCGGAACCAATTATAATCCGATTATGTATATATTGTAATCATAATGGAATAAGCCATCATGATCCTTCTTCGCCATATTCCTTATTTAAAGACTGTTTTTCTATTTAGCATAACCGCTTTCGGAGGACCGCAGGGACATTATGCCATGATGCTAAAAACCTTTGTCAACGGCCGCCATGATATAACTGAAGAAGAACTGATGGAGTACAATGCGTTTTGCCAGCTGCTGCCCGGCGCTTCCTCCACGCAGGTATTGACCTTGATCGGATTCAAGAGGGGAGGAGCCCCGCTCGCCCTGCTTACCCTGTTTCTATGGATATTCCCGGCTTGTTTGTTAATGAGCATTTTCTCCTTTCTTTTATCGTATTTGGATGATAAATCATTGAATACCAATATATTCAGATTTGTCCAGCCGATGGCGGTAGGTTTTCTTGCCTATGCTTCGGCCAAATCATTCCATATCGCCGTGAACAATACCATTACCAGGGTCATCTTTGTTGTGGGCTGTATTGCCACCTACCTGTTGTTCAAATCGCCCTGGATCTTTCCGGTATTGATCGTATTGGGGGGATTGGCGACCAATTTCAGCGACAAGAGGATCCCGCAGTCAGAGATCAGTCCCAAAAAAATAAAATGGGGGAATATCTGGTTATTTGCCGCTGTTTTTGTTGCAGCGGGCTTTTTCAGCGAGTTATCGAGGAAAAATGACTGGCAAAGCCGGAGAATGTTCAATCTTTTCGAAAATACCTACCGTTTCGGAAGCCTTGTTTTTGGCGGCGGCCAGGTGTTGATCCCGATGATGTATGAACAGTTTGTTCTCAGGCCTACCACTCCGGCCGTGCAGAAAAAAAATATAGACAAGGAGCAGGGCGTGGTCATGATCAATAAGGACGATTTCTACATTGGAGCAGGCATAGTAAGGGCCATACCCGGTCCTGTTTTTTCCATCGCCGCATTCACCGGGGGCATCGCGAACCGCGACCGGGGCCCGACCATGCAGGTTCTCGGCTGTGTTATCGGCTCCGTGGCCATTTTTTTACCCAGCGCCCTGCTGGTCCTTTTCTTTTTTCCGATATGGCATAACCTGAAAAAATATGCGGCTATATACCGTTCGCTGGAAGGTATTAATGCCGTAGTCGTGGGCATTATGGTCGCTTCGACCCTTTATATGATGAAAGATATTTCCATTACCGAATTTGAAACAGTCAGCCTGTTGAATATAGCCGTAATCATCGGCTCCTGGCTTCTTTTATCGTTTACCCGTATTTATGCGCCGGTGATCGTACTGATCTGCCTGCTGCTGGGCGCCGTTTTTTGACTTGGCCCCTGCTGGTTCCCAAGAAAGCCTTGGAGATCCATGCGCCTGTTTTCTCTTATCTCCCGTTTATCCTTCGTTTATCTTTCGTTATGATATTAACCCGGTTTCGCTTCTTCTTTTACCCCGTTTCGCAACGCGCCGGGGATGGGATGGGGAGCAATAACCCAATATGGAGCAATGGAAAGCGCCCGGCAATTCCTCGCCTGCAGGCGCACCCGGAGCATAAAATAAAAAGAGGAATTATACGTTATATTCTACGCAGGAGACTGGGTTATAACGTTATAAGAAGGAGAACGCCAAGCCCCGGCATCGGGCATGATTTTTTTGTCATGTTATAGTTAAAAATCCTTGTATGTCAGTATCCATTAAAAATCCAGGCAAATCACAGGATAACCGTATTCATCTGGAGCAGCCCAGGGAAGCTGTTTACTGGTCAAAAAAATTCGAGGTTTCCTCCTTACAGCTGTTAAAAGCCATTAAAGCGGCCGGCAGCAACAAAGTGGAGAAGGTCGCGGAACACCTGGCGACCATTGTTTATAAGAAAAAGTCCGGCAGCCTGAGCAAATAAGATCTTCCCCAAGCCTTTTACGATCCTCTTTCACGCAGGTCTCTCCGGCGCTCATCGGTATTGATATAGTGCTCTTTTTTCTCTTCTCCGCTCTTGTCGGTCAGCGGTTCCAGATCCTCCTCGCCGGAATTGTTACCCGTTTTCGCGGCGCTATCCTTTTTTTCTTCCTCCCGGTTGGTATTTTTCTTCGATTTTTTATCCCTGTCGTCTGCGCCGGGGCCGGAAAATGCTTTCTTATCTTGGTTGTTTGACGTCATTGCCAGGGTATTTAATACAACAATATTCAACAAAAAAACATGCCAGCAACCAGGGAAAGCGCTGGTAACTGGGTATCTATCTCAACAAAACCGGTGGCAAATAAATTGATGTATACAGTTCAAAGCAGTTTCATGTCAAAAGATTTCAATGAAGAGGCCATTTCAGAGGAACCGATGTTTGAAACCATGTTCAGATGGAAACAGAACTGGGCGGCCATTATTGTAAAACCGACATTTAACCAGGGAAAATTTCTTCATTATATCGTAAAATGGGTGGACGGGCCCACATTCTTCCTATGGAAAAACGAATTCAATGTATGGGAAGAAATGAAAAAAGGATCTACCGAAAGGGCCAAAGCGGCAGGTAAAGCGATTGAAGACTCCTGCCTGGTATTAAGTTGGTGACCTGTTTGCCTCGAATTCCCGTTCCCCTGACCTGGCAATCGATCCATAAAATGATACGGATTGAGGAAAAGCTTCCTCATCAGCTTTGCGGGCATAATATCTCCCCATTCCATGCTTTTTCGTTTATCCGTTTCAGCCGCCATCCAGGCAGCAATCAAGATCTTTCCCGCCAGGCGTATGGTTTTTTTTAAGTAACAGATCAATAGCATAGCCGGTATTCCTTCTTTCCGCGCTGCTGCTGCCAGAGGTTTCCCCTGGTAGCACACACGAAATTATCCCGATGCCGCCGCTGCAACACAAGCTGGCAGCGGCTTCCAGGCCTTCCCGATTATTCCGGTAGTTTTTATGAAGCATGAAGTAACTTGTGAACAAATTTTTTCAATAGCGATAGATTATATGAGCGTACCACAAACAAGACAGGTAGAAGACATTATCCGGCTGCGGAGAACGATAAAACCGGAGAAAATGAACGGAAACACGATCCCTGATGAGCAGATCATGGAACTCCTTTCCCTGGCAGACTGGGCGCCTACCCATGCGCGTACGGAGCCCTGGAGGTTTATTGTATTTGGCGATGAGCAGGTAGACGAATTTTGTATAACCCATGCCCGCTTATACAAGGAACACACGCCCGCAGCCAGTTTTACGAAAGAAAAACAGGATAAATTGCTGCGTATCGGCGATAATGCTTCTCATGTGATCCTTTGCTATATGAAAAGGGTCTCCAATCATAAGATACCGGAGATAGAAGAGATCTCGGCAACGGCATGCGCCATTCAGAACCTGTTACTGGGCGCTGCAGCCAGGGGTATCGCTACTTTCTGGAGCACCGGCGGCTTAACCCATCATCCGGCCATGAAAGCCCATTTTGGGCTGGGGGCGGACGATTGCATATTAGGCATACTGTATCTCGGCTATTCAGACCAGTTGCTGACGGAAGGCTCGCGGATGATCCCCCTGGAGGAGAAGATCAGGTGGGTTAGATGACCGGCCGCGATGGCCAGGCCGACAACAAGCAAGTAATTCCGATCTTTGTTAAGTAATAACGATGAAAACGAATACCCGGTTAGAAGAACTGGAAAGGGAACTGGAAGGCGATCTTTTTTATGATGATACGATGCGCATACTCTATGCGACGGATGCTTCCGCCTACCGGGAACTGCCCCTGGCGGTTGCGCTTCCCCGTTCGGTAGATGACCTGAAAAAGCTGGTAAGCTTTGCCCGCCGGGAGAAGACCGGGCTGATTCCCCGTACGGCAGGCACTTCCCTGGCCGGACAGGTCGTGGGGAATGGCATCATCGTGGATCTTTCTAAATATTTCACGCAGATCATCGAACTCAATACCGAAGAACGCTGGGTGCGCGTTCAGCCCGGCGTGATCCGCGATGAGCTGAATGTTTTTTTAAAACCGCACGGCCTGTTTTTCGGCCCCGAGACTTCCACCGCTAACCGGGCCATGATCGGCGGCATGGTCGGCAACAACTCCTGCGGATCCAATTCTATTGTTTATCGCAGTACGCGCGAGCACCTGCTGGAAGTGAAAGCGATCCTGAGCGATGGATCTGATGCGGTATTTAAAACGGTAAGCCTCGATGAGTTTCACCAGAAATGCGAGGGCGGGAGCCTTGAAGCGGAGATATACAGAACGACCCGCCGCCTGTTGAGCGACTATGGCAACCAGGTGGAAATAAGAAAACAGTTCCCTAAAAAAAGCGTGGAAAGAAGGAATACCGGCTACGCGATTGATCTGTTGCTGGAAAAAGCGCCGTTTACAGCGGGCGGGGAGGATTTTAATTTCTGTGAACTGATCGCCGGCTCCGAAGGGACGCTGGCCATGCTGACGGAAATAAAACTGAATGTGGTCCCGCTGCCTCCCAGGGAGATCATCCTGCTTTGCGTGCATTTTTATTCCATCGATGAAGCGTTGCGCGCCAATCTGATCGCCGTAAAGCATGCGCCTTCGGCCAGCGAGCTTATCGATCATTATATCTTAGAGTGCACAAAAGACAATATCGAACAGGCAAAGAACAGGTTCTTTGTCCAGGGCGATCCCGCCGCCATACTGGTGGTGGAATTTTCGCGGAATACGCAGGAAGAAGCGCTGGCGGCCGCGCAGCAGACCGAAGAGGAAATGCGCGCTCATGGCCTCGGGTACCATTTTCCCCGGGTATCCGGCAATGATGTTAAAAAAGTATGGACGCTTCGTAAGGCCGGCCTGGGATTGCTCAGCAATCTCCCGGGCGACGAGAAAGCCGTGCCGGTGATAGAGGATACCGCGGTGGATGTGGCCGATCTTCCGGCCTATATCCGCGACTTTAACGAGATATTGAAGAAATACAATTTGTTCTCGGTGCATTATGCGCATGCCGGCTCCGGCGAACTGCATCTCCGGCCCATCATCAACCTAAAAACGGAAGAAGGGAGCCTGTTGTTCCGGAAGATAGCCGAAGAGATCGCTATGCTGGTCAAGAAATACAACGGATCGCTTAGCGGAGAACATGGCGACGGAAGATTGCGGGGAGAGTTTATCAAACAAATGGTAGGCGAAAAAAATTATGCGCTGCTAAAGCAGGTAAAACAATCCTGGGACCCCGATAATATTTTCAATCCCCATAAGATCGTGGACACGCCGTCCATGAACAGCATGCTGCGGTATATCCCCGGGCAAACCACGCCTGCTTTTAAAACCGTTTTTCGTTTTCATAACCAGGATATCCTGCAGCATGCCGAGCAATGCAATGGTTCCGGCGATTGCCGCAAGACTCATATATCGGGAGGCGTTATGTGCCCATCGTTTATGGCTACCCGAAACGAGAAAGACACCACCCGCGCAAGAGCGAATATACTCAGGGACTTTCTGACCCATTCCGATAAGATGAACCGGTTTGATCATAAGGAGATCCACGAAGTGATGGATCTCTGCCTGAGCTGTAAAGGGTGTAAATCGGAATGCCCTTCCAATGTGGATGTAGCAAAATTAAAAGCCGAATTCCTGCAGCATTATTACGATGATAATGGCGTCCCTTTCCGGTCAAGGCTTATAGCCGGCTTCAGCCGCTTATCTGGCATGGCATCGCTGGCGCCAGCCATATATAACTATTTTGCCACGGGCCCGGGCATCAGCACGCTGGTGAAATCCATTGTCGGTTTCGCTCCAGGCAGGTCCATGCCCACGCTGTATAAGACGACCTTGCGCAGCTGGTATAAAAAACATAAACGCCAGGCGCCGGACAGAAATACGGCCCGTAAAAAGCTATATCTTTTCTGCGATGAGTTCACCAACTATAATGATACCGAAATAGGCATACAGGCCATACTGTTGTTGGAGAAACTGGGCTATGAGGTCATTATTCCCGATCATAAGGAAAGCGGCAGGGCCTCTCTTTCAAAAGGGTTGATCCGCAATGCGCAGAAGATCGTCAATAAGAACATCGATCTGCTGGCGCCCCTGGTATCGCCGGAAATGCCGCTTATCGGGATCGAGCCCTCCGCCATACTCAGTTTCCGCGATGAGTACCCCGACCTGGCCAGCGAGGACCGGCTGGACGCCGCCAGGCGCCTAAAGCAAAATGCGTATATCATCGATGAGTTCATTGCCCGGGAGATAGAACGGGGGAATATCCTGCGTAGCCAGTTTACGTTGGCAGAGAAAAAGATATTGCTGCATGGCCATTGCCATCAGAAAGCCCTTTCTTCAGTTGATCATACCGTTAAGATATTATCCTTTCCTGAGAACTATAGCGTTCAAACCATTCCTTCCGGATGTTGCGGAATGGCAGGTTCCTTCGGGTTTGAAAAGGAGCATTTTGATCTCTCCATGCAGGTCGGCGAGCTGGTATTGTTCCCCGCCGTAAGAAAGCATGCAGACGAGATGATCATTGCCGCGCCTGGCACCAGCTGCCGCCACCAGATCAAAGACGGGGTTGGAACAAAAGCATTGCATCCCGTGGAGATACTCTACCAGGCGCTGGTTTGATAAAGTTTGCGTATGATAATTCGGATTTTTACGTTATTTTCAGTCGAAATATGCGGAAGTAGCTCACCTGGTAGAGCGACAGCTTCCCAAGCTGTAGGTAGCCGGTTCGAGTCCGGTCTTCCGCTCTGTTAAGAGGGCGTCCTATTGAATACGAAGATCCGGCAGGATCAGATATTTTACTTCGGATTTGCCTGATCTTTTGAAACCCGTTCGGGTTGTATGGTCATAACGCCCTGGTCGAGCAATAAAGATTTATTTATACAGGAAGGCAGTTCGTGGTCATAATGACTTACATAGATCAGCGTGGTCCCGGATCTTTTATGCAGATGGTCGATCAGGCGCTTGATAAAGCCTATCTGTTGTTCATCCAATCCCTGGCAGGGCTCGTCCAGTATCAATACCGGGGGATTTTTGATCAGGGCCCTTGCCAGCAGCGCCATCCGTTGTTGCCCGGTGGAGAGTTGGCGCAGGGGCTTCCGCGCAAAGTCTTCCAGTTGCATGATCCTTAGCCATGCCGTTACGGTTTTCTCCTGCGATTCGGATAAGATCCGGAAAAGCCCGACCGTATCAAACAGGCCGGAGGCGATCACTTCGAAGCAGGTAGAAGCCTGATCAAAATGAAGATGCAGTTCCGGCGAAATAAAGCCGATCCTTTTTTTAATATCCCAGATGCTTTCCCCGCTGCCGCGGCGTTGATCAAATAGCCATACCTCGTTCGCATAGGCCTGCGGGTTATCGCCCGTGATCAGGCTCAGCAGGGTTGACTTGCCCGCGCCATTCGGTCCGGCTATCCGCCAGCATTCTCCCTTTCTTACCCTCCAGTTGATCTGGTGAAGAATGGTTTTTCCGGCGTATCGTATCGTAACATTGCGCATGTTCACCGCATCGGCGAATACGGCATCATCCGCGGGAGTAGCGCTGATGAGCTCGTCAAGCAGGGGCGCGATGGCGTTGTTGAAAAGCAGGGCGTCATTTTTTTCTTTTAGGGTATCATGAGAAACGACGGGGCCGACCTTTGTCATTTCTTTTTTACCAGAGGAGATCAGCCGTCCATTTTCCAGTATGGCTACATGGGTAATAGCGTCGGGAAGTTCAGTTGGGCTGGTAATCAGCAGGAGATGAATACCCTTCGCGCAGATATCGTTCAGGATAAGGTTCAGCGTATGTCTTCCCTCTTTGTCCAGCCCGGTAAAGGGATTGTCTAAAATAAGCAGGGTGGGAGAAACCATTAATGCCTTCGCCAGCTGCAACCGCTTGTTCTCCCCGTTAGAAAGCTGGATAAGGGGCTCTTTCAGCAGCGGGACCAGGCGCAGGGTTTCGATCCAATACCGCTCGTCTTTGTATTCGCTCAGCGCCTCTTCCACGTTGATCGAATTATCGGCATCGGCGGAATTAAATCGCTGCTGGTAGTAGAACTCGTTCGTGTTGGATAGATTTTTAAAATGATGCTGTTGTTCTACAAATACAGGGTTAAGGTTATTGGCAGGATCGGGATAATGAATGATCTCTCCCCGATGATAAGCCATCCCCATGATCGCCTGCGCCAGCGTTGTTTTCCCGCTCCCGGAAGTTCCGACAATCGCCCATTGCTCGCCGCGATTCAGCGTAAGATTGATATTGTCCAGCAAGGCGATATTTCCCCTCGTTATACTAACCTGTTTTAATTCCAGTAGTTTCTGCATCGTCATAAAATTAATAAGGGTCCGGCTCTGGTCCGACCCGCGGAGTATTTCTTTACCCTTAAAACATGCGGCAAAGCTAAACCCTGCTTGTTCAGGCGATCCGTCGTGGCATCAGGGTGGATAAAACTAAAGATTTCTGCTCAATTGGATAAGACAAGGGTTTACCCACGCGGTTTTAAAGAAAATCCATAGAAAGGTTAGGTGTTTTTCCTATTGGGCTTTTTCTCTCTTTGTCCAATTTACGCTTCCGGAAATACCGGCCGTATTGCAGCGAACAAGAGCTGTTGCGTTGCTGGCGGTTCTCCTGATGCAAAAATATTTTTTATGATCCTTCTGTTTACCTATACCGGTCTGCCTCCTCCGGGTTTTAGTCGGGAGTAGTCATCGCGCAGGATCCATTTGCCTGCCGCCTATTTTACACTTTTAAACCTATATATATGAAATATACCCAAGCGCTGTACCATATGGGAGGCATGCTAATGCTCGTTGTTCTTTTGTTTCCGGCCTGTAAGAAAGATCTTGGCGGGGATTCGGATAGAGCTGCGCCCGAGCAGCAAATGAGCATGAGCAGGGAAAAACAAATTGCGGGGATAAGCAGGGAAATTGCAGCCATACTGGAGAAGGTCTACCTCGACCCTGATGCCTGTTATGAAGTGAATGCTGCGATTTATGCCGGCTATTATGAAGATGAAAGGGTTTTGTTGAAAGACCTGTTGTATCCGGAGATAAGCGAGCTCTACGCTTTGGATAAGTTTAAAAAATTCAGGGTAAGACAGGGGTGGTTTAGAAAACTCTTCTATGAAGCGTTGGATAAGGGCGTCTATCCTTTTCTAAAATCACAGCTGAAGGCATCTGAATTCAACAGGCAGCGTTTGCTTGACCGGGATAGAAGCGGAACAGACCGGCCCATTGCCACGAGACCCGAGTCGGCATCCTCCGCTCCAATGGTCAATAGTGTTTCCGGGGATCTTATTTTTTCAACCGCTTTGGGGGCAGCCATTTATTTCCCCTATTCGCAGAATTTTGAAGCGGTTTATAAGAATGGCGTTGCGGCGTTGACCAGCGCGCCGATCGCCTATCAAACGCCCACGATCGTATATACCGACAGGGAGGCCGATGCCGGCCCGGGAAAAGAACGGTATGCCTGCGGAACGAGGTTTAGCCTGACTGCCTGCTTCAGACAGGTTATCGTGAACGACGATTATGCGTATGGACGGCCCACGCATATTGTAGCGGTAGGCGCTCAGCCATCGGTAGTGATCAACCCGGAAAATGAGGCTCCTGCGGGCGCCGTTTCAAGGGTATATCACGGCATGTCCAGGTTAACCCAACAACTGGATAGACTGATCAGTTTAACGGGAAACGGAGGGGGATCAGAGGTAAAGGTTGCGCGGGTCAGCGCTTATCTTACCGTGAAAGACCAGCAGGTAACCAATTTCTCGGGGGATGTGGCGACTGTTTATTATAAAAGAGGGGATATCAGGAACAAACGCTGGAAAAGGATCTATAGTTTATGGGATGCCAATTGGCAGGAAGAAAACAAACAGCAGGTATATGCGGTGTATGAGGACGATACCCAGGGAACAAAGAAATTCAAAGGATCGCTCAGCACCACCATAAATATTCCGGGAAAGCCTTCCCTGGGTAAAAGCGTGGGCGATATTAGCTATGAAATATCGGTGACCACCCAGGACGAGATCATCACTCAGCGGATGCTGGACCGATATTCTTATCTACGGGATGCATTCAATAGCCAGGGAGGATCTTATGCGCCCGATCCCGATGATTTTTTGCCGGCGGGGAAAGACTGGCCCATTCTGGATGGCGGAACCATCTGGAACTATACCATGCCGTACAGGATATTCTAAGCGGCGGAGTTCGTGCGGTTCGGGGAATAGGCGGCGAGGCAGGAATCTTACCCGCCGCCTGCGTTATTATCGACGCAGCGTCCGCCCGGAAGGAGGTATCGGATCTTAATGGTTTAAGCATAGAGGGAGCGTATCGAAGGTCCGATGCGCTCCCTTTCCATCCGGGGCGTACATAAATTCCCTATTATTGTATTCAAGTAAAAACATACGCATGATATCATTTCTTCAGGAGCCCTGGCCCTGGTATATAGCCGGGCCCATCTTGGGATTGGCCGTCCCCGCTTTGTTTATCATTGGCAATAAGCCCTTTGGCATTTCTTCTTCCCTTAAACATATTTGTGCGGCCTGCATTCCGTCCAAGGTCCCTTTTTTCAGTTATGATTGGAAGAAGGAATCCTGGAACCTGTTTTTTGTAGCAGGGATCGTTACAGGAGGATGGATTGCTTCAGCTTTCTTAGGAGGCAATGATGCGGTAGCCATAAGCAGCGGCGCGGCGCAAACCTTGCAAAATGCGGGTATAACTGATTACAGCGCGCTTCTTCCCGCCGATATCTTTAGCGCGGATCAGTTGTTTACCTGGAGGGGGTTCATCTTTTTTGTGCTGGGCGGTTTCCTGGTAGGCTTCGGAACCCGGTATGCAAATGGCTGCACTTCGGGTCATTCCATTACCGGTCTTGCCACCCTGCAGTGGCCATCCCTGGTGGCTACCTGTTGCTTTATGGCCGGCGGCCTGGTCACGACCTGGTTCATTCTTCCCTATCTCTTAAAGCTCTAACTCAAAGTATTCGTTATGCGCAATGTAAAATATTTATTAGCCGGTCTGTTGTTTGGAGTTGTGCTGGTAAAATCGCAGGTAGTGTCCTGGTTCAGGATACAGGAGATGTTTCGTTTTGAGTCTTTTCATATGTACGGCATCATCGGCAGCGCCGTGATCACCGGGATGATCGGCGTGTGGCTGATCAAAAAGTTTAAAATAAGAACCATCAATGGGGAGAATATTGTCATCCCCAAAAAGGAATTTGACTGGGGGATAGTATATGGCGGCCTGATCTTTGGCTGCGGCTGGGCGATCACCGGCGCCTGCCCCGGCCCCTTGTTCGCCCTGATAGGGGTCGGTTATCCTGTTATCATTCTAACTCTTCTCAGCGCCGTATTCGGCGTCTGGATCTATGGGCGGTGGAGGGATAAGTTGCCGCACTAGGAGATGGGGGCGAGGTCGGACATTATTTTATGGCTCAGGAAGCCTTACTTATTGCCGCTGCTAATAAAACCATCTACAAAACAGGTAAGCTATTTGCTTGGCCGATCCGAGGCCGGTATTTACAAAAACTGAAGTTGCTATATCATGCTCAACGTGTATAAAACCAAGTATAAGCAGGAGCGGTTTGCTATCAATTCGGTTTCTCCAATTGAAATCCCTATCGTACCAGACGGCGCCGCTTCTCTTTATCAGTTTGATTTTAGTCGTCTATAAATTTCAATGTGTTTTGCGCGTTGGTCAACGAACTCATCTGTAGAAATGGTTTTCTCGAGCCATTCGCAGAAGTCGGCCGGGTCGGCCTGTTCATTAGAATACGCAAGGGCTTCCGCGTACTCTGGAGCGGCAATGTTTGAGCCATGCCACATATCAATAGGCTTTATAGGTTTACCGAAGAATTTGTCAAACCAGTAAGGGTTGCGGCAAAAAGTTTGAAATGCTTTTTTTTCGGCTTCTTTTATTTTACCAGTCTTAAAGAGGATGATTGTCCACTCAAATAAAAACTCAGGAAATCCGCCATCGTCCGGAAAATTTTTCTGAAACCATTTGAGATATGCCAGTCCGCCGGCGTAATCGGAAAGCTTAATAAAGTATCGCAGCGGCATGTATCGACGTCCACGACTGTCATCATAGCAGCCAAGCTTTCTTTTTTCTGCTGCAAGCGCCCGCTTAATATCAGTAATCTTCTTTTTTAGTCGCTCTGTTTGTTTCGGAGTCAAGGTGTTCTTTTACAATTGCTGATTTTGGTTTTGCTTTCGCGTATTTTAGCGCTATTATTCTAAAAAGATGCCATCGGTTATTCCATCTCATTTTTTTATTAGTTTCTGCGTCAGTTTTATCATGGTTTTAAATGAAAGGTCGGGATGCGCTACCTGATTTACAGTCCCGGTAATATAGAGATTGTTCTTTGGGCTGTAGTAGGCCAGCGCCCTCGAAAGCCCTGAATGTCCTATGAAGGGCGGCACGGCCCCTGTCGGATTAAAAATCCAGGGAAGTTTGAACAAGTGGATGCCAATTCCGGAACGCATCGGAAAAAAAATCCTGTTCCATTTTTGCAATTCGCTTATGTATTGGGATGGGAATAGCTTGCCCGTAAAGAAAGCGTCAATAAATAGAAGCATATCCGCTGATGTTGAAACGATACCTCCATCGGAACCAAAAGAGGTCATGGCCTTTGAGATAGGTAGTTTATTCGCTTTGTAATAAAGCGTTTTTGGCGTATTGTCGGTAAAGTCCTGATAAAGGTATGTTTTTGATAAGCCGAGCGGCGTAATGATCAGGTCATTGCAGTTTTGCGAATAAGGTTTCTTTGTGATGGCTTCAATGATTCTTCCAAGAGGCTGAAAATTCGCATCAGAATAATGGGCTTTGTTCTTTGTTCCGGGAACAAAAAGCGGTTTCATTGCTTTGGTCCTTTCAATAGCTTGTTCAAAAGTCCAGGATTGGTCGTTACCCGTTTTAAGCTCGTCTTCCAGGCTCTTTCCATTAGCGCCTTTCTCTTGAAAATAATCGGAAAGCCCCGATGTGTGGGCTAATAAGTGGTTAATAGTAAGTTCAGTAGAATGGTCGGCTCCTTTATAAATATGCAGACCGTTTAAGATACCGCTATCTAGATAAGTATTGATTTTGTCATCTAAACTTAGACTGCCTTTTTTTCTCAAATATAAAATTATAGCAGTAGTAAAAAGTTTGGTGGTACTGGCGATAAAATAGGGTTGATCAATTGAAAGATCTCCTGATGCGCCAAGCCAGGTTCTGCCATCTTTCTTTATAGCAAAAGAAGTTCCGAATATTTTCTTTTTGTCAATTGCCCGGTCTAAAACTAAATGCAATAGTTTTTCTTTTTCCGACATGCCTTTGTTTGTTCTGTTAATATTACTTTTGATAACTCAAAATACTATGGATTTTTAATCCATAGTATTTTGAGTTTTGTCATCAATTGTAACACTTCTTTCGCTTGTTCCAAGTGTCGTTGTTCGTGGGAAACAATAATGTCAAAAGCTGTTTCCAATTTATACACGATATTTTTGTTTGCAGGCGATGAAATGATTGTTCCTTTTTCAACTAATTCTTTTGATGTTTCGATTTGTTGTTTCAGTTCGCTTTGGTGTTTTTCAAAGTGTTGAAGAATGTTGTCTTTTATTTGACTAGTGGTTGGTTCCCAAACCGGAAATGTTTTCATTTTTTTCTTTCTGTCCGGGTTCACTGCGTTAAGAACTGTCTTACCTAAGAATGAAGCTATAAAACCAAGTTTTGCAATGAAAGGCGTTTTATAAGTTCCTTCTTTTAGAGAAGCCAAAACAGGATAATATGTTTCGTTCACAACAATTAAATGGTCAATGTTCTGAGCAATACTCCACGTTTGAGAATTGGGTTTCCAATTCAGTTGGTCTGTCGAAAGCGAACCGAAGTTCTCAACAAAA
>DEHV01000041.1:0-1692 GCA_002352105.1 Chitinophagaceae bacterium UBA2791 | reverse complement strand
TTACGATGTTAGCTCCATAGCCCTTTTATGGCTGCCCCAAAGCCATTCATGATGGTTGTCTATTCAATTATTTTTTAAATGCTGTAAATAATGCAGTAGCGCCAATCTCTGTCCCCAAAGGAATTGAAGCAAGGTCAACCGCATAATTGCCAGCATGATAATAAAATGGAAATTTCTTTCCCTCCTTAATTGTCTTATCAAACAGTAATTGATTTACAATACCCACGTCTAAGTAATCAATTACTGTCTTGTTATTCCCTAAAACAAGATGTGCAAAATCTTCAGAACCCATACTAGGCGGCGTATCTGTTACTACATTATCGGGAGACAATAAGGTCTTTAGCGCGGCATTTATTTTATTTGTGAAATCTGCATCATTTTCAAGAGGGTAAACATTGCCTTTCATTTTGATTATTGGGTATTGTTCTGTTGTAAGTCCGTTTGCAACGGCAATTCCTTCATTAATTCTTTTAATACCGTCTAATAAAATGTTTCTTGTTTTTTCATTGAACCAGCGCAGGTTTACTTTTATGGTTGCCGACGCTGGAATTACATTATTATCTGTGCCAGCGTTAATTGCTCCAACAGTTAAAACCGCAACGTCTTGTGCGGCAATATTTTTACCTACAATAGTTTGATATTGCATTACTGCATTACAAGCCATTGTAATCGGGTTTTTAGTTTTTTCAGGAGCTGAGCCGTGTCCGCCAATTCCATAGAATGTTACATCTAGCTGGTCGCTACCTGACGCTCGAACGCCAATACCATTGTCTACCTTCCCAACAGGTAGGGTACAAGAAGTGTGCATACCCAGCAGGTAATCTGGCACAGGTACTCCTTTTTCATACATATTGTCATCAACCATAGCTTGCGCGCCCATTAATAATTCTTCGGCTGGTTGCGCCACAAACACTAATGTCCCTTTCCATTCGCTTTTTAAAGTCATCATAATTTTAGCAATACCAAGCATCCAGGTTACATGAGCATCGTGTCCACAAGCATGGGTTACAGGAGTTTCCGTGCCATCCTCTTTTTTCATAATTTTTGTGCTTGAATATGAAAGTCCGGTAGTTTCTTTTACGGAATTACAGTCCATATCTGCTCTATACATTACAGTTGGTCCGGCGCCATTCTTTAAAATCCCGACAACGCCTGTTTTTGCTATTCCGGTAATTACCTGGTAACCCAAAGACTTCAATTCTTTTGCTATAATGCCCGATGTACGCACTTCCATAAAGCCGAGTTCAGGGTTTTGATGAATGTCCTTAAAAATTTCTACCAGTCGCGACGAGTCGGCATAAGCCATTTGTTTTACTTGTCTATTGTTTTGCGCTTGAATATCTCCATAAGCCAACAAGAGAGCGCTTAGAAAGAGGAAGGCTTTATTTGTCATTTTGTTTGATAATTTTTAAGCCTGTTTGAAATTTGGGCGACGTCGTCATAGGTCATTGATCGTTTTCGGTTTCTGGGTTGCGCCTAACGGCGCCGCTAAGCGGTGAGGCGGAAGTCCGTCGATCGCCAGCCGGCAACTGTTGTTAAATTTATAAATAAATGTTCATTGTTTGTTCTATTGCCCGGCGTTGTTTGTCGCGATGGTGGAGCTAAAGCTGATTAATGAACAAAAAATTGAGCATATATTCATCGCGTCGCCATATTGCCAAGCCGCCTGTTTGTATCCTTACGCTTCTTAGG
>DEHV01000067.1:37782-97867 GCA_002352105.1 Chitinophagaceae bacterium UBA2791 | reverse complement strand
GAAATAAATATTCAGGAGCGCTAAAATATCCTGCAAATCTTAACTAATATTGGTTTACCTGTTAGTTTGGAATTAACCCCTAAACCCTTTTTATGCGTATACGTTTGTATAGCATTATGCTTGCTTGATTTATTATGTAAACACGGTTGGTAAAATGAGTAAGTATTTTCATTGAACTGGAAGTATGAACCGGCGTTAGCAACAGTGTTGATCGTATTTATGGAATGCAATTGTAAGCGATCAATTAGATCTGATTATTCTCTTCTTAACAGGCTTCAAAACAGGGAAAGATATGTAGGCACGCGCTTTCCCGGACTTCATTGTTTTCCGCGGTGATAAAACATTTTTAAGCGGTGTTATCATCTTGGTCTCATTTCTGCGCCTTTCTATTTTGCAGGCCTAATGAAAACACAGGATATGATCGTCTTCATCAAAAAATGGCCTGGAAAATGCAGGAGCTTCAGTAGTGTATGGCGATGGCCATGTCGCCTGAAACGATTGTTGTGCTGGCTTATACTGATTTGCTTGTCGCTGTCTCTGCAGGCGCAGCATTTATGGGATGGAGAGGGGGGCGATGGAGAGTGGAGCAATCCGCTTAACTGGGCGAGTGATGAAACGCCGGGTATTAATGATGCGGTCTTGCTAGATAATGAATTTATAAAAACAGGATATACAGTCAGGCTTCCGGGCGGGTCGGCGACTACGGTTGTCAGGATGGTCAGGATCGCGCCTTCTGGCGGAAACCCTATTGAATTGACCCTGCCTTCCGATAATACAAGTCTGCCCGGGTTTGTGGCGGCTGGCGATAGCTATGGTTTGATCATTGAAGAGGGCGGCATTTTCCGGAATGCGTCGGGAGCGGTAAGCGGCCTGCCCGTGAGTATTGCCGATTCCATCCGCATCAATGACGGGGGAAGGTATATTCATCAGACCGCCGCAGGACATGCCGCAAATATACAGCGCTTGTCTTCCGCGCCGGGAACGGAAAAAGGTGTGACGGAAATTGATAGTCCCGATCTTTCTACTACCCTGTCACTTAGCGGCAGGGTCTATGGAAAATTGGCGTTAAAAGCGGACGCTGCCGGGGGAACGCTAAATTATACGGCGGCCGGAACCAACCGGTTGACGATCCGCAGCGACCTGGAAATAGGCCAGGGGGTAAACCTAAGCCTGAATTTCGGGGATACCATCTTTATTGCGCGCGACCTTATTCAGCGCGGAGGAATAGTTAACCTGGGAAATACGGCCAGGAATGCGGTGGTATCTATAGGCGGCGATCTGCTGCAAATGCCGGGAAGCGTGATGACGGAAACAGGCGCCGGCGAACCGGCGATCCTGCTTGCCGGTAAACAGGAGCAGAAAATAAATATGCAGGGCGCAATCCTGAACAGCATAAGCTTTGTGATGAATGGTTGGGGAGCCGTACTGCAACACCCCCTGACCCTTCCTTATCGCCTGGAACTGATCAGGGGAAGGATTGCCACCAACCATAGCGCGTTGCTGACCCTGCTTCCTTCCTGCACGCTGAAAGCGGATAGTTTGTCGGACAATAGCTTTATCAACGGTCCTCTGCAAAAACAAGGTCTTACGGCGGAAGGGTTTTTATTTCCGGTAGGCATTAACCAGACCATGCGCTGGCTATCGTTAAAGAATGCTTCGGGGAGTTTTACCGTAGCCTATCGCCGGTCGGATCCGTCGGCGCTCAGCGTACAGATGGGAGAGGGGATCGATCATATCTCTTCGCTGGAGTATTGGAGCATTGCGGCTGATGACGATGGGTCTGCAGAAGCAATTGTCGAGCTGTCTTTTGATGACCCTAACAGCGGGGGAGTGACCAGTCTGCAGGATCTTAGAACGGCCCGCCTATTGAATGAAAGCTGGATAAATGCGGGGAATACCGCCGTTACCGGATCTCCCGGCGCGAACGGATCGGTAATCAGCGAGGCGATCATCGGCTTCACACCCGGAGAGAACCATTTTACGCTGGGCAGCAGTATTGCTGGTCAGAATGCGCTACCGCTTCCGGATAACCGATACCGAATGAGAAGAGAGCTTGCTGATAATATTAAGGAAAGATCGCCGTCGGTCTCGCTAACTTCAACCATTGTTCGGCAGCGCCTGGAGATGAAGATCATCGCCGACGAAAAAATCCATATCCGGACCGTGATATATAATATGCAGGGGCGCGCTTTTAAAAAAGATGATATTGTTGCCGGCAAGGGCCCGACTGTCGTGAGCCTGGACATTGACAACATACCGGCAGGCTGGTATTGTATCTTGGCGACATCGGGCTCTTCCCGGCTTGGATTAATGCGGTTCCTAAAGCGGTGAATGTATGATCGTTGCTTTATCTATTACTTCAGTTCTTTGATCAGACGGTCGATCGTTCTTTTATAGGCGTTTAGCTCCTGTTTTTCTTTTTTGATGAAGGTGTTTTCATCGAGCCTGCCGATCACATTGTTCATCTCCTCGGCATTCTGATAGACCATCATCCGGAAAGGATTGGTATAGTCCTTGGCGCGCGATTCATAAATATTGTTGAAGATCCATTTCTTGGTTTGCGCGCTTTCTTCAAGAAGCTGGCGGAATTGCTCGGCGGACAATTGGCTTAGCCTTATCCCCGCTACCTCCCTTAGGGCTGCGATGGCATGGATCAGTCTTTCGCTGGAATAGCTATCGCCATATTGCGCGTAAGCCTGGTGGATCTCATCCCAGCTTTTTATTCTGCCCGACCGGATCCGGGCCCGCATTTTCTCGATCTCCGCGGCGCGGATAAGCTGTCCCCCAATGTTCTGCCATTCAGAGAGCGTAGGTTTATCCGGAAGGCTGCTGACGAGTTTCTTAAAGGAACGAATATTTTCGGAAGAGATATGTTCGGCCAGCAGGCTGATGGTATAAAAGCGGATCAGCTTCTTAAAAAGATGGTAGCTCTTCAGGACTTTTACCAGCTTTGCCGGTCGTTGCGCATTTTCAAAATCGGGAGTCGTAATGGAAAGCTCATCTACCAAGGGGTCCTTGCGTTTCAATAATCTTTTGCCGATCAGCGCAGCATTTTGAACCGGGGTCTTTGACCCTTTCTGTTTGGCGCCTGCTGCCTTCTTTTTCTGCGCTCCTGCTCCTTTTTCTTCCTGCGCGCGGATCCAGGCCTCGCCTGTTAGCTTTTCGAGAAGATGCAGCGCCTGGATCATCTCATTAACAGTGTCGGGCGCCAGGTACCCGGGTTCTATCAATTGTTCTTTGATAATCCTTTTGTCGCGGTCCCGGTATTTTCCGGAGTTTCTGACCAGCGCATACAGGTTGTACATGAACCAATAGCCGGGCATCACCACCAGCGTGTCGTGGGTGACATCATTGCTGACCAGTGAAAAGGGGATCGGTATGTTCAGCTCGGCGGGATAATCTCCTTTCGCAATAATGGTAAAAGAAGCAAACTTCGAATTGTGCTTGAGGCTGACGCAGAGACCGGGCCAGAAGCCGCGGCCGGCAATGATCTCGCCATCCGGACTGCGCGAATTGTGGTTCGATCCGATAGTGGCTCCGGCGGCAATATTGGTTTGGCCATTCAGCAATGCCGCGCACAGGAAAGAATTGTTATGGTGCTGCTCATGAAAGGGAAAAATAAGCGCGTTCAACACTTCGCAGCAGGAGATCGTAGAGTTATTTCCCAGGTAGGAGTTGATAAGCCTCGCGCCATATTTCAACTGCGAATGAGAAGCCATAAAAAAACGGACAGCCTTCACGCCATAAAATATCGTGCATCCGTAATCGACGATCCCGTTCACCAGCTCGCATCCCTCGCCGATCTGCGTGGACGCTTCTGCGGAAGAATTGATGGTGAGGTTCTTCAGCTTGTTGGCCCCCTTCAGGTAGGCGTCGCTGCCGATGTTTACATCCTTAAGGATCTTGCAGTTCTTGATCACCGTGCGGTCGCCGATTACGCCGTAATATCCCCGGCGCGTATCAAAACGGTTCAGGGTGAACTCCCGGAAACGCTGTTGTAATTTTTCATCGTCCCTGGCCTGCGTCCATAAATAAGCGTCGCCGGGCAGCATGCCATTAAAGGGAATGATCTTTCTTCCCCCGTTTTCATTGCATACCTCCAGCCAGATCCGCATGTTTTCCGATTCGCCGTCTTTCAACGCGCCATTCCCGAACTTTGCATAGTCGGTCGTCGCGACCTCGTTCACATTCACAATGATCGCGCCATTGCCGACAATATAATGGGAGATATAGTTTACATTGTCTATTACGACATTGTCCCCGAAGTCGCAGCTGATGATGGTGCTATTGTATAAGCCTACCGGCCTGCGGAGGTTTTTAAATTCCAGGTAGAAGGGCTCCAGCTTTCCGATCCTCACCAGCCCGAAGAATTTGCAGTTGTGCACCTGCTCCGGGCTGAATGCATCCGATACCAGCAGGTTGTTCCAGTCGTCGGAAGTGTTGCGGTTTCTTACCAGCACCTCTATCTCGTATGCGGTAAGCCCGCGATATTGAATGCCGTTATTGTTCTGGAGCTTCCGGAGATAGTATTCGTCCCTTCCTTTCGCGAGATGCTCTTCGGAAATGAAATTATAGCCCAGCGAGTTGATGGGATTTTTTTTGATCTGGTTCATTCGGTAAGTTTTTATTCCACCGTAACGCTCTTGGCAAGGTTCCTGGGTTTGTCGACATCCAAGCCCCGCGCTACGCCAATATGATAAGCCAGCAATTGCAGGGGGATAACGCTCAGCAGCGGCGCAACCAGTTCATCGGCTTCGGGAACTTCTACTGTATCGTCCGCTAATTCGGTAATAACCGTATCGCCGGTAGTGATAAGGGCGATTACCTTGCCTTTTCTGGCTTTGATCTCCTGGATATTGCTGACGATCTTTTCGTGATAAGAATCTTTTGTGGCTACGATAATTACCGGCAGATGCTCGTCTACCAGGGCAATGGGTCCATGCTTCATCTCTGCCGCAGGGTATCCTTCCGCATGAATATAGGAGATCTCCTTAAGCTTTAACGCTCCTTCCAGCGCGATGGGGAAATTATATCCTCTTCCCAGGTATAAGGCATCCGAGGCGGAACTGTATTTTTGCGCGAGCTTTTTAATGGATTCGTTTGATTCCAGCATGGTCTGCGCCTTTGCAGGAAGCTCATGCAGCTCATTCAATAAATGCATGAACCGTTTCGAGGAGAGGGTCCCTTTTTCCTGCGCGATCCTTAACGCGATCATGGCGAGTACGGCAAGCTGAGCGGTAAATGCCTTGGTGCTGGCGACCCCGATCTCGGGTCCTGCGTGCGTATAGGCCCCGGCATCGGATGCGCGGGCAATGGATGAGCCCACCACATTGACGATCCCGAAGATAAAGGCGCCTTGTTCCTTGGCGCGCTCAATGGCTACCAGCGTATCGGCGGTCTCGCCGCTTTGTGAAACCGCAAAGATCACATCTCCCTTATGAATAACGGGGTTCCTGTACCTGAACTCCGACGCATATTCCACTTCCACGGGAATGCGGCAGAGCTCCTCAAAAATGTATTCGGCAACCAGGCCCGCATGCCAGCTGGTGCCGCAGGCTACAATGATAAAGCGGTTGGCGTTTTTTAGCTGCTCAATATTCTTATCTACCCCGGCCATGCGCAGCGTTCCTTCCCTGGGGTCCATTCTTCCCCTCAAACAATCAAATATGGTATCGGGCTGCTCGAAGATCTCTTTCAGCATAAAATGTTCATAACCGCCTTTTTCAATAGCAGCCAGCTCCAGGTCGAGCTGCTGTATATGCGGGGTTATTTTTTCATTTCCGAGATTTTTCAGGATCAGCTCATCCGGGCGAATGATGGCGAGTTCGTAGTCGTTAACATATACCACTTCTTTGGTGTATTCAATGATGGGAGAGGCGTCGGAAGCCAGGAAATGTTCGTCCTTGCCGATCCCTATCACCAGGGGGCTTCCTTTGCGGGCGGCGATCAGCGTGTCGGGATTGTCCTCGTCGATCAGTACGATCACATAGGCGCCTACCACCCTCCTAAGGGCTATTCTAACGGCTTCTTCCAGGCTCACCTTATGATGCTGCTGTATATCTTCAATAAAATACAGCAGCGCTTCCGTATCGGTATCGCTTTTGAACACGTATCCTTTTTTGATCAGCTCCTGTTTGATCTGCCCGTAGTTTTCAATGATCCCGTTATGGATCATGGCCAGTTTGCCATTAGAAGAAGTATGGGGATGGGCATTGCGGTCATTGGGTTCGCCATGGGTGGCCCAGCGGGTATGCCCGATGCCGATATGGGAATGAAGGTCCTTTCCGATAAGCATTTCTTCCAGTTCAGCTACCTTCCCTTTGCGCTTATATACCTTGAGCCCATCATTTAACAAGGCGATGCCAGAACTGTCATAGCCGCGGTATTCGAGACGTTTAAGGCCTTTCAATACTATTGGATAAGCTTCTTTTTGTCCGATGTAAGCAACGATTCCGCACATAAATTTAGAATAGGTTTTGAATGATAATGGACTGCAATCGGGCTGCAAAATAAGTCATTTGACAAACTCCCGCAACAGGTATGGATATCGGTATCAACTCCTACTCAACGCTCACCGCTGACCACATAACAGGCTGAAGCTGAAATTGAACCGCTGACTGAATTTGGGGCGTTTCAGGCTATATAAACGCCAATAGATTCCCGCTTAGTATTGGCGCGGCGTCTTAGGAAAGGATATCCTTCATAAAAATAAAGGCCATGGAGAAATAGATCAGCAGACCCGTAACATCTACCAGGGTGGCCACAAAGGGGGCGGAAGAGGTCGCAGGGTCGGCGCCCAGTTTTTTCAGCGCAATGGGTAGCATGGACCCGGTAATGGTGCCCCAGAGCACCACGCCGACCAGCGATACGCCCACCGTGATGCCGATAAGGGCAGTATGATCGCCATAAGTATGGAAGATGGAATTCCATGCGACTATCCGGAAAAAGCCGATCAGTCCCAGGATGGACCCCAGCATCAGGCCGGATAAGATCTCCCTCCGGAGCACCCGCCACCAGTCGGACAGGGTGACTTCTCCCACGGCCATGGCCTGGATGATCAGGGTGGAAGCCTGGGAGCCGCTGTTCCCCCCGCTGGAAATGATCAGCGGCACGAACAGGGCCAGCACCACCGCTTTGGCGATCTCGTCCTCAAAATAGCCCATAGCGGTTGCCGTTAACATTTCGCCGAGGAACAAAACGATCAGCCAGATCGCCCTTTTTTTGAACAGTTTCATAAGGGGGATCTCAAGATAGGGTTCGTTCAGCGCTTCGGTGCCCCCCATTTTCTGCATGTCCTCGCTGAATTCCTCGTTGGCTACCCAGAGCACGTCGTCTATCGTGACGATGCCAAGCAGGATGTTCTTATCGTCTACAACGGGAAGCGCTACCCGATTATTCATCTTGAAGATCTGGTTGGCCACTTCCTGGTCGTCGGTTACCTTGAGCGTAATGAAGCGGTTGTCGATCGCATCGCCTATTTCCCTGTCGGGAGGAGAGAGCAGTATTTCCCGGATACGGATATCGTCCACGAATTCGCCCTTGTCGTTTACCACATAGATCACATCGATGGTTTCGCTATGCTTTCCTTCTTCGCGGATATGATCCAATACCTCGCTCATGGTCCAGTCGACCTGCACCGCAATATAATCCGGCGTCATCAACCGGCCTACGCTGCCTTCGGGATAACCCAGCAGGGCCAGGGTGATCTTTCTTTCTTCGGGATCGAGCAGCCTGATCAGCTCCTTGACGACTTCGCTGGGAAGCTCTTCCAGGAAAGAGGTGCGGTCGTCCGCGGGCAACTCGTTGAGCAGCTCGGCGGTTTTATACGGCGGAAGGGATTGAATAATGCTTTTCTGACTGGAGAGATCAAGGATCTTAAAAACGCTCGAGGCCCGGTGAATGCTCATGTTGCTGATGATCTTTGCCTCGTATTCGGGAAACTCGTCTATCAACACGGCGACATCGCTGATGTTCTGCTGGTTGAGGAATTCCCGCGCCGAAAGCACGTCGTCTTCCTGCAATATCCGAAGGAACTGCTCGTTCAGCTCGTCTTGTTCGATTTCCCCTGTCATGGATCAAACGTACATGAAATTTTTCATTCATAAAATACACAAGGGATGAATGAAAAGTTTCATGGGAGTTCCTCTTGGCAAAAAAATAATAAATATTCAAGAGAATTTACTATTTACCTGCTTGCGGTAAATGCGAATGTACTTTAAAGGAAAAATTATTAATTAATGGTTATCTTGATTTTTTGGACGCTTTAATCTGTTGTAAATGTTCATGATAAAACCCTATTTGCATGTTAAGCCGGCCGGAGAAATGGGACTGGGCGTTTTTACCTCCGAAGCGATCGGGGCCGATACTGTGATAGAGGTTTCTCCCGTGTTGGTCATGGGCGGGGAAGCGCGAACACTGCTCGACCAGACCGCGCTGCACGATTATATTTTCGAATGGGGGGATTCGTCAAAGCAGTGTATCGTAGCATGGGGATATGCCTCCCTGTACAATCACGCCTATGAGTCCAATTGCGAATATGAAATGGACTATAAGCAGGGATCGATCAGCATAAAGACCATGCGACCCATCTGCAGCGGCGAACAGTTGTTTGTGAACTATAATGGAACCTATAACAATGCCGCTTCGCTATGGTTTGACGCCCGGTAAAATGGTTGATTACGCGTTTGCGAATTGCTGACGGATAACGTTCAGCGCGCCTCCCGCTTTAAACCATTCGATCTGCTGGGCATTATAGGTATGGTTCAGCGCAATATTATCCACCGACCCGTCCTTATGATACAGAACCATGACGAGTTGATTGCCCGGCGCAAAAGATTGCAGTCCGGTAATATCAATTACATCGTCTTCCTGGATCTTATCATAGTCTTCCTTGTTGGCGAAAGTAAGCGCCAGCATGCCCTGCTTCTTCAGGTTGGTCTCATGTATGCGGGCAAAGCTTCTGACGATAATGGCCCTGACGCCCAGGTGGCGGGGTTCCATTGCCGCATGCTCCCTCGAAGAACCTTCCCCGTAGTTTTCGTCGCCTACGACGATCGTTCCTATACCCGCGGCCTTATACGCCCGCTGGGTGGCCGGAACGGGTCCGTATTCGCCGGTAAGCTGGTTTTTAACGGTGTCTGTCTTGTCGTTGAAAAAATTAATGGCGCCGATCAGCATATTGTTGGAGATATTATCGAGATGACCGCGGAATTTCAACCAGGGGCCGGCCATGGAAATATGGTCGGTGGTACATTTTCCCTTGGCTTTGATGAGCAGTCTTAATCCCTTAAGATCGGTTCCTTCCCAGGGGCTGAAAGGTTCCAGCAGCTGCAACCGGTTAGAGTCGGGCTTAACTTCTATGTTTACGGCGCTGCCGTCTGCAGCGGGAGCCTGGTAGCCGGCATCCTCCACGGCAAAGCCGCGGGGAGGCAATTCTAAGCCTGTGGGCTCGTCCAGCATAACTTCTTCCCCTTTCTTATTTTTTAATTTATCCTTCAGCGGGTTGAACGTGAGATCGCCTGCTATGGCAAAAGCGGTTACAATTTCAGGCGATGCTACGAACGCATGGGTGGACGCCAGTCCGTCGTTGCGTTTGGCGAAGTTCCTGTTGAAGGAAGTGATGATGGAGTTTTTGCGGTTGGGATCGTCTATATGACGCGCCCATTGTCCGATACAGGGCCCGCAGGCATTTGCCAGCACTACGCCGCCAATGGCGTCGAAGGTTTTAAGGAACCCGTCTCTTTCGATGGTGTACCGGACCTGCTCGCTCCCGGGGGTGATGGTAAATTCCGCGCGCGTTTCCAGGTCCTTCGTGATCGCCTGGTTGGCCACGGCAGCCGAACGGCTGATGTCTTCATAAGAAGAATTGGTGCAGGATCCGATCAGGGCTACTTCCAGCCTGGCTGGCCAGTCGTTGGCCTTAACGGCTTCTGCAAACTTGCTGATGGGCCAGGCAAGGTCCGGCGTAAAGGGGCCGTTGACATGCGGCTCCAATTCGTTCAGGTCTATTTCGATCAGCTGATCATAATAAGCAGTCGGATTGTCGTACACTTCGGGGTCGGGACGGAGATAGTCCCTGATGCCGTCGGCCAGCGCCGCTACTTCCTCCCGACCGGTAGCTTTGAGGTAATCGGCCATTTTCCTGTCGTAGGCAAACACGGAGCAGGTGGCTCCGATCTCGGCGCCCATATTACAAATAGTGGCTTTGCCGGTAGCGCTGAGGCTGTCGGCGCCCTCGCCGAAGTATTCCACAATGGCGCCGGTGCCGCCTTTTACGGTGAGTATTCCCGCGACTTTCAGAATAATATCTTTGGCGGAGGCCCAACCGTTCATTTTGCCGTTGAGCTTAATGCCGATCAGCTTGGGCATCTTGAGTTCCCAGGGAAGCCCGGCCATAACGTCAACGGCATCTGCGCCGCCAACGCCGATAGCGATCATGCCTAATCCGCCGGCATTGGGGGTATGGCTGTCTGTACCGATCATCATCCCCCCCGGAAATGCATAGTTCTCAAGCACCACCTGGTGAATGATCCCTGCGCCGGGTTTCCAGAACCCTATGCCGTATTTATTTGAAATGGAAGACAAGAAACTGAATACCTCGCTGTTGATGTCCAGGGCGTTGGCCAGGTCTTGTTGGGAACCTGTTTTGGCCTGTATCAGGTGATCGCAATGGACAGTGGAAGGCACCGCTACGGAAGACCTTCCGCAGGTCATGAACTGGAGCAGGGCCATCTGGGCGGTGGCATCCTGCATGGCTACGCGGTCGGGGGCAAAATCTACATAATCTTTTCCTCTTTCATAAGCGGCGACCGGCGGGTTATATAAATGGTTATATAATATTTTCTCTGCTAATGTGAGCGCCTTGCCTTTTAAGGCCCTGGCTTCCCGGACCTTGGCGGGCATCCGTTCATAAACTTTCCTGATTAAATCCAGATCAAATACCATGTATTATATTTTTTTAGGTGCGAGATATATGCTTGGCGCTGCAATCATTAGCTAAATAACGCGGACTGCGTTATTAAATTTTTTGCAAATTTACCTAAAATCGGCTGATGTACTATAGCATTTATGCTAATTTTATTAAATTAGTAGCATGAACCAGCTGAGGTATTTCATCGAATGGAAGCTGTTTGGGGTCTGTACTGCGATAGGTGAGCGGATCGGCATTGCGCCAAGCCGGATCAGAACATGGTTTATCTATATCTCCTTTCTTACAATGGGGTCGCCGCTGATTGTTTATTTCGTCCTGGCTTTCTGGATGAACATGAAACGGTATATACTGGCGGCAAGAAGAAATCCCCTGTGGTACCGGTAGACTAAACCACCGCTTTCCGGATCTTTATCAGTTCGTGCAGCAACCCTTCCAGCCGGTCAAGTTTCAACATATTAGCCCCGTCGCTTTTGGCTACGGCAGGGTTGGGGTGCGTTTCGATAAACAGCCCGTCGGCGCCGGCCGCGACAGCCGCTTTGGCAATGACGCCGATCAGTTCGGGGTTTCCGCCGGTTACGCCGCCTGGCTGATTGGGTTGCTGCAGGCTATGCGTGCAATCCATGACCACCGGGGCGCCTAATTTTTGCATGGCGGGGATATTGCGGTAATCGACTACCAGGTCCTGGTAACCGAAGGTGGTTCCCCTTTCGGTAAGCATGACTTTCCGGTTGCCTGCCTTGGTGATCTTTTCTACTGCGAACTTCATCGATTCCCCGCTGAGGAATTGCCCTTTTTTAACATTAACGATCTGGCCTGTTTCTGCGGCGGCTATAAGCAGATCGGTTTGCCGGCACAGAAACGCCGGTATCTGGAGGATATCAATATATTTTGCGGCAATCTCCGCTTCTTCATGGGCATGGATATCGGAAGTGGTGGGCGTGTTGAATTGCTTGCCGGCCCGGTTGACCAGGGCCATCGCTTTTTCGTCGCCGATGCCTGTAAAGGAGGAGCCGCTGGTGCGGTTGGCCTTCCGGTAAGAAGCTTTGAAAATATAGGGGATGCCCAGGTTACGGCATAGCGCGGATACTTTTTCGGCTACTTCCATCACCAGTTCTTCTGATTCCACCACGCAGGGCCCGGCGATCAGAAAAAAGTTTTTTTCATCATACTGCTGCCGGGCAAAAAGTTCTTTCAGAAATCCTTCCATAGGTTTGATTTAATGATTTTCTATACAAGTCTTTTATTATAGGTTCGATATGTCGGCCACTGTTTTCTTCTCCAGTATTTTCAGGGTGGAATCCCGCACCTGGGCCATGATATCGTGTATGCCGCAACGTCTTTCATCGCAGTTTCTACATCGTTCATAAAAATAAAGGCTTACGCAGGGAAGCATGGATATGGGTCCGTCAATGATCCGGATGATGCGGGCCAGGGGGATATCCTTGGGCGGTATACGGAAAAAATATCCTCCGCCCTTGCCTTTTTTACTTTCAAGAATGCCTTCATTTTTCAGCTGTAACAGGATGTTTTCGAGAAACTTCAGCGGTATCTTTCGTTTTTTAGCGATCTCGGCGATCAGGGTCGGCTCGTTGGATGACTTATCTGCCATATACATCAACGCCTGAAGGGCATACTGGGCTTTTTTGGAAAGCATCGGGCAAAATTTCTGTAAACAATCGGTTATAATAAATATTTGGGGATATAGGGCATTCGCCTTTATATGCCCAATACTTCGTTCATGGTAAAGATCCCTTTTTTTCCGCGAATGAACTCTGCGGCCAATACTGCTCCGGAGGCAAACCCCATACGGCTATGGGCGGTATGAATGATCTCAATATCATCGATGGCAGAATGATACCTGACCGAATGGGTTCCCGGCGCCGGATCCACGCGTTCGCTGATAATGGATAGTTCTTCCTTGTTGTCGGTAGCATTATTCACCCATCTCTTTTTATGGGGCAGTCTTTCCAGGATCTGTTCGGCCAGCGTGATCGCTGTTCCGCTCGGGGCGTCGACCTTCTGGGTATGGTGTATCTCTTTCATGTCTGCCTCGTATTCCGGGTGGCCCGCCATTAGTTCAGCCAGTTTTTTATTCAGCGCAAAAAAGATATTTACGCCGATGCTGAAATTGCTGGCGTACAGCAGCGCGCCTCCCTTAGCCTTCGCATATTCCCTGATCTCTTCATAGCGGCTTAACCAGCCTGTCGATCCGCTGACCACCGGCACGCCGGCGTCTATACAGAGTTTGAGGTTGTCAACGGCGCTGTCGGGGCCGGTAAATTCAATAACAACGTCCGACTTCCTGATGTTTTCTATCGTGCGGTCTTCCAGGTTCTCTATCGAAACCTTACAGACCACGGCATGCCCCCGCTGCAAGGCGATGGATTCGACAGCCTGACCCATTTTGCCATATCCCAGTAATGCAATGTTCATCTGAAAAAATTTAAAGGCAAATGTAAAGTTTTGACCTATGAATTACTTAAAATTAACAACTAACGCCAATCCTGGAACCCCGGCGCCCGCGAGAGAGGAGGGCTTTATGCGCAGGCTGAGATCGTCGCCGACGTCGAAGGCTTTAAGATGCCCGTCTACCGTGGCGTCTACCACGTTTAATCCCCACATGATCAGGGTAAACAATATGGAATAGTCCATGTTCTTCCTGAATTCGTTGCGGTAGCTGATCAGCGAGCCCTCGAGCCCCTGCGTCACCAGCCCCTTAAGCTGTGGATGAACAATGGCCATGCTGTCGATATTGTTCATCCTTCCGTTTGCCACAACCGATAAAGCATAACGGGTTCGGTTATACCATTGCTTGTTGTCGAAAAACAGGTACACCGGCACGCCGATGGCGCCGTAGACAATGGGGATCTTCCAGTATTTCTTGTTATAGGCCTGGCCCCATCCGGGTATGATCACCGACCGCAGGGTCGCCTGCCGGGGAGAGTGCCCTTTTTTGACAACGCTGTCGGTTTCCGCTAACAAGGCGACGGCTGAAGCGGAGTCCTGCAACGGAGCAACTGCCGTTGCCAGGGAATCGGATGGGGGCGCGGGTATCGTATCTGCCGCGGAAGGAGAGACGGGGATCGTGTCTGCTATGGAATCCCCCGGAACAGCGTCGGTCGCTTGTGAAAAAACGAACCAGGGAGCGAGGATCAGGAAAAAGGATAGGACGGCTTTCATTATGTCCATCTTAGTTTGCAGATACGCCCATCTGTTCCAGTATCTTGTTCAGGTCGTGGATGGAATAATACTCGATGATTATGCTTCCGTTCCCTTTCTTGGAATGATTTAGTTTTACTTTGGCGCTGAAATGAGAGGCTAAATTATCTTCTATTTTTTTGAATGCGGCCGGAACCTGTTGTTTTACCGAATTTTTAACGGCGGTCTTATACAGCTTGCGCACCAGCTCTTCCGTCTGCCTGACGGATAATCCCTGTTTCACGATCTCCTTAAAGATATACAACTGTTTGTCTACCGTATCCACATTGATCAACGCCCTGGCATGCCCCATGGAGATGGTATTTTTCCTGACGGCCGCCTGGATATCGGGAGGGAGCCGGAGCAGCCGGATATAGTTGGCTACCGTGCTTCTTTCCTTGCCCATCCGTTCGGCGACTTCCTCCTGGGTGTGGTTGAGCTCTTCCATCATCCGCTTATAGCTCAAGGCTATTTCCATCGCGTTAAGATCCTCCCGCTGGAGGTTTTCCAGCAGCGCCAGCTCCAACAACTGCTGGTCGTCGGCTTTCCGGATATAGGCGGGAATATCTTTTAACCCGGCCAGTTTTGAGGCCCTTAGCCGGCGCTCTCCGGATATCAGCATATATTTCCCATTAGGTTTCGCCGATACGGTGATCGGCTGTACCAGGTCGTGGAGCTTGATGGAATGGGCCAGTTCCTGGAGCGCTGCTTCGTCGAAGTCTTTTCTCGGCTGCCGGGGATTGGGCTCGATATCGCCGACAGGTATCCGCTGGATCGTAGTGGCGGCTTCAACTACCGAGGATTTTAATTCGCCGGAACCGGTTTTCAGGTCGGCGTCGATACTTTGCAAAAGGGAACGTATTCCCTTCCCTAACGCATCTTTATTTTGTTTTGGATTGGTCATGTTTACGGTTTTAACGCTTATTCAAGTATCCTTTCTTCCTGGCTTATCCTGGTTTTATTGTTTTTCTGCAGCACTTCCTTGGCGAGATTCAGGTAGTTCATCGATCCCTTGCTCTGGGCATCGTACAAGATAACGGGTTTACCCACGCTGGGCGCTTCGCTGATGCGGGTGTTCCGGTGAATAATGGTATTGAACACCATTTCGTCAAAATGTTTTCTGACTTCGCTTACCACCTGGTTGCACAATCGAAGCCTGCCGTCGTACATGGTCATCAGGATGCCTTCGATGGCCAGTTTGGGATTCAGCCGCGTCTGGACGATCTTTATGGTGTTGAGCAGCTTGCCCAATCCTTCCAATGCAAAAAACTCCGTCTGCACGGGTACGATCACCGAATCGGCGGCGGTCAATGCGTTTACGGTGATCAGCCCGAGCGAGGGCGAGCAGTCAATAATGATGAACTCGTATTCATCCCTGACCGGTTCAAGGATGTTTTTTAACACGCTTTCGCGGTTGGGATAGTTGATCATTTCTATTTCCGCGCCTACCAGGTCGATATGCGAGGGGATGACGTCCAGGTTGGGGATCTCCGATTTAAGGATAACATCTTTTGCTGGAATGTTATTGACCATGCAGTCGTACAAGCTCTGTTGAATGTTTTGCAGATCAAATCCGACCCCCGTGGTGCTGTTGGCCTGCGGATCCGCATCCAGAAGCAGGGTCCTGAATTCAAGAACAGCCAGGCTTGCCGCGAGGTTGATAGCGGAGGTGGTCTTGCCCACGCCGCCTTTTTGATTTGCCACTCCTATTATTCTTGCCATATTTTTTCCAAGATCCCGTTTTTGGCGGAACTTTATTGTTAATCAATGATCGGGCGGTATTTCATCTGTACGATAAATATGCCGATTAACGTTGATGAAGCCCTTGCAATATAGGTTGATAAGTTGAATGCCGGGAGCAGTTTCTCCGATTCATATGGTCAACTTGTCCACCTTTTGCATTTTTCGACCCCGAACGATGATTTTCCGGTATATTTCTGCCAGGTTGGCAAAATTACGATTTCGGTATAAAATATGGCTACCTAAATGACAACGAACAATACCTATAAGTGTTTAACGCCGCTAGTTAATTATGGAAGAGCATTATGTAATTATTTCAGGGACCAACAGAAAGGAGAGCAATACCTATAAAATAGCTTCGATCTACCAACAGGAACTGGAAAAAAAGAATATCCGGGCCGATCTGCTTTCGCTGGAGAACCTCGATCTTTCGGGCCGGAATACGGGCTATATTGAGATAGAGAAAAAGCTGCTGCTGCCTACTGCAAAATTTATTTTTATCATCCCGGAGTACAACGCCAGTTTCCCCGGGGTGTTGAAGACCCTGCTGGACCTTTCGGATTATAAAAATGTCTGGTGGGGCAAAAAAGCTTTGTTGACAGGCATTTCCAGCGGCAGATCGGGTAATGTAAGAGGGATGGAGCACCTGACCAGCATACTGCACTACCTGAAAGTGGTCGTGCATCCCAATAAGCTGCCCATTTCCGGCGTACATAACCTGTTGAACGGTTCCGCTACCATCCAGGACGCGCAAACCCTCCGTGTCATCAATGAACAGTTGGATGAATTCATCAAATTTTAACTTTTTAAACAGGATAAAACGCGGAACTTTCCCGTTCTAATCTATTCTATTTTTCATCATGCGCAATCCGGGTTTTCTTTGGACCATCATAGTCATCCTGGTTATTCTTGATTTTTATGTTTTCCAGGCAGTGAAAGTGGCGCTTACCGCGGCGTCTCCCCGGGTCAGGACCACGGTGGTCAGCGTTTACTGGATACTTGCCGTCATCACAACGGCCACGCTTATTGCTTATCCTTATCTTAAGGTCGAAAACTTACCAAGGGAAGCCCGCTCTTACCTTTTTTCCATGCTGGTGATCATCTTCTTCTCGAAGTTGCTGGCGTCTATGTTCCTGGCCATGGATGATGTCCGGCGCGGCGCTACCTGGATCATCAGCAAATTATTCAGCAATCCATCGCTGGAAGTGAACCAAACCTCCTCGGGAATTACCCGCTCGGTTTTTTTAAGCTGGCTGGGCCTGGCCATGGGAGGGGGGTTATTCAGCTCCATGATATATGGGTTCACCAATAAATACAACTACCATATTTTTCGTCTCCGGCTTGCGTTTAAAAACCTTCCCGCCGCTTTTAAGGGGCTGAAGATCGTGCATATCTCGGATATCCATTCGGGTAGCCTGGCCGATAAAAAAGCGGTGAAAAAAGGGGTGGCCAAAATAATGAAGGAAAAGCCCGATCTCATCCTGTTTACCGGCGACCTGGTCAACGACCGCGCGGTGGAGATGGATGAGCTTGCGGATGTCTTCGCCGAATTAAAAGCGCCGATGGGCGTGTATTCCATCCTTGGTAATCACGATTATGGGGATTATATCCGTTGGGAAAGCGAAACGGAAAAATCAAACAACCTGCAACGGCTTAGGGAATTGCAGGCAAAGATGGGCTGGCGCTTGTTGATGAATGAACACGTGCTGCTGGAAAGGGAACAGGAAAAGATCGCGCTGATCGGCGTGGAGAACTGGAGCGCCAAGGGAAACTTTCCCAAATACGGCAAATTGAGCAATGCCTGCTCCGGAACGGAACAGGTCCCGTTTAAGATACTCCTGTCGCACGACCCCAGCCATTGGGATGCGGAAGTGAGAAGCCAGTATAAGGATATCGACCTGACCCTGTCGGGCCATACCCACGGCATGCAGTTCGGCGTGGAGATCCCTGGCTTTAAATGGAGCCCTGTTCAGTATATGTACAAGCAGTGGGCGGGATTATACGAGGAAGAAGATCAGAAACTATATGTTAACCGGGGGTTCGGATTTATCGGTTACCCGGGGAGGGTAGGCATCCTGCCGGAGATCACGGTGATCAATTTAACATGACGATAAGCCTGGGAAGTTAAACCTGCGCGTTGCGCAGGGATCAGATAAGAAACGTTTTGACGCTCCGTTCCTTCCTGAAAACAGCTATCAAGGCCGCCTTTGTTTTATTGTGTATGCTTTACTCCGCACCCGATTTAACAGGCTATTGTATATGAGTGGCATATATGTTGACTTCCTATTTCTTCATCTCAAAATAGTTGTCGTATGAAAAAGATATTCTTCTCCGTGTTCATCTTCTTGATGATGATCGGCGCTGCAGGCTTTGCTCAAAGCTTCCACGCGGGGTTTAAGGGCGGCGCGAATATTAATAAAATCGAGGGGAAGGCTTTCAGCAATGAGTTTCGCCACGGTTACAATGGCGGAGCCTTTGCAGAGATCAATTTTTCCAAAAAATGGGGCATTCAACCCGAGTTGATATGGAACCAGTCGCAGACGGTCGTTTCGCAGCGGTTTAAAGACCTCTACGACGAGGGGCTTTCCGAATTAAAAGGAGTGAAGCTGGATTATCTCAGCATTCCCCTGCTGTTGAGCTATACGCCCGCCAAGTTTATATCATTCCAGGCCGGTCCGCAGTTCGGTATTCTCATAAACAAAGATGATAACCTGCTGCAAAATGGAAAAGAGGCGTTCAAGTCCGGCGATTTTTCTCTTCTTGGCGGCGTCCAGGTAAACATCGGCAGCATGAAGGTCGGCGGGAGATACGCGCTGGGCTTGTCCAATATCAGCGAGATCAGGGATGTCGATAAATGGAGAAATAACGGTTTTCAGTTATATGTTGGCTTTAGGATCATCTGATGCCTGGCGATACCTGCTAACGGATAGCAAGCAGGCCTGCCCGGTAGAATGAAAATTTTTTCGAGGCCGGATCAGAGGCCAAATCAATAGATACATAACGATGGGAGCGGCTCATAACCTGAGCCGCTCTTTTTTTAAATACGACCCGGCCGCATGTCGACTGACATTTAAGAACCTTAAACGCCTTGGCGCCAAACTTGACATATTATCCATTCCCTGAAATATTACCATTATTTAGACAGGAAATGTTATTTTGTCATAGCTAAACAGGAATATGAAAGTATCTGGATATTTATTGAATGCGGAAGACGAGATGGATTTTATTCCCATAATCCCCATCAATGAGAATGATAGCGAAAACGAACAGCAAATTGCCATACCTGCCGAACTCCCCTTGTTGCCGTTAAGGAATACCGTTCTTTTTCCCGGCGTAGTGCTGCCGATCACCGTGGGTAGGGACAAAAGCATCAATGCCGTGAATGAAGCGTATAAGGCAGACAAGTTGATAGGGGTGGTGGCGCAGAAGGACAGCGAGGTGGAAGAGCCCTCTACCAAGGACCTGGAAGATATCGGCACCATCGCCCGTATCGTGAAACTGATAAAAATGCCGGATGGCGGCACGACCGTGATCATACAGGGAAAAAAAAGATTCAGGATTGGACAGATATTGTCGGAAGACCCTTATTTTAAGGCTATGGTGGAAGCGTTGGAAGAGGAAGAAGCGCCCAAAGACCAGGATTTTGAGGCCTACGTCGCAAATATCAGGGATCTCGCCGCACAGATCATTCAGCTATCGCCCAATATCCCTTCGGAAGCGGGGCTGATCCTGAAAAACATAGAGAATCGTTCCTTCCTGATCCATTTTATTTCCAGCAATCTGAATACGGAACTGGTCGAAAAGCAAAAGTTGCTCGAGCTCAATAGCATCCAGGCAAGGGCCGACCTGCTGATGCAATTGCTTCAGAGGGAGCTGCAATTTGCGGAGTTGAAGAACAAGGTGACCACCAAAACAAAGACGGAGCTGGATAAGCAGCAGCGCGAATACTTTTTGCAGCAGCAATTGAAAAGTATAAAGGACGAGCTGGGAGGAGATAATAATGAGAAGGAAGTAAAGGAAATGCAGAAGAAGGCCGAATCCAAAAAATGGCCTCCTGCGGCAATGGAGATGTTTAAAAAAGGCGTGGAGAAGCTGGAAAGAATGCATCCCACAACGCCTGATTACTCCGTGGTGTACAATCATCTCGACCTCATGCTTGATCTTCCCTGGGAGGATTATACCGAGGATTCCTACGATCTTAAAAAAGCAAAAAAAATACTCGACCAGGACCACTATGGCATGACGAAAGTGAAGGAGCGCATACTGGAGTACCTGGCGGTCTTGAAGCTAAAGGGCGATATGAAAAGCCCGATCCTTTGTTTTGTAGGCCCCCCGGGCATAGGTAAAACATCGCTTGGACGGAGCATTGCCAGCGCGATCGGCCGCAAGTATGTCAGGCTTAGCCTGGGCGGACTCCATGATGAGAGCGAGATAAGGGGGCATCGGAAAACCTATATCGGCGCGATGCCCGGCAGGATCATCCAGTCCATCCGCAAGATCAAATCGTCCAACCCGGTGATGATCCTCGACGAGATAGACAAGGTGGGGCATGATATGCGGGGAGACCCTTCTTCCGCATTGCTTGAAGTGCTTGACCCCGAACAGAACAACAGCTTCTACGACAACTACCTCGAACTGGAATATGATCTGAGCAAGGTATTGTTCATCGCCACCGCAAATGATATCAATAACATACAGCCCGCTTTGCGCGACAGGCTTGAAGTGATCTACCTGAGCGGGTATGCGGTGGAGGAAAAAGTGGAGATCGCCAGGCGGCATCTTATCCCCAAACAAAAAGAAGCGCATGGGTTGAAAAACATGAAGTTTAAGATCGGCGATAAGATAATAGAGAAGATCATCCAGGATTACACCCGCGAAAGCGGGGTGCGCGAGCTGGACCGCTACATTGCGGCGATCATGCGCTTCGAGGCGAAGGAGTTTGCCATGAAGAACAGGATCAAGGCGTCCGTTTCCCTTTCCGATATTGAGCGGATACTGGGCAAGCCCAAATACAACAATGAAATGTATAAGACGGCCAATATGCCGGGCGTAGCCGTCGGCCTGGCCTGGACCTATGTAGGCGGGGATATATTGTTTGTAGAGACAAGCCTGAGCGAGGGCAAGGGCGAGCTTAAACTCACCGGCAACCTCGGCAACGTGATGAAAGAAAGCGCTGCCACCGCGCTGACCTATCTCCAGTCGAATGCCCGGAAATTAAATATTGATCCCGAAGTATTCCTTAAAAAAACAACGCATGTGCATGTGCCGGAAGGCGCCGTGCCTAAGGACGGCCCCAGCGCCGGGGTTACCATGCTGACCGCCATGGCATCGGCATTTACCGGGAGAAAGGTGCGACCCTACCTGGGTATGACGGGCGAGATCACATTAAGGGGGCAGGTGCTGCCCGTGGGCGGGATAAAGGAAAAGATCCTCGCGGCCAAGAGAGCAGGATTGAGGGAGATCATCCTGTGCTGGCAAAACCAAAAAGATATCGAGGATATCGATCCTTCCTTTATCAAAGGAATGAAATTTCATTATGTGAAGACCTTGCAGCAGACGCTTGACCTGGCGCTGAGCTGAGCCCGCTCCCCCGCTGAACCCGTTAACTCTAAACTGAAATCGGACTTCTTAATACGGGCTATATCCCGCCGGTAGCTTTATAAATGTTGCGTATTGGCCCCTGCGGTCAAGCAAGCGGAGCGTAGGGACCGGTTTCATGGAGTCTTTCTTTGCCTGTTCGGCGATCCCCGGAATATTTTTATGGATTGGCGACCAGCACCTGTTTTGAGCCATACAATACTTTCAGGGAGTCCTTGATCTTTGACGTGTCGGAAGGCTGCGCGGGAATGATGAAGAACAGGTCGTAGGTCAGGGAGTCTTTGGTGTCCATCCGGATGTCCATAAAATACGATTTTAACTGGTCGTATCTTTTGGTAGCCCTCGAAAGCCTGTTTGTTCTTTCTATGATGAATTTATAACTGCCCTGCCCTGCGGCAGATGCCTGCGCTGCAATTGCCTTACTATCCAAGGCAGAAGAGTCGCCTGCTACGGCAGTAGAATCTGCTGCGCTCAGCGGGGCGATCTGCTCAGGCGAACCCATCCCGCCGGAGGGGAAAGATGCATCGGCGCTATTGTGATTGTATACTGCATATCCTCCCCAGATGACCAGGGCTATCCCGGCAACGATGCTGGCGGCAATAAGCCATTTACGCGCGCTGTTTCCTTCTGCCGGCGCGTCATCGGCATAGATAGAGCCTTTTCTCGGCGTCTCCTCCTTGCCGGTATCGCCAAAATAACCTTCCACCCGGTCTAGCAGGGGTTCGCCCGGGGTAAACACATATCCTTCCGACCGGGTCTTCAGCAAATATCCTATCCCTTCCAACTGAAAGGGCTTGTCAAGGTTCAGCAACGTTTTACCGTCGTTTAAAAATGAATCAAGGTCGGACTCGGCCAGGGGTTTCATTTTGCCCGTTTCCTTCTGGATGAATGCAATAAATTCCTCGTCTGCCTGGTATACCGGTTTGGGATCAAATTTTATCTGCTGGATAAAATCGGCGATGTTTTTGTCCGAGAATTCAGGTATCGCCACTGCGGGGTCAATGCTAAAAATGCCTATGCCCGGTAGCTTTAACTGTTTATGCTGATACAAATACTTGGCAAATAAGGAAGATAGCTTCAAAATATCCCGGTTTAACGCAAGTTAAAGATTAATGATCAATTGTTTTATCCAAAAGGGCTGATGCCTATCCGATCACAAATCGGTAATTTTGCTGTTAACGCTAAATGACGGGTTTTATTTACATGTTGGACGAAAAAGAACAATTATTTGTGGATTATTGGGAAGCCAACCGCGATAAAGAAGCGAAAATAGGCTATCAGATCCTGCGGGGGCTTCCGGTAGGGATGCTTTTTACCATTCCCATATTCATCATACTTTTTACCGGAAGGTTCTGGTACAAACGAGCGGATATGGTTGCAAATACCGAACTCAGCCCCCTGCTGATGATCATCATCGGGGTGATCATCGCGGTATTTGTTGCCATTGTCCACCAACGCCATAAATGGGATATGAAAAACCAGCAGTACAAGGAATTGAAAGCAAAATCGAAGAAATGATTTTCGCCCGCGGGTAATCATTGGTTCAGGATTCTGTTTTATATATTTGCATTTGGCGGTAGCTCGTATAAATCAAAGGGCCCGTCATCTATTCATAAAAATGATCCCATGCTAAAAATTGCCCTGAGCCTTTTTTCCCTTGCGCTGGTGTTGACAGGCTGCCTGAAAAAAGAAATGAAATGCCCCTATGTCAACACCCGTAATGTGGCGCCGGTCAGCGAACAGGAAGCCGTTCTTCAGTACCTGACCGATAAAAATATAAATGATGCTATCAAGCACAGCAGCGGCATGTATTACAAAATAGTGAACCCTGGCACGGGCACGGACAGCGTAGGGCTTTGTTCCGAGATAGCCATATCCTATACGGGCCGCCGGACCGACGGTTTTATTTTTGATCAGCAGAGTCAGGCCATATTTGTACTGGGCTCTCTTATTGATGGTTGGAAACAGGGAATTCCGCTGATACGTAAAGGAGGCCAGATCAGGTTGTTTATTCCGCCGAGCCTGGGATATGGCAGCAAGGATATCAGAAACAATGATGATGAGATCATCATTCCCGCGGAATCAATATTGGATTTTGATATTATTTTAGCGAATTTTTCAACATATTAAGCGGATACCGGGAGCCCCGGGCAAATGTCCTTCTTTCGTTGACGACCTGTTCATCTTACTGATGTTGGCGCCGCTCTTTCTTCGCGATCCGCCGATGTTTAGTTTTGTTCTACCTTTGCAGAAAACAGATTTTGCCGCACGAGTCCATTTCCATATTTGATATCTTTAAAATAGGCGTCGGTCCTTCCAGTTCCCATACCCTGGGACCCTGGCGCGCCGCGCAACGGTTCCTTGCATTCCTGGAGTCGGGGAACCGGCTGCAGGAGGTACTGTCCGTAAGGGTATTGTTATATGGATCCCTCGCCAAAACGGGCATCGGCCACGGCACAGACCTGGCGGTTCAGTTGGGATTGGGCGGCGCGGATCCGGTAACCGTTGACGTTAGCAGCATACCCTCCCGGATAAACGATATCCGCGAAATGAAAAAATTATTGCTTCAGGGAAGGCATGAAGTGGACTTCGATCCGAAGGAAGACATCGAATTCCTTGTTTCCGAATCGCTGCCCTTTCATCCGAATGCCCTGACCTTTCTGGCGATCCTGCGCAATGGCGACCAACTGGCCGAGACATACTATTCTGTGGGAGGCGGTTTTGTTGTGAAGGAGGGTCAGGCGCCTTCCGATAGTTCTTCTGTGCAATTGCCTTTTCCGATTGATAACGCAGACGATATTCTCCATTGGTGCCGGAAAACGGGTTTAAGCATCAGCGAGGTGGTGATGGAGAATGAAAATGCCTGGCGCGACGAGCAGGAAACAAAAGCCGGTTTGCTCAATATCTGGCAGGTGATGAAGGAATGTATGTTCCGCGGCTGTAACACCGGCGGCTCCCTGCCGGGGGGACTGGGCGTCAAGCGAAGGGCGGCGGAATTGTGCAGGAAATTATTGCGCGGAAAAACCTATCATGATTACGATAGCTGGGTGGAAGCGATCCGGCAGGGAGGAAGTGATTTTAAATATATTCTCGACTGGGTGAGCTGTTTTGCGCTGGCGGTGAATGAGGAGAATGCTTCTTTCGGAAGGGTAGTGACCGCCCCCACCAACGGCGCGGCGGGAGTGATCCCCGCGGTACTGCAATATTTTGTGCTGTTTAACGGGGGCGACCGGGAGGATAAGATCCTGCAGTTCCTGCTTACCGCGTCCGAAATAGGAAGCATCTTTAAAAAAGGCGCGACCATCTCGGCCGCCATGGGCGGGTGCCAGGCGGAGATCGGCGTGTCTTCGGCGATGGCGGCCGCAGGGCTTACCGAAGCCTTCGGCGGAACGCAACGGCAGGCCCTGATGGCTGCGGAAATCGCGATGGAGCATCACCTGGGCATGACCTGCGATCCCATAGGAGGACTGGTGCAGATCCCCTGCATTGAGCGCAATACCATGGGCGCCATTAAAGCCATCACTGCTTCTCAACTGGCGCTGCAAAGCACGCCCGATTTTGCCAAAGTATCCCTCGACGCCGTAATCAACACCATGTGGGACACGGCAAAAGACATGAACTTCAAATACAAGGAAACGGCTGAAGGCGGACTGGCGCTACAGGTTCCGCTGGGACTAAAAGAATGCTGAAAGGCGATCAGTATGCCGTTACTACATTGTACAGGGTATCTCTTTCCACCGGCTTTCTTTTTACCTGCCTGATCAGGGCAACCAACTGCTCGGTGGTCATCGAAGGCGTTTGTTCTTCGGAGCCCGCCATGGAATAGATCTTCGTTGAATCGTCGATGGTGCCGTCAATATCGTTCACGCCGAACCCCAGCGTTAATTGCGCCTGCTGACGACCCAGCATGGGCCAGTATGCTTTGAGGTGCGGAAAATTATCAAGATACAAACGGGCGACGGCATACATCTTCATGTCTTCCGCTACGGTAGACTCGGGCACATGGCTCATTTCATTGTCCTTGTTGCGGAATTTGAGCGGGATGAACGTATTGAACCCGCCGGTCTTGTCCTGCAGGCGCCTGAGCTTTTCCATATGATCGATCCGGTGCCAGTATTTTTCTATATGCCCGTATAGCATGGTGGCATTGGTAAACATGCCCAATGCATGCGCAGCTTCATGAATGCGCAACCATCCCTCCCCGTCAATTTTGTCATGAGCGATCTGGCTTCTTATTTCGGGATGGAATATTTCCGCTCCGCCGCCCGGCAATGAATCCAGCCCGGCTTCCTTTAAGAAACGCATACCCTCTTCAATGGAAAGCTTCGCTTTCCGGAACATATAATCCAATTCCACGGCGGTGAATCCTTTTATATGGAGATCCTTGCGGTGCGCTTTTATCTTTCTTAACAGCTCTCCGAAAAACTCAAGATTCATTTTCGGGTGAACGCCGCCTACGATATGCACTTCCGTGACCGGCTGACCATCGTATTTTTTTACGATGTCCAGCATGTTTTCAATGCTCAGCTCCCAACCCTCGTCCCTATGCGCGTACAACCGCGAATAGGAGCAGAACTTGCAGGCATATACGCATACATTGGTAGGCTCAATATGGAAATTGCGGTTAAAATAAGTGGCGTCGCCATGCAGGCGCTCGCGGGTATAATTGGCCAATACGCCCAGGAAAGGAAGGCTGCCTCGTTCGAATAGCGCCAGTCCCTCGTCTTCATTGATTCGCTCCTTCGCCACGATCTTCCCGGCAATACGCCTCAGGTATTCATTCTTTTCGTTTTGAATTAACTGCTCTACAGGTTGCATAGGGCAAAGTTAAGACAGATTCCGATTGATAGGCGCGCTTTATCATTGATACGGTTCTTTCAGCCAGGCCGATGCAATGGAAGATAGATGGAAAAGATTCAGCGATCGGCCTGAGCCGGTTTGCGATGGGGAAGTTTATCCGGGCGGTGATTTTTTCCGGGTATATGCCTGAGTGGGTCGCAAGAAATCTGCCGGCTTCTGTTTGAGCGCTAGTTCAGCGCGCCGGCGATACAGCCGCACATCAGGCAGGCGACGGTTCCTCCCAATAGCGCCTTAAAGCTCAGTTCGGTCAGGTTTTTTCGTTGATTGGGGGCGAGCTGGCCGATCCCGCCTATCTGGATGCCGATGGAGGCAAAATTGGCAAAGCCGCACAGGGCATAGGTGGTGATCAAAATGGACCGCGGATCGCTGATGATACCTGCGTTCTTCATCTCCCCGAAACTCACATAGGCGACAAACTCATTCAATATGGTTTTTTCTCCCAGTAATTGTCCAACCAATATCATATCGGCGGCGTTTACCCCGATCAGCCAGGCCACCGGCGAAAAGAGATAGCCCATGATCATTTCAAGCGAAAGCGCCGTGTACCGCCCCCCGGTTGCAGCGGCAATTTTTTCGTTGAGGTTGAACCAATGGCCTGCGGAGCCCAGCATCCAGTTGGCAAGATACATGAGCGCGGTGAAAACGATCAGCATGGCGCCTACATTGACCGCCAGTTTCAGCCCGTCGGTCGTGCCTATGGAAACGGCGTCCAGGAAATTATTGCCGGCTTTTTCCCTGGGCACGGTTAGCTCTTTCAGTACCGGATCCGTCTGGGGAAACAATATTTTCGAGGTTACAATGGCTGCCGGCGCGCTCATGATCGACTGGCTTATCATGTGCAGGGCAAAATATTTTTGTTGATCGGGATCGTCGCCGCCCAGGAACGCAACGTATGCCGCCAGTACGCTGCCTGCCGTATTGGCCATGCCTCCTATCATGACGCACAGTACTTCGGCGCGCGTCAGCTTTTCCAGGAAGGGCCTGATCATCAGCGGAGCCTCGGTTTGCCCGAGAAAGATATTGGCGGCCGTGGATACGCTTTCCGGCCCCGAAATACCCAGTTTTTTTAACATCCAGGCGAATACATATACCACTTTCTGCAGAATACCCAGGTAATACAATATGGAAGACAGGGCTGCAAAAAAAATGATATTCGGCAATACCTGGACGGCGAAGATGAACGCCCAGTTCCCTGTTTGATCGGCAAGGTTGCCAAACATAAACAGCGCGCCCTTATGGCCTATGTTGATGAGCTCAACGAATTTTTCAGATAGCCATTCAAAAAAGATCTTGAAGAAATTCACTTTTAACACGCCCAGCGCAAAGCAAACCTGGGCAACGATGCCCAGCGCTACCAGTTTCCAATTGATGGCTTTTCGGTTATTGCTGAAGAGATAGCAGACAAACAATAAAAAGAACATCCCAAGCGCGCCCCGGCCCAGATTTTCCCATTGCATTAACATATTGTTTGCTGTTAGTACGGCAATATAAGGATAAATCCCAATCCCGGTTCAGGTTCTGTACGTAGGCGGTCTGGTTTACATAGCGTTAGCGCTGTATATCCGCTTGAGGCGATACTGAGGAAAGCTATATGCAACAAGAAGGCCGCCGTTAAGGCAGCCTTCTTATTGGATTTGCGAAAGCGCATTATGCGCTGATATGCGCTTCAATCTTTTTAACGAAATTGGATTTGGGTTGCGCGCCCACCAATTTATCGATCACCTTTCCATTCTTAATGAAAAGAACGGCGGGAATAGACGTGATGCCGTAGTTTACGGATAGCTGCGGATTGTGGTCTACATTTACCTTGCCCACGTTGATCTTGCCGTTGTATTCTTTCGACAACTCCTCTATAACCGGCCCGATAGCGCGGCAGGGTCCGCACCATTCGGCCCAGAAATCAATTACCGATAATTTATCTGATGACAACACCTTTTCCTGGAAGTTAGCATCTGTGAATTCTGAAGCCATAGTTTGCTATTTTTTGTTTTGAATGTTATGCTGAAGGATTGCAAATTTACTACCATTTTTCAGAAACCGGAAACAGGTCTCAAATTGTCAGTACCTGCGTTTCAATATCGGCATTGTTGTATAACCATGCAGCCATTTCGTCATTCATCTCGAATCCTCCGTTGGAAGTATACAGCCCGACCCTCCAATTTGTTCGGGAATCCCTGATATTGAGTCTTAGTTGTGATTTTCCGGGGTGAGTTTTAACATTCTGTTTTATAAACTCGATCCATTCTTCTTTCAGGTCCTTTGCCTCCATTTCCAGCACCAGTTGTTTGGTCAGGTTTTGCTTAATGCTCTCGAGCAGAATGACCCTGTCTATCCTGAATTCAAATTCGCTTTTTTCGTACCGTTGTTTGAACGCCCCGGTGATAAAAAGATTTTTACCTTTTTCAAGATAATGCGCATACCGGGTATAATCGTCCTTCCAGAGCACGAATTCGCTTTTCCCAGTGTAGTCCTCGATATAAAAAGAGCCGAACTGCCTGCCTGTTCGGGTAACGCGGTGCTGCGCTTCCACGACGAGGCCGGCTAACCGAAAACTTCTTCCGGGATTGGTTTGTAAGCTCAGCGTATCCTTTATTTCATTGAATTCCCCGAGCGTGGTGATGCCATAGTGGTTGATCTCAAATTTGAAATGATCCAGCGGGTGCCCGCTCATGAACATGCCGGTGACTTCTTTTTCATGGTCCAGCAGTTCGGTAAGGGGCCACTCTTCGCAGACGGGTATTTTAGGCGGAACAATGACCGGCATTTCCAGGTCTCCGAACAAGGTGTTCGTAGAACCCGAGGCATTGAGCTGGCACATATTTCCGAACTTGATGATCTTCTCCAGCCCGGTGGAATTGTCGCCCGGAGGCATATAAAAATACTGCGCCCGGCAGAGCTCTTTAAAGCAGTCAAAAGCGCCGGCATATACCAGGCTTTCCAGCGTTTTCTTATTCACGGTCCGCTGATTGATCCGTTGGATAAGATCAAAGATGGAAGAGAAGGCGTCGTTTTTTTCCCTTTCTTCAATAATGCTTTCAACGGCTGCCTCGCCAACGCCTTTCAGTCCCCCGAGCCCGAACCGGATCTCGCCCTTGCTATTAACCGAAAACCCTTTTCTGGATTCGTTGATATCCGGTCCCAGCGCTTTTTGTCCCATTCGTTTGCATTCTTCCAGGAAGAAAGTGATCTTGTCAATGCTTCCGGCATTATTGAGCACGGCCGCCATATATTCGGCGGGGTAATGGGCTTTCAGGTAAGCGGTCTGGTAGGCTACAAAAGCATAGCAGGTGGAATGCGATTTGTTGAATGCATACTGGGCGAACGCTTCCCAGTCGAGCCATATCTTTTCCAGCTTGTCGGCGGGATGGCCATTTTTTGTCGCGCCGGCGATGAACTGGGCCTTCATCTTATCCAGTACGGCCTTTTGTTTTTTACCCATTGCTTTCCGCAGCACGTCCGCATCGCCCTTGCTGAAGCCCGCCAGCTTTTGCGCCAGCAGCATCACCTGTTCCTGGTACACGGTAATCCCGTACGTTTCATTCAGATACTCTTCCATTTCCGGCAGATCGTACGCTATTTTTTCGCGTCCGTGTTTGCGGTCGATATAATCGGGTATATATGCGATGGGCCCGGGCCGGTACAGCGCGTTCATGGCGATCAGGTCGTCGAACTTATCCGGCTTGAGATCGCGGAGGTATTTTTGCATACCCGGACTTTCAAACTGGAAGGTGCCGATGGTATCTCCCCGCTGATACAGCTCAAATGTTTTGGCATCGTCGAGGGGCAGGGCGTCTATATCTATCTCCACCCCATGATTCACCCGGATCATCTCCAGCGCATTCTTAAGGATGGTCAGGGTCTTAAGGCCGAGAAAGTCCATTTTGATAACGCCTGCGTCTTCGATGATGCTTCCTTCGATCTGCGTAACCCATAGATCCGAATCCTTCGCCGTGCATACGGGGATAAGCGTGGTAAGATCGGTAGGCGCAATGATAATGCCCGCCGCATGTATGCCCGTATTTCTTACGGAACCCTCCAGTCGCTCGGCCTCATGCAGCACTTCGCTTTCCAGCGTATTGTTGTTGTTATATATATCCCTGATCTTTTTCACCATTTCCATATCGTCCGGTCCAACTCCTTCCTTTTCTTCCAGCGATTTCTCGCCATCTTTGGAAGTCATCGGCGCGTGTAGCGTTCTTTTGAGCGTAATGCCCACGCGGTCGGGAACGAGCTTGGCCAGGGCATTGGAATCGGCCAGCGGAAGGTCGAGCGTGCGCGCCACGTCCTTGATGCTCATTTTTGCCGCCATGGTGCCATAGGTAATGATCTGGGCAACCTGGTTCTTCCCATACTTATCTACTACATATTCGATCACTTTCTGCCGTCCTTCATCGTCGAAATCGGTGTCGATATCCGGCATGGATTTACGGTCGGGGTTGAGAAAGCGTTCGAAAAGCAGGTTGTATTTTATCGGGTCGATATTGGTGATGCCTATACAGTAAGCGACCACGCTTCCTGCAGCGGAGCCTCTGCCAGGGCCCACATACACGCCCATATCTCTTCCGGCCCTGATAAAATCGCTTACGATCAGGAAGTAGCCCGCAAAGCCCATGGTTTTAATGGTGAACAACTCAAAGTCGATCCGCTCCTGTATCTCCGGCGTGATATCGGTATACCGGGCGGCAGCCCCTTCGTAAGTGAGGTGCTTAAGGAATTCCCATTGGTTCAGGTTGCTGTCGTTATGGATCTGGAACTCTTCGGGTATCGGGAAGGCGGGTAAAAGAATATCTTTTTTGAGATTCAGGAGATCGACCTTATCCACGATGATATTGGTATTGTCAATGGCCTCCGGCACATCGTGGAACAATTGTTCCATTTCCTTTTTTGTCTTGAAATAGAACTGGTCGTTAGGAAACTTGAACCGCCGGTCTTTCAGGTTTACGTCGTCGTTTACAAAATCGTCATAACCCGGCGTTTTTTTCTTTTCGCCGGTATTGATGCAAAGCAGGATATCGTGCGCGTTGAAGTCTTCCTGGTCGGTATAGTGACTGTCGTTGGTGGCAATGACCGGCACATTGTATTTTTTTGAGAACTTCAATAAGGTGTTATTGATAATCTCCTGCTCTTTTAAATTGTGTCTTTGCAGTTCGATGAAAAAATCTTCGCCAAAAATATCCAGCCACCATTTGAATTCCGCTTCCGCCTTTTCTTCTCCTTCGCGGAGAATGGCTTGGGGAACATGGGCTCCGATACAGCAGGTGGTTGCAATAAGTCCTTCGTGATACCGTTCTATCAGCTGTTTATCTATGCGGGGATACTTGCTGTACAACCCCTCGATATAACCGAGGGAAGTGAGCTTGATAAGATTCTGGTATCCTGCGGCATTTTTTGCCAGCAACACCTGGTGGTATCGGATATCCTTTTGTTCTTTGGTGAAGGTCTTCCTGGCGCGGTCCTGCACAACGTAGAACTCGCAGCCCACAATGGGTTTGACTTTCAGGGAGCCGTCGTCATTTTTGTGTTTATAGGCTTCGGAGACGAACTCAAAGGCGCCGAACATGTTGCCGTGGTCCGTAATGGCGATCGCCGGCATTTGATCATCCACCGCTTTCTTATATAGGCTCTTAATAGAAGCGGCTCCATCGAGCAGTGAAAATTGCGTGTGTACGTGAAGATGAGAGAATTTGGGCATGGTTGATCGATAACAAGTGATAGGGTTGCAAATTATTGAATAATCGGGTCATTATGATTCCGGGAAAATCCACAATCTTTTCACTTATCAATTCTTTAACAGGAGAGGGAAAAAAAATGATGAAAATGGCCCTGTATTTGCTAAATTTGCGTGTTTTCAGAATGTTAAAGCCGGTGAAAAATCTTATTTATCTATCCTGTGTTTTGTGTTTTTTCGCCTCCTGTACGGCGACAAGGCAAACGGCGACGGTAAGTAAAGCTGCTCCCGAAAAAGCATCATCCGGTTCGCCAAGATTCCTGGAAAATATTACCATATCTCCCCTGAATGTTTCCGCGCCCTCTCCATCCGCGCACAAGCCCCTGGTGAAGAACATTAGCAAGCCTGCGATGAGCTTCGACAACCTGACCAATATTGAAAAATGCAGCCTGCTTCAGTTTAAGTTCGGCATTTTGCTGGATAAGCCGGTGGAGACTGTTTGGAACGAAAGGCTGATCACTTTTTTGGAAGACTGGTATGGCGTTCCGTATCGGTACGGAGGTTCCACCAAGAAGGGAATAGACTGTTCTGCATTTACCTGCCAGCTGATGAACAAGGTTTATGGCATTACCCTTCCCCGGACTTCCCGCGATCAGTTTGAAGCCGTATCGCAGATCAGCAAAAAAAACCTGGAGCAGGGCGATCTTGTTTTTTTTAATACCCGNNATGATCAGCGACCTGGATGATAGTTATTTCTCGAAAAGATTTGCAGGTTCGGGCAGGATACGCTAGCGCGCTTATCGCCGTTTCCCCATCCCTAATTTATTCCGGATGCCGTTGATGGCCGGCAGCACGTCGGGCGTTAGTTTAAAATAGATAACGCCTGCGGTAAATAATCCGGTGAAAACGGCGCTTCGTCCCGCTATGGCCCATATTCCGTGCGTTTTTCCGAACAGCAGGTAGCAGACGGCATACGCGCCAAACGATAGCAGGAGAATGTACAGCATATTAATGTGAAAGGGCTGCATTTTAAGTTTTGTCCATAGAAAAAGGCAGCGTATAAGATTATATACGCTGAAGGCCAGGAGGTTGGCAACGGCGGTGCCGGTGATGCCGAATGATTTGGTCAACCAGTAATTTAGCGGCAGGGTCAACGTCAGCAGGATAATTCCGGTAAGGAGCTCAAATCGCCAGTATACGGAAGTCCCGATGATCTGCGAGTTAACGCCGGTGCCCATATCCATGATGCGCCATAACCCGATAAAAATGAATGCGGGCAGGGCGTGCAGGTAGCTGTCTTTAAGGGAGAAGGTCATGATGCCGTCTGTAAAGTTCATATAGATCAGCGTGAACAGCGCCGCGGCAAACATCAATTGATTGATGGCCGACCGGTGGTATATCTGTTTGATCTTTTCGTAGTCCTTGTCTTTCCATGCCCTGGATAAGGGTTGTATCGCGGCGGATACCACGCCGCGTTGAGGAGCCTGTATCAGGCTGGCTATATTTTGCGCCAGCGAATAGATACCCGCATAGGCGAGCCCGTTTGGCTTCACTACTGCGGCGATGATCAGCGTATCAAATACGTTGGCAACGTGGAAGATCAGGTTACCGCTCCACATAAAAGCCGCCAGCGCGGCTATTTTTTTATAAAATTTCCGCGTGACCCTGCTGATCTGGAAGACGAAGAAGACCCTTTTCGTCGCCAGCAGGTAAGCGAACAGGATAGCGGCGAGCAAAAGGTAAATGAACGCGTATATTTTGATGAACCCATCGAAGGAGGAAATGACCCCTTCGAGGAAAAGCACGATCAGCGCGGTGGTGAATATCCTCAACTGCGTCTCCTTAAGAAAATTGGTCAGCACGGCTTTTTTTTCCTGCCAGGCATAGGATTCGAGCAGCATAAAGATCGTCAGCCCAAGTCCGAATGGGAAAAGCCAATAGTAATACCTGATCAGATCGGGCGCATTGGTCCCGTATTTTCGAATAACAAAATCTTTTAACAGGATCCCCGCGATCACGACCAGTATGAATCCGATGATATTGATCAGCAGCGCCCAGGTAAGCAGGTCATTCCTGTTGTTCGGCAGGTTGTCTTTATAATAAGGATAGAATTTATAGATGACCGGCTGCATACCCAGGTTGGCAAAGGCAAACATAATGTTGGCAATGGCAATAAAAGCGCTGATCAGCCCGTATTGTTCGGGAGTGAAATTTCCTTCGCGGGTAAAGAAATAGGTATTTAATAACCCCAGGGCAAAGCCGAAGTAAACGATGAGGGAAGAAATAATGCTTTGCCTTCGGATATTGCTCATCGGTTTATTTTCTTTACCTGGATATAAAAATTCCTGTCTGCTTTAAAACCGTCGTCTTCCATCTCCATCTTTTTCCATTTTTCAGTAGGATAGATCCAGAGCGGCTTTCCCCCGGAGAAGATTTTCAACGGCATATTAAATCCCGGCACGCAATTGCTCCAGCGGTATTGCAACGTTTTATCGTTGTACCGGTATTCCAGCGTGGGGATATTCACCGTTCTTAAATACTGGTCAAAAACACGCGACAGGTCGATCCCTGCTTTTTCGCTGATATAGTCTTCGATCCTGCGGCTGTCGACGGTCTGATGATAAAAATCGGCGTTGAGTCCGCGCAGCAGCGCCCTGAATTTTTCATCATCGCTGATGAGCTGCCTGATCATATGGATGATCGTTCCTCCCTTGTAATAGATATCATCCGAACCTCTGTTGTTGACGCCGTAAGCGCCGATAAGCGGCCGGTCGTTGGCGATGAGTTTTCTGATGCTGATGGAATATTCGCTTCCTGCCGCTTTGCCCGACTGACATTCGGTGAACAGCGCTTCGCCATAATGCGTGATCCCTTCATGCACCCACATGTCGGCAATATCGTTTGTAGTGATATTATTGCCGAACCATTCATGGCCGCTTTCATGCACAATGATATAATCCCATTTCATCCCCCATCCCGATCCGGAAAGGTCCCTGCCCCGGTAGCCGTTCTTAAATTCATTTCCGTAAGCGATCGCGGTTTGGTGCTCCATGCCCAGGTAGGGGGCCTGAACAAGTTTATACCCGTCTTCATAAAAAGGATAGGGGCCAAACCAGTATTCAAAACACTTAAGCATTTCCGGGACCTGTTTGAATTGCCGGCGCGCCTTGTCCAGGTCTTCCTCCAGCGCCCAGTAGTCCAGGTCCAGCTTTCCTTTTTCGCCTTCATATTGCTCCGCCCAATGCGCGTATTTGCCAATATAGGGAACGATAGCGTAGTTGTTGATCGGCTTTGTCACCGCCCAGGTATAAGCGATAAGTCCCCCCGGCTGTTTTTGCTTATTCCTCAGCCTTCCGTTGCTGATACCGACCAACGTATCCGGCACGATAAGGGTGACGACCGCGCTGTCGGGCTCGTCGCTCTGATGGTCTTTGCAGGGATACCATGAGCTGGCCCCTAACACCTGGCATGCCGAACTTATCCAGGGATTGCCTTTCCTGTCTTTTGTCCATATCCACCCGCCATCCCAGGGAGGGTTGACCGCTTCCCGGGGCGCTCCTTCGTAGTTGATCTGCAAGGATGAGATCTCCTCCTGTGGAACGGGTTGCGGAAAATCGACATAATAAACATTTCCTTCCCTGGTAAAGGGGAGGGGCTGGCGCTGATAGACAATACCCGTGATCTTCATGGGAACCTGCAAATCGATCTGCATGCGTTTGCCGGATTTCAGCGCTTTGAAGGAAAGTATATTTGTTCCCTTGATGGTTTTGCGCGCCAGGTCGGGCGTTAGGGAAATATCGTATTTGATCACATCCCACCAGGCTCTCTCAGGCGTGATGCTTCCCCGAAGCGTATCCTGCCGGGAGAACGGTTTTTTACCCTGCGGCAACTGCGCCTTGCACGATGCATTGCATAGGGAAAAACAGGCAGTGATCAATATAATAACACGCATAATGCGGTAAATTTAGTTAAAAAAAAACCTTATTAACTTGCCTTCATGAATAGCGGCGCTTTTTGTCTTTTCTGGGTTTCCTGTTTTGTTTTTCTCTTTTGCGCCTGCGGTCGCCCGGAGCAGGATCCCCGGCAGGCGTTCTATTACAATGAATCTTCTGGTATCGCTACCCTTGACCCTGCTTTTGCAAAGAACCAGTCCATTATCTGGGCCGTTCGTCAATTGTACAATACCCTGGTGCAAACAGACGATGCATTAAATATTATGCCCGGATTGGCTTATCGTTGGGAGATGTCGGACGATCGCCTGCAATATCTTTTTTATCTGCGCGATGGGGTTTACTTCCACGACAACGAAGCATTTCCCGGCGGAAAGGGAAGAAAAATGACCGCTTATGATGTGGAATACAGCTTCCGGCGTATCATAGATCCTGCCACGGCGAGCAGCGGCGCATGGATATTCAATCGCCGGGTGGATAGCGCCGGAGGGTTTAAAGCGCTCAACGACTCTGTTTTTCAGCTTCGGTTATCCGCGCCCTTTACCCCCCTGCTGGGCTTATTGAGCATGCAATACTGCTCGGTGGTTCCCCGGGAAGCGGTGGAAAAATACGGCAGGGATTTCCGGAATCATCCCTGCGGAACGGGACCCTTCCGTTTTAAATCCTGGGAGGAAGGCCAGGCGCTGATCCTCGAAAAAAACGAAAATTATTTTGAAAAGGACGAGGAAGGGAATACGCTTCCTTATCTCGATGCCATCAAGATCAGCTTCTATAACAATAAGGCCACGGAGTTTTTATTGTTTCGGCAGGGCAAGCTTGATTTTATCAACGATATCGACGCTTCCTTTAAAGATGAGATCCTGGACAAGAGAGGGCGATTGAAAAAAGAGTGGGAGCATACCATTGTGTTGTCCAAACATCCCTATCTTAATACCGAGTATTTTGGGATCCTGGTCGACAGCAGCCTGGACATCGTGAAGAACTCGCCGCTTCGCCTGAAACAGATCAGGCAGGCGGTCAACTACGGTTTTGACAGGCGCAAGATGATGATGTATTTAAGGAATGGCATCGGCATTCCGGCGGAAAGCGGGTTTATCCCCGCGGGCCTTCCTTCCTATGATTCTGCGATAGTGAGGGGATATCATTATGATCCGGATAAGGCAAAACAATTGTTGGCCGAAGCCGGTTTTGCGGGAGGATCAGGGCTTCCCCCGGTTAAACTGCTGACCATTCCGGCGTATGCAGAGCTGGGCAGTTTTGTCGCCCGGCAACTGGAAGATATAGGTATGAAGATCCAGGTAGAAACCATGCAGAAAGGATTGCTGCTGGAACAAACCGCTAAATCGTCTGCCTTGTTTTTTCGCGCCAGCTGGATCGCCGATTATCCCGATGCGGAAAACTACCTTAGCGTGTTCTATGGAAAAAATCCGGCGCCTCCCAATTATACGCGCTATCAAAACCCGGCGTTCGACAAGCTTTATGAGCAGGCGCTAACCATTACGGACGATTCATTGCGATTTGTATTGTATCGTAAGATGGACCAGATGATCATTGATGACGCGCCTGTTGTTCCGCTATGGTACGACGAAGTGATCCGCCTGGTCAACCCCAGGGTGAAAGGATTTACGACGAATGCGCTTAACCTGCTGGAGTTGAAAAAGACGCGGGTGCAATAACGTTTACGAATATTCGGATACAGGTATGCGGACGGTCAAATGAAAGTCCTGCTGGCGCAGCGGCTTTTCTTCTTTCTTTCGATTGCCGCCAGGCGGGGATTGGCGTTTTATGGGCCGCTTGCCCGAAGAAGCGCCCATAAAATGTGCAGTTCCTGTTTTCAGTCTTTCAGTTTGTCCTGGAATACTTTTTTGAACTTATCGAGCTTGGGCCTGATCACATACTGGCAATAAGGCTGCGATCCGTTATTGTTGTAATAGTTCTGGTGGTAGTTTTCAGCCGCATAAAAAACGGCAAAAGGACTTATCTCTGTCACCACCGGCTTCCCGAAGACATTGTTTTCGTTCAGGGCATTTTTATATTTTTCAGCCTTCTGTTTTTGTTCTTCGTTATGATAGAAGATCACGCTGCGGTATTGCGGGCCCACGTCATTTCCCTGCCGGTTCAGCGTAGTTGGGTCGTGCACTTCCCAGAACACTTTCAGCAATTCGTCGAAACTGATGATCTCGGGATCATAGGTGATCTGTATGACTTCGGCATGACCGGTTGTTCCTTCGCAGACTTCCTTGTAGCTGGGGTTTTTTACATGGCCGCCGCTATATCCCGAAACTATCTTCTCCACTCCTTTTAATTGCTGGAAAATGGCTTCGGTGCACCAGAAGCACCCGGTTCCGAAAGTTGCCGTACCAAGCGTTTTCCCGAACGGTACGCTCGTTCCGGCAGGCGCCGTGGGTTCCTTCTTCTCGTAATGGATCATTTTATTAGCATTTTCATGTTGCCCGCAAGATAAAAACATGGCGAGGGCAATGGCGATATGTGTGAACAAATTGCTCATGGCTATGTTCGGGATCCTGGCGGATCTGTACGATCCGGCGCCGGGCTCCGCATTGTTGCAAAGTTAGCGAATCCCTGTTTGCCGCCTTTATCTTTATCAGATCGTTAACGCTGACTGAAATTCCTTCATTCAATCTATCTTTATCCCCAAAACAGGGCATCGGTTTTATGAAATTATTTCCCGAATCGGCATTGGCGCAGCTTGAGTTCGACAAGATAAAAGCATTGTTGAAGGAACACTGCCAAACGGAGTATGCGAAGGCTAAGGCTGAGGATCTGCGCATTCACACCCGCAAGGAATTTGTCGAGGCGGAGCTGTCGCAGAGTCATGAGTATAAATTGCTGCTTACCAGCGGCATATATTTCCCTAACGATTATGCGCTGAACCTGTTAAAAGAGCTAAAGCTGTTGGGAATTGCGGGAGCGACGCTTACCGGGGAGCAGTTCCTTCAACTTCGCAAGCTGGCGGTAAGCATGCAAGGCTTGTTTCGCTGGTTCGATAAGGAGCGCAAGATCGCTTATCCGGCGCTGGCAAAACTGATTGAGCATTCTTATTATGAGACAGCTATTGTGCAGCTGATCGACAATGTGCTCGACGAATCCGGATTGGTGAAGGATAATGCGTCGGAGGAATTGTTGCGTATCCGCCAGTCGCTTGCCCGGAAAAGAAACGAGCTGCGCCGCGTATTTGACCGCGCGCTGCAGAAGCTGTCGAAAGCGGGACTGGTAGCCGATATCGAAGAAGCTTTTCTAAACGGAAGACGGGTGGTAGCGCTGTTTGCCGAACATAAAAGGCAGGTCAGGGGGATCCTTCACGGCGAAAGCGATACCCGAAAGACCAGTTTCATTGAACCGGAGGAAACCATTGAGTTGAACAACGAGGTGTTTGGATTGGAGCATGAAGAAGCCAGGGAGGTCAATCGTATACTCAGGGAGCTTACGGCGCGATTGTCTGCTTACAGTTCTTTGCTGATGGATTACCATACCGTACTGGGAGAATATGATTTTATCCGGGCCAAGGCAAAGCTAGCGGTCGACCTAAATGCCAGTTATCCCCAGATCGTAGACAAGGCGCATATCCGGCTGATCAACGCTTATCATCCGTTATTGTACCTGTATAACCGCAAGAACCAGAAGCCGGTATACCCGGTAGACCTGCATCTGAATGAGAAGATGCGCATTCTGCTGATCTCCGGCCCCAATGCCGGCGGCAAAACGGTAACCCTTAAAACCGTAGGTTTATTGCAGCTCATGATACAGAGCGGTTTGCTGGCGCCTGTTCACCCCGATTCCGAAATGGGTATTTTTAAACAGCTGATGATCCATATCGGCGATACCCAGAGCCTGGAGTTTGAGCTAAGCACCTATAGCTCGCATTTGAAAAACATGAAATATTTCATGGAAAACGCCAACGGTAAAACGCTTTTTTTCATCGACGAGCTGGGCAGCGGGAGCGATCCTAACCTGGGCGGCGCCTTTGCGGAAGTGATCCTGGAAGAACTGGTGCGCAAACATTCGCTGGGCATTGTTACCACCCATTACCTGAACCTGAAGATCATGGCCAATAAAACGCCCGGTATTTTTAACGGCGCGATGGCTTTTGATGAAAAGAACCTGATGCCGATGTATAAGCTGGTCATCGGCAAACCCGGCAGTTCCTATACCTTCTCCATAGCCGAACGGATCGGGCTCGACCGGCGATTGATAAAGCGGGCGAGGCAGCTGGTCGACGAGGGCCATTTTAAACTCGATAAATTACTCAACAGCGCCGAGCAGGATATGCAGGCGGTTGAAAAAGAGAAAAACAAGCTGCATCACCTGGTCAAAGAGAACGAACGTCTGAAAAAGGAAATGGAAGCGCTGATCCAAAAAGAGAAGCATCACCAACAGCTGGAACTGTTAAAACAGCAGAATAAGATCACGGAAGAAAAGCTGCTTTACCTGAAGGATATGGAAAGAAAGCTGAAGCAACTGGTATTCGATTGGAAGAAGGCGGAGAGCGCGGCCGACAAGAAAGAGCTGATCAGGCAGATGCAGGCCTTGTTGTTTAAGCAGAACCAGCAGCAGCGAAATGAAAAAGTAAAGAAAAAGATCAGCTCAAAATATGAAGAGATAAGCGGAGAGATCAGGGTAGGGCAAAAGGCGTTGATGAAAAAAAATCACCAGGTAGGAGAGGTCAGGGAGATAAAAGGTAAAAAAGCGGTTATCCAGCTTGGGTTGATGCCCATTACCGTGGACATCGCCGATCTGAGTCCCGTGATAGAAAAAGCGCCGCCTGTTCCTTAACGGAGCAGGGGCGCGGATAAGATTCTCCGGTATGCGCTATCCGGCCGGGCCGGCTCACATACTGGCGTGCAGGTAATCTTTTAGCTGGGAAATGGTTTCCTGCTGTGAAATAATGGTTTCTTTTACCACATCGTTAATAGAAATGATCCCGCATAATTCGTCTTCGCTGAAAACAGGGAGATAACGGATATTTTTATCCGACATCAGTTGCATGCAGTAGTCGATCGAATCCTGCGGCGTGACCCGGGGGAGATCCGAAGACATGATCTCGGATACTTTAGCGTCAGTGGAGGACCTGCCTTTTAACGCTATTTTACGGGAATAATCCCTTTCGGTCATAATGCCCAGGTATTCTCCGTTTTCGAGTACCATTACGGAACCGATGTTCTGATCGGCCATGATTTTAAGCGCGTCAAGAACGGAAGCGACCGGCGATACATGGGTTAACTTATTCCCTTTGCGTTTGATGATGTCGGCAACTTTTTTCATACCCAAACATTTTGGTGAACAATCGTTAGTTATTGTTAATTGTAATATAATAATAATGGCAGAAAAAAACAAAAACGATTTATCCCATGAATAATATGGGGAGAATATGTGTAAGATTCATTAAATCAGCGCAATACAGCGTCAGGCACAAACAGGTAATGGATCCGCCGATGCCGGGTCCCGGGGGAGTATCGTGCATTTTGCCGATCCTACCGGCCCTATCGCATTGTCTGTAAAGCCGTAAGTATATTCGTTATTCGAAAAGCATTGTGGATCCCCGGCCCCATTCAATGGTCTGCTCTAATCCTTCCGCCATCGGTATCGTGGGCCGGTAGCCGATCAGCGAACATGCTTTTTCTATAGAAGCAAGGCTGTGTTTGATATCGCCTTGACGCTGGGGCTTATACTCGGCAGGTATATCGACGCCCAGGCGGGAGGAGATCATGCGCCATACCTGGTTCAGGCTGGTCGCGCTGCCGCAGGCCACATTGATGACCTCGTGTTTGGATGGGTTTGCAAACATTGCTTTAACATTCGCCTGTACAACATTTTCCACAAAAGTGAAATCTCTGCTGGTCTCCCCGTCTCCGTTGATGGAAGCCGGTTGTTTTTGCAGCGCGGCCTTAATAAAAAGAGGAATGACCGCGGCATAAGGCCCTTTGGGATTTTGCCTGGGCCCGAATACGTTAAAATACCGCATGCCGATCGTATGAAAACCGTAGGTCCGGGAGAAAACGCCCGCATATAATTCATTTACATACTTTGTCACGCCGTAAGGAGACAGCGGCTTGCCGATCTCATCTTCTATCTTGGGCAATCCCTGGTGATCGCCGTAGACGCTTGAACTCGCAGCATAGATCATCCGTTTTACGGAAGCATCCCTGGCTGCTGTCAGCATGTTTAAAAAACCAGTTATATTGGTGGCATTTGTCTTAATAGGGTCGTTAATGGACCGCGGCACAGATCCCAGCGCCGCCTGATGAGCGACATAATCAATATCTTTCAGCGCTCCGGAGCAGGTATTAAAATCGCATATATCGCCTTCTATCAGCTCAAAAGCCGGATTTGAAAAGAAGTCCTTCAGGTTATCTTTTGAACCCGTGCTGAAATTATCCAGCGCCCTTACCTTACCGGCGCCCTTGGCAAGCAGGTATTCCACAATGTGCGAACCAATAAATCCGGCCCCGCCTGTTATCAAAAAACGGCAGCCGTCCAGCGGGACGGAATGATAGTCTTGTTCGTACATTTTGGTAGTTAATGGATTAATAGGTTAGTAATAAGGGATATTCTATTTCTTAAATATTTCAGAAAGATATCTAAAGTTTGCAAATCTATATTATAAGCAGGTAATATTTGGCGATACGCGGCGAAATTATGGCAAAGGCGCCGCTTCTTAATCATCTCTTAATTTTAGCTGCCTTAAGCCTTCATATTTATTTTGGTATCAATATTGTCTTATTACTATACGATCTCAGTTTCAATTGTTTCTTACCCGTTACACGGTTGAACACCGAGACGAAATAACCTTGCCGATTAACTGCTTAGGGAGTTTGCCCGAAATCAACTGGCTTATCAAAAGCCCTTGCCCGGATCATGCATGGGTATTCATAACATTATTTCGCTTAGGGAGCGGAATTGCGCACTAACTATTTAGCGCAATTCCGTCTTTAATGCGCTAACATGATGAAATAAGGATAAATGATCTAAGTGTTATTGCTTAGTTAAATGAGGATTTGGCCTTTTGAACAGATGAAACGTTGGTAACTAAGGAATTATTAATGGGTATAACGCAATTTTGTTTGAGGTGCAACGTTTGAATCCGGTAGATGGTCAAATTGTGCAGTGAATGAAAATGATAGATAAGAAAGGGATGCCATTTGATTGTTACCGGAAAGGACAAATTCTTGAAAAACTATTTTTAAATCCAAGCTGGGGTTAGCCCCTTGTAATGCGTATGAAAACGGCTTTAACTTCATCGCCTCTGATCGGCTATCGGTCTACGACGGAAAAGATTGCGCTAAGACACTACATTGATGAAAAACCCAGGTATTTTTTCTTTAAGAGGATATTTGACATTGTTTTTTCTGTTTTGATGATTGTCGGCGTTCTGAGCTGGCTGGTTCCCCTGGTAGGATTGTTGATCCTGCTGGATTCAAAAGGAAGGGGCCCTATATTTTTTGTTCAGCGCAGGGTAGGCAAGGGCGGAAAAATATTTAAATGCATTAAGTTCCGCACAATGGTGTTGAATCCTGAGGCCAATAGGGTGCAGGCTCAACCCGACGACTACCGGATTACGGGGATTGGCCGTTTTTTAAGGAAATCCAATATCGACGAGTTCCCTCAGTTCCTGAACGTATTGGCTGGCGATATGAGCATTGTGGGGCCGCGGCCTCATATGATCACCGATTGCAATCAGTTTTCGAAAGTAGTAAAAGGCTATAAGTTTCGTAATATGGTGAAGCCGGGCATTACCGGTTTATCGCAGGTGAAAGGGTATCGGGGACCTGCAAAGGATTTTTCGACGATATTCCGTCGTTTTGAATACGATGCTTTTTATGTGAGAAATGCGGATTTCGGGCTCGATATGCGCATTATTCGCCAAACAGCAGGGCAGGTCATGCGGGTATTGCTGAAAGGGAGAACCTCTGTTCCTGTTGTGACCACGCCTCATAAAGAAGGCAAGCTGCAACTGTTTACTGCAAATTATGCTATAACCGATTATTTGAGGGCTTCTGAAACCATCGTAGAGAAAGCCAGAAGCCGCGCCAGTTACGGCGTTTCTGCGCTTGCCGTTCACGGTCTTATAGAGTCGGTAAAAGATAAGCAATTCCGGAAAGTGGTGAACAAGATCGATATGGTGGTGCCCGATGGGCAACCGATCAGGTGGGCCCTGAATAGTTTTTATAACGCCGGATTGCAAGACAGGGTTACCGGTCCTATTCTTACCAAATATGTGCTGGCCCGCGCCAGCGAAGAAAAGCTGGGCGTATACCTGTATGGCAGCACGGCAGAAACGTTGGAAAAATTTACGGCCTTCATCGAGATCAATTATCCCGGAGTGAGGATAGCCGGCGTACATCCCGACAGATTCCGCGAAGCCACGCCGGAAGAAGACCTGGAGGATATCCGAAAGATCAATGCCAGCGGCGCTAATATTGTGTTGGTGGGAAGAGGATGTCCGCGCCAGGAGAAATGGGTGGCCGCTCACCTGGGAAAGATCAATGCCGTTATGATGGCGGTGGGAGCGGCATTTGATTTCCACGCCGGCAACATCCGCCAGGCTCCGGCATGGATGCAAAGGGCGGGATTGGAGTGGCTGTTCAGGCTGATCCAGGAACCGCGTAAACTGTGGAAAAGGTACTTTACAACCAATCCGCACTTCATATTTTTATTTCTTCTTTGCAAATTTCGGCTGCGTAAAGTAGCATTTGCCTAATTTTAGGTCTTAACTGTTTGTATTAAAGAGAACGTTCATCCGGAAGGTGAACATTCTTCTTCGTGGTAAATTCAGTCAATTGTAAACGCCCATACGGATGAAAATAGCCCTGATAACCGGTTCTGGCGGATTGATCGGCAGCGAAGCCGTTTCTTTCTTTGCCGATAAATTTGATCTCGTAGTAGGTATTGATAACAATCTCCGTCAGTATTTTTTTGGCAAGGAAGCGTCAACCAGCTGGAACAGAAGCAGGCTAACCGAAAAATATCCCAACTACAAGGACTATGACGCCGATATCAGGAATTACGCGGAACTGGAAAAAATATTTCTCCGGTATGGCGCTGATATTTCGCTGGTTATTCATACGGCAGCCCAGCCCAGCCACGACTGGGCGGCCAGGGAGCCGCTTACCGATTTCAGCGTTAACGCCACCGGCACCTTACACATGCTGGAACTTACGCGGCTGCATTGCCCCGAAGCGGTATTTATATTTACCTCCACCAATAAAGTATATGGCGATACGCCCAATAATCTGCCCCTGGTAGAGCTGGAGACCCGTTGGGAAATTGATAGCAGCCATCCTTATTTTGCGCGCGGCATCGACGAGCAGATGAGCATCGACCATTCCAAACACTCGGTATTTGGCGCATCCAAGGTGGCGGCGGATATCATGGTGCAGGAATATGGTCGTTATTTTAACATGCGCACGGCGGTGTTTCGCGGCGGATGTCTTACCGGTCCTAATCATTCGGGCGCACAGCTGCATGGCTTTCTGGCCTACCTTATGAAATGTGCGATTAACGGCAGCCACTATACGATATTTGGTTATAAAGGCAAACAGGTCCGCGACAATATCCATAGTTTCGACCTGGTGAACATGTTTTGGAACTATTACCAGGCGCCCCGGTTCGGAGAAGTTTATAACGCCGGGGGAAGCCGGTTCTCCAATTGCTCCATGCTGGAGGCTATCGCGCTGTGCGAGGAGATCACCGGCAATAAATTATCTTATTCTTACACCGACAATAACCGCAGCGGAGATCATATCTGGTACATCAGCGATGTGAACAAGTTCCAGTCGCATTATCCCCAATGGAAATTCACCTATGGCATCCGGGAAACGCTTACGGAAATGTTTTACAGCATGAAACAGCGGGAAACTATTTCTGCATAATCTCTCTCTCCTTGTTATTTACCGATAGAAGCCCTGCATGTGAGAATTTAATGCTGAGCGTCAGCAACAACATGATTTCCGGGTATTCAAAATAGTTGTCTATCAGGAACAGCAAAGGCAATAGAATAAAGCATATCTTAAAGAACCTAAAATAGACGCGCGCTTCCGGATCGTTATGCCGCATTCGGTAAAGGCGGGCTACCCGGCTATAATATAAATAGTATAACACTGCAAAAACAAGCGTAAAGAGCAAGCCATATTCTCCTAAAAATGCAAGTATTGAAGAGAAAGGCTGGTTTCTGAATCCATCCTGATAAAGGGCCTGCGAGGTATTGCTTTCATTCCATAAACTATATGCGTAATGCTTAAAATAATAGGGTTGTTCCTTGTCCTTGATTTGTGGTATTGAGGTAAAGTAGCTTGGGCTTCCGATCATAAAGGCGGTCCTGCTGTTAAAAGAGCCCGGGCCGGAACCTAAAAGAAAGTCCTTCGCATTTTTTGGGTAAGCAGTAGCATAATTGTAAAAAGAGGTTAGTTTTCGCGGTCCGTTATGTACGTCAAAATCGATCATTTTTTTTATATTGGCTATATTATATTCCAGCGTCTGAGGTTTAATGAAAGTCATGGCCTGGTAAACTACCAGCAGGGAAATGATCGTTATGAATGCGACTTTAAAGAAAGATTTTAGTTCAAAACGAAAAAAACCAAGGATAAAGGCAGCCAGGCAGATGACTAAACCGGCGCCGTAAAATCCAAGGATTGAACAACCTAGAAAAAACAAAGAGGTCAGCAGCGAGATTGGCTTTTTTTCATAAATGTATAGTACAAAGTAATAATAAAACAGCAAGGTATTCAGGATAACGAGGCCGTTGAGGGAAACTGAAAAGTCAGTATACAGTCCCATAAAACTATCGTCTGACTGAGGATTTTTAATTACCTGGAACAGGCCTATAATATTATTTATCAACCCCACAAAAGTCAGGCATCTGAAAAAAATGTTTAAGGATCCGGGCTGATTGTCTTTTTCTACGGCAGGCTGCGCAAACAACAACAGCAGCAACGGCAACATATAATAAAGCGAGAGAAGCTTGTATTTTAGAAAAATGTTGGGATACAGTGAAAATATAAAACTTATTCCTACAAACATTGCCGCGAGGAGCATGGAGCTGCTCGCTCTGAATTTAAAAAAAGCGGCTATAAACAAGGCCAGCAATGGATAAATCGCCAAAAGCGAGATTCGCAGAAAGGTTCCAATGATCATGGAGATGGCCAGCAGTAAGACGATGGAATTTGATCTTCGTGATGCCATCCTGTCTTTTTTAACTATGGAACTGACTTCATTCATATTGTATGCCGCCTGTAGCTTTATTGATCACTTCATGATAAATCTGGATAATAGCATCATAGCCTATTTCAGGATGATATAATTGAAGGTAACTATTTCTTGCATGGGCGTACGGAGAATAGTCGTTATCGGCGAGGTATTTGTTAAACCGCATTACCGATTTTTTTAAGCTGGCAGGGTCGCCGGGGGTAAACAAAAGCCCATTTTCGCCATGCCGGATCATTTCTTTCATAGCCCCCATATCTGAACCAATTACAGGGGCGCCTGTGGAAAATGCTTCAATGATAGTAAGAGGCAGCCCTTCATAACAAATGGAGGGGAAGATCAGCGCCCTGCATGCTTTCATTAATAGTAAAACTTCCTCTCGGGTTTTTTTCCCAACAAATTCAACGTTTTTTAAATGGCCGTATTTTTGATGGAGCTTTTGTTGTTCTGGTCCGTCTCCTGCAATAACCAGTTTGTCTTCATTCATGTCTTTCCAGGCTTCCAATAGAACATCGACTCCTTTCTCTGCTGAAAGCCTGCCGATAAAAAGGTAATAGGATTCTCTGGATTGCGGCGGGCCCGCGCCCGGGTCGTTGATGAAATGCCGTTTTATTTTTATCTTTTCAACGGCGACATGAAGGGAAGAATGAGCCAGCTTTTGTCTTATGAAATCTGCAGGAGCGATAAAAGCGTCTACTTTGTTTTTCCAGGTTCCGGCCCATTTGTGAACGGCGGCCATAGCGCCTACCATAGCGCTTTGAAGAGCTGAATCGTGATAACATTTATATTTCACGCCATACCAGGGGAAATCGTGCGACACGCAAAGCTCGCAAACCTTATTGTTGCGCAACAATAAGGAGTTGGCGCAAACTAGTCTGAAGTTGTGTAAGGTAACTACAATAGGCGTTTTTTGACGGTTTGCTTCTATAATGACCGAAGGCGAAGCCGTGAAGAAAAAATTGTGAACGTGGATGATATCAGGCCCAAATTCCTTTATTGCTTTCTTCAGTGTTTTTGCGGAGTTAATATTATATACCGAACTAATGCCTGCTTTGAGCTTTCCTATGACGCCTTTTTTCATAACGGCATTATCAAAAATCAACNNCCATTGCTGAATGATATTTTTCTTCTCATAGTCCGCGGCTCTTTTGAGAGATTGCTCTGCATAAAGTTCTCTTTTTTGATGATCGTTAATAAGGTCGATTGCCGCTGTAGCCGCCTGGCAAACATATAACTCTTCCTTTTCGGGGCTGTCGCACACGGAAGTAAGTATGCCATATGGCGCGTACTCCAATTCTTTGGTATGAGGAGCATTCATATCTGAATCAGGGCTTAGAATTTCACGCGGACCGGAAGAACAGTCTGAAGATATGATAGGAAGCCCGCATAACATTGCTTCAATGAGCACATTGGGGAAGCCTTCATAGACAGATGACATTAGAAATAGCCGGCTTTTAGAAAGATAGGGAAACGGCTTCTGGAAACCCATCAGGAGAATATCGGCGGAAGCAAGGTTTTCCCTGGTCGGCTGGTCTGTTCCATGCTGGTAGATCTTTAAGTCCAACTGCTCTGCCCTGCTGATGAGCGTTGGCCGAAGAGGGCCGTCTCCCAACAGGATAAGTTTAATGCGAGGGACTGCTTTCTTTATTTGTTTCAATACCGGAAGTAACAGCCATTGGGCCTTGGCGTTGGTCATCCTTCCTACGCTCGCCAGCACAGGATGATTTTCCATTATTTCCAGAATGTTGGGGTCAATAGGTTCAGACATGCTTTTACGTATCCATTCCGCATCTGAGAAATTATAGATGGTTTTAATGTTTTTGCCGGATACTCCAAAGTTATCGACAAGGTCGGATTTAATGCGCTCCGTGGGGGCTACGATATATTTTGATCTGTTATATAAAAAGCGGATAAAGGTTCCGAAAATACTAAGTCTCCTGTCGTTTTTAAATTCAAGGCTTAGGTAGCTTCGAACGCTAAGTATCAGTTTCTCGCGAGTTGACGAAAGTATATTTACTATGTTGGCCGCTTCTAAGAAGCTAATAGATACGTCTATATTTTTTTGTTTTTTTATTTTTCTAAGCTTCCTGATGAGATAAAAAAATCTTATGCCTCTTTTAAACGGGTTATTGTGATGCGTATCCGAAGAATAGGGGAGGGGGATAGCGATTAGCTCGCCATTATATGGAAAATCTATTTTTCCCGGATCGTTAAAGATGACGAGCGTTATATTGTAAAAAGCCGAAAATTCAACGCTTAGGCTTGCCATTACTTTTTCGGCGCCCCCGCTATGAAGCTGGTTAATGAGCAATAAAAGATTTTTCTTCTTTTTCAAGCCGCGTTTGTTATTTGTTTATAAAGCTGAATATAATCTTTCGTCACTTTATTAATATCGCATTTTTCTGTAACGCTTTGATAAGCCGCCTGCTTATCATATTATCATATGGCATCTGTATTATTGGCGGCGCTTTTAGCGGCTTGCTTCGGAGCGGCGGCCCTAATGGCGCGCCGTAAGCCAATGCTGAGAAGAATAAGTAGACTTAAGCAGAAACCATAAAAGGAATAAGCGGCTATATTTTGCCTGAAAAAGGATACTTTTTGACCCACCGGATTGAAGGGATAAAAAACTTCAATGATATTGGTCTCTGCCGAAGATTGGTTATTAAACCTTTTTAGTTCATCGCTAAGCCCCAGCATCTCATCGTATAATGCCAGTTCGGGAGTTTTGATCTCGGGTAGCGGTTGCGTTACATTGATTTGGCTATTGCCAGGTGAAGAGGCGGGGTGTCCGCTTTGTATCCGTTGGTTATAAGCTTGTCTTAAAGTGTCCAGTTTTTCAATAGCAGAAACGATCATCTTTCTTTTATGCTCGTTGTAAGCTGTCTGGTTGTCCCTGATCTTTTTCAGCAATTCATTATTGGATACGTATTCCTGTATCCCGTTCTGAAGCTTGCCGAAGATAAATGGATTGGTTGCGACGGCAGTGATCTTATGATAGGGGAAATCGTAGGGCGTAAGCGAAAGCTTAAAGTTGCTATATTTTAGCGTTTTTACCCAGAAAGTATCCTGCCTTATTTTAGTCGATCGGTCATGGTCTAAGAACCGTTCTTTGTATATCTCCGACGCGATGATCTCAGATTTGATCGGCTCGGCGGTGAAATTCAGCAGTTGTTTGCTTTCTTCCGGAGTGATTTTAAAAATAGCGCTCAGCTCGTCCGTTTTCTGGTTAGTGATCAGTGCATTCAGAAAGCTAACCGTATTGTACAAGGTTCTTGAACTGTTAAAGTTCGTTTTTACGCTCATCTCGGAAGAGTACTTTGCTCCCTGTTGGTTGACCAGGTAGGCGCCATAACCGAGACCGATGCCTGCGCCCAGCAGAAGCCAGAAGATATTTCTCACCAAAAAGACGACAAGCGCCAATAAGGCCTTTCCCAGGGAGGATAGGCCTCCGATCATCCAAAGCATAAAATTTTTTACCGATTTGCCGGTTTTATACAAGAGGAGGCCAATATAAGCGTCGGAATCCGAGTGCTGCTCGGTAAAGGATGTTTTTTTGGGTTCCATAGTCAGTCTAATTAGATTTTTCGACCGCTCGGGTCGTTGCATCCCGGCGCAGGCCGGATGTGTGCAAATGTATGTATTCCCTCCATTCTTCAAGCATTTGAGCGAGGTTTCTGTTCGTTTTAGGGCCGGACGCCTGAACCCTCATTCCTGTATGCAGGGATGACCCGATGAGGCATTGGTATTTTGCAGGTACGGAAAGAAATTTCGGATAATACTACTAACGGAGAAATCCCGTTTTTAGCATGCCTGAGGCTTATTCTTATTTATGATTTTACAAACCCCAACTCTTCCTATCTTTGATTGTGGGAGGTTGGGCGCGGGTGAGTTTGCGGCGAGGCGCAACGCTTAACCGGCTTGGCCCTGATAAATGAAGCGCGTTGGATAATCCCGGGGTTGGCCTTTGCGTTATAATAATGATCAACGGTCGTGGTTTGTATTTCGATCGATTTTACCCTTTATAAAAGAATATAAGGAAGATACGTTTAATGAAAGACTTTGTATTAATCGGGGCTGCCGGCTTTATTGCCCCCCGTCATTTCAAGGCGATTAAGGAAACCGGGAACAAAGTGGTGGCTGCTTTGGACAAATTCGATTCGGTGGGGATTATGGACAGCTATTTTCCGGAAGCCAGCTTTTTTGTGGAATTCGAACGTTTTGACCGGCATATCGAAAAACTAAAAAGGACAGGGAAGAAAATAGATTACCTGTCCATCTGCTCGCCCAACTATCTGCATGACTCCCATATTCGTTTCGGCCTGCGGCACGACGCTTCAGTGATTTGCGAAAAACCCCTGGTATTGAACCCCTGGAATGTTGAAGCCCTCGACCAGTTGCAGCGGGAAACGGGTAAGAACGTATATAATATCCTTCAGCTGCGTCTTCATCCCGATATTATTGCTTTAAAGGAAAAAGTTGCCAACGCCGATCCCTCTAAGATCTTCGATGTCGACCTGGCTTATATTACATCGAGAGGGAATTGGTATTTTACCAGTTGGAAGGGGGATATCGGCAAATCCGGCGGCATAGCCACTAATATAGGGATCCATTTTTTTGATATGCTGATCTGGATCTTTGGAAAAGCGAAGCAAAATACCATCCATATCCATACGCACGATCGCGCCGCCGGTTTTCTGCAATTGGAGCGGGCGAGGGTCCGGTGGTTCCTGAGCATAAATGAAGACACCCTTCCGCCCTCAGTTAGAGAAAAAGGACAGCGCACTTACCGTTCTTTGACCATGGAAGGGGCGGAAATTGAATTCAGCGACGGGTTTAAGGATCTTCATACCAAGAGTTATGAAAACATTTTACAGGGAGGCGGGTTTGGACTGATAGAAGCCCTGCCTTCCATTGAGCTGGTCCATGATATCAGAACGCGGGAGCCTGAGGGCCTGAAAGGCGATTTTCATCCGTTTGCCGGCAAGCCATTGGCAACGCATCCGTTCGCCTTATAATGTAAGATGAAACCGGGCATACCCGTCAAATATGAGAGCTGAGCGGTAAGATTTTATCCAACTATTGAAAAAACACATTGTACGTATGAAATTAGAAAACAGTAAGGTATTGGTTATCGGGGGAGCAGGCTTTATCGGAGGTTTTGTGGTAAGGGAGTTGTTGAAGCACGACGTAAAAGACCTTGTCATTTACGATAATTTTGCCCGGGGTAAAATGAGCAATATTGAAGATTCCCTTAAAGATCCCCGTTGCCATTTGTATGAAAACGGGGGGGATATACGAGATATCGACCTGCTCGACGACGCCATGAAGGGGGTCGATTATGTTTTTCACCTCGCGGCGATGTGGTTATTGCATTGCAAGGATTACCCGCGCACTGCTTTTGCTGTGAATATAGAAGGCACATTCAATGTGCTGGAAGCCTGCGTAAAAAACCAGGTGAAAAAGCTTATTTATTCGTCTTCTGCTTCTGTTTACGGCGACGCGGTGGAAATCCCTATGACGGAAAGCCATCCCTATAACAATAAGAATTTCTACGGCGCCACAAAAATTGCCGGCGAAGCCATGTGCACAGCTTTTAACGACCGTTACGGGTTACAGATAATCGGGCTGCGTTACATGAATGTATATGGCCCGGGTCAGGACCAGACGGCGGTGTATACGGGCGTTGTTCCGATCATGCTGAATAAGATCGCCGCCAATGAGCCGCCGGTGATCAATGGCGACGGCAGCCAGGCCTATGATTTTATATATGTGGAAGATGTGGCGAAATGTAATATTGACGCATTGACGAGCGATACGCCCTTCGGATTTTATAATGTCGGAACGGGTATACAGACCTCCATCCGCGACCTCTGCGATACGATCTTACGACTGACAAGGTCCGACCTGGAAGTGATCTATAAGCCGTATAGCGCGGATGATGCCAGGGCCCTGGTGAAGAACAGGATCGGTTCGCCGGTAAAAGCGGAGAATGAAATCGGATTTAAATATACCTACGATCTGGAAACAGGTCTCCAGCGTTTGATCAATTGGAGAAGAACAGGTAGCTTTAATTAATAAAACCAATCTTATATCTTAATGGAAAAACGAAATATTCCAATTGCCATTCCTTCAATGGGCGAAGAGGAATGGCTGGCGGTGAAAGAGCCTATTCAAAACGGATGGCTCACCCAGGGTCCTAAAGTGAAACAGTTTGAAGACCTGTTTGCGGAGATGCACCAGGTAAAAAAAGCGCTGGCGGTGTCAAACTGCACTACTGCGCTACATCTGGCGCTATTGGCCTGCGGGGTGGGAGAAGGCGATGAAGTGATCGTTCCGGCTTTTACCTGGGTGGCAACCGCTAACGCCGTGCTGTATTGCGGCGCTACTCCTGTTTTTATAGATATCGACATTAACACCTTCAACCTCGACCTCCGTCAACTGAAGGATAAACTGACTCCCAGAACAAAAGCTATTATCCCTGTTCATTTATTCGGACTCTGCGCCGACGTCGAATATATCAAAAAGAACTTTCCGCGGTTAAAGATCGTGGAAGACGGCGCCTGCGCGGCCGGGGCTTCCCTGCATGGCAGACCCGCCGGCAGCCTGGGAGATATCGGCTGTTTTTCCTTTCACCCGCGTAAATCGGTTACCTGCGGCGAAGGCGGCATGCTGACTACGAATGATGAAGCCATTGCCGCGCATCTGGATATGCTTCGGAATCATGGCGCGTCCATTTCAGAAGAGCAGCGGCATCATGGAGCGAAACCCTATCTGCTTGCCGCGTTTGACGTTATTGGCTTCAACTACCGGATGACCGATCTCCAGGGCGCGGTCGGCCTGGTGCAATTGAAAAAATTGCAGGGATTTATCGAGGAAAGAAACCGGTGGGCCCGGTATTATACCGATCAATTGCAGGAGGTCGGCTGGCTGCGGACGCCGGCAGTACCCGAAGGATATACGCACGGATGGCAGAGCTATGTAACCTTTGTGGACGAGTCTAAGTCGCCTGGAACCCGCAATGAGATCATGGAGATCCTGCAGCAAAAAGGCATCAGCACAAGACCCGGCACCCATGCCGTGCATATGCTGGGCGCTTACGTTGAAAAATATGGGTTTAAGCCGGAAGATTTTCCAGGCGCTTTTGCGGCCGATCAGTATTCGATGGCGATCCCCTTGCACAACAGAATGTCAAAAGAAGATTTTGACTATATTATACGCGCATTAAAATCCTTATAAGCTTTGTGTGGCATAGCCGGAATATTCCATTTGAATGGCGCCGCCGTTTCCGATAACCAGATCAAACGGATGACGCGGGCGTTGGCTCATCGGGGGCCGGATGGCGAGGACGTGTATGTAAATGAGAACATTGCGTTAGGTCACCGGCGCCTGGCTATTCTGGATATCTCTCCCAAAGGCGCCCAGCCCATGTCGTCAAAGAACGGGGAATGGGTGATCGTGTTTAATGGCTGCATCTATAATTTCCATGAATTAAAAAGGCAATTGCAGGCCCGCGGACATGCTTTTGTGTCTACCGGCGATACGGAAGTGATTGCAGAAGGATTGGCTGCGTATGGCCCCGCATTTTTTGAGCGGTTGAATGGTATGTTTGCAGTAGGCGCCTGGAATAGCAAAACCAGGGAGCTCTGGTTAAGCCGCGATCGCTATGGCGTTAAACCGCTTTATTATTATATGAAGAATGGCGTTTTGCTGTTTGCTTCGGAAATAAAGGCTTTTTTTTCGCATCCTTCCTTTAGCATTGGGCTAAACTATGGATCGCTGAACGAATATTTTACTTTTCAGAATCAGTTCACTTACCAGACCTTGTTTGAGGGCGTTTATATGCTCCCCCAGGCCAATACGGTATGCGTCAATGTTTTATCGACCGAAGTGCAGCATCGTTCGTGGTGGGATTATGATTTCTCGGAGCCCGATGAAAAAATGGGCTTTGAAGAGGCGCGTATGGAAACCAACCGCTTGTTTTCGAGGGCTGTGGCCAGGCAGATGGTGGCGGATACCCCCGTGGGCAGCTATCTCTCCGGCGGGATGGATTCCGGATCTATTGCCGTGATTGCGGCTAAGCATACCGATCGCTTGTTTACGTTCACCTGTGGGTTTGATATGAGCGAGGTCACCGGCGTGGAGGCCAATTATGATGAAAGAAGAGACGCCGAGTTAACTGCAAACTTCATCAAATCGGAACACTACGAGCAGGTAATGAATGCGGGCGACCTCAGCTGGTCGCTGCCGCGCCTGGTATGGCACCTGGAAGACCTGAAGGTGGGCATGTCGTATCCTAATTATTATATATCCAGGCTGGCGTCAAAATTTGTGAAAGTTTGTTTGCAGGGAACCGGCGGCGACGAGCTTTTCGGCGGATATCCCTGGCGGTATTACCGTATCTTCAAATCGCTGAGCCAGAAAGATTTTTTCAATCAATACTACGACTTCTGGCAACGGATGGTACCGGCAGGACAGTTCGCCAGTCTTTTTACAGATAACGTACTGAAAAAAATTGATCTTAACGAACCGCGCGCAATATTTGAAAAGGTGTTTTTGTTTAATCATAAACTTAGCTATGACACGCCCGAGAACCATATTAATAACTCTTTGTATTTTGAGATCAAGACCTTTCTTCCCGGGCTATTGCTTGTGGGCGATAAATTGTCCATGGCCAACGGACTCGAGGAGCGTTTTCCCTTTCTGGACAACGACCTGGTGAATTTTGCCCAAAAGATCCCCGTTCGGTATAAACTGGGAAACCTGGAGGAGATGAAGCGCGTCAATGAGAATGAATTTCGAGACAAACGCTCCTTATATACCGAATTTAACGACGGCAAGAATGTGCTCAGGAAAGCGATGGAAGACGTGCTGCCGAAAAAGATCATCAACCGGAAAAAACAAGGATTTTCCGCGCCGGATGAAAGCTGGTACAGGGGAGAAAATGCGGAGTATGTAAAGGAACTGCTGCTGAATAAGAAAACGGTGAGCTCGGAGTTTATCAGCCAGCAATTTATTGCCGATATGGTGAATGAACATATTGAAAAGAAAATAAACCACCGGCTATTATTGTGGAGCCTGATGAATTTTGAATGGTGGTGCCGCATTTTTTTAAACGGAGAACGTATCAACTAGTGGACAAAGAGAAATTATTCCGCGATCGTCCCGAGCTGGCAGACCTCTATCGGCTCATCGACCAACTCCGGCAGGCGCTTGACCAGGGCATGCTGGAAAACTTTCAACGTTCGCTTCCGCTGAACGAGCTGCTGTCCGACCGCTGGCAAAGAGCCAGGCAGCTTGGGTTCGGCGAAGGCGCCTCCGTATACGATAGCTGTTGTATATTCGGGCGGGTGACCGTGGGGCGCGATACCTGGGTAGGTCCCTACACCGTTTTGGACGGTTCCGGCGGTCTCGAGATCGGCGGCAATTGCAGCATTTCGGCCGGCGTGCAGATCTATTCGCACGATAGCGTGGACTGGGCGGTGTCGGGGGGCGAGAAGCCTTACCAGTATGCCGCTACACGGATCGGCAATAACTGTTATATAGGCCCCAATGCGATCATTGTGAAAGGCGTCGAGATCGGCAGCGGCTCCGTTATCGGCGCCAACAGCTTCGTAAACCGCTCTTTTCCGGAAAACAGCAGGATCGCCGGGTCGCCTGCACGCTTAATTGACTGATATATGGAGAAAAAAATACAACAGTTATTCAGTTCGCCGGTTTCAGTGACCGGCAACATGATCCGGGTAGAGGGCGCGGCTGGCGCCTTGGCGTCCAACCAGGCCCAGACGGAGAAGATATTCAGCGATAAATGGACCGAGGCCGAACAGTATCAGCATATTGATAAGCTCTATGCGTTCCAGTACGATTGGTTTCTGTCGTTGTACGGATTCGAATCGGAAGAAACGCTTAAACAGTATCTGCAAACAAAAAAAGTAATCATCGATACGGGGTGCGGCCTCGGTTACAAAGCAGCCCTCTTTGCCCGTCTGGCGCCCGATAGCCTGGTGATTGGCATCGATATCTCGGATGCGGTTGCGCTTGCGGCCAAAAATTTCGGACAGCTTACTAACCTTTATTTTATTAAAGGCGATATTGCCGACACGGGGCTCAGGCCGGGCAGCGTCGACTTTGTGGTCTGCGATCAAGTGATCATGCATACTGAAGATCCGGAAAAGACCTTTTCGCATCTTGCCGACGTTACGGCAGCGGGAGGGGAGTTCGCCTGCTATGTGTATTCCAAGAAAGCCCTGCCCCGGGAGCTGGTGGATGATTATTTCCGGAAAGCGACCCACGAGGTGAGCAGCGAGGAAATGTGGGCTTTCGCGGAACAATTAACCGAGTTGGGTAAACGTTTATCTGAACTAAATGTATCGTTCGAGGCGCCAGATATCCCGCTGCTGGGCATCAAGGGAGGGCGCTACGATATCCAGCGGTTCATCTACTGGAATTTCCTGAAATGTTTCTGGAAGGAAGATTGGGGATACGACCTTAGCAGGAGCACCAATTACGACTGGTATGCGCCGAGTAATGCCCGGCGGTTCTCTAAGGAAGAGTTTTTGCAAATGGTAAAGGACTACCGCCTTGAAATAAGTTTTTTTCACCAGGAAGAAGCTTGCTATTCGGGCAGGTTCCTAAAAAAACAATGATCATGTCAGTTGTTTCAGCAATAGAGCAGGAAAAAGGCGGGTCTGCTGGGCAGACGGTTCAAAAACAGATATGCGCCCGTTGTATCTACGACGAGACGGTGCCTTCTATTTCTTTTGACGAGAATGGCGTATGTAATTACTGCCACATGATCGACGCGCTCGCGGCCGAGTACCAGACAGGAAAACCTGAAGGGGAAAGCAGGTTTCTGCGGGTCGTGGATGAGATCAAAAAGGCAGGGAAAGGAAAAAAATACGATTGCGTTATTGGCGTCAGCGGCGGAACGGATTCGTCCTATATGGTATACTGGGCGATACAGCATGGGTTGAGGCCGCTTGCCGTACATTACGACAATACCTGGAATACGGCGATCGCCACGGAAAATATTCGCAAGGTGCTCACTTCGCTGAAAGTGGACCTATACACGCATGTGACGAATAACAAAGAGATGGACGATATCTATCGTTCGTTCTTTATGGCCGGCGTTCCTGAGATCGACGCGCCGACGGATCTTGCGCTGGCAGAAACGCTTTACAGGGCGGCCGACAAGTATGGGCTGAAATACATACTCGAAGGGCATTCCTTTATTACGGAGGGAATAACGCCATTGGGCAAAAACTATTTCGACGGGAAATACATATCAGACATCCATAAAAGATTCGGGAAAATGAAAATGAAAACCTTTCCGAACATGCCGTTCTGGACATTTATAAAATGGATAGCGCTGAAAAGGATTAAGAAAATAAGACCATTCTGGTACATTAAATACTCCAAGGAGGAAGCGCGGCCCTTCCTCGAAAAAGAATTCGGGTGGCAATATTACGGCGGGCATCATTTGGAAAACAGGATGACTGCTTTTAATCACAGTTATTATTTTCCTAAAAAATTTCATATCGATTACCGGAATAACAGCCTGAGCGCATCCGTAAGATCGGGAAAGATATCGAGGGAAGAAGCAATCGACGAATATTACAACAAACCTCCGTACCTGGAGCCGGAGCTGCTGGAATATTTCAAAAAACGCTTAGGGTTTAGCGAAGAAGAGTTTCAGCGGATCATGTCGCAGCCGCCAAAATACTGGACCGATTATAAAACATATAAGAAAAGGTTTGAAGCGCTTCGTCCTTTTTTCTATGTACTGATGAAAGCGCATTTGGTTCCGCATAGTTTTTATTTGAAATACTGTTTTCCTATTAAGTCGACATGATTACTATTATAGATTACGGAATGGGGAACCTCGGTTCTATCCAAAATATGTTTAAAAGGATAGGAGCCGCTTCCCAGATCACCGGCGATATCGGGAAGATTGCTTCGGCTTCCAAGCTGTTATTGCCGGGAGTAGGCGCTTTCGACGCAGCCATGACAAGAATAGCCGAATCGGGCATCCTCGACATATTGAACAAAAAGGTCGTGGAGGATAAAACGCCTGTGCTGGGGATCTGCCTCGGCATGCAGCTGCTTAGCCGGAGCAGCGAAGAAGGAAAGCTTCCGGGGCTTGGTTGGGTCAGCGCGCGGACCATCCGCTTTAATTTTCCCCAGGATAGCTCGTTAAAGGTCCCTCATATGGGTTGGAACAGGGTCAACGAGGTCAATAAAAGCGAATTGACGCGGGACCTGCCGGAGGAGCCCCGATTTTATTTTGTCCATTCTTATTATGTAATGGCCGATGATCCTGCAGATGTATTAATGACAACCCATTATGGACATGAGTTTCATTCGGTGATTCAGCATAACAATATTTACGGAGCGCAATTTCATCCTGAAAAAAGTCATAAGTTCGGGATGAAACTACTTGAAAACTTTTCCCGATTATAATGCTTAAAACCAGAGTTATCCCCTGCCTTCAACTGATCGGCGATAGCCTTGTCAAAACGGTTAAATTTAAGGACCCTTCTTATATCGGGGATCCGATCAATACCGTCCGCATCTTTAATGAGCTGGAAGTGGATGAATTGTGTTTTCTGGATATCAGGGCTACCGTTGAGAACAGGGCGCCCAATATGGAGATCCTGCAACAGATCGCCAATGAGTGCTTTATGCCGCTCTCGTATGGCGGGGGCATAAAGGATATTGAAACCGCCAAGTCCATTATGTCCACAGGCTTTGAAAAAGTGGTGATCAACACGCAGGCTTTCCATAATCCCGGCCTGATCACGGCGCTGGCAAATCATTTTGGCGCGCAGGCGGTGATCGCATCAATAGACGTAAAGAAAAATATATGGGGTAAATACCATGTCCATATCGCCGATGGCGTTCAAAAAACAGATGTCGACGCGGTAG
>DEHV01000067.1:0-37665 GCA_002352105.1 Chitinophagaceae bacterium UBA2791 | reverse complement strand
ATGAGAATAGCGTTCTACGGGAATATCTGCAATAATTTTTATACGCTGGCAAAGGCGTTGAGAAGCGTTATGGGGATAGACGCTCACCTTTATTTGAATCATAAAGCAGATATGCAGAACAGGCCTGAAAGCGACGATCCCCGGTTAAAAGACAACTATCCCGATTGGATACATTTTTCAGAAAAATGGGATCCGGTGCCTTTTTTTAAGCGGCTGGACAGAACGTTTATCAATGAGTTGAACAAGTATGATATTGTGTTTTTGTCCGAGTTTGGCGTAATGTTGTCTCCTTTTCTTAAGACGAAAACGCTTTTTTATGCCACCGGCGGCGATCTTACGCAGTTGCCTTTTCCATCGAAATTCCGTCACAACTTTAAAAACCTGGCGGATAGGGCAAAATGGGAGTATTTTGGCTGGCTGCAGCGAAGAGGTATAAGGAACTGCACAAAGATTCTTTGCCAGCCGTTTTTCCCTTTCGCTAATGCGTTGCAGGAATTGAAAGTGGCGCCTGAACGGATCAGTAATTGTTATTTCCCTATTCTGATGAATACGGATCTTATTGCTTTTAATGAGAACGCGCTTAATGAGATTGACGCTTATAACAGGGGCCTGCTGGCTCCTTATAAGTTTATCATCTTCCATCCCTCAAGAATAAACCTGGATGAATCAGTGGCCAGCGTCCATTCGGGCCAATGGAAGGGCAATGATAATTTATTAAAGGGATTGGCTATATTCATAGACAAATATAAGGCGACGGACGTTTGTATTGCCATGCCCGATCGCGTCTCTTCTCCCGATATCCCCAAGGCAAAAAAGATCATTCAGGACCTTGGCATTGAAAACAATATTGTTTGGCTTAAGCCGCCCAGTCCCGAGGGATTCCCCCGTAAGGAACTGGTTAACTTCTATTCGGTATCGGATATCGTTGCCGATGAGTTTGCCACAGGGTGGTTTGGTTCTATTGTTGTCGAAGGGATGGCCTGCCAAAAGCCGGTTTTTTGTTATGTAAACGAGGATGTGATGAAACAGTTATATCCCTGGCATCCGATTGTTTCTGCCCGGGAGCCTGCGCAAATCGCCGATCTGATCGCCGAGTTCTATTTTGATAGAGAAAAATGCCGGCGGCAGGGGGCGCTTTCGTTGAAATGGGCGCTCGAATTCCACTCCATAAAGTCGGGATCCGGGATCTATATCAATAATTTTAAGAATGATCTAAAAGATATTTTTAAACTGAACTGATGGGAGGATGGATAAAAAGTTTAGGAAAAGATTCCCTGGTATATGGAATCGGATATGGAGTTTCCAGATTCCTCCAGATCATCATCCTGCCGATCATTGCCCATGCGCTTACGGTCAGCGAGTTCGGGTATTATTCTAACTATGTTATCTTTTATAATTTTGTCGGAGGCTTATTGATATTGGGCCTGGACAGCGCTGTAGCGAGATATTTTTATGATTCGGAAGATAAAAAATATCACCAAAGCCTGTTTTCCTCTGCATTTTATTTCATTCTCGCGCTGAGCCTGCTATGCATTGCGGTATTTTCATTATTTCCTTCTGTGTTATTGAATATATTGGATATTCCGCAGGATTATCGCGGCGCCGCGCCTTATGCGTTGTTAAGCGTTCCGGCCGTGGCGTTGAACGGATTTTTTTTAAGCTGGTTTAAATGGAAGCGCGAAAAAACAAAATTCCTGATCAATTCGGGGGGCGCCGTGCTGCTGTTATTGATCCCACTGATATTCGCCCGCAAGGTTAGCTTTATCTACGTATTCCAAGTATTGTTCTGGAGCCAGTTTGTAGTTGCGCTGGTTTCCATCTTTCTCGCGTCCGGTTATCTCAGGTTTTATTTTAACCGGCCCTTGATGATCTCATTGCTGAAATATGGCTTTCCCTGGATGTTGGTTTTTCTTTTCGGATCATCCAGAACCTATCTCGACAGGGTTTTTCTTACCCGCTTCCTTGACGATGAAGCATATGGATTGTATAATTTCTCTGTACGGATCGCAACCCTGATCTCTTTGGTAACTACGGCCTTTGACATGGCTTTCGGACCCATGGCCTTCAGTATCTGGAATAAGAAAGGGGCGCCTGCTTTTTTTGCCCGCCTGCAGAGCGCCTATACTTTTGCTATCGCGGTGGTCGCCTGCGCTATAAGTATCTCTTCTCCATTGATCATCCAGTTCCTGGGCGGCGCAAAATATGCAGGCGCAGAAAAAGTTACGCCCTTGTTATTGTTTGCCGCAATTCCCTTAAGCCTTATTAATTTCAGCAATCTGGGAACGGTGTACGCAAAAAAATCTTTTTTAAGCGCCTTTAGTTTATTCGTCGGATTCGCCGCCGTATTGGTCCTGAATATTGTTTTTACCCATCGTTATCTTCAATACGGAGCCACTTCAGCTTCCTTGATCGGTCATTTGCTGATCGTCGTCGTAGGGTATTGGTTGTCGCGGAAATATTATAACATTCCCTTTGCTTACTTCAAAGACGGGTTCGTATTTGTCTTTTTCTTTCTCCTTTCCCTGATGGCCGTTCATTTTCCCTTAGCGGAAAGCATGTATCTGAATCTTGTCCTACAATTGCTCGGTCTGGCGGCGCTCGTTTTAGTGTTTTTGTATTTTTTATTTTCTATTGAATATAAAAAAGCGCTCTCGCTCATAAAAGGCACAGGTTTTGTTGCCAGGAATAAAGGAACCAATATATAGGCGATATAATATTATCCCGCTGTAGGTGTTAGCATATCAGTAGGATGTTAAGAGAGCCTGTATGATCTATGGCAAAAGGTTTCTCTTTAACCCCGTGTTGTTTGATCAGAAAAAGAATATGATGGTTAATGCAGATAGATCTTTTGCGGGACTTCTTTCCCCGCATTTTTGTATGATTTTACTGGTCGCGGTCATGATGACGGGCTGCCGGAAAAATGTTGATGCACCCTCCTCAACTGCTCCCGCCATCCCTTCGATGGAGCCTCCTGCCGAACTGATCATTACGCCTTCAGATGGTGATGAGCGTACCGATCCTGAGAGTAAGATAAGGATATCCCGTAATAAAAGCGCCAAGGCGTTTAAGATCAGGTATATCGACTTCACGCTTCGCAAAGACGGCAATATTGTTCAGGGCATGGAAGACATCACAGATACCTCCATTGTCTTTTTGCCATCTGCCAGTCTCGAACCGTATAGTACCTATATCGCCACCGTTTCCGCATGGGTTTTTGCCTTTCACAGAGGCCAGCCGGTTACCCGTAAAAAGATCGATTACAGTTGGCATTTTACAACGGATGGCCCGACTGTTTATACCATGAGCAAGAGAAGCAGTCGGGTTACCGATTTTTTGAGGGATGGTAATATGGCAATTCAGATGGGCGATCATCTTTATTCATATGGAGGCTGGAATGGTTGGTTGGAAGACTCATTTAATGATGTGTATCGAAGCGCGGGAGACCTATCGGTTTGGGAAAAGATGCCGGATGCTCCCTGGCATCCAAGGCATACTTTCGGCATAGGCAAGATTAACGGGGATCTGTATGTTTTCGGAGGCGATCATCTTCACGATGTCTTTGATGTCTGGCGAAGCAGGGACGGAATAAATTTTGTCTGCGTAAACGAAGACCTCGGGGAAACGGTGGGGTCGAGATTATTATACGGAGCTTGCGCGCACAATGACCAATTGTTTGTTTTGGGCGGTCAGGCCGATTTAGGCCCGGATGCGGGACTGACCGACGTATGGTCGAGCGCTAATGGCGTCGATTGGCGTCAAATCGCACGGGATCTTGATTTTTTAGGTAAAAATATTTCGGGCGCTGTTGTTTCTTTCACAAATAAATTATGGGTGATCGGAGGCGGATATTATGGTCATCCTGATGATGCCCGGCGTTGGACAAATCATGTTTACAGCAGTCCTGACGGCATCACCTGGACGCGTGAACAGGATGCCCCTTGGATTGGCCGCCAGTACGCGAATGTTTGCGTATGGGACAATAAATTGTGGATGGTTGCCGGGACCAACGCAGCTAATCTGGCAGATATATGGCATATGTCAAAAGATGGGGAATGGACAAGGTTTGATGCCCCTCCTGATTTTGAAGCAAGACATGCTTCCGGGCTTGCCGTCTATAACGATCAACTGGTCATTGTCTGCGGCAATATGCACAACGACTGCTGGGTAATTGAGAAAACGCGAGTATAGCCTGCGGTTTTTTCCCATGATCAGCGTTCTGCTCTAAGTGTTTCCTATTAACTATTCGTACATATTATTGATCAAATCTTTATATTTCCATTCTGTTTTCGAACAGGGGGTATAAAAAAGGATCATATTTGCCGGGCTATTGGCTTTACCTCTTTACCCGTTGAACAGATCCTCCCGGTTTAAACTAACTAACAGATTTTTATTAAACGATCTTCCCCGGCTTTTGCCGGGGATTTTTGTGAATAGCCGGCAAAGCTTTGCTGCGCGGCATGCTATCAAATTGTGGAAAGCCGGAAACCGGCCTGAAGCTTTGAAAATTCTTTTTCTTTGTCCATTAACCGTTGCAACAAGGTGATCTGGTTAACGCCCCTGTTGAAATTATGAAGCTCATAAGACGCGCCGTAGTAGATATCATTGTTGAGATAGTCGGCCAGGAACCTTACCGCCTGCATGTAGATGATCATCTTGCCGGCATAGACAAAATGATCTATTTCCACTCCGCTCAGTTCTCCGGACATTTCCTGGAGATATCCCTGTAAAATGGCATTGAAATATTCCTCTCTCACGTTGATCTTGCTGAAATCGGTTTCCTCTTCGCTCACTGCCGATAAATAGGTGCGCATCATGTCTCCCACATCGCTCAGGAAATACCCCGGCATGACGGTGTCCAGGTCGATCACGCATAACCCTTTTTCGCGATCGTCGAAAAGTACATTGCTGATCTTGGTGTCGTGATGGGTAACGCGCAGCTTGAAACCTTTTATAGATGGTATGGCGTTAAACTGGGTAACGATATGCTCATGTTCCCGGATAAAGGAAATAGCGTCTGCCGCTATGTTGAGACGCTCGGGGCTTGCCTGTTTGCAGGCCTCGTCAAACTGGCGGTACCGTAGCGCAAGATCGTGGAAGCCGGGAATGGTGGTTTTAAGCGATTCGGCGGGGAAATCCGAAAGCTTGCGGGTAAACAGCCCAAATTGTTTGGCCGCTTCGAAAGCCTGTTGGGGATTGTCGGCGACATCGATGGTATGAGAGCCCGGCACATAAGGAGTAAGCCGGAAATAATGATTATCCATCACTACCATTTCTTTACCGTCGAGCGTTTTCTCCGCCGAAACAAACAGGTAGTCGGGGTGGGCATTTTGCAGGAATTCGCCGATCCTGGCGATGTTCTCGGCAATATGCTCCGGGATTTTAAATACTTGTTGGTTAATCCTTTGTAAAATATAATCGGGGCGCCCACAGACCTTCCAGGTATTATTGATCAGGCCGCTGCCATGGGGCTTCACTTCCACGTTCGAGGGATCGATTCCATATTGCGCTAAAACCTTTTCCAGCATCCGGATAGTATTAAATTTTAAAGATTGCGACTGAAAATTACCGGAAAAAAAAGGAATACTGATTTATAATCCCCGAATTTATCGGAGATTATAAATTTTTTCTCGTGCAAACGATTTCGTAAATAGCAATTTTTTATTGCCGGGCATTTCTTTTACATTTATAGCTATGACAAATACTACCGCCGCCCCCGTTTCCGCTCAACAAAACCCGGGAACTTCCAAAGGGCTTAATCCCATTATCATTATTGGCGCCTTGTTCTTTATCTTCGGGTTTATCACCTGGCTGAATGCCGTGCTGATCCCTTACCTGAAGATCGCCTGCGAGTTAAACAATTTTGAGTCCTACCTGGTGGCATTTGCTTTTTATATCGCCTATTTTATTATGGCGGTGCCCTCGGCCTGGATATTAAAAAAGGTCGGTTTTAAGAAGGGGATGTCCCTCGGCCTGCTGGTGATGGCCATAGGCGCCCTGCTGTTTATTCCGGCGGCGATGACCCGCACCTATTCCACATTCCTGATCGGCTTATTTGTGCAGGGAACAGGACTGGCGTTGCTGCAAACCGCTTCTAACCCCTATGTTACCATTATCGGCCCCTTGGAAACAGCGGCAAAGCGAATCAGCATTATGGGGATTTGCAACAAGTTTGCCGGCGCCCTTGCCCCGATCATCCTGGGCGCGGTGACCCTGAAAGATGCCGATGGGCTTACGGCGCGTATAGCCACCATGACCGATATGGAAAGAGCGGCAGAACTGAACGTGCTGGCGTCAAAGGTCATTGTACCTTATGTCATCATTATTGCCGTATTGAGCTTGCTGGCCATATTGCTCTATTATTCCGGATTACCCGAAGTCGATACCGACCATGAAGACGAAGAAGTGGCGGCAAAGAACAGCAGCAAGACAAGTATTTTCCAGTTCCCCCATTTGATATTGGGCGCGGTGACGTTATTCCTTTATGTTGGCGCTGAGGTGCTGGCAGGGGATAGCATTATCGCGTACGGGTCGTCCCAGGGGATCGCCCTGACTACCGCTAAATTCTTTACTACCTGTACGCTTATAGCGATGATCGTTGGGTATATCGTAGGGATCATTTGCATTCCGAAGTATTTTACGCAGGAGAAAGCCCTGCGGGTATCGGCTATAGTCGGCCTGGTTTTTTCGCTGGCCGCTATTTTCACGCATGGCTATATATCGGTTTTGTTCATTGCCCTGCTTGGCCTTGCCAATGCATTGATGTGGCCTGCGATGTGGCCCCTGGCCCTGGAAGGGCTCGGAAGATTTACCAAGATCGGTTCCTCCTTTTTGATCATGGCTATAGCCGGCGGCGCCTTGATACCACTGCTCTATGGCTGGCTGGCCGATGAGTTTAGCCCGCGGCAGGCGTATTGGATATTGATTCCCAGCTATATCGTGATATGGTGGTATTCCGTTTACGGCCATAAGATAAGAAGCTAGAATATTAGGTAAGAGGAGGTGTTTTCTCCATAAAAAAGCTGCATTTATCCCAATGCAGCTTTTTTATGATCCGGGTTCAGAGTGGGATATTATTATTGCAGGATTGCGTCGATCGTTTTAAGTTCTTGTTCGCTGAACCGGTAGTTTTTAAGGCATTGAAGGGAGTCGGCTACCTGTTCGGGCTTGCTGGCGCCGACCAATACGGAACTCACCCTTGGGTCTTTTAATACCCAGGCCAATGACATCTGGGCCAGCGATTGCTCCCTGCCTTGCGCCAGCTCATCCAGCTTTTTTATCTTCTCCAGTTTTGCCTCTGTGATCTGCTTGTCTTCCAGCGCTCCGTTTCCGCGGCCGCTGGCTGCCCGTGAACCTTTGGGAATCCCCTTGAGGTATTTATCGGTTAAAAGGCCCTGGGCAAGGGGCGAAAAAGGGATGCATCCTACGCCTTCACGCTCCAGCAGGTCCAGTAGCCCGTTTTCTATCCATCTTTCGAACAGGGAATACCGGGGTTGATGAATAAGGCAGGGCGTTCCCAGTTCTTTCAATATAGCAAAAGCCCTGGCTGCTTCCCGGGGCTGATAGCTGGAGATGCCCACATAGAGGGCTTTTCCCTGCCTGACGATCAGGTCGAGCGCGGCCATGGTCTCTTCCAGCGGCGTTTCGGGGTCGGGGCGGTGATGATAATAGATATCGACATATTCCAGTCCCATACGCTTCAGGCTCTGATCAAGGCTGGCCACGAGGTATTTTTTAGAGCCCCAGTCGCCATAAGGGCCGTCCCACATGGCCCATCCCGCCTTGGTAGAGATGATCAGTTCGTCGCGGTACGGTTTAAAATCCGAGGCAAAGATCTTCCCAAAGTTTTCTTCAGCAGATCCCGGCGGCGGACCGTAATTATTGGCAAGGTCGAAATGGGTGATGCCGTTGTCAAACGCCAGCCGGAGGATATTGCGGGCATTTTCTATGCTATCGATATGCCCGAAATTATGCCATAAGCCCAGCGATACCGCGGGTAGTTTAAGTCCGCTTTTTCCGCATCTCCGGTATTCCATTTCCTGGTACCGCCCGGCGTTTGCTGTATAGCTCATACGATTTATGATTTTATTGATTGCATTAGGGATGCGCTCAAGCTATGTTTTTATTTTCTCATGCGTACCCGGGCTCAATATACTACATGATCCATATACCCGGTTATTTTAATTCCGCTCCTTAAGCAACAGGCGCCCTAAGAAGTTATGAATGTAGAAACTGCGTAAACCCGGCATCGGGCATTTTTAACGCCCGCTTCCGCCGAAGCCTGCGCCGGGAAATTCCGGACGGCCAGATTGGAATAGTAATTGTTAACGGATTAAATGTCCCGGTTCCGGGATTGTTTTTGTAATTTAATAGTATCGTGCCCCGTATGAGAACCGGCTATCATAGGCGAAAACTGTAGGAGAAAATAAACCTGAACAAAATGAGTAAGGAGTTTAAACCAGCGGGATACAATTCCGTTTCGCCATATTTTATCGTTAATGGCGCACAGCGATTCATTGACCTGATGAAAAAAATTTTTGACGTGAAAGAGTTGCGACGTTACAATATGCCGGATGGAAGCATAATGCATGCTGAAATTCAAATTGACGATTCGGTAATCATGCTTGCGGACGCTTCTGATAAATACCCGGCTGTTCCGATGGTCATGCATGTTTATGTTTCCAATGTTGATGAAATATTTGACAAGGCGATACATGCCGGTTGTGAAATCATCGAGCGACCCAAAGAAGGCAAGAACGATCCCGACAGAAGGGCGACCTTTAAAGATTTTTCAGGAAATATGTGGTCGGTCGGGACCCAGTTATGATATATAGAATAGGGTTTGACGAAGTCCCCTGAAACAGACTGTTTCTTCTATCTTGATAATAAAATTATTATGAAAACAGAAATTGACAAGTCAAAGGGGCCCGGGGTGTACATCCCGCCGCCATTGCTTTATGTTTTGACCTTTATTGCCGCCGTTATGATTCAGAAAAGAATGCCGCTTTCTGATGCATTTTTTCGTACGATGAGATCAAGGATCGCCGGCATAGTTCTTTTGTTGATCGCGTTGTTTTTCCTGTTTAAAAGTTTACGGCAGTTTTTCGTGACAAAGAATACCGTTATCCTGATCAAGCCGGCAAGATCCTTGCAAACCACGGGTATTTATGGCGTTACCAGAAATCCAATGTATGTTGGTCTGTCTGTTGTATACCTGGGGATAGCCTGTTTTATCGGGAACTGGTGGAATATCATCCTGTTTCCCTTGCTGTTGCTGGTTGTTCAGGAATATGTTATAAAAAAAGAGGAAAAATATTTGGCGCTTGAATTTGGAGAAGCATATACAATCTATAAAAAAAGAGTGAGAAGATGGCTGTAAGCGGGCGATTTGTAGTAGTACCGGGAACCCTGCGGCAACCATAGCGCGACGAACTAAATGGCAACGGAAAAAATACATACGACCAATTACTTCGATACCTTTATCGAGGTTGCAGAAGATACCAAAGCGACTTGCGGAACCAAGCCGCCGTCGAAAGCCGATAAACAGACCGTTGCCGAAATGCAATATGCATTGCTTGTGAACGATCCGTATAAATTCACGTCGGACGACCTGCTTTTCCGGGTGTTTGCGGACAGGAACGGTTTGACAAAACCGGAATACAAAAAGGCCAGAGAACAATTTTTTTCGAAAGGACAGCCTTGCCTGAGATCGTCGCCATTGACAAAAACTTATGGTTTTGGCATTCATGCCGACAGCAATGGAAAGATTGCTGTTGTAGGAATGGAAACCAAGGCATATACGCGGTTCCAAAAGGATCCGAAAATAAAAAAGGTAAAAGCCATGCGAACATCGAGAAGCTAGCCGGCGCCTTGAAGAAGGGTTTAAATATAAACTGCGCGTAAAAAAAATAATAACTGCCAATCCTTACGCGGCATGATATTTTAGAAAAACGATAAAATGCCTGCAAATTTTATGCTTAGCGTATCAATGCCAGGAAATCTTTTTCCAAAAAAGCGCTGAATCTGCTTTAAGCAAATTTTTTTCGAAAAATGCGTTTAGGGATGGAGGTCTGTAACGCTGATTGAATTTAAAGTATTAATTTGGCGCAAAACCCTGATATGGCATCGAGAAGAAAATTTTTACGTCATTCTGTTATTGGTTCTGCAGCCTTCGTCGCCGGTAAAGAATTATTGGCGGCTCCGGCAAATATGAAGACTGGTTCGGTGAACAAGCCCGTTGTTTTGTCTACCTGGAGTTTCGGCAAGGAGGCAAATGCCGGGGCCTGGGAAACGCTGGGCAAGGGAGGTCGCGCTTTGGATGCCGTGGAGAAAGGCGTTATGGTAGCGGAGGCAGATCCCAAAAATCACAGCGTTGGTTATGGCGGTCTCCCTGATCGCGAGGGAAGGGTTACGCTTGACGCCAGCATCATGGACGAAAATTTTAACTGCGGTTCGGTGATGTTCCTGGAGCATGTTGTGCATGCGGTTTCCGTGGCGCGTATGGTGATGGAAAAAACGCCCCATATTCAAATGGTAGGGCAGGGCGCATTGGCATTTGCTTTAGCTAATGGTTTTGAAAAGAAAAACCTGCTCACGCCCGAAGCTGAAAAGATATGGAGGGAATGGTTAAAAACGGCAAACTATACGCCCCAGGTAAATATTGAGGAAAAACTTTTTGAAATAGGTAAGGACCCGATGCCAGGCGGACCGGATAATCACGATACGATCGGCATGATCGCCCTGGACGCTTCCGGCAACCTGAGCGGCGCCTGTACTACCAGCGGCCTTGCCTATAAGCGGCATGGACGGGTGGGCGATTCTCCTATTATCGGCGCCGGGTTATATGTGGACAACGAGGTAGGGGCGGCTACTGCGACAGGCGTTGGAGAGGAAGTGATCCGCATTGCCGGATCTCACCTGATCGTAGAACTGATGCGGCAGGGCGCTTCCCCTGAGGCGGCCTGTAAACAAGCAATTGAAAGGATCGTCAGGATCCGCCCTGAAAAAGCAAAACGTATCCAGGTTGCCTTCCTGGCCTTGAATAAAAAAGGCGAATATGGCGCTTATTGCTTGCGCCAGGGATTTTCCTATGCGGTCAAGACTGGAAGCGAGGAGGTTATTATTAAGGCTAAAAGCGCTTATTAAATGGTCATTGTAGAAGATACTTTATAAAATACCTTAAGGCGTTTTGCCCGGCAGGCTTTTCTGAATGATTAGCGTCTGATCGCGCCGGCTTTGTTAAAAAATATAAATTGATGTGAGAACACTCTTGCTCCTGACTGTTTTGCTCCTGATCTCTTCTCTTATTCCCCCGGTTTATGGACAGAAAACCTTCGATCCCGGCTACGTTGTCGGCCTGCAAGGCGATACGGTTAAGGGATATATTAACTACCGGGACTGGACAGCTGCTCCTAAACAGATCATATTCCGGGAATCCCTGAATGGCGCCGATGTCGTTTATACGGCGCTGGACATACGCAGTTTTTTAGTGGATGAGAAATTTTATGCCGGCGCTATTGTCCAGGTAGATCGTACGCCTACCAGGATCAGCGAGCTGAGCTACTCGCCTGAATATAACTTCGTAGCGGATACGGTTTTTTTAGAGGGGCTGATGGTAGGGGAGAGATCCTTGTTTTATTACAGGGATAAGGATGGACTGGATCATTTTTATATACAAAAGGAAGGCAATTATCTATTACTCTTGTTTAAAAAGTATTTTAAGGATAGCCCCAGTCAGAATATAAACAGGGCGGTAGTTTCGGATAATGCTTATATCAGTCAATTGATCAACTACCTCGATGAATGCCCCGGTTTGCACAGCCGGATTACAAAAGCAAACTATAATCTTAATAGTATGCTCGACCTGTTTAAAGGATACTATGATTGCCGTAACCTGGATGCGATGCATCAAAGACAGAAGGAGAAAATAAAGGCCAAATTTGGCTTGCTGGCCGGCGTTTCAAATACCAAGCTTTCCTTTAGCAGCAATGAAACTGCATTAGACTATCTAAGCAAAGTCAATTATCCCTCGTCTTATTCTTTTACAGGAGGAGCGTCCTTGGACCTGATCCTGCCGCGTAACAAGGGCAAATGGTCCATTAATAATGAGCTTTTGTATTCTTCTTATTCGACCGACGGCAACTGGGAAGAGTATCGGAGCCCCGAGAGTTATACAAAATCCGAAATGAGTTTTGCGTTTTCTTATATAAAGCTGATAAATATGCTTCGGTATAGGTTTAATATCGATAAAGTATCATTATATGTTAACGGCGGTATGGCTAATGGATTGGGAAATGAGAAAAAAAATTACCGGAAAACGGAAAGGAAAACGTATTCAGACCCGCAAATAAGCGAATCTAAGGCATTGACTTCGGTTAGAAATTACGAACAGGGATTGGTATTGGGCCTGGGCAGCGCCATTGATAAATTCAGCGCGGAGCTTCGCTACGAAAGCGGAAACGGGATGTCCAGGATACTCGCGTTAAAATCCGGCGTAACCCGCTTCTCCTTATTGTTGGGGTATAGGTTTTAGGTTAACAGGCTTATTGATGTTCAGAAAGCGTAAAATCTTCCGAACGTATTGTGTTGAACCCTGATTATCTCGGGTATAACCAATTGGTATTTAAAGATTCTTCTTCTTCGTTCATAAAGGTCTTGCGGTATGTTTCCATATATTCCTGCAATCTTTTTAAATAGCTTTCAAGATCGAGGTCTTCTTCGTCAATAATGAGATATTTAAGATCGGGGGTGCGGTTGGCGAAGTGCCGGGTCCGGTCCTGCCTGAAAAAATATTTCTTTTCGGGAGTGGATAACCCTTTCGGCAGCATTGTCTGCTCCCATAAGGCGGTTATAGCGGAATATATCTTTTTTCTTCTCTCCAGGTTCCCGGTAACGATCTGTTGCGCCTGATCCAAATAAAAATAGGTGGAATCGTGACTGAGAAAACGTTGCCCATGCGCTTTGGCGATGGTATTTTCGAGGCGCGAGAGATCGAGGTAAGTCAGGGCGGTATGTTTGATCAAACCTGCGATACTGACGAAGAGCTCAATATCGTGCGCATGCGCGGCGCCGGCGCTGATATTGTTCTGTCCGATGGTTATGGCTTCATTCATTTTTTCTGCGAAGATCTTAGCCTTTTTTACCTGGTCGGCATATTCAATATTCCAGTAAGGGTCATACTCCAGTATATCCGCCCTCGGCAGATCGGGTAGATGGGTTTTGCCGATTGTTCCAAAGTGCCAGACATTGCGCTCTAATGTTTCGGCATAATAGTAAGCCCCTTCATTAAGCAAAAGGAATAACCTTTGCATATCTTTTTCTTTCTCCCCAAAATAATTCTTAAAGAAAGCAGACGTGAATTCCTCAAGATTTGGAGCGGAGGCGTTCCAGGAATAGGCTGCCGCGGCAACAAACTGCAGCATCCATGCCTGGATAGGCAACCCGGAATCGTCCCAGGAAGTACGGATCATGCCATCAAAAACGCCTTTGCCCATAACGCCTGTCAGAAAAAGATAGGAATCTTCCAGGCTACCCATTATGCGTTTCCCGTCCTTATCCTGTTTGTAAAAATAGGGNNGCATATTTCAGATCGGGCGTTTCGAAAGAGTATGACTCGGTTAGTACCAGTCCCTGATGCGGGTGGACCGGAAGCTTCGTTTTCTTTTCCTCCCTCCAGTTCATCGGCGCCTCCCATACCATTACTTTTCGGCCGAGCTTTTGCAGATGCGCTGCAGCCTTGCTGATGAAGAGGTGATACAGGCCGCTGGCGCCGATTTCTTCCGCTTTCTTCTTGCAATCGACGCATTGGCCAAGTTCGTAGGTTTCATCCGAACCTATATGGAAGTATGACGAACCGGGCGTTGCTTTGACCGCATCTTCCCATAAATCGAATAACAATTCGTAGGAGCCTTCCTTTAAGGGACAGAACTCAAAATTGGACGCATATATTTCACGCAGGTGTGCGAACTGGGGCCATTTCAGTATAAAGCTTACATGACCGAGTCCCTGCACCAGCGGCACAAGCTGAATATGATGCTTTTTTGCATAGGCGGTAAGCTCCTGCATCTCCTGCATCTCAAAAGCGCCAGGCGCTCCTATTTCCGGGCGGCTCGGATAAGCAAACTTGTCTTCCCATTCCCATACCAGCATATTGATCTTGTATTTTGCGAGGTCGCGTATCAACGATTCTACATAGCTGCGCTTATCCTGATGATGTTTGGTGTCGTAATGAATGGCCCTTTGTTTGGCGTCAGGCCAGTCCACGATCTCCATTCCCCTTATATACCGGTCTCCATTCTTTTGCTGAATAAGCTGGATAAGGGTCTGCACGCCGTAAAATAATCCCGCTTCATCTGCTCCGGTAATGGCAACGGTGTTTTCGGATGCCCTAAGTCGGTATCCTTCCGGCGTATTTATTTTTCGATTATTGTTCCTTGTTAGTATAATGGATTTTCCGGAAGGCGATGCGGTTATTTTAGCCTCTATACCCCATGCCGTTTTCAATTGGCGTTTTAATTCTTCCGCGGCAAAACGATCTTTCTCGGAAGCGTTTTTATCAATCGAGATGATTGTCGTATTGCCGAACACAAAATCATTTCCACCAAGGATTGCCTGTTTAGGATAAGGGATAATGGATATCCCAACGCTGGACAATGCCGTTTCCTGCGCCTTACAACAGATGGCGCAAAATATGCAAAACAAAAAAATGCCCGCTCCCGCGAAACAGGAGATCAATAGCTTACTACTTCTCATGTTTTTTGTTGTTTTCTTTTTCGTTTTTGTTGTTTCCAGATAAATTGACAATAGGTTTAATACGGATATTTCTGAATTTTACACGATCGCCATGACCAAGCAACCCGATGCGCCCGGAACTTCTTAAAAGGTAGGGATGGTTTTTCCCGTCAATGGTTCCGTTCTTAGAGGCTTCCCGCATATCTCCGTCTACGATCGTTGCGCCATTTAAAATGACTTTTATCTTGCTGCCGATGACAGAGATCTCCTGGTAGTTCCAGTCGCCGGTCGGCTTGAGAAAGCCTCTTTTCGCGGCAATCACTCCATATACGGAACCATGATATTGATAGGGTTTGAGGTTTTTATAGATGTCTGCGTCATCGTCCAGGATCTGTATCTCTGTGCCGCTGTAACCGGGATGGCCTTCAACAGGCGCCGGAGCCCTGATGCCAATACCGCTGTTGGCGTGGGGCGTAAGCTGGAACTCAAACCGGAGAATGAAGTCGGCATAGTCCGATTTCGTATACAGGTTGCTGTGCTCCCAGTTTTTTGGCTCGACCGAAATATTCCCGTTCTCCATGATGTGGTCGGTCATATTTCCTGTCCACTGAAACATATTGCTTCCATCGAACAATATGCTGAAACCATCATTTTTTTCTTCATCGCTTAACACAAATGGTTGAATGGCCGCCATTTCCTTAATATAAAAATCCCTATATCTTATTCCGGAGCCAGAAGCGTATAGGGCGATCTGTCCTTCGGAAGGTATGGGGAGTTCGGGGTTCAGGGAGTTTTCCAGAACGACCCTGTTCATTATTTCGGTTCCATTTTCAAAAACCGACGCTCTGTCGCCTTTCATGATGATATGAAAACTATTCCATTCCCCTTCGGGGTTTTCGAGCGTAAGCTCTGTAATGCCGTCATTACCCGAACCGCTTTTTTCTGTAGCTTTTCCACTAAATTCAAATAGCGGCACGCCGCGGACGAATATTGCCCCGGCTCCGGCGCTGTCCGTAACCTGGCAATCGACGAACAGTTCAAAGTCTCCATACTTTTTCACAGTGGCTACGGCGCTACCGCCCATGCCTGTCAACTGTCCATCCCTGACCGACCAGTTCCGTATTCCGTTTGCATCTGCATTAGTTTTATTTTTAGCCGGTTTCTTAACGGGCATTGTTTTAAAAAGAAAGGCATCAGCGTTGAATCCTTCCCATCCGGAAAGATCGTTTTCGTTGATCAGCGACCGGAACCCATGATCGTTTGAATAAGTATTTATGCGTCTTTGCAATCCTTCTTTTTTACGTTGCGAATCCGTGCCCGATAACAGCGCAAGAGACTTCTGCAAAAGGTCATGCGCCAAGGGGCCGTTGAAAGAAGTATCGGATAGCGCGATACCAGCTAGCGTTTCAGCGGCCTGCATTTGCAAAACCGGATCATCCAGGTATTGACCGGCAAAAACCAGTGCGTTAAGTACTTTGCATTTTTCCATTTCTTTCAGAACAAACATTTTTTCGTAATTGCCGTTTGCCAGGGTCATGGCATTTCTTAGCATCAGCAATTTTTTCGCGGCAGGATATTCGGAAAGCATGGTCAGTCTTACATAACCTGCAAAAGCGGTATCATGGCTGCTATGATTCGCTGGCAAACGAAGTATCTGCCATAATGTAGCCGTTGCGCTGACATCGTTCCAGTTTGCCAGCGCGTTTACTGCAAGCTGTTTTATTTGATCATTTCCTTTGTCGAATTTATCCTTTATCACGCGCGATGCCTGCGTTCCGCCAAGTCCCGAAAAAACGGGAAAGAACAATTCCGCTTTTTCCGGGGAGCCGTCCATAAGCGATCTAACTGCCGCAATGCGCTCCCTTGTATCCGGAATTGTATTTGCAGCGGTTACCAGGGCTTCCTGGATGGCGGCAATTTCCCCGCTGCGTTTTGTTTGCGTCAGCAGCGCGCTTAACGTTTTCATATCTGAGGCTTTCACCAGGTTTTTTAATGCAGAAAATGCGCTGATTCTTACCGGGCCCTCTTCGCTGCTTAGAAAGGGCATGACGGCTTTCAGGTGTTTAACAGCCGACCTGGAAGACAAAAAATCGATCAGGGCTGCTTTAGCTGCGGCTCCGGGCGTCGTGGCAAGCGCTTCCGCGACCTGGTCGGTCACGCCGGATCCCTCTATGCTCCGGATTGCCAGCGAAGCCGTCGATATATCGCCCGGAAGCCCTTTTTTTATAGTCTCCAGCAATACAGGGACCGCCTTCGCTCCTCCCAACTGGACAGTTGCATTGATGGCGGCAAACCTGACAATCTCGTTCTTATCATCCAGGGCGTTCAGCGTTTCAGATAAGGCCAGCATGTTTCCGGCCTCTCCCAGCATCGTGATGATTTCCGCTTTTATCTTTCCCTCTGATCTTTTTAACTGTTCGATCCATTGCCTGATCTCAGGGTTCTTTGTATAGGCCAGGGCATACCTTAATGCTGCGGCCCTGTATTGCTCATTGTTATTATCCATTGCCCGGATCAGCAATGGAACGCTTTTTTCAGCTTGAATGGAGGTCAGTATCCGGAGCGCGGCCGTGCGGGCGGGAATCTGCTTATCGGAAGGCGTATTTTTCAGTATGGTATTGGCTATTCGCGCGGCATCCCACTTTTTGTTATTCTCTGCGAGTTGCCGGGCATAAATAATATAAGCGGCGGTAAAATTATTGGGCTCATAAATAAACCCGCTTTTTCGGGCGGCATCGGCAAGCGTTTTTTCGGATGATGGATTGCCGATCTTCGCGAGCGCATAGATAGATACGGCATTCAGCTTACTATCGCCGGTATTCGCGGTTTTTTGAATATGGGGCGCCGCATCGGAAAAATGCAGGTCGCCTAATGCCTGTATCAGCGTAAGCCGGGGATTTCCCGACGACTCCGTCAGGGCCTCGAGTAGTACGCGCCCTGCCTGCAGGGTGTTGATCTTCACCAAAGCCCTGGCAGCAGGATCGCTTAGTTTTTCATCAGATAAATAATTTTTCAAAACGGGGATGGCTAGTTCGTTGCCTACGATCTGCAGCTGCCGGATGATAAAAGCTTTATTCTGCGTATCCTTTTCTTCTTTCAAAGCTTCAATATAAGCCGTGATGCAGCGATCTCTCCAGCCGGCTGAATCATATTTCATCACAAAACTGGAAAAACCGCCAATCGCAAATTCCAGGACCGTGTTGTCGCCATGGCCTGCATCTGCGAGCATGGCTATCATTTCTTTCAGTCCATCTTTTCCCAATGAGCCAATAACATGGTTGTTTTTACGGGCCTGCACCGAATCGCGAGCCGGTATTCTCGCTAAAACATCGGCAATTCTGGTGGATACCGTACGCTGGTCAGGTTGTGCCTGAACCGTGTTATTGAAGGCGTTCAAAATTAAAAAAGCGACTATATATCTTTTCATCCGTTTATTTTTTGTCTTTTACTTCGTGCATAATATATTTTCATAGGTCTCAGTGAATGCTTCGCAGTTACTTCGCGCATAAAATATTTTTATTGGTCTCAGTGAATGCTTCGCATTTTAATGGTCGGATGGAACTCCGCATATACGTTCCCTGTGTGTGGGCTTATGCTGTGTTTCATGTTAAAATTTGTTTAGAATCAATGATTTTCTGCCAGTCGTCCGGGATCAAAGGGTCCAGGGCGCTCTCATAGGCTCATTGATCAGCGCATTTGCTTCCTCGTCGTTAACGAATGCCTGGGCGACAGGATCAAATTGTAAAGACCGTCCTGTACGTAAGGCTATTTTTGCCATGTTTACCAGGGTGCAGGAACGATGTCCGTTTTCTTCATTCAATGCAAATTTTTTTCGGTTCTTCACGGCATCTACAAAATCGACGACCTGCGGAAGAGGATCCGGGAAAGCGGATAATTTCTTTTGCAGGTCAGGGATATCGGAGCGGAATCCCTTGTACAGTTTTCCCAACGGTCCGCTGATATATACGCCGTCTGTTTCAATAGCGCCGCCGTCCAGTATTATCTTACAGCCGTCATCGTAAGCGTAAGTGATCCTTTTCCAGGAACCAATGACGGCGTCGGGATGTTGGGGAGGGGCGTCGATCTCTACCGATACAGGACTGGCATGATCTTTACCGAGGAAGTATTGAACGGGATCGAGATAGTGTTGTCCCATGTCTCCCAGGTTGCCGCCGTCATAATCCCAGTATCCGCGAAACGATTTCACGCGGTGAGGGTTATAGGGCTTGTAAGGGGCGGGGCCCAGCCACATATCATAATTCAGTTCGGAGGGCACGGGCATTTCGGCGAGGTTGGTTCTCCCTTGCGACGAAAAGGTCCAGTTGAATCCTGTATGCCTGCCGATAGTGACTTTAAGAGGCCAGCCCAACAAGCCGCTTTGGACAAGTTTCTTGATGGGCCGGACTTCGCTTTGCAACCCATAAAAACCGCCTTCGAACCTGAACCATGTATTCAGCCTGAATATCCTGCCATGTTGCTGAACGGTTTCAACGAGACGGCGGCCCTCTCCGATAGTGGCGGTCATTGGTTTTTCACACCATATGTCTTTCCCCATCCGGGCGGCGTCTGCTGCGATAATGCCATGCCAGTGAGGCGGCGTGGCAATATGAACAATATCCACTTCGGGAAGCTGGATCAATTCACGGTAATCATCAAAGGCCTTTGTTCCCTTATCTAACTTGGCCAGCGTTCGCGTTAGATGGGCGCGGTCAACATCGCAGATGGCCACGACCCTGGTTCCCGCATACGCAATATGCCCCTGGCCCATCTGGCCCACGCCAATAATACCCTTGGTCAGCTGATCGCTGGGAGCAATAAAACCCGGCCCTCCCAGCACATGCCTGGGAACGATAGTAAATGCAGCAATGGCGCCGCCGGCATTTTTTAAAAACGCACGGCGCGAGCTGTTGTTTTTTTTCATATATCAAAATATTTAACAATGGATATGCTGTCTGCAGGAGTTTTTTTATAAAGCGCCGACCCTTATGGGCGGCGCTTTATAAACAGGCTTGTTTTAAAAAGATACATTCATCTGATCCTGAGGACGACAGGCAATTCTCCCATCAGTATGATCGAAACCTCGGGATCATGCTGGTCGCCCCGTCGGGACCAGAAAGGCGTCCTGCAGGTTACAGGGGAGGAAAAACGCCCTGCTGCGGATGATGTTTGGGAACGCCGGGATTGGCATCCCACCAGATCCTGCTGGTTAAGGCGTCGCCATTAGACAACCTTTGAGCGGCCTGCTCAAGGTTTGCTCCATTGGAATTGAATTCGCTCAACGGGTATTGAAGTCTTCTGGGTATTTCTCCATCGGTATCGCTGATGGCTGATCCCGTATATAACCTGGGATAGCCGGTCCTTCTGAACTCTGCATAAGCCTCATCGATCTGGTAATAGTTGGCGAGCCATTTCTGAACGATGATCTGTTCCAGCTTCTCCTCATCCGTACCTGTCAGCGTTCCTGCCGGGCTTGCGAGGTAATCTATGATGTCCGGTTCGGGAACATTATAATATTGTAATGATTTCCTGATGCCTTCAACATATAAAGCATTTGCATCTTCTGTAATGATGCCTTTAAGAGCCGCTTCGGCTTTCAGGAAATATACTTCCGAGGTATTGATGATCTTAAAGGTGAAATCGGATCGCCAGATGATCTCTCCCAGTTCAGATTGGGGCCTGCCGCTAAAAACTTCTTTCTCCGGCGTGGAAAGCGATAGGAACAACCCAAAATAATCGCCTGCGGTAGTCTTTTTAATAAAGATGTCTATCCTGGGATCATTCAGGCTGGTAAGGGTTTCCACCATAGTGAAAGATGCCCATCGGAACTCTTTTGCGCCTCCTGGTATACTATTGTAATAGGGGTTTTTATTTTCCTGGCTCACATGGGCGGCGTCGCCGGCAATGAGCTTGGCATTCTGCGTATTTTCTACGATCAGCAGATCGCCGATCACGTCGTTGATGTTCGACGATGCCAGCGCGGGATCTACGTAACGAACCCTCATGGCCAGCCGAAAGCGAAGCGAGTTGGCAAACCTGATCCATGCTTCTGTATTTCCGCCATAAATAAGATCCTGCGTACCGATCGCCTTCTGTGTTCCATTATCGGCCTTTAATACGGCTACGGATTCCTTGAGTTCTTTAAAGAGATCTTCATAGATATCTTTCTGTGTGTCATATCGGGGTAGAACAACCGCTTCATCGACTCCTTTTGCCGCGTCAAAATAAGGAATATCTCCATAAAGATCGGTTAGCCTGCTGAACAGCCATACTTTCCATATTCTGGCAAAAGTATTCAGGCTGGTCAGCGAAGGATCTCCCTCCGACAACCGGATCACTTCAGAAATATTAATGATATAATTGGTATAAAAACCGCCGAAAGGCGCGTCCCATGGACCTTTGGCAAGGATATTCCCCAATGCGCCATTGCCGGTGTAACCTGAATAAACTTCCAGGCGTCCGTCAAGGCCCATTAAGTTGAATACGGATTCCTTCTGTACCTTTGTAAAAATCAATAATGGATTGGCTACCTTGGCTGTCACCAACCTGGGGTCTGTATTGATGGCGTCAAAATCTTTTGTGCAACCAACAAACAGCAGGCAGACGACCATAACCGAAGCGATGATCTTTTTTCCCGGGTCAAATAGAAAATTCATATAAATAATTTTGAGATGAGTAATAATTAGAAGGTTAGATTCAGGTTCAGGCCCAGGCTCCTGGTAATTGGTAAACTACGGGCCTCGAACCCTTGTGCTGCTGAAGTCGGCGCGAAACTGGATTCTGCTGAAATGCCCATATCCGCAAACTCCTTCGTTCTGTAAAGAAAGGCGAGGTTCCTTCCAACCAAAGAAATTTTTATGCTCTTCACTGCATTTTTCAGGAAGCGGGGTTTAATGCCCCATGCGAGGCTTACTTCGCGTAAACTTATGGTTGTAGCGTCCAGCACAAATTCCTCTCCCATATTATTCCATCCGCGGGTGGCGAACATGGCCATTCTGGTTATCTTGATGGTGTTTTCTATATAACTATGGTCGTCTTGTTCGATAACGCCATCTACGATAAAATTGCCGGGATCGGCGGTCCCTACGCCGGTTCCCTTCTGCCACTGGTCCTGCTTGCTCCGGGAATACACTTCTCCTCCTATTCGCGCATCGATCAATGCCCTAAGTTCGAAACCTTTGTAAGAAAAAGAATTGGTCAGGCCTCCGAGCATGTCTGGTTGTATATTGCCCAGGACCTCGACTGTGCCGGAGGTCTGGTAATTTCCATCTGCATCCACCACTATTCTTCCATCGGGGCTTCTTTTGAATACGCTGCCCATAATGTTCCCAAAAGGCTGTCCTTCCTGAACAACAATGTTCGCGCCGGCGCTGAATAGCGTAAATTCCTTAACGTTATCCGTCAGCCTGGTTACAGTCGATTTGTTTTTTGAAAGGTTAATAGAGGCATCCCATGAAAATGCGCTGTTTTTGACGATAGAACCTGATAATAACAATTCAAGCCCCCGGTTCCTGATGGCTCCTGCATTGATCAGTTTGGTAGAATAGCCAGTCGACACCGGAAGCCTCACCTGCATGATCTGGTTTTCTGTTGTTGCATCATAGTAGGTCAGGTCAATTCCCAGCCTGTCATTCCAGAGTTTTAATTCTGTTCCCGCTTCAAAGGAAGAAGTCAGTTCATTTTTAAGATCTCCCAGCGGAATGCTGCTGGAGATACCCATCATCCTCTGGCCTCCGACATAAGGAATGGAACCCAGGAAATAGCCTCCTTTTGTTAAATAGGGATCGGCGTCATTACCTGCCTGCCCATAGGACAGCCTTAGTTTTCCATAAGACAGGAATGAAGCGCGAAAGGCGTCGAGATCCGTAAAAACAAAGCTCGAACTAACAGAGGGATAGAAAAAGGAATAATTATTTCTGCCCAATGTAGAAGACCAGTCGTTTCTTCCGGTCACGTCTAAAAATAAGTAATTATTGTAGGCCAGTTGACCGGCAAAATAGAGCGAATTGACTTTTTTGGCGCTGCTGTATTTTGCAGACTCAATACTTTTCATGTTCTCGATGATCCAGAGGTTTTCAATATCCCTGTTTCTTCCTATCTGCTGTACAGATTGATAATTGAATATCCTATGATTGCCGCCTACGGAAAACGATCCGTTAAGCGTTTTGTTTATTTTACCGTCGGCGCTTAACAGGAAATCCGTATTGCTTTCTCTTGTGGAGGCCGCTTCATTTCTTACATATCCGTTCTGATAGCCCGATACCGGGTTTCTATCCGGAACCGTGATGACCCTGTTGTCCGTATAGTAGTCGATGCCCGTCCTTCCCATTAATTTCAGCCAGTTAAGGATTTTATAGTCTGCAGAAACAAACCCCATAAGCCGGTCTCTTGCATCGTCTGTTTTAACCTCGTTCACCACCCAGTAAGGGTTTACAGGCAGTGTGCGGAAATTCCGTATCGATCCATTGTCATTCCTGTACTTTTTCATAAAGTCCAAAGGAATAAACACAGGAGTGAGCTGGAGATTTGTTGTTGCATCAAGGAAGCTGCCGCCGACGCTGGGCCGGTTTTTCCCCGACTGATTGATGTAATTCGCCTTTGCCGCCACGGATACCCTGGAGCCTATATTTGAATTGATCCTGACGTCAATGGTCTTCCTTTTCAATGTTGAATTAGGCGTAATTCCATTGTTTTCAAGGTTGGAAGCGGAAACGCGGTAAGTGCTGGCGTCATTGCCACCCGAAAGCGTCAGGGAGTTGGTAAATGTTTTACCGGTATTAAAAAACTTCATTAATTCCTTATCTCCGATGGCTGTATAGGGGATAGGATCCTCGCCTGGCATATCCTGGAAGATGATCGGGCGGCCGTCCAGCTTTCCTCCCCAGTTGTCGATAAGCCAGTTAGGCCATTTCCAGGCTGTCGAACCGTCAGGCGCCGTCGATTCCTCCAATTCAGCATAACCATCTTCATATCCTCCGCCCCAGACCCTCTGGAACTTTGGAATGGAATTAGGCTTTTCAAATGTAGCATTGGAGTTAAAGGCAACCTTCACGCCTTTTCCGGCTTTTCCTTTTTTGGTGGTGATCAGGATAACGCCATTGGCGCCTCTTGATCCAAACAGGGAAGAAGCGTTGGGCCCTTTTAATACGGTCATCGATTCAACGTCGTCGGGATTGATATTGCTGACGCCGTCGCCGAAATCAAATTGTGATCCTCCTGTTTCCCTGACGCTGCTCTCATTCAGTATGGGAACGCCATCCACCACATACAGCGGTTGGTTCTTGGCGGTATTAAAGGAATGGATGCCGCGTATCGCCACATAGGAAGCGCTTCCCGCGCCGCCGGCTCCCTGGTTGATATGCACGCCGGCTACCCTTCCTTTCAGCGAATTGATAATATTGGTTTCCCGTGTTTCAGCCATCGGTTCGGCATTCACCACCGTGGCCGAAAATCCAAGCGACTTTTTCTGTCTTTCCACGCCCATTGCCGTGACGACAATTTCAGCAAGCTTATTGTCTTCTCTCACAAGAGAAACATTAATGGTTTGCTGGGCGGCGATTTTTACTTTCTGTGATACGAATCCGGTAAAAGAAAATACCAGGGTCGCATTTTGGGAGGGCACGTTAATAGAATAATTGCCATTCATATCGGTAACAACGCCCTTGGTTTCGCCTTCGACGATTACAGAAGCGCCTTCCAGGGGCGTATTATCCTCTTCATTGATCACCTTGCCGGAGATTCTGATATCCACGGGGGTTTCGAAGTTGTTCCGCAATGCTTCAGCGGGGTATTCCTTTTTCTTAATGACCACGGTATTGCCGATAGTGGAGTAGGTAAGGTCCTGGCCTTTCAGGCAGATATCCAGCGCTTTGGAAAGTTCTGCCCCTTTAACATTGATGGTTACTTTTTCAGCATTCTTTAATAGGGATTCATCGAAAAAGAAAGCGATGCCCGTTTGTTTTTTAATAACCTTAAAAATCTTTTGAAGAGAGGCGTTCCTCTCATAGAGCGTTACCTCCTGCGCCGAGACATTGCCTAGCGTCTGCAGGCAGACGGCCAGAAGGAAAATAGCTGTAAGATTCATCGCTAATAAGATTTTTGTTCTGCTGAAGCGATTGAACCTGGCCGGAAACGGGGGGATCGATCTCAACGGCAGCGTTTTGGTTGGGGCCTTATGGCTTAAATGCCATGGGCTGCAAATTTTTTTTTGCATACTTTTGTAAAAATTTGGGTTAAAAAGCAGTTGTGACAACAAATGTGAACAAGCCCGAATTGCCGATATGGCGCCGCTCTGACCTCACTTCAGAGCGGCTTTCTTTTGCTTGTTCAGCCTTTTATATTAATACCGCCTGTCAGGGCAGCACAATGATCTTTTTACCTTCGATCCTGAAAAAAATCTTACTTTCTGACAATATTTTCAGCGTCTGAAGTAAGTTGCTGTTACGGGAGATCTCTCCGCCGAACTTACGGGTAGGAACTTTTCCGGCATATTCTATATCCACATCATACCAGCGCGATATCTGTCTCATCAGCGTAGTAAGGTCTGTATTGTCAAATGAAAAATACCCGTTTTTCCAGGCGATGACCGCCTCGGTATCGATGTCTTCCGCGACCAGCATTGCGCCATCCTTTCCGGCTCGCGCCTGTTGGCCGGGTTTTAGCTGCCGCTTCATTTTCATTTCTGTGTTTCCTTCAGCATAGGAGGCGACCTGCAGGCTTCCTTCCAGCAATGTGGTTTTTATCGTCGTTTCGTCCTCATAGGCATTGATATTAAATTCCGTTCCCAACACGTCGATCCTGGCGGTATTGGCCTCAACATGAAAAGGCCTTGCTTTATCTTTCGCCACATCGAAGAATACTTCGCCGCTGATTTTTACGGTGCGCTCTTTTTCAGAAAAAAAAGTCGGGTAGGATATAGAGGAGGCAGCGTTCAGCCATACTCTTGTTCCGTCGGGTAGCCTTAACTGGTACTGGCCGCCTCTTGGCGTGCGTATCGTGTTATAGGAGATCGTTGCATCAGTAATTTTTTTTCCTTGGACCCTTTCGTATTCCAGGAGTCCCTCTGCTGTTTTGATCAGCTTTATCCCTTCTTGTTGTGCAATAGGGCCCTGGGCCGCGCTGTCCAGCACAATGGTAGAACCATCGGCAAGAGTAAGGATCGCTTTGTTGCCTCCGGGCGCCAGGTCGTTTGCCGTGGGAAAGGGAGCGCCGGTAGTAGCCGCTACTTCGTATTGCTGTTGATGGCGCAGATATAGATAAGCGGCAGCGCCTAAAACAAGCAGGATGGCGGCTGCATATCGGAACCATGCCGTTTTTAGGAGATATGCCCGTCGCCCTGCACTCTTATGCATAGGAGTATCCCCGGAAAATTCAGGGGCAGCGGTTGGGATAACCTGCGGCTCCGTACTGCCCGCAGAACTAAAATCAGTTGAAATGAGCGCCTCGTTTGATTTCGCTTCGTTTGATTTTTTGCCAACCTGGAAAATTGCCTGGAGAATATCAAAAGTCTCCTCGGCGCCGATTCTTGTTTCTTCCTTCTTTTGAAGGATGTATTCATCGAGCAATTCTTTTAATAATTTTTTATTAGAAGGATCGCCCACAAGTTGCAGGAACTCTTCTTCTTCATTTGCAGAAGCTTCTCTTTGGGCATATAAATAAAACAAATGCCTGAACCTTTCTTCTTTCATAATGTAAATGGTTAAAGGTCGCCTACCTAAAGACTGTATTGGAAAAACCTAAGGGTGACATCGTTAAAAAAATATTTCAGGAAATAATAGCCCGATGATTATAAGCGTTTCTCCCTGAGCGATATACCAGGCTCTGAGCGACTTTAATGCCCGGGACATATGGGTCTTCACCGTATTGGGATCAATATTTAAGGTTTGGGCGGTTTCCTGGCGACTGAGCCCTTCCTGTCGCATTAAACGAAAGACTTCCTGCTGTTGGCGAGGAAGTTGATCCATGCCTTTTTGCAATAGATCATTAAACTCTTTCTGATTTAAAAACGCTTCCGCGGAAGGTTGCGCTGTCGCTTTTTCTGATGAAATTTGATCGAATATTTTTTGTCTCCTGGCCTGTTTGACAAGCCAGTCTAAAGCCAGGTTACGCATCACAATAAAAAGATAGCCGCTGAATGACTCTACTTCAATCAATTCCTTCTTCCTTAGCCATATTTTCAAAAAGACATCCTGGATAATTTCTTCCGCAGTTTCAGAAGAATGCGTGATGTCCAGGGCGACTGAATACAGTTTTCCCTGGTACTGCCTGAAGATCAAAGTAAAGGCCGCTTCATCGCCTTTTGATATTCTCAAAAGCAGTTCTTTTTCATTATATGGGTTTTCTCCAGCCAAAAGGAATTTGGTTTATTCCGGCTTGCAAACTATTATAAAAAATATAAATAAAATATATTTCGGGAACCTGGCGTCTTTTAAAGAGTATAAATGATTAACAGACAGTTTATAAGGATAAATAATATTCCTGTATTGTCCTTTTTCTTTATCTTGAAAGATTAGATGGCGAACCTTATGCGGTTAATGAAACTCAAGATAGTCGTATGAAAGTATTTGTAAACCGGACCCTCACGGCGCATGGAATTAAAATGATGGAGGATGCGGGAATAGAAGTTATTCAATGGCAGGAGAAAAGGGATCTTTCAGGAGAGGAATTGATCCGGCATTGCCGGGATTGCAATGGTTTACTCAGCGCAGGACCCAATAAAATCGACCGCGTATTCCTGAATGCCTGCGCTCACCTGAAAGTGATCGCCTTACATTCGGTAGGCTTCGATCATGTAGACGTGGCGGAAGCTACAAGGTTAAATATTCCTGTGGGCAACACTCCTGGCGTATTAAGCGGCGCCACTGCCGATACCGCTTTTTTATTGATGCTGGCCGCTTCGCGCAAGGCATTTTTTCATCATAAGCGTATCCTCAACGGTCAATGGGGCTTTTTCGATCCTACGGCAGACCTGGGTATTGAATTAACAGGTAAGACGCTGGGGATATTCGGATTGGGAAAGATCGGACTCGAAATGGCGAAGCGGTGCGCCGGGGCATATGATATGCCCGTTATTTATCATAACCGCAGCCGTAATGAGGAGGCTGAAGCAAGATTTAATGCCAGGCGCGTATCTTTCAGCGAATTGCTTGAACAGAGCGATGTGCTTTCGGCGCATGCCGTATTTACTCCCGAAACAGCGGGCCGGTTTAATAAGGATACTTTTGCAAAAATGAAAAGGAACGCTATATTCATCAATACGGCAAGAGGCGGAATGCATAATGAGGAAGACCTGATAGAAGCCTTACAGAAAGGATGGATCTGGGGAGCGGGGCTGGACGTAACCAATCCCGAACCCATGGCCTGCGATAATCCTTTGTTACAGATGCCGAATGTTGCAACGCTTCCCCATATTGGTTCTGCAACCCAGGAAACCCGCAGCGCGATGACGAGAATGGCCGCGGAAAATATTATTGCCGGCCTGAGGGGCGAGCCGCTTCCTTACCCGGTCAATCCGGAAGTAAACCGGAACTTACGGTTCTGAGCGAAACGCTACTGATCCCTATTGGTTTTATGAAGCTAACCGCCAGCCCCGGTCAATCCGAATTTAAGATCCTGGAGTAATCTTATCGTGGCGCGTAAATAATAGTCAACATGATTTCTTAGTAACATGGACTTAAGATCCCGGCTGGCCGATTGGAACCGGATTCTGTTTCGGCCTTTCCGTCAACTCCGCCCTTGTTTTAGGCAGGCAGTAAGGGTGATGCTTTTGGACATAGGAGATGAGCTTTTCCCGAAGCAAACAGCGGAGCTCAAAAGCTTTCCCGGAATTTTCCGCGCTGATCAACGCTCTTATTTCAATGTTCTGTTGGGTGACATTGGTCACCTGCATGACCGCTACTCTTTTGTCCCACAGGTCCGACTGGTTGACCAGCCTTATAAACTCAGCGCGGATATCATCTAACGGAGCTGTATAATCGAGATATATAAAGGATGCGCCCAATATCTCCGCGCTATTCCGGGTCCAGTTCTGGAAAGGGGTTTCAATAAAATAATTAATGGGAAGAATAAGCCGGCGTTGATCCCAGATGCCGACTACCACGTAAGTGAGCGTGATCTCTTCCACCCGTCCCCATTCGCCTTCCACTACCAGTACGTCGTCTATCCTTATGGGCTGCGTAAACGCGATCTGCAGGCCGGCCAGGAGATTGCCTAAAGATTTCTGCGCTGCAAATCCTACAATAATACCCCCGACGCCTACTCCAGTCAATAAACCTGCTCCTATCCGCCGCATGTTTTCAAAACTCAGCAGGATGGCGCAGATAGTCACGATAACGATAACGGATATTAAAAGATTGCGAATAAAATGCAATTGCGTTCTTATCTTCCGCTCTTTAAGATTATTGTTTTTTTTAAGATTATAGACATGCCCCACATAGTCCTCGGCAACTTTTATACAGGCGATCAGTATTCCTGAGAAAGCCATGATCAGGAGGATGCCGATTGTTTTATCGAGGAACAGGTATTGTTTTTCTGATAATCTTAGCGCCGGCAGGCTGAAATTCAGTACCAGCAAGGGAAGGAGAAAGTTTACCACTTTCCCCAAGCGCTTAACAATGGCTCGCGTCAGGGAGAAGTCGGCTCCTTTTTGAGCGTAACGGGTGGCCGCTATCGAGAGTATCCACTTGAAAAACAAACCGATGAGTATAGAAACGGCAACCCATATCAGGTTGGCGATCAAAGGAGGCAGGCTGTTTAAAAATAAAATTAGCTGATCATACATAGATCAAAAGTACAAAATACTGATTGGTATAAGGATGCTGCGCGTTTAGCTTATGTTAAAGCGGTAAAATGAATATTGACTATATTTATTGAAAAGAAAAGTTAATCTTGCCGTTGTATTTTCGTTATTCGGCAAGCGGTTTGCGCGTTATCCTGAAATGGCTGATCTTGTATACGTTTTTGTTTGACCTGGAGCGATGGAGCAGGTAACGTTGTTAACATGGATGACGGAGCCGATAAGATATCACCATAAAGTTTGTATATGAAGCTGATATTGTCTTTGATTTTACTTCCTTCACTGGTTTTTTCCCAGGAAATTCCTTTAAAGGAGGGTTTTGTTGTTTTTGAGCAGACGGATTCCACTGTCGCCGGAACCAGGGAGGAATTATTCCGGAAGGCGCAGCTATGGGTTGGAACCATGCTAAAAAAATCCCTGAAAGAGGTCAAGGCGGAAAAAAAGGAAGAAGGACAAATCATCGTTGCGGTTGCAGGAACCATTCCTACCGAATTGCTGAAAGCGCCTATTGAGAATATCGAGTTTATCCTGACCATCCTGACAACTCAGGGGCGGTTCACAAGCGAGATTACTGAAATCATAGGCTGGCCTTATGGTAAGGAAGAAGAAAAGATTAGCCTGGACCTGCTGAATTACCGGTACTCAAAATCCGGGGGAAAAAACAAAAAGGATAAAAATTATTCTGCAGAACAGAAAGAAGAGGATAGGGTTACCCTTCAGAAAGTGGCAGAATATATGAATGCCGTACAGGAATCGCTTAAAGAAGCAATGCATCATTAGGGGCCGCAACGGCTATATGGAAACGGAAGGCTTGAGGCTTGGTAACAATACGGCAAAACAGGGTTTCCCCGAAAATTCCTGGCCAAACGCTATTTTCTTATTTTAGAAAGTTTTTTTCTTTTTCGAATGGATGGGATAGGGCAAAATACGGTGAGCCGCCAGGGGTTTCACTGTTAATCTTTCAAGGATTGTTTTTCAACGACAGGATATAATGGGCCATCAGCTTTGCGTCCTCCCTTGATATGCCAGGGTGTGGGATCATCACTGCGCTTCCCCAGATTCCGCTCCCTCCTAACATTATTTTCTGAGCAAGCATTTCCCTGTAAGCGCCGTTTGCAGGATATCTTTTCGCGATGGCTTTAAAGGGCGGACCAACTGAAAGCTTATCTGCCTTATGGCAGGTATAACAATCCGAATAAGAAATTAATACTTCCCCCTGCTGCGCCGCCTCAATATCAATAGGATCATTTTTTCCTGGCAGCGGTTCTATGTTTTCCATCATTTTTTCTGATGCCGTTTTTGTGAAACCCGTTGCTTTGCGGTCATTTTTTGTCTCGTCTGAACGGCATCCCTGGGCGGCTATCAGGGCTAAACAAAAAACAGATGATCTCCATAAAAAACATTTCATTACCGCGGCTGTTTATCCGGTGATCAACATTTTGTATTATCGCATTCAGCAGATGATCAGCATTTCGTATTGGCGTAACCAGCAGATCAATGAACAGGGGCGGGGGCTTATACCAGCCCTTGTGCGAGCATGGCGTCGGCTATTTTAACGAACCCGCCTATATTGGCGCCTTTTTCATAATTAATATGCCCGTCGTCTTCTTTGCCGTATTTAACGCACAGTTCGTGGATCTGCTTCATGATCTGTTTTAATTTTGCTTCCACCTCGTTCCGGGACCATGAATAACGGAGCGAGTTCTGGGACATCTCCAGGCCTGAAACGGCTACTCCTCCTGCATTAGCCGCTTTTCCCGGCGCATAAAAAATTTTGGATTTATTGAACAGGGCCACCGCCCCGGGCGTGCAGGGCATATTGGCTCCCTCCGCCACGCATATGCACCCGTTTGCTGCCAGGGCGCGGGCGTCTTCTTCATCTAATTCATTCTGCGTGGCGTTAGGTAAGGCGATATCGCATTTTATTTTCCAGGGGCGTTCTCCTTCAAAATAAGCGCAATTGAACTTATCGGCATATTCTTTAATTCTTCCCCTTTCGTTATCCTTCAGCGTTTTGATATAGGCCAGCCGGTGGAAGGTTATTCCGTCGGGATCGTAGATAAAACCCTGGGAGTCCGACATGGTAAGCACTTTGGCGCCCTCCTGGATACATTTTTCAGCCGCATATTGGGCCACATTGCCTGAACCCGAGATCACTATGTTCTTCCCGGCGATCGAATCGCCGGAAGATTTTAGGATTTCTTCCACAAAATAAACAAGACCATATCCCGTAGCTTCAGGGCGTATCTCGCTGCCGCCCCATTCGGAACCCTTTCCCGTGATGGCCCCGGTGAACTCGCCTTTTATTCTTTTATACTGCCCGAATAAATAACCGATCTCTCTTTTTCCAACGCCAATATCTCCTGCGGGGATGTCAATATCCGGCCCTATATACCGGTGCAGTTCTGTCATAAAACTTTGGCAGAATTTCATTACTTCATTGTCTGATCTGCCCTTGGGGTCAAAATCAGATCCGCCTTTGCCGCCGCCCATCGGGAGCCCGGTCAGGCTGTTTTTAAAAACCTGCTCAAATGCAAGGAACTTAAGTATCCCCAGGTTGACGGAAGGATGGAACCGAAGTCCGCCTTTATAAGGGCCTATAGCGCTATTCATCTGCACCCTGAACCCCCGGTGCACTTCCACTTCGCCCCGGTCGTTGATCCAGGGTACGCGAAATATGATTGCCCGTTCAGGCTCCACAATACGCTCTAATATTTTACTGTTTTTATAAGAAGGCCGTTCTTCTATATAAGGAATAATCGATTCTGCTACTTCTGATACTGCTTGTATAAACTCCGGCTCGCCTGCATTTCTCTTACTGACTTTCTCAATGAATTCATTAACCAAATTATCCATTTATTATCTATATTATGAATGATCGCCTGACTATATATTATTAAATATTTATATATGATGTGTCTGGCTATAAAAATAATCAATTCATCCGGTTCATTGTGTTCAGCGTCTTAATTTCATTTAATTACTCCGGTTTATTTTACGGTTGACGCGGGTAAAACGATGCGGCGGCGCATTCTATACATGTTTTTTTATTTGATATTAATCAAGTAATTATTTTTTTCTTTTTCTGCGATTTTTAACATAATCCTTTACAGTAAAGGATTATGTCTTTTTTCGGTTATGTAAGGCGTTATTTGCCCGCGCAATATTTCTTCCCCGATCCAGTTTGTATATACCAGGTCCTAAATTTTTCTTTTTCACCTTTACTTAACCCCTAAATTCAATTTATCCCGTGAAATTTTTTATTCTTAAGCCTCCCGATTTTTAGTTTCCCTGTTTCTCGCATAATCACAAGCCTTAACGGCTTACGGAAGCGTCTGGCGCATATGCGCCTATTCGTTAGCGTTGGCGTTCTTACGCCTTAGTTTTCTCATCTAATAAACATACTATGAAAAACCCCTACATCCTAAATGGTATTTTGATTCTTCTGCTTCTTTCAGGGGCGGGCTTGTCGGCATATGCCCAGCCTTCCGCCGCCGCCCAAGGCATTCATCGCTGGCACAATATTCATCCGGGAATAAATCTCCCCGCGGCTACGGTAGCCCAGTATAAGAACCTTCCGGCGGCCGATTATACCCCCGCAAACCGCCTGGAAGAATGGTCTGCTGAGGAAAAGCTGGCATCTTTTGCAGCCGGGTTTTCCGGTCGGCTCGCCGCGCGTTATATGTTTACCGTCGATGAAAAGGGATATGTCCGTAAGGTAAAAGTCCTTTCTACAAACAATGAGAAGGGCGCAGCGGCATTTGTCTCTATCATCCTAAACACAAAAGTATCCGGACCTTCTTATCTCCGGAACAAAGCGGTATCGGCTTATGTTCCTTGCGATATTGCGATCGATAACCATAAAATTACTATCCTATGAGCAACATATTTATGAGGTTGGGAGCGATATTTTTTTTACTGTATGCTATGCTTCCTGCTACTGCCCAGGTAGTAAGCGGTAATGGCTTTTTAAAAGGCAATTATGTAGAAGCCGGCATACAGTCTAACGGTTCTTTTGGTTCATCAGTCTCGGCGCCTGCCGATTTTGCCGCTTCAAGCGTTTCAAAATATGGCGGCAGGGTAGGATTTATTGCCGACGTGGGCAAAGACGGCTGGACAACCGGCAGTCCTGCGTATATCGGCGACTTTTTTCTTCCGGGATCGCCATATGAGGCATTCTCTGTGAAGATTAACGGAACGCTTTATGAAAACCAGGGCGGCGGCGGCGGTTCTGTTCCAGGCGCCGTTACCGGGTTTAGTTCTGATGGAAGCGCCTCTTCCGTGGAATGGTTAGGCGAAGTAGGAAATATCCAAATCCGACAGGTAGCTACTATCGGGAAAAACAAATCGTATATTCTTATCAGGGCTACCTTAAAAAATACAGGATCTTCTACGGTTAATAATATCTTTTATACCCGGTCGGTGGACCCCGATAACGAAGTGGACCAGGGTGGGAGTTTCGATACCAGGAATACTATTGAAGAACAAAACCCCTCAGCGACCAGTACGGCGCTCGTATCGGGAAAAGGAATATCCCATAATTCTTACCTGGGATTGGGAACAAGGGATTGCCGCGCGCGCGTGGCGATCATGAGTTCTTTCTCTTCCGATGGGGAACAGATCTTTAATGGCAATGGCCAGGTACATTTAAAGAACAAAGGCGCTACCGAAGTAGACGATAAAGCTATTGCCGTAGCCTTTAAGATCGGCAATTTAGCGGCCGGCGATTCAACCACGGTGGCGATGGCTTATGTATTAAATGCCAGCGACCTGCCCCCGGCAATGGATGAAACGGATCCGTTATTTAATGTTAGAGCCGACTCCTATGCCTCCGGATCGGTGATCGATGTTTGCAGCGGATCTACCGCTCAACTGAATATTATTAATGGAGATGGATATGAGTGGACATGGAGCCCGGCTACGGGTCTTAATCAAACGACCGGTCGTAGCGTTGAAGCGATACTTACCGGGGATATTACCTATACGGCATCGGGCCTTAATACATGCGGTACTTCCAGGTCAATAACCCTCAGTCTTCACCCCGTGGTCGCTTCCTCTCCGGGAGCAGCCGGCGAAATCTCAGGAACGGCTTCTGTTGCCAAAGGGTGGCATGCAACGTTCAGCGTTCCTGAAATAGAAGACGCCGCCTCTTATAAATGGTCGCTTCCACCCGGGGCTACTTTTGTTTCGGGTTATGGAACCAACAGCATAGCCGTAAAATTTGGCGCTGCTTCTACGTCCGGCGCAGTTACCGTATATGGCGAGAACAGTTGCGGTAATGGCGCTGCTTCTTCTTTTAACGTTACCGTTGCGGCAGGATCGGCTCTGGATGTCTCTTCTTCTAATGCCGGCGTTGCGGCGGGCCTTACATTCGCTGACACGTCAATAATAGATGATGGAATAACCATAATAGGATCTAGCCCGGTTACTGATGCCAGGGTATATATAGATGAAGGTCTCCAGGCAGGGGATAAATTGATTTATGATGGCGAGCTGCCATCCGGAATTACCGTCTCTTATTCTGCTTCGACAGGAGTCTTATCCTTTACCGGAACTGCTACTCCGGCTGAATGGAAGGATATCTTTAAAGCGGTAAAATTTAGTACAACTTCTTCCGGTACGGCCGACAGGACGATCAAGTTTATCCTGGGCAGTATGCTGAGCTTTACCATAGACGGCAAACCCCATTTTTATGAATATGTTCTTCCACCCGCTTATCCCAGTTGGCAGCAGGCTTACGACGCCGCTAACGGAAAAACATTCTTTGGGCTGCTGGGTTATCTCGCCACTATTACATCGGCGGAAGAAAATGATTTTATCAAATTGAAATTGTCCAGCGATGGATGGGTAGGCGGTTCGGATGCCTTTGCAAAGATCAACGAGGTAAAAGGAACCTCCCATACCGACCAATCGCAAACCGAAGGAAACTGGTATTGGGTGAACGGTCCTGAAGCAGGGAACCTGATCTCGTCCGGTAACAACTCGCCTGTTGTCGCAAGCGGCGGTTTTATGAACTGGGCCCCGGGAGAACCCAACAATTCAGGAAATGAAAACTATATGCAATTGTACTCCTCCAACAATGGCAAATGGAACGACCTGAATGGAAGCCCCGCTTCCGTTCCCGGATACGTGGTAGAATATGGCGGTTATCCTTCAGATCATACTATAAACATAACCTATTCAAGAACCATAAAATCAAAACCCTCCGCGCCTGTCATCACCGGTATCACAGATGACACCGGGCTCTCGGACGACGATTTTATTACCTCCGATAAGACTATCAAATTTACCGGAACGGCTTCTCCGAATAGCACGGTTCAGGTTACCCGCATTGGTTCGGGTATTATCGGAACAGTAACTGCCGACGGTTCCGGACGCTGGGAATATGATTACAGCGGCTCGGCTTTGCCCGACGGCCATTACAGCTTTAACGCCGTGGCATCCGCCAATGGCATGAGCAGCAATGCGAGCAACACGATTGTTGTAAACATTGACGCAACATCGCCGGTTAAACCTGCTACGCCATCGCTCAAAAGCGGCGCTGTTGCATATACTTCAGAAGAGGAACCCGAATTTACCGGAACAACAGAGCCGGGCGCCACAGTGAAAGTATACAATGGGGCGGACCTGCTGGCTACTGTTGTAGCAGATGAAGACGGTAAATGGATCTTTACCCCTCCAACAGCATTGCCAGAAGCTGATTACGCCATTACGGCTATAGCGACAGACAGCGCCGGCAATAGCAGCGTTTCAAGCGATCTGTTTTCGGTTACGGTAGACCGGACAGCGCCGGCCACGCCTTCATCGCCGGTCATGACCGGCGTCGACGGGGATCATACGAACGATAATACTCCCCTCCTTGAAGGAAATGCGGAACCTAATGCAGTCATAAAGATTTATGACGGATCCGACCTGGTTGCCTCCATACCGGCTGACGCAGATGGAAAATGGAGTTATACTTTTGATCCCTCGCTGTCTGACGGCGCATATGATATTGCCGTAACGGCCACAGACGCCGCCGGCAATACCAGCGAAACAAGCAGTCCCCTGCATTTTGTGGTAGATACGCAGAAACCTTCCGCTCCTAATGAAACAACCCTGGATGAGGGCAGGAATGGCTATATCAATTCCGCTTCGCCATCCATCAGCGGTAACGCAGAGCCCGGAACTGAAATTACCGTGTATGTAAATGATGTTCCCGTTGGCGTTGCCATTGTTGACGAAGATGGAAAATGGACTTATTCTTTTACCGATCTTGAGGACGGCGAATATGAAATCCAGACTACGGCAACAGATGCAGCAGGCAATATCAGCGATAAGGAAGAGCCCATGCATTTCCATGTGGATACGCAAACTCCGGCCGCTCCCGGTCCCGTTGAATTTGAGAACGACCTTTTAGGCGGGTTCTTTAAAATAAATAAACCTACGGCGAAGGGACAGACAGAGCCCGGCGCTACCGTGACTATTTATGATAATGGCCTTGCGGTAGCAACAGTTACGGCTGATGAGGAGGGATACTGGAATTATACTTTTGATCCGGCCCTTGCTGAAGGAGAGCATCCCATTCTTATTACCGTTACGGATCTGGCAGGGAATACAAGTCTGCCTGGCCAATCTTATCCCATCGTTATAGATACTCATGCGCCTGCCGTATCTATAACGTCTGACAAACAAAAAGCGGTAGGTCCGTTTACCGCAACCATTACTTTCACCGAACCTGTCTCCGATTTTACGATCGCAGGAATTACCGTCTCCAATGGCAGCGTTTCAAATTTTGTAGCGGTTAGTCCAACAGAATACACGGTATTGGTGACCCCGCTGCATGATAACCAAAATGTGGGTCTGAACGTTGCGGCCAATACGGCTTTTGATGCATCGGGCAATGGCAATACGGCTTCCGGCGGCGTAAGCCTGAAAACGGAATTCCAGGGTATTGTGGAAGAAGTATATCCGAATCCTGCCAGCAATGTATTAAATGTTCGCTTTAAAGGAGTAACGCCGGTCAAGGGAAGGGTAATGCTGGTGAAAATGACCGGACAGATCGTATACGACCAGCAGGTAAACTTTCAAGGGAATACATTATCCATTGACGTGAGCAAGTTCTCCTCTGGTCATTATGGACTTATTATAAAAGCAAAAACATTCAC
>DEHV01000045.1:112735-124977 GCA_002352105.1 Chitinophagaceae bacterium UBA2791 | reverse complement strand
CTGGAAGCATTGATCGCCCATATGGTCGCCACAGCAGTAATTACAATCGTTAAAAGGATCAGCCCCTTTCGTGAGGTTTTTAATATCATGCAAAGCCAATTAAGATCAATCCGGCATCGAGGCTCTGCCTGCATTAATATAAAAATGCAATCAGTAGCGTCCGGCGCCCCATTGAATTAATATTTAGTTCTTTGAAAATCCTGATGGGTTTGCATTTCAGGTGAATTTTAGCCGGCGGCGATTAGACATCCCTGAAAAAACAAAGCGATCAAGATGTTAAAGAGCTTTTATATAACCAATTGAATAATCTCTCAATTTAAACGGGCGCTCGCTACTTATTTTTTTTCTTTAATAATGATGATATCCTGGCCTTTCAGGGAAGAGCCCTTTTCTCCGTCAACCCCATGATCGTTATAACTGGCCGTGAGCATATAAACGCCTTCGGTCGTTTTAGCAGAAGGCCTGAACCAGAAGGAACCTTCTGTTCCCCGCAAATAATCCACATTGGGGTCGACGGCATACTTCAGTATCCAACCGGCTATATTCTTTGCGTCGGCATCGGAGATATCGGGATGCGGAGGCATGGTTATATCGCCCCAGATACCTGAAGACCCTTTTTTAATCCGATCAGCCAGCTTCGAAATGTTTGATGCGTTTTGCTCGTACCGTTTGCCGATATCGTTGAACGACGGGCCGATCAGTTTTGCTTTAACGGCATGGCAGTTAAAACAATCCGATCTTTTGATTTCCGGGAATCCGGGAGGATCTTTTTGCAACGCTTTTTTCCGAAGATCGGGTAATTTGGAAGCGTCGGAAACATACCTTATTTCCAGGAAAACTTCGCTGGAAGGAATCTCCTGGTATTTGCTTTCTCCGTCTTCCTTATCTGAAACCTCGATGGAATAGGAAGCCATAGTATTCCTGGCAAAAGCGCTGTTGTTTTCCGGCGACATGATCTTGACCTTGGGCCGGTTGTTTTCGGGCGGAAAATCCATCTTCACAAATGAAGAGATCATTGAAAATATCAGGACGGCCGTTACCACGATTGCTTTTTTATTCTCCATACTGTGCTGCTGCATTAATAAATACTGTTTACATTTAGGATCAGGCCATATCGATTTCTTTGGCCACCCTGTTTGCAGAACGCGTAGCCGCTTCCTGGCCCCAGTTGAGATTGTCGGCATAGGATCCCGCAAAATGGATCCGTCCCGCAGGTTCCATGATCAATGGCCAGAATTTTTTCAGTTCACCCATGGGATAGTGCCGGAGGCGTTCACAATTAGGGGCAAACGGATCTCTTGTCCAGTCTTTGACAAGCGCCTGTTCAATGGTATCTTTCTTACCCGGATAAGCTGCGCGGAATCCTGCTAAAGCGCGCTCGGGAGAGACGCCGCCGGGCCCGGTTGCCAAGAGAACCACCCGGTGCGTATCCACTTCTTCGGCCATCTGCCAGATCTCATAAATATCAGGATGGCCGAATTGCATATTGATGGTTTTGAATCCGTCGTCAATCCAGAATTTCGAGCTTGCCTGGAAAATAAAATGGGCGTAGGTATCGTACTGAACATTATCTATCACATATTGTTTCTCCGGAGAAAATGCAGGCGTAACCGGGATCTTTCTGAAAACGGGTAGCGGAATGCAGTTAGCCAGGAAATCTGCTTTTATTTCCTTATCCTCTCCAAACTGCCTATACGTAACTGCTACATGATCTTTCTCATTCCTGATGGACCGGATAGGGCAGTTGAGTTTTATTCTCGCGCCAAGGCGTTTGGCAAAAGCGTCGGGTAATCCCTGGTTGCCTCCTTTTAACCTGTACACGTCTGTCGGTATAGCCTTTATCCCTCTTTTTTTGAGGATCGCCGCTCCCCACAATTCCTGCAGCGCGGATGATTTTTCTCCTCCTAAATGCCGGAGAGCGGCGGGAGAAGCGCCTTCCTTCTTGTATATTTCAGCAATGGGCGTAGTATCAAGATGATCATACCCGATTCCAAATGGCTGGTATTCGTCTTTGAACTTGTCGAGATAGGGCTGCATGTACAGGTACTTCAGATCCCACCAGGTATGGCCGGGCTGCGACATATGTTTGACCTCCTTATCATTCAGTCCGAAACTTTTCAGTATTTGAGGATCTCTGAGTTGATCATCTGTAAAGAATTTATCATTAACATGTCTGAGCATGTCATGGCGGCAGGGATAGGGAAGTACGGGCAGATTGAATTCCCTGGTATACTCCCAATACCTTTCATAGCCAGGCTTGGTGAACAGCTCCGCTCCGCCATCCGCATACAAGCCATCGGATAGTCCGTCGCGAATCGTAAATACATGCCCGCCATGTCTACCGGACGCTTCCAGGACCGTTACCTCATGCCCCAGTTTCATGAGTTCATACGCACAGCAGGCCGGCAATACCCGCGCCTGCAACAATGACCCGTTTGCTTTTGCCTGATTGAGGCGCATACCTGGTTTCAGGTTCAACACTTTGTTGATCAAGGCTTTCTTTGGCTTGTAGTTCAGGCGCCATCAGGGACGCGCCCAGACCGGATACTATCGTATTTTTGAGAAACTGCCTTCTTTTCAGTTGAGCCATTTGTTTTGTTTTAGTATTTTTGAATGGAGTGTTAAATGTATAAAAAATCATTGTTCAGGTTCATTTTTACTCAATCGATTGCGGAGCGGATTTTAGTAATATAGCCGGCGATTTCCGATGCATGCCTTAATAAACCTATGCCGGATACCTGTTTTTCCGGCGCGTAGGGATTATCGATATCGGTGATCCAGGGCTCGTTCGCCTTCTGCGATCGCGCAGAATGACATGCCCGGGACCAGGCCGCAGCAAACGATCGGAATAGACTTGATTGACAAGCGTGGGGTTGCATTCAGACAGGCAGGAAATAAGGAAATAGGGATATTTTGGCATAACTCTTGCGCCCTGACCTTCGCTGAAAGACGGGGGAAGCGATCCGGTTTATAATAAAATAATCAATTGACTGATATCATGGGTTTTATGAAAATGATGGTTTCCAGGCTTAAAAAAGATATGGTCGTTTTATCGGGCCTGGTCATACTCGTCATACATTCTTCCTTTATAAACGTTTCCGGCGGAAGGATGGCCGGCAGCTTTTTCGCGGCTACCGGGGAAGCGCGTATCATAGCTGAATTTCTTTCGTTAACCAACCCATTTTTTAATGGCTGGGAGACGCATTCCTTTTATGTTGATAAAAAGACCGTGTATGATAGTCTGAAGCTGGATATCGCAGGCTTGAACCGGGAAGCCTTTGAATATGGGTTAAAAGGCCTGGATAGATTGATTCAGGAGGGTCGCACTGAGAAACAGCAGATACTTTCCATTATAGATTTTAGTCAGCCTTCTTATAAAAAGCGTTTGTACGTGATAGACCTGGACAATTATTCCCTGCTTTTTCAAACCTGGGTAGCGCATGGCAGGAATTCCGGGGGGGAGATGGCCAATACTTTTTCCAATAAGCCGGCTTCTTATAAAAGCAGCCTGGGCTTTTATCTTACCGGGAATACTTATCGGGGCAAGCATGGTTATTCGCTTAAACTGGAAGGCCTGGAAAAAGGAATAAATGACAACGCCCTGAGGCGGGCCATTGTAATGCATGGCGCAGATTATGTAAATGAGTCTCTGGCAAACAGCCAGGGCTATATCGGTCGCAGCCAGGGATGTCCCGCTATCTCCAAAACCTTATATCGTCCTATCATTGATCATATCAAAGAGGGTTCCTGCCTGTTTATTTATCACCCCTCAGAAAGATATCTTCAAAGCTCTCCGTTATTGAACTAATCTGCAGGACTCTACTCATGGTCATTGCCCGCCGTTTTAACGTTCCGGAGGCGATCCATACCTTGAGCGGTTGAGTCGGGCATAATACCTGTCCTGGCGGGATCAGGATCCGGTAAATAGATTTTTGGGTAACTGGTATAATTGGTAAATTGAATTTTCATCTGGCGATCTTAATCTATCAAACATGAATAATTCTAGAAGGAGTTTTATCAGGAGCAGCGTTCTTGGGTTAACGGGCGTTGCCTTGGGCGGCAATCGCCTGATGGCTTTGTCTCCGGCCCGCAGGGAAGTGGTTGGACTGCAATTGTATTCCGTTCGCAGGGATATGAACGCCAACCCGCTGGATACCTTAACGCACCTGGCAAGGATAGGCTATAAGTACGTGGAGCATGCCAATTATGTAGACCGGAAATTTTACGGATATCCCGCTGCCGAGTTTAAAAAGGTCTTATCCGACCTGGGAATGAAAATGCCTACGGGCCATACCGTTTTTCGCCGCGAGCATTGGGATGCCTCAAAAAAAGATTTCAGCGATTCCTGGAAGGCAACCGTGGAAGACGCCGCCATCGTGGGGCAGGAGTTTGTGATCAGTCCTTCTTTGGAACAAAGTATCCGCAAGGATTATGACGAGATGCTGCGTTATATGGACATATTCAACAGGTGCGGGGAACTGTGTAAGCGATCGGGCATGCGGTTCGGATATCATAACCACGACTTCGAATTCAGCGAATTATTGAATAATGTTCCGCTCTATGATCATATCCTTAAGAATACTGATCCCTCGCTGGTTATTCAGCAATTGGATATCGGCAATATGTACAATGGGGGAGCAAAGGCCCTGGATATTATGAATAAGTATCCGGGAAGATTTCAGTCCATGCATGTCAAGGATGAAATTGAAGTAAAAGGAAGGGGCGAAAGATATGAAAGTACGATCCTGGGTTCCGGTATTGTTCCGGTAAAGGAGGTTTTGGACCTGGGAAGAAAATCCGGCGGGACCGTTCATTTTATTATCGAGCAGGAATCGTACCAGGGTAAGGCTCCGATAGACTGCATGAAGGAAAACTACCTGATCATGAGGAAATGGGGATATAAATAACAATACGGATTGACCGAAATTACCAACCGCCCCGGATAGATCAAGTATTCGGGGCGGCGGCTTTTATAACAGAATTGATCATAACACAATTGCCGCCAGGCGGCGCTGAACTGATCCGGGAATCCGGAATTTAGTCTATTCAGACATTCTTCAGCTCCTCGTCGATCAGTTCATGGAGTTTGTTTTCCATTTGAATGATCCAGGGAGGCAATTGCGTTTGAACGATCTTCCATTGATCCCCCTCTTTTTGCATATTGAAAATAATGCGCTGCCCTCTGTCGTCGCTTACGTCTACCGTGCACAATCCTTCTTCGCGTCCATTGGGTTTCCGGAAATTAAATTCCCTCATTCTTCCTTCAGCTTTTAATAAACGGGTAAACTGAATGTTTTTTATGAATCGTATCTGCATAAGATAATTGATTTCGCTAATCTACTTTGTTTCCAGGGAAACCGGATCATAATTATATTGAAATACCGCCTCTACGCTGAGCGGCATTGGACTCAGTCGGCATCATCTTCGCAATATTAGCATTTCTGCTATAATTCATATGCAATTAATATGCTACAAATTGTTAAGGCGTTCATATTAAAGTAAATATTAGATGCCGGCAATAACCTTGGCTCATTGAAAAGGAGCTGGGGCTTATGAGGAAAGCCCTGCGATCTGCCGGCGGCTAAACCGGCCGGGTCATTATTGGTCAGGCTGATTCATAAAAGCGGAGCCGGTTCCTGAGCTCCGTAATGCTTTGCTGCATATCCTGTACGCGGTTTAGCAGGTGGTTGATCGCTTCTATCCCCGCCAGGTTTATGTCCAGGTCGTAGTGCAGGCGGGAGAATTTTTCCAGTTCCAGCAGCTGATCCGGCAGAATATATATCTTTTCATCGATCGTTATCAGTTCTATCAGGCCGTTTTCCTGCAATAGCTGGATGAACGAAATATCCACATGCCGGCTGCTGCAAAAGGCATCGGCGGGTATCATTTCTTTTTTTTCCATAGAAAATATCCGTTAATAACAAATTTAAATAAAACGGTTAACAATGAACGGGCGGTTTATCAGGGTAAGGATTCATGTTATATTTCAATCCCAGGCAATGCGGGCGCCGAAGTCGAATATTGCCGCGACCTTTCCACGTAAAGCGCTATAACCTGGACAGCTCCGTAAACAGTTCTTTTTGCCTGGGCGTAAGATTTGTAGGGATCTCGATGGACCATACGATGTACAGGTCTCCGAACTGTCCCTCCTGTTTATAAACAGGGAATCCCTTGCTTTTTAACCTGACCTTTGTTCCGTTCTGCGTTTCCGGCGGTACTTTGAGTTTTATTTTCCCGCTGAAGGTATCAACGGCAACTTCTCCTCCGAGGATAGCCGTGTACAGCGGAAGTTTCAGGGTCGCGTACAGGTCGTTGCCCGAACGCCTGAACACCGGATGGTCGGCAATGATAAAAGTAATGTAGAGATCGCCTGCGGGCCCTCCATTGATGCCTGTTCCGCCATGTCCCTTCAACTTGATCACCTGTCCGTTCTCTACTCCTGCCGGAACAGTGATGCGGATGTTCTTGCCGTTAACCGTAAAGACCTGCTGATGGGTTTTATACGCTTCCTGCAACTGCAGGCGTAATTCGGCGTGATAGTCCTGCCCCCTGAATTTTGCCTGGGATCTCGCGCCGGAATGACCAAAAAGGGATTCAAAGAAATCCGAGAACTGTCCGCCGAACTCATCTTCAGCGCTATGCCTTCCTCCGCCGAAGCCGCCGTAATTGCCTGCTTCGTTTCCGGCATGAGTTCCTCTGCCTGCTTTTTCAAAATGCTCTGCGTGTTGCCAATCCTTTCCGTACTGGTCGTATTTTTTACGTTTCTCCGGATCGCTCAACACTTCGTTTGCTTCATTGATCTCCTGGAATTTTTTATGCGCTTCCTTGTCGTTAGGGTTAAGGTCGGGATGGTGTTTTCTGGCTAACCTGCGATACGCTTTTTTTATATCCTCCTGGGTTGCGTTTTTATCCAGCTCCAGTATCTTATAATAATCTATAAATTCCATAAGCTTGATTTACGTAGTCAAAGGTAAAAATAAAATAGACGGCTGAACAGCGCTGATCGTTGTCGATCGGTTAACAGCTATCTTATCCATAAAAAACGCCCCCAAGCAGTTATGTTTTGGAGGCGTTCAGTTTTATGCGCCCTGCTTAAAGGGCTTGATTTCCTTAATACCTGTATAGATCGCTTTTGTAAGGGCCTTCCTGGGGTATGCCCAGGTACTGCGCCTGTTCGGTAGTCAGTTCGTCCAGTTCCACATTGATCTTGGCCAGGTGCAGGCGAGCCACTTTCTCATCCAGGCGTTTGGGCAATACGTATACCTTGTTTTCGTAGCTTTTGGCGTTTGTCCAGAGCTCTATTTGCGCCAGCGTCTGATTGGTGAAGGAGTTGCTCATCACAAAGCTGGGGTGGCCGGTAGCGCATCCCAGGTTGACCAATCGCCCTTCTGCAAGGATGATCACGTCTTTGCCTTCGATATTGTACACGTCTACCTGCGGCTTGATGGTATCTTTCGTATGTCCGTAGTTGTTATTAAGCCAGGCGATATCTATCTCTATATCGAAATGGCCTATATTACACACGATTGCCTTGTCTTTCATCGACCGGAAATGCTTTTCCGTGATCAGATCGCGGCATCCCGAAGCGGTAACGACAATATCGGCTTCCTTAACGGCATCGATCATTTTCTTCACTTCAAAACCGTCCATTGCAGCCTGTAAGGCGCAGATAGGATCTATTTCTGTTACGATCACGCGGCATCCCGCGCCCTGCAGGGAGGCTGCAGATCCCTTGCCTACATCGCCATACCCGCCAACCACGGCTACTTTGCCGGCAAGCATCACATCGGTAGCGCGGCGGATAGCGTCTACCAGACTTTCCTTGCAGCCGTATTTATTGTCGAATTTCGATTTGGTAACCGAGTCGTTTACATTGATGGCCGGAATAGGGAGGGTCCCGTTTGCCATTCTTTCGTAGAGGCGGTGCACGCCAGTGGTGGTTTCTTCGCTCAGCCCGCGCACATGCTGCACGAGTTCGGGATATTTATCGAAAACGATATTGGTAAGATCTCCTCCGTCGTCCAGGATCATATTCAGGGGGCGGTCGGCGCTTCCGAAGAACAGCGTTTGTTCTATGCACCATTCAGCTTCCTCATTGGTCTGCCCCTTCCAGGCAAATACCCCGATGCCTGCGGCGGCAATGGCGGCGGCGGCATGGTCCTGTGTGGAGAATATATTACAGGAGCTCCATTTTACTTCTGCGCCCAGCGCGGTGAGGGTTTCGATCAGCACGGCCGTTTGAATGGTCATGTGCAGGCAACCCGCAATTCTCGCGCCTTTCAGCGGTTGAGAAGGGCCGTATTCGGCTCTTAAAGACATCAGTCCTGGCATTTCCGCTTCTGCAAGACGGATCTCTTTACGTCCCCAGGCGGCGAGGTTAATATCGGCAACCTTATAAGGCAGTTTAAAGTCGATGTTTGTTTTTGTTTTAGTAGACATAGCGTCGATTTTATTTTGTGGCGCTAAGTTAATGATTATGCCGCTAAAAACATAGGACTTGACGCGGCTTTATTGCGCTGAGATTACTTTGGACGGGCCATCGGGGCGATCCGGCCGCGGTAACGGCAAGCCGTTAATATTTTTGTTTAAGCAGGGCGGCCACCACCTTGTCTATCGGCAGCGTCACGGTATCGGGGGAGAAATCCTTCCATTCCACGAGACGAAAGGTTTCGGTTTCGCCTGTTTGCTCGTAAACGTTCAGCTCCTTTTCGTCGAAGGCAAAGGGGCCGGCGCGCATAGGGCGGCGGATAGGTTCCAGGGCTTTCGCGAAATAATAAATAGAGATGATCTGGTGCGCGGGGTTAAAGGCGCTCATCTGAAAAAAATCCGTGGTATAAATATGATCGCCAACCTCTATTTCCAGGTCAAGCTCTTCCTTGAATTCCCTTCGGAGGCAGTCGCGGGTACCCTCGCCGAATTCCAATCCGCCCCCGGGGAATTTTGTGTAGTAATTCCCCCTGATGTACTCATCGCTTACGAGCGCCTGTTTGTATTCATTGATCAGAATGCCATAAACCCTGACGTTAAACATGATGATTTGTCGTTTAATTCCGTTTCCGCTGAAAATAGTTTTAATAAGATAACACCAAAGATAGGATCTTAGAATATTTTCTTTTTCAGGAAGAACCATCCTACGATCAGCGAGATGACCAGCGAAAGGAATACGGGAATATAAAAAGCGAAGGGAGAGTTGGCGTAGGGGATGGGCACGTTCATCCCGTAGATGCTGGCGACCAACACGGGGAAAGTAAGCACGATGGTGATAACGGACAGTCTTTTTAACACCTGGTTCTGGTTATTGGCGATGATGCTGGCAAAAGCGTCGAGCGTGCTGCTGAGGATATTGGTATATATATTCGCCATTTCCAGGGCCTGGGAATTGTCGACGATCAGGTCGTTCAGGATCTCTTTTTCCTCTTCATTCAATCCCAGGAAGTTTGTCCTTTCTATTTTCATCAGCAGCATTTCGTTGGAACGAAGCGCGGTAACAAAATAGACCAGGCTTTTCTGGATACGCATCAATTGCAACAGTTCTTCGTTCCTGTTGGCGGCGTACAGCTTTTGTTCAAGCACGTTCCTGCGCACATTGATCTCCTTGAGAAAGCTCATATAGTTCTGGATGATCTTTTCAAATATTTTTAGCGCCATCATATTTTTTTTATCGGGATGGCGGTTTTGAAAGGTATCCAGGAATTTTTTGATGGCGCCGTTATCGAAGGAGTTTACGGTGACGATCTGGTTATGAGTAAGGATGATACAGATAGGGATGGTGATATAAAAGGCGTCGCTCTCATTAAACGAATTGTTTTCAGTAGGCGTTTTGATCACCACCAGCTTTACATTGTCTTCCTCCTCAAAGCGGCTCCGTTCGTCGATATCCAGCGAGTCGGTCAGGAAGTCCAGCGGAATATCCAGGCTTTGCGACAACTCATGGAATTCTTCCTGTTTAAGCGGCGGTATGATGTTTACCCATGCCCCGTTTTCGGGCTTATTGATCGCAACGGTCTGGTGGTTGATATTTTTGAAGTACTGTATCATTCGGCCGCAAATATAGCGCTAAGACCGGTTTACAGTTCCAGGCTTCCTTCAAATACCTTTTTTACCGGTCCCGTCAACCATATGTTTTTAAAGCTTCCATCGTTATCCCGGTCGTACTCCACGTTCAGTTTCCCACCCTTGGTATGGACCACTACATCATTGAAACCGCTTTCGTTATGGAAGCAGGTCAACGCCGCGGCCGTTACGCCGGTGCCGCAGGAAAGCGTTTCGTCTTCCACGCCGCGCTCGTAAGTGCATACCCCTATTTCGTCGTCTGCTTTATGCTGCACAAAGTTTACGTTGATCCCTTCTTCCCGGAAAGGTTCGCTGTTCCTGATGGCCCTCCCTTCATTTACCACGTGGATCTTGCCGATATCTTCCACCATCCTTATATAATGGGGCGAGCCGGTGTTGAGGATAAAATCGTCCTGGAAAGGTTTTATCTCCTTTACATCCTTCATTTTCAGGCTTACGGCGCCGTCAAAGTCGATTTCCGCCTCATGGTCTCCGTCAGAAGCCGAAAAAATATACTTGCTTTTATGAATGCCCAGGTCGTAGGCAAATTTAACCAGGCAACGGCCGCCATTGCCGCACATGGAGCCCTCGTTGCCGTCGGCATTGTAATATTTCATTTCAAAGTCGTACCCCTCTTTCCCGTTAAGCATCATCAATCCATCCGCCCCAATTCCCATATGACGATCACACAGAAACTGTATCTGTTTGTTTGTTAGGCTATTGTACTCGTTTTTTCGGTTGTCAAGGATGACAAAGTCGTTTCCCGTTCCCTGGTATTTATAAAATTGAATTCGCATAATGATGTAAAATTACTACTTCGGCGCAATGCTTTTCTACCGGGACCATTAAAAATGGTTAACATTCCCGGCGGCGCGTTAAAATGTCCCGGGCAGCGACGTATTAAAATGATTGCAGGGCTTGTTGCAGAAACACTCGTTGGGGAGCTATTCCGTTGTTTCAAAATGCGTCATTAATGATAGCCAACACCGAGGAGATCAGGCGTTCTATGGTATTGGCCGGATCGGAGGAGAACTGCCTGCTGACCCGGTTGGCGATAATGGCGTTGAGGGACAGGCAGCGGTGGCCCAGGACCCTGCCCATGCCGTAGAGGGCGGAGGTTTCCATTTCAAAATTACTGATGCGATGCGGTCCCGAGCTGAATTGAATAAACCGGTTCACCAGGTCGGGCTGGGAAAGGCTCATCCTCAGGATCCTTCCCTGCGGGCCATAGAAACCCGGGCAGGAAACAGTTATGCCATGGTGAAAGCCGTCTACAAAATGTTTCAGCAGGGAGGCGGCCCCGCTGGCGATATAGGGATAGCCGATCTGGTTGTGGAGCTGGGTTTGGGTGATAAAGGACTGGAGGAGATAATTGTCTTCCTCATTCGGCTCATAGCGATAAAAATTCATCAGGTTATCGATTCCCAGCCCATGCGTAGAGGCGACAAAAGCATCTACGGGAATATCGGCCTGCAAGGAGCCCGAGGTGCCGATCCGGAGGAGCTGAAGAGAAGAAAGCCCGGACTTGACGGCCCGCGTTTCAAAATCGATGTTGGCAAGCGCGTCCAGTTCATTCAATACGATATCGATATTGTCGGTTCCGATGCCGGTAGAGACGACGGAAAGCCTTTTTTTTCCAAGAAATCCGGTATGTGTAATGAATTCGCGGTGGGTCGATTGATGTTCAATCGTATCAAAATGTTTGCTCACCTGTGGAACGCGGCCGGGATCGCCTACAAGGATAACCGTATGGGCGATCTCGTCGGGCCGGAGATCGAGGTGGTAGATGGCGCCTCTCTCGTTAAGGATCAGTTCTGATTCGGGAATTCGGTTCATACAGGGATAATATAATAAAGGTTTATGTTATCCGGTGAAAATGCCGGCTGTAAACGCGTATCCTTTGAAAAAAAGCGATTTATCGAAAGATACATAAAAGAATAGGGATCAAAATTTTAAGGATCAGCCTGGGATTGTATCCGATATTTCAAAAATATCCTAATTTAGCGCCTGTTCCAAAAGGAAGTCTGCTGAGAGGCAGACTTTCTAGTCAAAATAAGGTCCTGTGGCCGAGTGGCTAGGCAGAGCTCTGCAAAAGCTCCCACAGCGGTTCGAATCCGCTCGGGACCTCAATAAATGAAAAAGCCGCCGTCAGGCGGTTTTTTTGTTTGCAGGGCAGGGTCAAACTTGTT
>DEHV01000045.1:0-112599 GCA_002352105.1 Chitinophagaceae bacterium UBA2791 | reverse complement strand
CCCTTGCGGATATGCAATCCGCTCGGATTGCTCCGAAGGTGTTAAGTTGATAAGTTATTCTGTTCCAACATAGATTTTAGAATGAAAATCAATAAGTTCGCATACAATAAAATAAGGCGCTTTTCCTTCTCGTAATTCGTGGCATAGAAATAATATCAGGGGTGCAGCTATTCCGGTTCATATGGCATGTCTTTCTTCTTAAGCTGCTGTCGCTGACGTCATTGGTCAGCACAGCGCAGGAATACAGCTACAAACATTATAATCCGAAGGACGGCCTGGCGAGTTCTACTGTATATCAAATGCTGCAGGATAGGGATGGTTTTATATGGTTTGCGACAAACTCAGGATTGAGCAGATTCGATGGCGCGCACTTCAAAAATTTTTCCACGCTTGATGGCCTTCCCGTTAACGTCATTTTTCGTATGTTCGAAGATTCGCGCGGCAGGATATGGCTGATGTCTTATAAGAATGCCATCTCCTATTACTACAAGGGAAAGATCCATAATCAACAGAACGATTCAGTATTGCGAAAAATCCAACTGGAAGATTTTGTGCAGGAAGTTGTAGAAAACAAGAACCAAGAGCTGCTTCTCAAAGATTCGAAGAAAATATACCATATTGATGCGCAGGATAGCGTAAGATTGATCAGCTCAGAAATCAGGGGAATAGCGCTGGCAGGCCAACAAAATGGCAAGCGATCGGAAGAGTTTTACCTGACTATTGACAATCGCCTTTACTCGACTGATACCAAAACCTTTACCTATTTGCAAGATTTGCCGGAAGAGAAAACATTGCAACATCTGGCGCTTGGAGATAAATTAATGTGTTGGCTGAATTCAAACGTCCTTTTTGTCCAATCATCTTATTATAAAAAAAACTATAAACAATTTGTCGGGCCTGTCAACACCATGTATTTGCTGAATGACTCCATACTCTGCCTGAACACGACCCGTGGAACGCTTTTCTATAATCTAGCGCAGCAAAAAATCGAAAAACGATTTTTGCCAAACGGGAATGTTAGCCATTTCCTTGTTGACAAAGAGGGAGGGTATTGGTTTTCCACTTTAAACGATGGCGTATTCCGGCTTGGTTCGTTCGTGTTTAAAAGTATTGTTGTCCAAACTGCCGCCGGACAAAAATTGGGCGTTAACAACCTGGAAAAGCTTAACGACGAGATATGGGCAGGATGCGATATGGGGCATTTGCTGAAGATCAGGAATAACGCGGCAAATCTTGTAGCGTTGACCGCTGATGATAAAGAGCTCCGCAATCACTCGGTATACTCAGTGTCTGCAAAAGGAAACCGGCTGGCTGCCGCCTGCCGCGACTATGTTTTTGTGAAAGGGCAGAGCGATCAGTTCACGCACCGGCTTGGGTGGGGCAGCATTAAAGAAATAGCTTGGAAAAACGATCATGAGCTCCTTGTCGCCTCTTCCGATGCCCTGTATACCATGCAGATAGGCGGGGCCAAACAGCACGCTGAGCATAGGCTGGGCAGAACAACCTGCTTGTATTATCGCAATGATTCGACCTGGTTTGGCGCTTTTGATGGATTATACCTTATGAAGCCCGATGAAAGCATCGTTTACCTGGGAAAGGATATGCCCCTGCTGCGCGCGCCCATTATTTCAATACGCGAGGGGACAGACGGAGCAATATGGATAGCCACAAAGGGGAGCGGTCTTGTAGGTTTGCAAAACAACAGGATCACCTGGCATTTCAGCGATCACAATGGCCTAAAAAGCGACCATATCCGTTGCATTGGCATCGACTCGGGTTCCGTATGGGTCGCAACTGACAAAGATTTGAATAGGATTCAGTTGCAATCCGATCCCGTGATCACCCGGTACTCCTATTCCGATGAATTAGATTCCGAGGTTATAAATGCTATATTAGTAGATAAGAATATTATTTATGCCGGCTCAAATAAAGGCGTTACCTGGTTTGATAAAAGGGATACGTTCAGCTCCTCGATGTGTAATTTTAAATTGCTGAACGTGACGGTGAACGGGGAGGAAAAGGAATTGCAACAAAGCTATGCGCTGCCTTACAGAAATAACAGTATCCGTTTCGATTATGTAGCCATTTCTATGAAGTCAGCCGGAAATATGGTCTATCATTACCGTTTGCATGGACTCGATTCCAATTGGAAATCAACTACGCAACCTTCGCTGGAGCTGATCTCGCTTCCGCCAGGGGAGTACAAGCTTGAATTATTCGCTGTCAACCGGTTTGATGTCAAAAGCCTGCCTTACAATGTAAGCATAGTTGTCCAAAATCCATTCTGGAGAACCTATTGGTTCATGGGAAGCATCCTCGCGCTGACTTCGCTTATTGCCTGGTTTATCGGTACGCGGCATAATCGGGCTATCATCCGGAAAGAGAAGCTGCGCAGGCTTCAGGAACAGCAATTGCTGGACCTGGAACAAAAAGCATTGCGCGCGCAAATGAATCCACATTTCATATTCAATTGCCTGTATTCGATACAAAGCTTTATTCTAGATAAGGATCCCGAGAAAGCGAATAAATATCTCAGCCAGTTTGCCAGCCTGATCAGGCAAACGCTTGAAAATTCGCTGCAGTCTTTTATTTTACTCGACGATGAGATCAAATACCTCAGCACCTATCTGCAACTGGAGCAAATGCGGAGCGAGTCGAGATTTGAATACCGTATAGAAACTGAAGCAGGTTTGTCAACCGCTGCTATATCGATCCCGGTAATGGTGTTGCAGCCCTTTGTAGAGAATGCCATACGTCATGGCGTTCAATCTGTTAATGGCAGGGTCGGGTTAATTACTATTTATTTTTCCGTCAATGACCAGGAACTTGTCTGCCGGATTGAAGACAATGGCATTGGCCGGCGGGAAGCCCAACTGCAAAGGAACGCCAGTCCTGCCGCCTATCGTTCCCGAGGAATGCAGCTTACATACGAACGTATTGACCTGATCAATACAAATGCCGTCAGAAAGATAACTGTGGAGATCGCGGACAAGTTTAACGAATATGATGAGCCTAACGGAACGGATGTGATCGTCAGGTTCCCTATTTTTGCTGCAAAAGACAACGCCCCAGCATGATCACCTGTGTTATTGTTGATGATGAGCAGCAGAACATCTCCATTCTAAAAAAAATTATTAGCAAGGTACTGCCCCGAAGTAAATCTGATTGGCGAGGCTGTTTCTTCCGGGACCGCTTTGAAACTGATCAGAAAACAACAGCCTCAATTGGTATTTCTCGATGTGGAAATGCCTGATATGGATGCCTTTGAATTGCTTTCTCAATTAACCCCTTTCCATTTTGAGTGTATATTGGTAACAGCCTATGATCGCTATGCAGTGAAAGCCTTCGCCTATAACGCGCTGCATTATCTGCTAAAGCCTGTGGATATCGACGAACTGCGGCTGGCTGTGCAAAAAGCCGTTGCGCGCATCATGGAGAAGGATGTCAGCCGGCGAATCGATGATTTGAAGGAGCGGGCAGAAAGCAACCAGATGACTGCTAAGATCGCGTTACCCACATCTAATGGGCTTGTATTCTATGCGATCAATGATATCGTGTGCTGCGGCGCCCGTAATACCTATACATTGTTCGAGTTTGTCAGCGATAAAGAACTCTTGGTATCCGGCACCCTGAAGGAGTTTGAAGAAAAGCTGCCGGCTGGTATTTTTTGTCGCGTGCACAACTCTTACCTGATCAATATGAATCACGTCACGCGATATATCAAGGGGAAAGGCGGCCAGGTAAAAATGATCAATGGGAAGATCGTCGACGTTTCATTGCGCAAGCGCGATGAATTTCTGAGCCGCTTACGGTAACCTCGGTTGAACACTTACTCGCCAAAATGCCGCGGTTACCAGGCATGTTCACTCGCTTACTAATTGTTGTCCGGGATCAGCCAGGCTTTATCTAATATTGTATCGTTAACTGCTCTAATATGGAGAATGTTCCGGAGGAACTGTCTTCGATATTCGCCATAAACTTTAAACGATGAGGAAATTCATACTTGTTAGCCTTTCTTTCTTCTTGCTTACGGCATGTTCCAAAAAAGGCTTCAAAAAGGGGACTGGGGAATCGCCATGTGAAGAACCTCAACCAGCTTCTTGTAGAATAGACAGCATTTACCCGGTTGAAAAGGGTCGCCCGGCTATGAACCGTTGGACCGCCGTGGGGGTGCATTATAACGATAAAGGAAACCCGGCGTTGGCTAATTACGAGCTTGTACATTATGCTCATATGAAGTTTTCCGTCAGCTTTATTTATGATAGCAAAGACAGGCTAATCGAATTGACAGCCCCGGTGGGATACGAAATGGACGAGGGCTTTTATACGACGCCCCGACGGGTAAAATATGTTTATCAGGGAGATTCTCCGCTGCCGGTACGCGACAGTATATTTAAGATCGGCGGCCAGGAGGTGATAGAGGTAGAGGATCTTTTTTATGATGAGCAGGGAAGAATCAACAGAATTGTGCATAGAGGGGATAACTACCCTTGGCTACATGAATATGAAAGCAGATATTATTATGATGCAAGGGGAAATAAGCAGGTTTCTCTTAATGGAGCAGGCGTGGAGCCGGGATTGGCAGAATACGGCGATAAGCCAAGTCTGTACAGTTTGCATCCGGTATGGCAACTGATACATAAGGATTATAGCATCAACTCTGTGAAGAATGGCGCGGAAACATATAACAATGAAGGATTGCCGCTAAAGGTAAATTTAAACGCCTTTTACAATAGAGCGGCCGGTATTTTTTATAATCGCTCTTTCTTGTGTGTGGAAAATGGCCCTGATTATGAGCTATCCTATATTTCTTACGCCTGCTCCGAGTTAAAGAAACAAAATTAGAAGCCATTTCAAAGATAGGTATTAAGCGCCCCTGATGCCGGGCTTTATCTATATAACGTTCCTATGCGAGTAGCATGCGTAGGGGAAGGGCGCGCTACATAGCTAAGATACTCCTGGCGTATAGGCTACGAGATAAAATCTGTTTTTCCATTTTTATCGTGAAGTATCTGTTCCACATAACGTTTAAGTATAACCTTAATATTTTTTGTTCATGAGTAACAGCAAATTCTTTGCCAATTCAGTAATAAGTATGCCTATTATGATATTTTTTTTCATGGTTGCATTCGTCTGCGCACATCATTTTGCATGGAATAGTTAGCCTCTAAACGACTGCTCGTTAATGATCTTTAATTCCCTTGAATTTTTAATCTTTTTTGTTCTTGTAACGACCGCGTATTTTTTGCTTCCCCACCGGCTCAGATGGGCGCTGCTTCTGATCGCCAGCTGCTATTTTTATATGGCATTTGTGCCTGTATATATCCTTATACTTGGCTTCACTATACTCATTGATTATATAGCTGGCATATATATCGAAAAAGCAACAGGCCGCCGGCGGAAAGCATTTTTTATCATGAGTTTAATAGCCAATATCGGAATATTGGCCGTGTTTAAGTATTATAACTTCTTTGTTGAAAATATCAATGCGGTCATTAAGGCGGCCGGCTGCAATACGGAGCTGACTTATTTAAGCATATTGCTGCCCATAGGATTGTCTTTTCACTGTTTTCAGGCCATGAGCTATACTTTTGAAGTGTACAGGGGTAACTATAAGGCGGAACGGCATTTGGGCGTTTATGCGCTGTATGTAATGTTTTATCCGCAACTGGTTGCCGGTCCTATAGAACGCCCGCAAAATATGCTTCATCAGTTTAAACGGGTTCAAGCGTTTGAGTATAAGCGGGTGGTTAGCGGCTTGCAATTGATGGTATGGGGATTGTTTAAGAAAGTGGTAATTGCCGACCGCCTTTCTGTTCTGGTGGACCAGGTTTATGACCAGCCCCGGGGATACAATAGTATTGGTCTCCTCATTGCTACCTTTTTCTTTTGTTACCAGATCTTCTGCGACTTTTCAGGTTATACAGATATTGCGCGAGGCTCGGCGAGAGTGATGGGGTTTAGCTTACTCAAAAATTTTAATCATCCCTACCACGCAAAAAGTATTTCTGATTTTTGGTCGAGATGGCATATTTCATTGTCGAGTTGGTTTCGGGATTATCTGTATATACCGCTGGGCGGCAATCGGGTAGCCATTCCAAGATGGTATTTGAATCTGTTCATTGTCTTTATGGTTAGCGGGCTATGGCATGGGGCCGATTGGACCTTTATCGTTTGGGGAGCGCTTCACGGCTTTTATCTCGTATTTGGCGTTGCTACGCGAGGTTTTAGAGAGAAATTGAACGACAGATTGGGCCTTGCCCGTTTAAATGCGCTCAATGTGATCACTACCTTCCTACTGGTCGCTTTTGCATGGATATTTTTTAGGGCCAATAACATAAATGATGCATTATATATAGCCAGGCATGTGGTTACAGGCATACCCGACGCCATTCAAAATTATAAAACAGCTTTCAGCGGAGATTACCTCATGAAGCCGCCCGAAATTATTGCATGCTTCGGTTTGATCGCATTTCTGGAAGCTGTCCATCATATGGGGAGGCGTATGGATATATCCCATTGGCTCCAAACCATTTCCCGGCCGCTGAGATGGGGTATTTATGTGGCGGCGATCTTAGTCATTCTTTCTTACGGCGTGTTTACTGAAACTCCGTTCATCTATTTCCAATTTTAAAAACGTTTTACCATGAAGAACATTCGTAAGTTCCTGATAAATGTTTTTTCGATTTCAACGATTGTTGCCATAATTATTGGAGCAGGCTTTTTTTGTACCATAGACAGGGCAAGCGCCGCTTTCTCCCTGCGACATAAACATGGCTTGCTGCAGGAGGTGGAGGGGCCGCGTATTGTTTTCGTTGGCGGCTCCAATCTGCGGTTCGGCCTGATCAGCCAAATGGTTAGAGATTCGCTAAACATGAATACGGTTAATACGGGGCTATTAGCCGGGTTTGGATTGAAATTTATCATTGACGATATAACACGATATCTGAAAAAAGGAGATATAGTGGCGCTGGCATCCGAATATCATCAATTTTATGGTAATGCCATTTGGGGTACCCGCCAGCTCGCCCAGGCTATCAATATTTGCCCGGAAACCATTCAATTCCTGAATTGGCGCCAGGTGGGCGTACTCGTTAAAGCGCTCCCGGGAAACAACCTGGGCAAGCTTAAGGCAACCTTTAAACAAGCGGCGTTTGGAACTTCTCCTAATATCAGACCGTACGAAAGGTATGACGGCATGAATCATGATGGCGAAACCATTGCTCATTGGACAGAACCATCCGAGCTCTGGGTGCCCGACACTCTTTCGGGAAATTTTAACGGCGAGGCGATTCGAATAATTAAAGAATTAAATAATTACGTAACCGGGCCCCTGCAGGGCAAATTGCTGATCACTTTTCCGCCTTATCCCGAGTGCGGCTACGATGTGAACAGAGTGGCTATCAGCAGGGTCGAAAATGAGCTGAAACAGCAGGGCGTGCCTTTGCTGGGCGCTGCGGAAAATTATGTTTTTGCGGATTCGCTATTTTTTAATTCATCCTACCATTTAGGCAAGGACGGAGCCATACTTAGAACCAATGAGTTTATCAATAATATGAGATACTATCTCAAAAGTATATCATCATTGGAACCATGATACAGGCCGTTTCGAGACTTACTCAAAGAATTATCTATCATATGCTTCCATCCAGCGGCGTTCATTCGATGTGCCGCTATAGCGCGTGGAGAATTTACCGTATATTGCAAGCATACCCACTCCGTTCGATAGAAATGAAAAGATTTTTTTGGCGTGCTTGCAGAATGGCGTTGCTGTTGTTTATCCTCCTCAACTATTTGTTTCTTTCGGCCCAAAAAGAACCGTCTATCTGGCTTTTTGGCGATCACAATGGCATTGACTTCAGATCCGGCGCGCCGGTCGCCATTTCCAATCCCAATATCAGTTATCATGGGGCCGAGGTTAGCGGCGTTGCGACAGTTACTGATGCAAACGGAAACCTGCTTTTTTATGCGGAGAATGAGACGGTGTACAATAGTCAACACGACACTATGCTGAATGGAGCGGAACTGCGTAGTAACTGGTCGGCTAAACAGACATTTTTGACCGTTCGCGCCATACGCGATACCACGCTCTATTATCTGTTCACTGTTGATATGTATTCCGTAGGCGGAGAATCGTATTCATCTGCCGATCTGTGGTATTCCGTCGTGGATATGAAAGCGGACAATGGATTGGGAGCGGTTACCGCAAAAAATGTTCCGTTGTTGACGAATAGTACTACGCAAATCGGCGTTGTGCGACATTGTAATGAACGGGACATCTGGATAATCGCTCACGAATGGGAGTCTGACGCCTATTATGCATACCTGGTCTCGCAGGAAGGGGTTAGCGCTACTCCAGTGATCAGCCGATCGGGTCGCCGGGCTGAACGAGGCAGTTTTGGACCAATGGATCTCTATGGATTCATTAAGGCCTCGCCGGACGGGAAAAAAATAGCGGCCAGCTACATGAAGATGGGGGTGGATCTATCTGACTTTGACAACGCAACAGGCGTAGTATCCAATTCCATTAACCTGAACCTGACCAGCGTTTCTCGGGCGCTCATTGGCGGCGTTGAGTTTTCGTCTGGTTCAGGGTTACTTTATGCTAACTACCTGATAAATGCCAGCAGATACCTTGTTCAATATAACCTCGACGCCGGATCTCCGGCAGCCGTAATCGCCTCGAAAACAGAAATTGCATCAACTAACGCTCATGGGTATATAGACGGCATGCAAAGAAGACAGGATGGCAAGATTTACGTTGCTTATTATGGGGAGCCCTATGTTGCTATTATTCATCAGCCTGATGTTCTGGGTATAGGATGCAATTTTGAGTGGGATGCCCTGCAATTGGGGCGGCGTTCTTCTCATAATTTTCCGGCCTACATGGAAAGCAGGTATTATCCCGAACCCTCATTTACATTCTCTGTTGTATGTCCGGCTAACAGGGTGCGTTTTAATTATGATGAGTCCGCAAATATAATAAGCGTTAAATGGGATTTCGGCGATCCTGCATCAGGAAGCGCGAATACTTCGGTCGAATTGAATCCCGTTCATGAATTTACAGAGGAGGGCGAATACCTTGTTAAACTCGTGCTTTTTACCGCATGCGATACGGATACCCTCGAAGAGAAAGTTTCCGTAAAAAAAATCAGCGTTGACTTGGGAAATGACACCGCTGTTTGTACTAACGCGGGGTATCTCCTGGAACCTGCCGCTGCCAGTGCGCTGGATTACCTGTGGCAGGATGGTTCCACTAATCATAGCTTGCTGGCCGAGGATTCGGGCATATACTGGTTGGAAATTACCGACCCATCCAGCGGATGCAGCGAAAGAGATAGTATTATGCTTGATATCCGGGCTCAGCCTGAATTTACGCTTGGGCCCGATCGACAGGTCTGTGATGCAGCCATACAGTTAGCAACGCCTGCGTCAGGATCCTCTTATTTATGGAATACAGGGAGCGCCGACGGAACTATATCTATTTCCGCATCGGGACTTTACTGGCTGCAGGTAAATAACGGGAAATGCTTTTATCGGGATTCCATCGAAATAAATTTTGTTGCGTTGTCGGTAGATCTCGGTCCGGATACCGCTATTTGCGAAGGCGAGGAGATCATTCTTGGCGGCCAGTTGCAGAATGGTTATTCCTATGTATGGGAAGATGGGTCCGTTTCGCCGATAAGAAGAGTTCATCAGCCGGGAACATTTACCATAACCGCAACCAATGAATGTGGGTCTGTAAGCGACGATATCGTAGTTCGCCCGGGCGGTTGCCTGCTAGCCGTACCCAATGCCTTTACTCCAAATGGCGATGGGAAAAATGATGTTTTTTCTATAGGCAGAACAAGTCCGTTGTCAAAATTTATCATGCAGGTATTTAACCGCTGGGGACAGAAAGTTTTTGAATCACGCGATCAGTCGCAGGGGTGGAATGGCTCCATCGGCGGAAAGCTATGCGACATGGGCCATTACGCTTATGTGATCCAATATAGTAACGCTGACGGCGCGCCGGTAACATTAAAAGGAATGGTAATGCTTATCCGATAGTCATTTGGTTAGCGGCAGGTTTTAAATAGACGTGTAATTGTTGCGAATAAATAGAAGTATAATTATATTTAGACCATGCGCGCCGATTATATCATCACATCTTCGTTTATATGTTAACCAGAACTATTTTATTTCTATTCCTGGGCGGATTGTTGGTTTGCTTCGGCGGCTGCGAAAAGGACCTGAAGGAAACAGACCTTCTTCCTTCTGACACTATTGTAGCTCCTCGTCCCAAATATAAAGACCGCTTTGTTCCCGCTTCTGTGCAGGGCAGAGTCCGCGACGAACACGGCAAACCGCTGCCATCCGCCACTGTGAGTGTGAGAGGGCAGTGGGGGTTAACTGACGAACATGGCGTGTTTTCTTTTTATAATGTTTCAATCGCCGAACAATTTGGCAGCGTTAAAGTTGAGAAAGCCGGTTATCTACCCGGCTTCAGAACCATCACGACGAACCAACGTAAGGACAATTTTGTCGAGATACAACTTATCCGTAAAGTATTGCAAGACAGCTTTTCCTCCCTGGATGCCTCGGTTGTCGCTATTGAAGGGAAAGCTCGCGTCAGTTTTCCTGCCGGGGGTATAGTTGATGCGCAGGGCCGGCCCTATAGCGGAACAGTTAATGTATATGGCGCTTATCTTGATCCCGAAGATCCGCTATTGCCGTTATTGATGCCAGGAGATCTCCGGGGCCTTCGGGCCGATAGTTCGGTAAGCGCTATGGTAACGTTCGGCATGCTCATTGTCGAACTTGAAGATGCCGCTGGCAACCGGCTGCAATTGGCGCCGAACCATAAGGCGCGCATAGCCGCGCCTGTTGCTGTCGGGCAGCGAGCTCAGGCGCCGGCGCGAATCCCTCTCTGGCATTTCAGCGAAACGCGCGGGATGTGGATTGAAGAAGGAGAGGCTGTAAGAGAGGGCGATGAATATCATGGCGAAGTATCTCATTTTTCCGCCTGGAATTTCGATGGAGCGATCGACTACGTTACGCTTACGCTGGACATATTGACTTCGGACGGCTATCCTCTTTCATATACGAAAATCAAGATCTCTGACGTTAACCCTGCCGGCGGGTTCAACACGGGCTTTACTAATTCAGAGGGTAAACTGAAGATTTGGGCGCCAAAAGGCAGCCCGTTAAAGCTGGAAGCGTTGGGCGATTGCGCTTCGGTATCTGGCTCTCTGACGCTCGGCGCGTTTTTGGAGGACGCGGAGCGGCAGGTAAAAATAGATCAACTGTCAGCTAAGATAGAGGTATCAGGCGCTGTTGTTGACTGCAGCGGTCGGCCGATTCCCAGGGGTACGGTTAGGTTTATCAAAGAAGGGCTTATCCACGCCGCTGCTCCGATTGTTGATGGAGTATTCGAGTTTGGGTTTTTGTCGTGCGCGCAGTTGAATGAAAAATGGCAGTTATTGGCCAACGCGGGAGATAGCAGCTTCTTGTCTACAATGGTAACGCGTGAGTTGTATTATGGAGAAAATAAATTAGGAACGATCGATCTCTGCGGACCCGAGGAGGAAGAATATATTCGTTACACAATGCTTGGCGCTACCATCGAAATGACCCCCTCGCGTGACTCGGTGGAGACGGAGTTATGGGATATGTTTACAGATATACGTTTTTTTCGGGGAAAACCGAGGGAAATAACGAGGGTAGAGAATATTGATTTAACCGACAATGGTTTCTACCTCAGTGTTCCCAATCCGACCCCTCCTCGATACCAGAGCAATGAATTTGTGGCGCTTCATCAGGGGGTTCGTTATGAGGGGCAGCTGAGTACTTTTAATACCACCCTGGCTGGCGATCAGTACGGGGATTTTCTGTTTATCCATTTTTCCGGAGAGATAAAATCTCCCAATATTACCTCTCCCATTATGGGCGAAATGAAGATCAGGCTTAGGAAGTTAGGGATGGACGTTAGAAGTTGCCGCGGATGCGCCAGGGACAGATAAATCCATTAGGCTTTGGCTGTTCTCATGAGAGAAGTATCTTGACACGCCTACAAATGCGCTGTGAAAACAGGGGAATTGATTTGTTTAATAATGAATTCGCCGGCGCTGGGCTTGAAGAGTTCGGAAAGCATGCTTCTTCCAAAAGCGCCCATTACCACGAAAATATTTTTCTTCTCCAGGATATAGGTCAGCAACTCCTCTCTGGGCTTGCCCTGTAAAAGGTGGAACCCGATGCTGGAATAGTGCATCTGCGCCAGTTCGGCGATCTTTTTTTGTTCGGTAAGGGATAGCGCTTCTTTTTCGTCTACCTGCAGGATAGAGATCTTTTTATCCGAGAGCTCCGGAAAAAGATAAGTGAATTGTTTGATCGCAAAAACAGCCGAAAAGCTGCCGTCGTAAGCAAACAGGATCTCATCGACGCCTGTAAACTGATCCGGCGTAATTATTACAGGGCACTCGCTTTTAGCCAATATCTTTTTTATCAGCGAAGAAGGCCGGCCCTCCATGCTTTGACTGAATGACATTTGCGGATCTACGATGAGCAGATCGGCGAACCGGCTTTCATGGATGATGTCCTCGGTAACCGCGACCCGGCGATGATATTTAGCGCTGGGAATGCCTTTTTTCCTGCAGGTTTCTTCAAAAAAGCGGACGTTTTGATCGTATATGTTCTTATTGGTCAAGGTTTCCTTTATGTCTCCGTCCGCAACGGTTTCTACATAGGGAATGCCATTGGGGCTTTTCAGTACAGGGGAGGGCTCTTCCTGCATTTTCTCCAGGAAGATCCCTGTTAGCTGGGAGCGTTTAAGCTCTGCTATATAACAGGCGAAATCCAAAGCGGTCTTATTTATTCGGGTAGCGTCGATGGCCAACAGGATCTTTTCCATATAAATACTTTATGGAACAAAATTATATGTTGGCGGACGGGGCTATTATGATTATGCTTAACAGTTTTCCTGATAATCATCACCCGCCTGCCAGGGTCAGACCATAATTCCGCTGTGAGCGTGAACGTTATTGTTATCGTTTAACTTTTGCATCGGGAACACTCGCCTTATTGCAGTTGGGGAAAAAGTTTTCATATCCCCGCAGGCGGGGCGGGTTCGGGGTAACATATATCACGGCGTTAAAACAGCGCTTGTTATCGCGTCGCGTTATCGCAATTGCATCTGATTGGGGCCGTGGATATCAGTATATTGTCGAAATATCGTTCCTGGTCTTTCACCGATCCGTTGTTCCAGTAATTTTCAAAAAAAACGGCATTGATCATGTAGCTGTCCGGCCTGGTATTCCAATCGGCATGCCAGTTAAGGTCGTAACGCGCCGCTTGCAAGGTATCATTGATCCAGTATTCGAAAATGCCGTCGGATCTCCCGGGCGTATTTAGTTTAACATGCGCCACGATACAATGCCATTTCCCTGCATTTTCGGGACTGAACAAAGCGTATGTTCCTCTCCGGTTGCCCAGCCAACGGAGATTTTCGAAGTCGTTGTATTTCCGGCTGACCAGCTCGCCTGCTTCGCTGATGCCGCTCGCGGGATCCATTACCAGGTAATTGTTGTCAGGAGCATTGCCCCCGGACCAGATATGCGCGATAAATCCCTGCTGCCAGTTTTTGGACGCTATCGCTGTTGCGCGGCTTAACTTATCGCCTCCGCCGCCTTCCCATCCGGCCTCATGCTTCAGGTCTATCCTCCAGTAGATCTCTCTGAACTCGCTGTTAGGGAAAGCGGCTTTATTCATTCCAGCCTCGGGAACGCGCCCAATGGCTTTCTGTAATCCCCCGGCAGCCACTTCTCCTTTTTGCCATTTCACCCGCATGCCTGCGCTGCCATCGCATCCAACGCCTTTCATCCGTATAAACTCCCCGTTATTGTCGTCATAGCCAAAGTACCGGTCGGATACAGGCTCTTCGCTTTCGAAATCATCGCAAAAAATAACAGAGCCGGGCGCGTCTGCACAGGTAAAGCAAACCTGGGCGCCGGCAATCAGGAAATTCAGCAATATTATTCCTGTGATAAGAACAGTCCGCATCATACCAGGTCAATTGATTTTGATAAGTATGTTTTCTACCCGCCGGCATTCAAGGAAATATCCGGGATACAGCGCGGCGAATAACCCTAAATATAGGTTGATTTAAAAAGATATCGATATTAACATAAACATTATTGTTATTCATCTGTTTAACTGAATAACTCAAGGCGTTTGTATAAAGACCCGGGACTGACGCGACCAATTAGCAAGGGCATCGATTCCGGTAGGCCCTCTTGCGCTTATGATATTATTTAATGAAAGAGAAATTTAAATCGATGATATGAAAGAAGATGTACCGCCGGACTTGCCTTTTTCCGTTTTGGATCTTGCCACTGTTGTCGAAGGCAAAACCCCGGCTGACGCTTTTCGCCATAGCCTGGAATTGGCGCAACTGGCGGAAGAACTGGGATACCGGCGATTCTGGCTGGCAGAACATCACAATACGGTAAGCGTGGCGAGCTCGGCCACGGCTGTTTTGATCGGTTATATTGCGGGAGGTACTGCTTCGATACGCGTGGGGGCGGGCGGGATCATGTTGCCTAACCATTCCCCCCTGATCGTAGCTGAGCAATTTGGCACGCTGGAAACCTTGTATCCGGGCAGAATAGACCTGGGGCTGGGGCGCGCCCCGGGAACCGACCAGTTGACCGCAATGGCGATACGCGGGTCGAGGTTTAATGCGGCAGAGGATTTTCCACAGGATGTTATTCAACTGCAAACCTATTTTTCAACGGAGAACAGCACGGCCAAAGTGAGGGCTATTCCGGGCGAAGGCGCCGATATTCCTATCTGGATCCTGGGATCCAGTACCGATAGCGCGCATCTGGCGGCGGAATTGGGCCTCCCGTATGCTTTTGCCAGTCATTTCGCGCCTGCCCAGTTTCTTACGGCCATTAGCATATACCGGCAAAAGTTCAGGCCTTCAAAACATTTGGCAGACCCTTATGTCATGGCTTGTGTTAATGGCGTGGGAGCGGCGACAGATGATGAGGCCGCTTGGCTGGCTACCTCGCTTCAGCAGTTTTTTAAAGGCGTGGCCACCGGGCAGCGCAGACGCCTGCAGCCGCCCGTAGATCCCGCATCGGACCTGCTGACGTCCTATGAAGCGGCGTTAGTGAACCAGATGCTGGCAGTTTCTTTTATCGGGGGGCCGGACAAGATCGAGCGTGAGTTAAAAGCTTTTATCGGAGAAACGCGGGTAAATGAGATCATGATCGCTTCGCATATTTTTGATCATCAGGCAAGACTCGATTCTTTTCGTCTGTTTGCGAAGGTTCTCAAAAATTTATGCAAAAAATCTTAATAAATATATAAAGTTATATTTTTACTGTATTGATAATTAATCGCTTGCGAAATAATGTATTTAATATTGATAGAACGCTATAATTTTAGGCACAATAAATGTATTTTGGCCTCATAAAATCTATAATTTATGAAAAATGCTTTTCTTGTAGCTCTGGGTCTTATCGTTTTTTTAGTTGCCTGTAGCAAGAAAAAAGAAGATCCGGAACCTCCTCCTCCCCCTACTGCCACTGATTTGCTTACTAGCGCCAATGTCTGGAAAATTGATACCATCGCGTTAGATACTGACAAAAATGGAGAAATTGATACGCCTATTCCCGGCGGATTCAGGGCCTGCGATCTAGACAATACCATTAGTTTTGCCAAGGAAAAAACTGGCATTTTTGATTTCGGCGCGTTGAAATGCGATGACTCCGAGACCCAGCCTATTGCTTTTGGATGGTCGCTTAAAAATGACGATAAAGTGCTCAATATAGATGGCGAGCTTCCCGGCGGACTTACGGGTGATGTAGATATTCTGGAGCTTAAGGAAAAAAGCTTCATATTCTCGCGTCCGGCTCCGGGCCAGCCTTCCGCAAACATCATTGTTAAATTAGAGAAATAGCCCCGGCGCTTTAAATAGTCCGGTCGCTTGCGATATGATATCCCCGTTAGGGGATATCTTTTTTTATGGCAGGGGCTAGGGAGTCCGAAGAATATTATTCGGCTTTTTCTTTCTTTCTTTTTAGATATTTGTATTCTAATTTAAAGAAAGGATATGCGCATAGCCATAAATGGAATGGGTCGGATTGGGCGATTATTGTTCAGAAGGCTGATTCAGGATCCTAAATTTACCGTTGCAGCAGTGAATGACATCATGGATCCTTCTAATCTCAAATACCTGCTGCAGTATGATTCTTTGTACGGCCCCTTTCCCGGAAAACTTGATTTGGAAGGAGAGGAGATCGTAGCCGGAAACCATAGGGTAGCCGTCTTGCAGGAAGCGGACCCTTCCAGGCTTCCCTGGAAAGCCCTTGATATAGATGTAACGCTGGAATGTTCCGGGCGCTTTACGGATTTAGCTTCTGCCGCTCAGCACCTCCGCGCAGGCGCCCGTAAGGTATTGCTGTCTACCACGGGTTCCGCGGACGTCCCCTTACTCATTTATGGTTTTAACCAGCATCAATTGAATGGCGATACCACCGTGGTGTCGCCGGGAGGCTGCATGACCAATTGCGCCACCCATATTTTGTATATCCTTAATTCGATCGGTATAGCGTCTGCGCAGATCAACGTATTGCATTCCTATACCTCGCGGCAGGAGCTTGTGGATACCTGGCATACGCAGTTCAGAAGAGGAAGGGCTGCGGCAGAATCCATCATTCCCGTGGAAGTGGATCTCGCCCAGTCGTTGAAAAGGCTTCTTCCAATGATCACGGAGATCAGCGCCATGTCTACCCGGGTGCCGGTGACGAACGGGGCGCTGGCCGATTTTACCGTGCAGATGGAGACGCCGGTCGCCCGGGACCAGATCAACGCGCTTTTCCGCACCGCTTCGCACGGAGAGTACAAAGGCATACTGGATTATACCGAGGACCCGCTGGTTTCTGCGGATATTAAAGGCAATACGCATTCCTGCATTATTGACGGCTCGCTGACTTCTGTGGCGGGCAGGCAGGTGAAGCTCATCGTCTGGTTTGATAATGAATATGGATATACGAGCCGGATCATTGACTGGTTAAATTATTTCGATCGAAAACATTGAGACAGCCAAAGCCTGTCGCCGGTCTTTTATTTTTCATTTTACAATACCCGCTGTTTTGCTTTTACTTTCATCCCGCATTTTTTGTTTTTTATGGCTGACGGCCCCGCTGTTCTCGTGCTCGGGAAAAATCCCTGTAAACGACAATGCGCAGGAGACCTTTTTTAAGGTAACCAGAGTTATCGACGGCGATACCTTTTATATTGACCGCGACGGCAGGGAAGAGAGGATAAGACTGATAGGCATTGACGCGCCGGAATTCAGAAAATCGGCCCGCAAAGAAATCGGTTATTTTGGCAAGGAAGCAAGGGACTATCTCACAAAACTGCTGAAAGGGAAAAAAGTGAGACTGGAATACGACGTATCCCGGCTCGATCAATACAAACGCACATTGGCCTATGTTTACCTGGAAGATGGTTTGTTTTTGAATGCGCTGCTGATTGAGCAGGGATATGCCGCTGCTTTGACGGTTCCCCCTAACGTGAAATATTCAGATAGATTTATAAGCCTTGAAAGGCAGGCCAGAAAGGGCAAAAAAGGATTATGGAACAGGTGATCCGGGTCCCGGATCCTTACGCTTATCTTTTATATATTTATAGTTGCAGAATATACTCAACAAACAACGGCTTATGTATAGATCCTTGTTAAGCGCAGGCTATTGCCTGTTGCTGTGGAGCGGGCTTTCGGCGCAGACCGCTGCGCGGCAGATAAATAATGGTCAACCCGTATCTGATCAATCTCCTGCAGCAATGCCGTGGCCTTCCGGCGCAATTTCCCAGGGCGGCGGAGATACCGCCAAAAGAAAAGTCCTGTTGCAGAAGATAGTGGAATTGCTGCCTCCCGATCGCCCCGGCTATGGCCGGGTATCCTTTCTCGATGAGACGTTCAAGGACTGGCTGGATAGAACAGGGGAGCTGCCTCCCGATTTCGATCAGCTGCCTTCTGTTCCTTTTTTACCAGATCCCTTATTACAGGACGAGGGCGGTAAGAACATGCCCATCACTACGCGGCAGCAGTGGCAGAACAAAAGGGATCAGATGAAGCGCGCGTTACAATATTATATTACGGGCGATTACCCCGCGGCGCCGGAAAATCTTGAAGTGAAGACGCTAAACGAAACAAAGGACGGTCAAACTACCATACGCCGGGTAGAGCTGCGGTTTGGTCCTGAACAGAAAGCCAAGCTGACCGTAGAGCTGATGATCCCCGAAGGCAAGGGGCCCTTTCCTGTTTTCCTGACCCAATGGAATCATCGGGGTTGGGCGCAGATTGCCGTAAGACGCGGATATATTGGCTGTTTATATGCAGGCGCGGATCAATGGGACGATACTGAGCAGTATAGCGAGATCTGGTCGTCTCAATATGATTTTACCCGTCTTATGCGAAGGGCTTTCGGCGCGTCAAGAGCTATTGATTATTTGTATACGCTTTCGTTTGTTGATAGGGAGAAGATCGGCATGACCGGCCACTCCAGGAATGGTAAACAATCTTTATGGGCCGCTGCTTTCGACGACCGGATAAAAGCGGTTATTCCCAGCAGCGGGGGATCGGGCGCTGAAGTGCCCTGGCGATATGCGAGTCATAAATATGATGTGGAAGATCTCGCCTTGCTGACCTGCGCCCAGCCTTCCTGGCTTCATCCGCGGTTAAGGTTTTTTGTGGGGAGGGAAGATAAGCTTCCGGTAGACCAGCATTTTTTTATGGCGCTTGTGGCCCCGAGGGCGTTGATGCTGAGCGCTGCATACAATGAATCGGCAGCCAATCCCCTGGGTATTGAAGAAGCTTATCGCGTTACCCGGAAAGTGTATGAATTTCTCGGCGCAGAGCATAACATCGCTATTCGCTTTCGGGACGGACTGCACGGGACCAGGGCGGCAGATATAGAAGAGTATATTGATTTCTTTGACCATGCCTTCCACCGCAGCAACCGTAAACCGGAAAACAGGTTATTGTATGATCATTCTTTTGAAGACTGGCGCAAATTAAGCGGAGAGAAAATAGATCCCCGGACTTATGCGCCCAAACCGACGGGCGACCTGCTGATCAAAGACCGGGGAGCAAAGATCAATACTGTTAAGGATTGGGAGACAAAAAAAGCAAACATACAGAAGACCTTGCAATGGGCGCTGGGCGAGTCCCCTGCGGGGGTGACCAATCCGGGTCCGCTAAAATGGAACGAGGGCGCCGGCGAAGATTATTTTGGCAATGTGCTGCGTCGTCCCGAACCGGATAGTCTTATGGGCAGGATGGCGTTAACGCCTTATAATGAATTTGGCGATTATCTTTACGGATACCTGTACTATCCCAAACATAGGGAGGCTGAGATCAGGAGGGGAGGGGCCCGTCTTCCTGTAGTGGTCTATTTGCACGAATATGACTATTCGAAAGGGTTTTCTTCGGAAGGGCTCGATCATCAGATACGCCCTTATTTTCAGGCGCTGACGAACAAGGGGTATGCGGTCTTTGCCTACGATTTTATGGGCTTCGGCAACCGGATCGCGGAAGGAAGAGATTTTTATCAGCGATACCCTCATTGGTCAAAGATGGGCAAACTGGTAACCGACCTGCGGGGGGCCGTAGACGCTTTATCTCATTTGAATTTTATAGATAGCGCGAAGATCTTTGTAACGGGATATTCGCTTGGGGCTACCGTAGGTTTATACGCTGCCGCATTGGACAAACGCATTGCCGGCGTTGCTTCTGTTTGCGGCTTCGCGCCGATGCGGCTGGACGGACCGGATAAGGGCGGCGTGAAAGCCTATGCAGATATGCATGCCCTCCTGCCTCGTTTGGGCTTTTTTATCGGCAATGAAGATCGCATACCTTATGATTTTCATGAGGTACTGGCTTGTATCGCGCCCCGGCCTGTTTTGGTGGTCGCGCCGAAGCTCGACAGGGAGGCGAGGTTGGAAGAGGTGCAGTCTTATGTAGCGGAAGCGGAGAAAGTTTACCGGCTGTATGGGCGGCAGGAAAACATCCGGTTGTATGCGCCGGACGACTATAACCGGTTCTCTGCCGGCATACGCCAAAAGACATGCGATTGGCTGGAGGCAAGATAGGGCAACCTGTACAGGAAACCGGCGCGCAGGATATGAAGACAAGATGAAGAAAATGTTTTGCCGCGGGGATTACATCGTTGGCGAGAGGGGCGAAGCAGATCGCTTTATGCTGGCATAATAAGCTTATTATAAACTTTTGAGAAATGAGCAGGAAAAAAGATCAGGACCGGGCAGAACAGGCGGGCGAACAGTCCTTCGCTGTAAACGAAGTTCCCGGCACGCATAAGGAAATGGCGTCGCGAAGACAGTTCTTAACAGGCGCCAGCCTGCTGGTTTTAGGAACGGCGTTAAATATAAAGGGAGCGTCGGCATCTGCCGGCGCCGAATCGCCTGTTATCGATATCCATCAGCATGCCGATTACAATGGCCGCAGCGTGGAATCGCTATTGCTGCATCAGCGTTTGATGGGCGTTACTACTTCCATTGTGTTGCCGGTCGGGCGGCAGGCGCTTGCTCCTCCTCCCGGTCGTCCCGCGGGCAAGGGAGGCCGGCCGATCGCCGGCGATAACGAAGCCTGCCTGCGTATCGCAAAAGAATATCCTAAAACCTTTTATGCAGGAGCCAGTGAAATTGATTTTCCGGATGCCGCTCCTGAAATAGAGAAGTACCTGAAATTGGGAGCGGTGGTCATTGGAGAGCTGAAGGCGAGAGTGGAATGCGACTCGGCGGAGATGCAGCAAATTTATCAACTCGCCGAATCTTATGGCGTTCCCGTGCTCATGCACTGGCAGCATGGAGAGTTTAATTTGGGATTGGAACGTTTTCATAAGATGCTGGAAAAATATCCCCGCGTTAATTTTATCGGTCATGCGCAAACCTGGTGGGCCAATATTGGAAAAGAACACGAGGACCAGCGCGTGATGTATCCCGAGGGGAGGGTCTCGCCCAGCGGCCTGACAGATCGGTTGTTAAGCGACTATCCGAATATGTATGGGGATCTTTCTTCCAATTCCGGTTTAAATGCCCTGACCCGGGACGAGGAGCATATCCGGCAGTTTTTGACGCGGCATCAGGACAAGTTAATGTTTGGCAGCGATTGCGGGGACGCGAAGGGAACGGTCGATGCCTGCCTGGGAGCGAAGATCATTGCTTCTATAAAAAAACTGTCGGAAGACAAAAAGATCGAAAGAAAAATATTATACGAGAACGCAAAAAAACTATTCGGCATCGGATAGGGCTAAACGCGCCTGTCGCAGTTAATCCGCCTGCCGTTTGCATTTGCTTAAGGCTTCCGGCGCGTTGGCTTCGGTTGTTGCCTACCGGTAGCGATTGGATCCGTGCGGAGGATCGGCGGCGGCATCATTAACGCGGCAATGGGGTCTCCGGAGAGGGAGCGGTATCAGGCTCTTTTTCCGGAGGCGCTTCGGGAGGCGCGATTGAAGGCTCTTCATCCGGTTGTATCTCCGGTTCTTCATTCGGGACAACCGGGATCGCGGGAATATCAGGCGGTTGTATTTCCGGCGTTTTATCAGGAGGATTGATCTCGGGCTTTTTTTTCTGGCTCTTCATGCGCTTGTACTGTTTTTTTGTTCCGTATACAAAATGCAAACCCCCGCGTTGGCAGGGGCTTGTTTTTAACTATCTGATTTCCTTTCGCCGGCATTATCCGTTTCAAGTTGTAAGGGTTGTCTTCTCAGATTTCTAGAACCTCCCCTAATCAGATAATCTAATATATTAATTGCTATTACTATGCCAGGTTTTCATTTACTGCGATGATTAAAATAAACCTGGTATAATATCGTTTTGATTGAACTGAATTTGCTTTGGCAATCGGTTAACAAGGAAGAAGTTTAAATACCATTATCTTTGACAAATATTTGGCGCACAGCGGCTAACAGGTTTTTCAGCGATTGCCCCGAAGAAAATACAAAGTAAATGAGAAGCGCAGGGTGGTTACTGCATTGCCCGGTTGAATGGGGAAGTTTTGACCTGTTTGTGGAAGTTTTGGATCAATTTGTTTTAAGAGGTCGCAGGATTTGCGGCTGTTTTCCGTCATATTCGGCGAGGGTTTACCTATCTTGCGCCGACTTCATTAGATTAAATTGAACGTTTCATGAAAAACATGTTTTTATCTCTTCGCAGAAAGGCTGGGATCTCCGGCGTCATTATGCTGACGCTGGCATTGGGGATTGGCTGTAAAAAAACTCCGGTGGAAGAAAATACAAAGCCGGTAGCTGGTTTGATGAGCTTTAACCTCGCGCCTGATAAATCCGGCGTACGTATTTCTGTTTCGGGCGATGTTATCAACAGCCAGGGGCTGAACTATGAGCAATACAGCACGATTTATCAGGAGGTTGAACCGGGACATCATATCATAGAATCTGCCAGCGGCGGCGCTATGATGGCGAGCGCCGGGTTCCACTTTGAAGAAGATAATTTCTATTCTTTGTTTGTACTGGGGAACCAGGGAACCTACAGTAACATTATCGTGCGTGATAAATATGAGAACCTTAGCGATGCATCCGGGAAAACCTTTCTCCGGTACGTAAATGCTATTCCGGATTCCAGCGATCTCACGGTTACCATTGCCGCAACCGGAGCCAATATTTCAGTTCCGGGTATTCATTATGCGCATGTTTCCGATTTTGTTTCCTTGAACAATGGTTTGGATGTGGTCGTTAGGATCAGCAACGGGAACGATGTCGAAACAGAGGGGATCTTTAATTTTGTGAATGGCAGGGTCTATACGGTAGTGTTTACCGGTATTCCGGGAACAGGGGATGAGTCAAAGTCTGTAAAGATACATTCTGTTATGACCGGAGCCTTTTCCGGTAATTAAGCGTTACGCTGAAATTTTTCTATTCAATTGCTGCGATGCCCATCACGACAGGCGGTCGAAACGAATGATCGGCTGCCCGTTTCCGTGAATATTAAGTTATCATTAAATAACGACCGGGGCGGATCGCCGCGCTGGTTGATTCCGGCGGCGCTCTTAACTTTACCTCTCGGTTGAAGCGGATAAGATGGGACAAATATCCCGCCTGTCTTACGGGTATGCGCCCTGCTTGCCGGCCAATCGATCCTGCTTTTCGCATGAAATGCATCGGCTCATGTAAGTTGCAGCCCCGGTTTTGCCGCGCTTTGCACGCGTTTTGAGCGGGCGCGCGTAAAATCGGAATTGCTGAAAATAAATTTATATGATACCTTACGAAAAAAATCAAAGATGAATAGGCTGATAATATTTGTTTTTCTGTTGATCTCATCAATGGGATTCGCGCAGCAGCAGGCTGCGGAAAAACTGCCGAGGCCAAAGCTGGTGGTGGGCATTATGGTGGACCAGATGCGCTGGGATTATCTCTACCGTTATTATGACCGTTATCAACCTAACGGTTTTAAGCGGATGCTGAGGGAGGGCTTTACCTGCGAAAATACCTTTATTGATTATGTGCCGACGGTTACAGGCATCGGCCATAGCACGGTATATACGGGCTCTGTTCCGGCCATCCATGGCATTACCGGGAATGACTTTCTCATCAATGCTACCGGGCTAAGCATAAATTGCGTAGGAGATTCTACTGTTCAAACAGTAGGCAGTTCTTCTAATGCAGGAAAGATGTCGCCGCGCAACCTGCTTGTGACGACCATCACCGACGAGCTCAAGTTGGCGACCAATTTTCGTTCTAAGGTCATCGGGATCGCATTAAAGGACCGCGGCGCTATTTTGCCCGCAGGCCACCTCGCCAATGCGGCCTACTGGTTTGATGACGCTTCGGGCAATATGATCACCAGCGCTTATTATATGGATGAGCTTCCCGGATGGGTGCAGGAGTTTAATGCAAAAAAACTGCCGGAGAAATATTTAAAGCAGGATTGGAAGACGCTATATGGTTTGAATACCTATACGCAAAGCCTGCCTGACGATAATCCCTACGAAGGAAAATTCTCCGGGCAGGAAACCCCTGTGTTTCCGGTGAAGACCTCCGGCATGTTAGAAAAGGGTTTTGGCGTGTTGCGCAGGGTTCCTTTCGGTAATAGCTACACGTTTGATATGGCTAAGGCCGCGGTGGAAAATGAAAAACTCGGACAGGGCGCTTTTACCGATTTCCTGGCGTTGAGCTTTTCGGCTACAGACGGGGTGGGGCATCAGTTTGGTATTAATTCCATAGAGGTGGAAGACACTTATCTTCGTTTGGATAAGGATATAGCTTCTTTTTTTGCCTTCCTCGACGGCAAGATCGGCAAGGGAAACTATACTGTTTTCCTGACGGCCGACCATGGCGCCGCGCATAATTCACAGTTCCTGATGGACCGGAAGGTTCCGGCCGGCATCTGGAAGGGCGGAGACCTGATGAATGAATTGAATACCCTGTTGGAAAAAAAATATCAGGCGGCCAAGCTTGTATCCCGGTTTAGCGCTTCGCAGGTTTCCCTGAATGATCCGGTTATCCGGAAAAACAACCTCGACAAAGAGTCGATCAAACAGGACTGCATTCGGTTTCTTAAGGACGTTCCGGGCGTTGCTTTCGTCGTGGATATGGAAAGAGCTAGCGAGGCGAGCATTCCCGAAGAAATAAAGAACAGGATCATCAATGGTTATAATCCCTATCGCTCCGGCGTTATCCAGGTCATATTGGAACCAGGCTGGCAGGGCTACACCCAGGGAACCGGGCATAGCGTGTGGAATCCTTACGACGCGCATATCCCTGCGGTATTCATGGGCTGGGGAATAAAGCAGGGCAAGACCGTCAGGCAAACGCATATGACCGATATAGCGCCTACGATCGCTTCCCTGCTTCGGGTGCAAATGCCTAACGGGTCAATTGGCAAGGCGATTCCGGAAGCGCTTAAATAAACCGGAGCACAAAGCCGGTCGGAGACAATATTCAACGGGAGAAAGCTAAAATATAACTGCGGCGAAGAAACGCCGGTTGCTGTAGACCGTTAATTGCTTGTCGGCAGATGGTATCCGGGGGTAGTGGTTTCCGCCGCAATAAAATAATTGTATTTTTTATTGTTCAGCGGGTAATCCCAACATCCCATGCGATGGTAAAGTTCGCCGCCGAACCCGCTCTTGAATTTATACAATCCATATAAAGGATGCGCAGGATCGGGTTTTGGGGCGACCCCGAAAAAGTCATATTCCGCGCATCCTTTTTTCCGGGCAATATTAATAGCTTCCCATTGCAGGGCGTAGCTAGCCATATAATTCCTGTTTGCCGAAGCAGAAGCGCCATAGAGATAGGTGCCCCGTTCGCCGGCAATGACCAGGAACATGGCAGCCAGGGGTTCTCCCTGCGCTTCTGCCATCAACAGCTCAACCTCGGCGGGCGAGCTGGAATCATTGGCCCTGGCGGTCAGCACCGACCGGAAATATTCTATTTTGTTCAGGCGGATATTGTTCCTGGAAGCCGTTTGCCTGTACAACTCATACCAGATGTCGAGATCTTCCAGCCCGATACTTTTTACGGTAACCCCTTTTCGCCGGGACAAATGAATATTGTACCGGGTTTTGGGCTTCATGGTGTGCAGAAGGGTCTCCGGATCCTGGTTCAGGTCGAGGAAAATGGTATTGGAAGGTAAAATATCGGTATTGGCTTTTTTTAAGTTCCATTTCTGCGTGCTGAAATTCAGCCTGAACTCCTGGATCTTTTTCGGCGGAGGGCCATTCCAGTTGCCCATCTGGTCAAAGCGATCCTCTTCTTTCGTCCAGGGCGATTCCCAGGATAGATCATAGCGGATCAATATGCAGTTCCGGGGGAGAAAATACCGGAGCGATTCAGAGAGCTCTTCTAGGAAAGCGCCCTGGTTTTCTTCTTCAGGCTCTATTTCGGGGCCATAGGGCACATAGGCGATGCTGTGTTCTCTATCCAATTGTTGTATCAACACCAAAAGATCATGCTCAATGTATCCGCTATCAGGGGCGTTCGGATAGAGATCGGCAGACCTGATCTTAAAATCAAAAGCCAGGGAAACGATCCCCTGCTTGCTTTTCACTTCAGACCAAAAAGCGGTCTGCTGTACAATAGAAGTCCGGTTTACCTGTTTGATCTGCTTTTGGTCAATTTCTACGAACATCAGTTTTATTTGCAAAGGAAGCAATTATTTTTATGTTAACCCGGGGCGTTTAAAGCGGGCTACCCGCCACGGCAGGCTGCGTTAACCTGTTGTTGGTAACGACCGCCGCTACAAAATTGAGAGCCGGTTTAAAGGAGTTTTTTCATATTTTTGTTTGCAGGGGAAATTGGCGTTTATTGAACGGAATGTTTTTAGCGAAATATCAAATCTTACTCATCCCTACGATGAATAACGCCAGAATAGATTTGTTTTTATAGGATTTTTCGGTTTTTGAGGATACTGACAGTTAAAAAAATGATTGAAGTATGGAATTATTGTATATGGTAATAATATAAAATATGTATGGGGCATTTACCGAAGTTAATTGAAGATTTAGCGTTAATACTAATAGCGGGGGCAATCACCACCTTAATATTCCGGAGGATCAAACAGCCGCTGGTTTTGGGCTATATCATTGCAGGTTTGATCGTCGGTCCCTACACGTCCATTACGCCCACCGTGGCAGACAATGACAATGTGAAGACCCTGGCTGATATTGGCGTTATATTCCTTCTGTTCAGTCTTGGTCTTGAGTTTAGCTTTAAAAAACTGATGCGGGTAGGCGGCTCCGCTTCCATAACTGCATTTGTCGAAATCATTTTTATCACGCTTGCCGGATATCTGGCCGGCAAAGGACTGGGCTGGTCTACCATGGATAGCCTGTTTCTGGGAGGGATGCTGGCGAGTTCCTCTACCACCATTATCATTAAAGCTTTTGATGAGCTCGGCGTAAAAACCAAGCAATTTGCGCGTATTGTATTTGGGGTGCTGGTGGTGGAAGATATCGTGGTGATATTACTCATGGTATTGCTTTCCACGGTGGCTGTCAGCCAGCAGTTCGAAGGAACGGAGTTGCTGATGACCGTGCTGAAATTATTGTTCTTCCTGGTATTGTGGTTTATTGCGGGGATATTCCTGTTGCCGACGGTGCTAAAAAAGGCAAAAAGATTACTGGATGAAGAGACCCTTCTCATATTGTCTATCGGCCTTTGCCTGGGCATGGTGGTCGTTGCCACCCAGGTGGGTTTTTCAGCGGAGCTTGGCGCTTTCATCATGGGATCTATCATGGCGGAAACCACTTCCGCCGAGAAAGTAGAGCACCTCATCAAGCCGGTAAAGGATTTATTTGGGGCTGTGTTTTTTGTTTCTGTCGGTATGCTGATCGATCCGGCTACGATAATGGAATATAAATGGCCGGTATTGCTGATCACCTTGTTAACGCTTTTTGGAAAATTCTTCAGCACCACTTTGGGCGCTATATTTTCCGGTCAGCCGTTGAAACAATCTGTTCAGGTGGGGATGAGCATGGCGCAGATCGGGGAGTTCGCCTTTATCGTTGCCTCGTTGGGCCTTTCCCTGGGCGTTACCAGCGATTTCCTGTTCCCTATTGCCGTAGGCGCCTCGGCCATAACGACGTTTACTACGCCTTACATGATCAAATACTCCGAGCCATTTTATGGCTGGCTCGTCAGGATATTGCCGGTCAGATGGGTAACCGCATTAAACAATTATTCATCCAGCACGCAGAATATCCAGGCGGAAAGCGCATGGAAAGTACTCTTAAAATCATATGCTAATATTGCCATCACCAATGGTATCGTATTATTGGCGTTGATCCTGCTTTCGATCAAGTTTCTGATTCCGTTTCTAAGCGAGTATGTGGAAGATGATACGACCAGCAGCATCATAGGGCTGGTGGTATCGCTCGGTATCGCGACCCCGTTCCTGTGGGCGCTCATGGCAAAAAGACCCGATAGCATGGCGTATAGGGAATTGTGGCTGGATAAAAAATATAGTCATGGTCCGTTGCTGGTGGTGGAAGTTACGCGGAATGTATTGGGAATATTATTGATCGGCTTCTGGGTTGACCGCTTGTTTTCTACTAAAGTGGCTATTCTGCTTGCGCTGCCGATCATAGTGATCGTGTTGCTGGTTTTTTCTAAGCGGATACAAAAGTTTTACCAGCGTATTGAAGGGCGGTTCCTGGTGAACCTGAACGCCCGCGAAACGGCTGCCGCAGAAAGGGAAATAAAACCTACCGATAGTTTAAAAAGCCAGTTCAACGCGCAATCAGACCTTTCTCCCTGGGATGCCCATATCGTTGACCTGGAAGTTAACCAGCATGCGGAATACATTGGAAAGACGCTGCTGGAGCTGGCCTGGCGCGAGAAGTATGGGATCAATATCGTGTATGTAAAACGCGGCGATAAAGTGATCTATTCCCCCGGGCGTCATAATAAATTATTGCCTTTTGATCATGTCGGGGTGATCGCGACGGATGAGCAGATGCAGGTATTCAAACCCGCTTTTGACGCTACGGACAACAACGTCGGCGCCGAAGCGCATACTGTTGATGATATTATCGTGCAGAAAATAGTGGTAGACGAGCATACCAAGCTGAAGGGGCTGTCGATCCGCGATTCGGGTATCCGGGAAAGGACCAACGGGCTGGTAGCAGGTATTGAAAGAGATCAGAAAAGAATATTAAACCCCGATTCCACCACTGTTTTTGAATGGGGCGATATCGTATGGATAGTGGGCGAGCGGAAAAAGATACAGAAGCTTAGCGCGGCTAATGTGTGAAAGATGAAAAAAATGCGGCTAGCCGACAGCCCCGGCAGGGCGATCCATTTTTTGCGTTTAATGAAAAATAGTATACATTCGCTTACCTTATTTTTCGTGATAAGCCAATACACTGTTTATGGTAATAAGCGTACAAAAGCCTGAACTTTCTGACGATGCGCTTTTATTGCAGCAGATGGAAGAGGGCAGCAAACAGGCGTTTAATTCACTCTTTGAGAAATATTGGGACCGGGCGTTCTCCGATGCCTATAAACGGTTAAAGGATTCAGATGCTGCCAAAGACTTTGTTCAGGATATCTTTACGCATATATGGATCAATAGGGAAACCCTCCATATCAATAGTTTGCCCGCTTATTTACATACGGCTGTCCGCAACCGGACCATTAAATTATTAGCCAGGCAGGAAAAGAGTCACCCGTTCTTTGCTATCCTGGAAACCATCCCTGAAAAAAATCTACAGGCCGACGCCAGTCTTCTTCGGAAAGAGTTTCTTAAGGCCTACGAATCTTTTGTGGAAACCCTTCCTCCAAGGCGCCAGCTGATCTTCCGCCTTCGCGTATACGATGATTTGTATACCAAGGATATTGCCGCGCAGCTGGGTCTTTCCAGAAAAACAGTTCAAAATCAACTGATTAAAGCTGCAAAACAGCTTCGCGTCTCACTCTCGCACATGCTGTACTGCCTGATCGTATTCCTGCAGGCAGCAGGATAAAAAAATTTGAAGAAAATCTTCTTCCCGATAGGACTTTTTTTCCTTTTCGGGTCATATTTTATGGCTTTGTTATAGCACACACACAATGGATAAGCATTATTTTATCAGATTATTGCGTAAGTATCTTGAAGATGAAGCGACGGAAGCGGAGCGGCAGATGGTAAACGAGTATTATGACCTCTTTGAGCGCGGGCCGGATGTATTGAATTTGCTGAGCGACCAGGAAAGGGAAAAGCTAAGAGAGCTTATCCGGGGGCAAATCTGGCAAAATATCGAAAAGCAGGAGCAATCGCAGTATAAGCTGAGATCGGTGAACAACTGGTATCGAAGGGTTGCGGCCGCGGCCGCGATACTCATTCTTTTTGCATTGCCAGTATTCTTTTTTAATAGGCAGACTTCTGAAAAGCAGGAAGTTTCGAGTCTTGTTAACCAGCAAAAAGAAAATCATTTCATCCTACTCCCCGATGGCAGCAAGGTAGTCCTGAGCCCTGGAAGCAAACTGGATTACCCGGCTTCGTTTGAGGGGTTTTCTAGAAGAGAGGTATACCTGGAAGGCCAGGCGTTCTTTGATATCAGGAAAAATGAGGCCCAGCCCTTTGTTGTGCATACCGACAACCTGGAGACGCTGGTGCTGGGAACGGCATTTAACATCAATGCTTTTCGGGGCGAAGGCAATATTACCGTGACGGTGAAAAGAGGAAAGGTTCAGGTAAGCAACGAAGGCAAGGTGCTGGGCGTAGTCACCCCGGATGAACAGATCGTTTATAATAAGCGGGAAGCAAAGGCTGTTCAGAACACCGTTGATCCCAATATCTACATTAATTGGAAGGATGAGGATGTGTTCTTTGATAATCTCCCGGTAACAGAGGCGGCGAAATTCCTCGAAGAAAAGTTTAATGTGCGGATATCGATCGTTGACGAAACCATAGGCTCAAAATATTTTACCACAACGTTTACAAATAAGCAGACCCTGGAGCAGGCGCTAAAAAGCATATGCGAGTTTAATGAGGCCGTTTATGAATATGATGAGAAAAAAGCCGTTGTGGTCATTGACGCTAAAACAGAACAATAAAAAAATGATAAAAACAGAAACATGAATTATTTACCCTGTAATCAAAAAAACTGCTTATTCAATTTGAAAGAATAGAAATTAAAAAACCCCGAATTTCTTTGTGGTGAGCAAGAAATTCAGGGGTCCCGCCCTGTTTCGACGGCCATCGAAGCAAGGGCTGCGTTTTAAATTTTATCCCGCATTTGCGGGATTATCTAGTCACTTAAAACATACCAAAGCTATGATTTTTTCTGTAATCCCTGCAGAGCGGCTGCGTTTTACCGGTTTCCCACCGAAGTTTAAACTGCTATTTGAGAAATCAACCATTAAACACATTATGCGAATTGGATTAGGAATACTATTTGTCATTACGACGTCTATACAATTGGTATTTGCTGCCGATGTTAAAAGCCAGTCTATTGATGAAGTAGAGGTTCGGGTCGAGCTTAAAAATGAATCGCTTGTTAAAGCCTTTCAGAAAATTGAAGCGCAGAGTCCTTTCCGGTTCATGTACCGGCTCAAGGAAGTAAAGGATATCCGCCACCTGAGCACAACCAATACCAGGACAAGCGTGGAGGACCTTTTAAAGACCCTGCTGGCCAATACCTCGTTAACGTATCGCCAGATCGATAACCAGGTCCTGATCGTGTCTGCCGGGAAGCCGGAGACGGGCGATATTGCTTTGGCAGGAGAGAAGCCTAGGAGCGCCGATGTCTTGATCGAGGTTATCAGGGGCCGGGTAACCGATGCCAATGGAGAACCTCTCGCGGGAGTAAGCGTAACATTGAAAGGAACCAATATCGGAACCACTACCGACCAGGATGGACGGTATTCGATTAGCATCCCGGGCGCCGGAACCCTGGTTTTCAGTAGTATTGGTTCCGTGACGCAGGAAGTAGCCGTTAGTTCTTCCAGAACGCTCGATATACGATTGGTTGAAGAGGCAGCTTCGTTGAACCAGGTAGTGGTAACTGCCCTGGGTATCAAACGGGAGGCCAAATCGTTGACCTATAGCACCCAGAGCGTGGATCCTACCCAACTGAAACAGGCCCGGGAACCCAATGTGATGCTCTCCTTACAGGGTAAGGTAGCGGGTTTAACCATTACAGAATCAGGCAGCGGATTGGGCGCTCCTGCCCGCGTAATCCTTCGCGGCAACCGTTCTATTTCGGGGGATAGTCAACCGCTGTATATCATAGACGGTGTTCCTGTCGGCGGGGCTCCGACAAACCTCAGCCCGGATAATATAGCTTCTATAGATGTATTAAAAGGGCCCAATGCCGCCGCGCTCTATGGCAGCATCGCCCAAAACGGCGCCATCATTATCACCACCTATTCAGGATTGCCGGGAGTGACCAATATAAGCCTCAGCAGCTCCTATATAACACAAACCCCGATCTTAGGCATAGAATTTCAAAATGAATATGGCCAGGGATCAGGCGGGGTCTACAATAGAAGATCGGATATGTCATGGGGTCCTAAAATGGAAGGCCAGATGGTGGACCATTGGTCGCCGGATCCGAAAATGGCAGGAGTACAATACTCATTTTTGCCTCAGCCAAATAATGTAAGGGATTTTTTCAATACCGGGGGCAACTTCGTTAACAATTTGCTGATCAACCTGGGAGGGGAAAAAACCCAAACCGTTTTTTCCTATACCCGGACCGATGCGACAGGAATGGTGCCAAACAATACGCTGAGAAGAAACAATCTCTCTTTACGCGTAAGCAGCAGCTTAACAAGCAAGTTGTCGCTGGATGCAAAGATAGAATACATGCGGCAGGAAACCGTGGGCAGTATCAATGGGCAGGGCGGTTTTGAAAGCTCTATCGAAAACCTGTACAATATACCCCGTAATATCCGCCTGGAGGACATGCGTGTTTTTGAGTACACGGATCTGGATGGGTCAAACAAACAGAATTACTGGACCCCCGGCTCCGCTTTCTCTCAGAGCCCTTATTGGAGGGTGTACAGGAATGAAACTTCCGGCAATGGTAACCGGGTGATCGGGTTAACCTCGCTAAAATATGATTTCACCAAGGAATTCAACATAATGGCGCGGGCCTCATTCGATGGGGGAGGCGGTTTTAGCCACCTAAAAACATACAATGACACCTATAACAGGGGCAATTTTGGAAGATATACTGTGGAGTTAAATAACGGCATGCTTTTTAACGGCGATTTCCTGGCTACCTATACAAAGAATATCAATCAGGACTGGAACATTACGGCCAATGCCGGGGGCAATATAAGGAAACAGCGCACCGAAGCGTTAAGTTCCAATACCGGCCCGGCATTAACCGTTCCCAACTTTTTCGCGCTTAGCAATACACAGCAGGTTGTTTCTACATTTGGCGTCGGAGCGCCTTCGGATATACATTCCCTTTATGCATTTCTGCGCGCCGGTTGGAAAAATGCCCTGTTTTTGGATCTTACAGCACGGAACGACTGGAGTTCAACGCTTCCCGCGTCCGAACGTTCTTATTTTTACCCCTCTGTTGGGTTGGGCGCTGTGCTTACCGATCTGATCCCTTCGATGCGGGGCGACTTTTTATCCTATGCAAAACTGCGCGGTTCCTGGGCGCAGGTGGGCTCCGGAGCCAGGCCGTTTCAGTTAGATCGGACAGCTTTGGTTACTGCAGGCGGTTACGATGGTTTTTTTACCTTAAGCCCCACCTTGCCGAATGTGCTATTGCGTCCTGAACTTACCAAATCCGCTGAACTGGGCGCGGAAGCGCAGTTCTTTAACGGCAGGATCGGGTTGAATCTTACGGCGTATAAAACAAACACGACCAATCAATTGTTTACCCTGCAACTTCCCATAGGCTCGGGCGCGACTGAAGCATACGTGAATGGCGGGGACGTTGAAAATAAGGGTATCGAAGCATTGTTGTTTGCAAACCCCGTTCGTACAGGAGATTTCAAATGGGATCTTAACCTGAACTTCTCCACCAATAAAAACACGGTGTTAAAAATACATGATAAACGTCCCAGGGTTCCTCTTGGATACCTTTTTATTGAACAGGGGCAGCCGTACGGGAATATCTATGGAAGAGGCCTGCTGAGAGATGATCAGGGCAGGGTGATCGTGGGACCCAATGGCGTTCCGAGAAACACTGCAGCTAATATCCTTGTAGCCAACTTTAATCCTTCCTGGTTGGGGAGTATATCCAACACGTTTAGTTTCAAAGATTTCAGCTTAAGTTTCATGATCGATCACCGGCAGGGTGGAACAATGGTATCCTGGACGGATGGCAAGACATATGGAGACGGACACGCCAAGGCAACGCTGGAAGGCCGTGAAGGCGGACTGGTATTCGGAGAAAATTTCTTTGCGCATGAAACGGCTGTATTTGCAGACGGGACGCCCAACAATGTACCCATTACTGCACAACAATTCTGGTCGGCCGTTGGCGGAAGGAATCAAACTACCGATGAAATATTTACGGTGAGCGCTACGAATACCCGCCTGAGAGAGGCTACCCTGGGCTATACATTGTCCGCGGGAGGCTTAAGCAAGGCGCGTATTGCCCGGATGCATTTTTCATTGGTAGGAAGGAACCTGTTTTTCATACACCGCGCTGCCAAAACAGTTGATCCTGATCTGCAGATGGGAACTTCTCCGGGCTCCGATGGGATCAGCGGTTATGCATTGCCCACTACCAGGTCAATGGGCCTCAGCGTTAAAATTGATTTCCAGTAAGTATTTTTTGAATCCTATAAAACAATTAATATGACCACATATAAATATATAGGCAAGTTTCATATAGGCCTGTTGTTATTGTTTCTTATCAGCGTCACGGGTTGCACTAAAAATTTTGACAAGCTGAACACGCCTCCCGATAGATTAATAGCCAAGAATGTAGATGCAAGTCTGATTGGTCAGGCATTGGCGCAATGCCAATACGAAGGTATGTTCGGATACGCTTTCACCTGGCAGGTGGCGCAAAACCTGTATTCCGATCTGTATGCGCAGTATTTTGCCACGGTAGTGAACTATTTTGATTCGGATCAGTTCATGGAACCAAAGAGTTGGACAAATTCATTCTGGAACCGGTTTTATGGAATTGCCGCCCCCCAGATGTTCTTCGTGGAGAATACCACCAGGGATAATAATATGGAGATAGAGTATGCGATCGCGAAAATATGGAAGGTCGCGCTTTATCATCGTATGACAGATTACTGGGGGCCTATCGTCTACTTCCAGTTTGGAAATGAGGAAAGCGCCGTCCCTTATGACGCACAGAACGTTATTTATGCTGATTTCTTCCAGCTTCTGGATGAAGCGGCTACAACGTTAAGCCAGGCGACTACAAGTGTCAATGCTTTCAACAAGAGCGACCTGTTGTATAACGGCGATGTGGACCAATGGCGAAAATTTGCCAACTCCCTAAGGCTTCGATTGGCCATCCGCATTGCCTATGTAGACCCGGCTAAGGCAAAGCTGGAAGCGGAGAAGGCTTTTGCCGGCGGCGTAATCACCGATAATGTAGACAACGCCAACGTGGCAACTACTAATGTTTCAAGGCATCCGATGGCTACCGTTATTGAATGGGGAGAGTTCAGGATGAGCGCTACCATGGAGAGCGTACTCAAGGGGTATAATGATCCCAGGCTTCCCGTATATTTTAGCGAAGCAGAATCTGGCGGCGGTTATAAGGGCGCAAGGAATGGATTGCGCCAATCGGACAGGAACCTGGATGTTGATCTTTATTCCGCCCCTGGTTTGATGTATTTTGATATTGCCAAAGGAGGTTCTAACCCGCCCATAAAGGTATTGACCGCATCGGAAGTATATTTTTTAAGGGCGGAAGGCGCGTTGAGAGGCTGGAATATGGGAGGAACGGCAGTGGATTTGTATAATGAAGGCATCAGAGCCTCGTTGAGAGAAAGTACCGATGCTACGTCTCCGGAAATCGAAGCCTATGTTTCCAGTACCAGTACTCCCGTGGCCCTCGGCGATGCCTGGAATACGCCCGCGATGTCTGATATCCCTGTGGCGTATCTGTCCGGCGGCGATTTTGAAAAACAGCTTGAGCAGATCATTACGCAAAAATGGATAGCGCTTTATCCGGATGGATGGGAAGCCTGGGCAGAACGCAGAAGAACATCTTATCCTGTCGGGTATCCAATATTTGAATCCTTAAATGCCGATGTTTCTGCAACGGAATTGATGAGAAGACTCACTTTTACAACGGGTGAAATGGATAATAACCTGGAAGCGGTTGAAGCCGCCCGGGGTTTGCTTGGCGGTCCCGATAACAATGCCACAAGATTGTGGTGGGATGCCCGGAACTAGGCGCCAGCCCTCTTGAGTCCGCTGGACGCAGGGCTTTAGCCCTGATATATCGCTAGGTTTTATATTTTAATAACTTAAGCCGCTTCAATAATCTGAAGCGGCTTTGGTTTTTTACCGTAACTTTTTAAAGAGTTTCAACGTTTTTGCATAGGAATTTGTCGGTATCAGATAATGCCGGCGGCCCGGGAAACAATATATTTACTGATCAAACAGCAAATGCTAATAGCTGGTTTATAAATAGTATCAGATGAAAAAAGGTCTGTCGATAAGTTTTTTATTTGTAATGGCGATGCTCGGATCATCCGCTCAGGAGCAGCCGGTGAATATTGAAGAGGGAAGAACCGCTTATAAAAACAGAACATTTTATAACCTGGAAAACTTCTGGGACAGTTCTGTTGTTTGCGACAATCCCCATAAGGGATGGGAGTTTCATTATTTTGACAACTCCATTACAAGATACCATAACCGCCTGAAGCCCGGCGATTACCTCGAGGATTTTCCCGGTTTGAGGAATATCTATCTTCGCTTTGCCTGGTCTTATCTTGAACCGGAAGAGGGCGTATTTAACTGGCAGCTTATCGACACCGTTATTCAGCAGTGGACGGCTAAAGGCTACCAGGTCTCTTTTCGCATTACCTGCAAAGAAACGTCCGGGCCGGTTTTTGCCACGCCCGAATGGGTCATGAAAGCAGGGGCAAAGGGCAATTTCCGGGGGCAGGACCGCGGCAGATCATGGGAGCCCGATTATGGAGACCCGGTTTTTCTGCAGAAGCTGGAAGCTTTTCATAAGGCGTTTGCGGAACGGTACGACGGCAAGCCCTGGCTGGCTTATGTAGATATCGGGAGCATCGGCGAATGGGGCGAGGGACATACGGCTTTTTCCGGGTGGTACGACGTGCCGGTCTGGGTCGTTAAAAAACATATCGATATTTATAAAAAATGGTATAAAAAATCTATCCTGATCATTAGCGACGACTTCATGGGGCAGCGCGACCTGGACGACGGTTCCTTTGATAAAATATTACAGTATTGCCTCGCCAATGGCATAGGTTTCCGGGACGATAGTTCGGGAGTGACCTGGTATGTCAAACTGGGATTTAACTATGCCAATATCAGGAGTCCGGAGATCTTTGATCTTGTTTGGGAGCGTATTCCGGTGGTACTGGAAAGCGATCATTATGGCGCCATCAAAAAAGACAGCATGTGGGATAACGGCAGGCGACTGGAAAAAGGAATAGCGGAAACCCATGCCACCTATATTTCTTTCCATTACTGGCCAAGGGAATGGCTGGCGGAAAACAAAGACGTAGCCGAAAGACTGCTCAATAAATGCGGGTACTGGTATTTTCCCAAATATGCCCTGCTTCCGGATACCTTACGGAAAGGGTCAAACGCCAATTACCTGAAAATGACCTGGGAAAATCATGGCGTTGCTCCCGCCTATAACCGTTACCGGCTGAAGCTGCAGTTGGAAAACGACAAAACAAAGCAGCAATATGTTATTACGCTTGGCGAAGCCGATAATCTGAAATGGATGCCCGGGCGCATAGTAGGGGAGCATTATAACCTTGACATACCGCCCCATTTTGTCGCGGGTAAATACCATGTCAGGATTGGCCTGGAGGATGACTCGAGCGGCAAGACCATCATGCTCAAGCTGCCCCTGAAAAGCGCGAGAAAAGCCGCGGACGGATTTTACAAGATGGGGGAAATATATATCCGGTAAAATATTATTGTTCAAGCCGATTTTGAGACTAAACAAAATAGGGTATAGATTCATCAAGATAGGCTAAAACTAGTCTTATTGTTGCTAGTAGTTTTGGAGGTTATGATACCGATACAGAACGATACGACGCTATTTGCTTTTATCAGGGAAAACCTATACGTCGCCGCAGTATGCGATATCCTGGACGAGTTGGGTTACCGCAACCAGGCTATGCATCAGCGCTTACGCCCGCTGCTTCCCGATATCAGGAACTGCGGATTTATTGGCCGGGCCAGAACGCTCGACTGGATGGAGACCGATGTGATCCCAGAAGGAAATCCTTATGGCCTGGAGATAGAAGCGATGGACTCCCTGAATGCGGGGGATGTAGTGATACATTCTACCGATTATAACGGCTCCAATGCGCCCTGGGGAGAGCTGATGTCGACGGTTGCCCGGCAGAAAGGCGTTTCGGGATGCGTTTGCGATAGCCAGATACGCGACTGTATCCGGATCATCGAAATGAATTTTCCTGTTTATTACGCGGGGATAAGGCCCCTGGATTCCAAGGGTCGCGGATTGGTGGTCGCCTATGATACGCCTATAGAGTGCGGCGGGGTGACTGTCAGCAAAGGCGACCTGGTGTTTGCGGATTTTGATGGCATTGTCGTAGTGCCCAAAGCGGTGGAAAAGGAAGTGTTTCAACTGGCTAAGGAAAAAGTGAGCAATGAGAATTTTTCACGCCGGGAATTAATGCAGGGCAAGTCGTTACGGGAAGTGTATGAAAAGTACAAATCGTTGTAAGGAACACCGGGCGTTACAATAGAACGCGTTGATGCGCAGGGATGAACAATACAAACCATTCTAAGGAGCTTATATGAGATTTAAGAACAAATGCGTGGTGGTTACCGGGTCGGGATCAGGCATTGGCAGGGCCTGTGCGCTGGCCTTTGCCGGTTCGGGCGCCAATGTGGTCGTTGCCGACATTAATCTGCAAGGCGCCAGGGATACGGTTCAGCTGATCTCCGCCGCCGGAGGAAGCGCTATTGCCGTTGAAACCGATGTGTCGAGCCCCGCTTCAGTGCAAGCGCTGGTAGCGCAAACGATAAACGCATTCAGCGCTGTTCACGCGCTGGTAAACAATGCCGCTATACAAGTGAATAAAACGGTTGAAGACACCTCTTTTGAAGAGTGGAATGCGCAGCTCTCCATTAATGTAGGAGGAGTGTTTTTATGCTCAAAGTATTTTTTGCCGCATTTGCGCCGGACAAAAGGAAGTATTGTAAACATGTCTTCCGTAAACAGTTTTTTTGTCGAGCCGTCCTGCGCGGGATATTGCGCCACCAAGGCCGCGATAGCCGGGCTGACCAAGGCGATGGCCATTGATCACGGACGCGAGGGCGTTCGGGTGAACTGCATCTGCCCGGGGTATATAGACGCAGGCCTGGCAGAAGGGTATTTTCAAAGCCAGGCGGACCCGGACAAGGCGAGAAAAGAGGCCGGTAAGCTGCATGCGCTCTGGCGTATCGGAAAGCCGGAAGAAGTGGCGCGGGCGGCCCTGTTCCTGGCAAGCGACGACGCTTCTTTTGTGACGGGGGCCTCGATGGTAGTGGATGGCGGTTTTGGCTCGGGGTTGCCTCCTAAATAATCTAAATATCTTTTCATGATAAATGCCGGTAAAGGGCAAAAAGCATTTGATTGGTCGCTGGTGATATTGGTGAACTTCATGTGGGCCACCCAGGTCCCGGTGATCAGGCTGATCGGGGACAGCCTTGGCCCGGTTACCGTGGCCTTTGTGCCCATGATCGTCAGCGCGCTTATTTTTCTTCCCCTGCTTTGGAGAAAAAACAAGAAGCGAAACGTAAGTATGCGCTGGAGATAGAAGGATATAAAATATTTTGTGCTGCCCGGACTGATCGGCATCTTTATTATGCAGTACGCTTATACCGTAGGCTCGCGCTTAACGCTTGCCGCCAATGCCGGCATCATTACCCTGACCATACCCGTGATCGTCGCCATGTTCGCATCCTGGATGCTGAAAGAGAAAATGAATATTGTCCGCATCCTCAGTTTTATCCTTGCCATCGCCGGCGTGTTGCTGACCTCTATTCCCGATATGTCGGGGGCTGATTTTGCGCATGGCGGATTCCTAACCGGAAACCTGATCTTTCTTTTTGCCTGCTTTTGCTGCGGCTATTACAATACCTGCTGTAAATTATTGGTGAATAAAAAATTTACGGAACTGGAGATACTCGTATACAGTTCCCTGATAGGGAGCATTGCCAGCCTGCCGTTGCTGATCTGGGTGGAGCCCTTTCGTTTCAGTGAATTCATCAATAGCGGCAAACTGGCGTTGATGGGAATGCTGGAATTAAGCGTTATCGTGTACGGCGTTTCCTCCCTGCTGTTCTTCTACGTATTGAAACGAATGGATGTGACCCAGGCGATATTGGGGAATTACCTGCTGCCTTTTTTTATTGCGTTGATGGGCGTTTTGCTGTTATCGGAGAAGATTACGATCCCGATGGCTATCGGAGGCGCCCTGATATTGGTCAGCACCTTAATGGCGACCGTATATGAACCGTTTTTATTGTCGTTGTTTAAACAAAAGCCTGTAAGGGAACCGGAATACAATAACGGCATAAAATAAATTTCACCGGCCCCGGGGCCATAAAAATTCGATCAATAGATTTTTAAATGCATAACAGATGAAAATTACCGATGTAAAAGCGCTGGTATTAAAGCTTCCTGAGATCTCAAGCGCGGCGGACGGAACGCAGGACGACCTGATCATTATCGTGGAAACGGACGAGGGAATTACAGGGTATGGCGAAGTGGATACCGCGCCGCTGGTCGGCAAGGCCGTAGTGGAAGCCTATATGTCGCATGGTACCTGTTATGGATTGAAGGAAGCAATATTGGGAGCGGATCCCTTCGATTATGAACAGATATGGAGGGATATGTGGGACAAGACCTATTACTACGGAAGGAGCGGGCCGGTGATGCATGTGATGAGCGGTATAGATATGGCGCTATGGGATATCATGGGTAAATCGACAGGCAAGCCTGTGCATAAATTGCTCGGCGGCAGTTATAGTAATAAGGCGCGCGCCTATGCCAGCGCGCTGATGCCCGAAACCGTCAGCGAAGTGAAAAGAATGACGGAAACCTATGTTTCGCAGGGATTCACAGCGATCAAATATGGCTGGGGTCCTTTGGGCTATGATGTGCATAAGGATATTGAATTGGTCAAAACCGCCCGTAAGGCGGCGGGAGATCATATAGAGATCATGATAGATATCGGCAAAAGGTATCGGCTGAAAGAGGCGATGTATGTTGCCAGGGCATTGGAGCAATTGAATATTTACTGGCTGGAGGAACCCCTGCCTGCAGAAGATTATCACGGGTATAAAATCCTTACGGAATCTACCGTGCTGCGTATCGCCACGGGAGAGGAGGAAAGCGGCAGAGCGGCTTTTGCGCGACTGGTCAATGAAGCGCATGTGGACGTCATCCAACCCGATATGTCGAGGTGCGGAGGGCTTACCGAAGCCAAAAGGATCGCTTCAATTGCTTTGGATAATAATATTCTGTGCGTTCCCCACGCATTTAAAACAGGAGCGCTTGTGGCGGCTTCCCTGCACCTGATCGCTTCCATACCACATGCGCCTTTCCTCGAGTTTTCCGTAACGGAATCGCCTATACGTAAAGGAATACTGAAAGAGCCTTTCGTCCAGAAAGACGGTTATGTGGATATCCCGCAAGCGCCCGGCCTGGGCATAGAATTGAATCCTGAGGTCATCAGGAAGTACGGAGTCGGAATATAAATATATAAGCAAGCGCTTTAACAAAGCCCGCTGATCTCCTTTCTCATAGACCGCATTCGGGGCTTGCTTATTCTTTCAGTTGGCGCCCTAATGCGGCCCCTCGATCACTGTCAGCAGGCGCTGTTCGTATGACAGGCATCTCCAAAGATCAACCCGCTGAATAAGCGCCGGTTGCAGAGTTGCTTATGTAGCTTTTTATCAGAATATCATATATTGTAATTGCACAATGCCGGCGTTGCCGACCACAAATCCGGGCGGCGATAAGCCGCGCTCCAATTCATTTATACCTAAACTGACTAAGCTTATGCGAAAACTGATAGGCATTTTTTTTCTTACCGGCGCGTTGCTGTTCACAGGGTGTGAAAGCCGCGACGGGAAAGCATCCCAGGCAGATAAAGACAAATACAGCGGCCCGCTTTTTGAAGACCATATCCGGGCCACGCCCGCCCGTACTCCCGAGGAAGAAAGACTTGGTTTTAAGGTCCCGGAAGGATTTGAAGTCTCCCTCTATGCTTCGGAGCCCGATATAGGAAAACCTATCAATATTGCCTTTGACGCCAAAGGGCGCATGTGGGTTACGCAATCGTTTGAGTATCCTTTTCCTGCAATTCCCGGGAAAGGGAAGGACAGGCTTACCATCCTCGAGGATACCGATGGCGATGGGAAGGCTGATAAGTTTACGCATTTTAACGACTCCCTGAATATCCCTATCGGCGTCATGCCCATGAATGATGGCGCCATTGTGTACAGCATCCCGAATGTGTACCGATTTACAGACGCAAACCATGATGGTAAGGCTGACGGGCAGAAAAAGTTGCTGGGACCTTTTCAATATACGGATACTCATGGGATGGTGAACAATTTTATCATGGGGTACGACGGTTGGATACATGCCTGTCATGGATATACGAACCGGTCTCGCGTAGCGGGCGCCGACGGCGATTCCATTTATATGATATCCGGCAACACTTTCCGGTTCCGGCGCGACGGCAGCAGGGTGGAGCATATGACTTATGGAAGGATCAACCCCTTTGGCCTCGCGTATGATGAGCGGGGATATCTTTATTCTACCGATTGCCATACTTCTCCCTTGTACCAACTGATAAGGGGGGGCGATTATACGCAATGGGGCAAGGAAGAAGATATGGGTTTCGCGCCTGATATGAAGCCGCTGGAGAATGAAGCAACGGCGTTGGCGGGTATCGCGTATTATGCCGACGACCGGTATCCCGAGCCATACAGGAGTAATTTTTATATCGGCGACGCCGTGTCTTCAAGGGTGTACAGGAACTCATTTGTTTTTGAAGGCTCAAGTCCCGTGGGTAAAAAAGAAGAGGATTTTGTGCTGAGCGAAGATCCCTGGTTCAGGCCTGTGGATGTGAAGCTCGGACCCGATGGCGCGCTGTATATCGCCGACTTTTACAACAGCATCATTGGTCATTATGAAGTAGCGCTCGATCATCCTAAAAGAGATCGTATTCGGGGCAGGATATGGCGGATCACTTATAAGGGCAATGCGAATGCGTTAAATGACTGGACTACAGCGCCGGTGGACAAACTGATCGCGGCGCTAACAATGGAAAATCTTGCGGTGAGGCTGGCAGTAGCCGACCAACTGGCAGAGCGCATCGGGCAGCCTGCCATCGCCCCCTTGAAAGCATTATTGGATAAGACCGGGCTAACGGCAAGAGAACATATCCATGCGTTGTGGGTATTACATCGGCTGAATGCCCTGGATAACGAAAGGATCAGGCAGTCTGCCGCGCATGCGGATCCGCTGGTCAGGCTGCATACCCTGCGCATTTTGCTGGAGCAGGAAGGCAATGAAACCCTGCAGCGCGGGATCGCGATAGAAAGGTTGGAGGATGCCGATCCCCATGTTCAGCGCGCAGCCGTGGAACTGCTGTCGAAATTTAAGGACATGGATACGATAGAACGGCTTATAGCAGCCAGGAAGAAAACGCCTTCCTTCGATTCGCATATGGCTTATACGATACGGTTGGGGCTGAGGAACGCTTTAAGATCCGGAAAGTTGATGCAGGAGACCGCGGCAAGGCAATGGTCGAAGGAAGACGCGGAAGTATTGTCTACCGTGCTGGCGGGAGTGCAGGTTCCTGAGTCGGGATTATTCCTGTTCAATTATGTAAAAGAACACGATATGCCCGACGAGGCGTTGCCGAATGCCTTTCTTCATATCATGCGCTTTATTCCTTCTTCCATGATCGGCGAGGTCATAAATACAGCCATGACAAAATCCCAAAAGAACATATCCCTCGAATACCAAACCTTTAGGGCATTGCAGCAGGGACTCGACAGAAAAGGAGAAAAAGAAACTATTCAAATGCAGGAATGGGGTAAAAAACTGGCGGCGGCGCTGATAGCCAAATATAAAGACGGCAGGACGCCCGATTCTGTGAAAACATGGGACGATCTCCAGATATTTATCAAGGAGCCTATATATGGGGTCGGGCTTGCGGGTCAGTATAAGTTAGCTTCCCTGGAACCCGTAATTACAGGATGGTTGAAAGATACAGCCGTTTTTATAGATATAAGAGGCGCCGCTTTGAAATCGTTGCTGAATATTAATATCGGGAAGAACCTGGAAGCGGCTAAGGAGGCGTTTAACGACCAGTCTTCCGACGACGCTTTCCGAAAAATGGTATTGTCGATCGTCGGCGAATTCCCTTCAGCACAGGTAAGCCCTATGATGAGCAGCTTAAAAAATGCGGGGCCGGATCTGCAACAGATCATTGTCATGTCCCTGGCCGGTTCTGAAGAAGGAAAAACGATCCTTTTCGACAAGGCGAGAAAGGGAGAGATCTTTCCGCGTACGCTCATTCAACCTAAGATCGAAGAGCGGATCATGATGAATATTTCTTCCAGGCAAAAGGCCGAGTTCCAGGCGCTGACGGCTGGTTTGGAAACGATCGATAAGGAGCGGCAGGGCCTTATTATTGAAAGGATAAGCGATTTTAATAACACCCGTTCCGTTCCTTCGCCTGTTACCGGCCGGACCATTTTTGTCAGAACCTGCGCGCCTTGCCATAGCGTCGGAGGAGAAGGAGGAAGCATTGGCCCGCAGCTCGATGGAGTAGGCAAATGGGGCGTTACCGCATTGACTGAAAAGATCCTGGATCCCAATCGCAATATCTCTGAAACATTCAGGACCTATACCCTCCGGCTTAAAGATGGCCGGGTATTGTCCGGCCTGTTCCGTCGCGACGAAGGAGAGGCGAGCGTATACGCCAATGCCTCAGGCGAGGAGTTTACCATTGTCCGAAAGGATATTCTGGAAAAAACGGCTTCCAGGTTTACCCTCATGCCCGATCAGTTCGGATCGACCCTGGCTCCTGAAGATTTTAATGCATTAATGTCCTATCTTTTGACCTTAAAAAGTGAATGATGAGCAGTTCAAAGATTAAATTATGCTTTTTTGCCGCAGCGTTGGCTTTTTCGGGTATCGGATGCGGCAACGCGGAAGAGCTTAAAAAAGATACCGCCGATTTTAAAAAAATAACCATCACCCACGATTTTCTTTCCGAAGGCGTGGCGGTAGCGGATATTAACAGGGACGGGGAAATGGATGTGGTAGCCGGCTATTTCTGGTTTGAAGCCCCCGATTGGAAAAGGCATTCCATCGCGCCTTCCCGTATTTTTGATCCTACCAAAGAATACAGCAATTCCTTTCTGAATTTTTGCCTGGATGTTAACCAGGATGGATGGGACGACCTGGTATTGATCGATTATCCGGGAGAACCGGCCTTCTGGTTTGAGAACCCGCAAAACCAGGAAGGCGATTGGAAGCGACATACGATCGGCGACGGGGAAAGGGCGATAGGCATTGCCAACGAATCGCCGGCCTTTGTAGACGTTGACGGGGATGGACGCCTGGATATTTTATGCGGCGATTCTGCCAGAAGGCAGATCGTCTGGCTGCGCGCGCCGGATAAGGGCAAAACAGATTGGACAAGATACCCGGTTAGCGCGGAAAACGCGCCCGGAACAAATCGTTTTTCCCATGGCATCGGGTTGGGCGATATCAATAACGATGGAAGGAACGATGTGGTCGTTACCGAAGGATGGTGGGAAGGGCCTGCCGATCCAAGGCAACCCAATTGGGTTTTTCACCCCGCCTCATTGGGAGAGGAATGTTCGCATATGCATGTGGTAGACGTAAATGGCGATGGAAAAAATGACGTGGTCAGCGCATCCGCGCATCAACTTGGCATGTGGTGGTACGAACAGGTTGCCGATGCGGGGAGCAGGATCGATTTTAAGCGTCATCTTTTTAGCGAGTCGACCTCGCAAACGCATGCTTCGGTATTTGCCGATCTTAACGGAGACGGCCGGCCCGATTTCATCACCGGAAAACGCTACCTGGCGCACCATCAAAACCCTGATCCCGGAACGAACGACCCTGCCTTACTGCTTTGGTTTGAGCCTACCCCGGGCAAGGAGCCTTATTGGATAGAGCGGCAGGTGGACGATGACTCCGGCGCGGGCCTTAATATTGCGACCCAGGATATGAATAAGGACGGCAAGACAGACATCATCATAGCGAATAAAAAAGGCGTATTTGTTTTTATCAACCAGCTTGATCCCGCGAAGGAACAATGACATGCGTTGAGATAGACCGCGCAATCGTTTTGATCAGAAAACTCCGGAAAAAATATCTATATTTCCCCTGATTTGCCGCGCTATCGGGAAACGATAGGCGGAGTATTGTATTACCTTCAAATGGCTGGCGCCAGATAAACTATGAGCAAGAAAAAAATAAACATCGCTATTGTTGGACTGGGATTCGGCGCAGAATTTATTCCTATTTACCAGAAGCATCCTTATGCGAACATGTATGCGGTTTGCCAGAGGGATGAGCAGAAGCTGAACGCAATCGCCGATGCGTTTAACATAAAGAAAAGATATACCGATTTCGAAGATTTGTTGAAGGACCCCGATGTTGACGCCGTGCACATCAATACGCCTATCCAGCTTCATGCGGAGCAGTCGCTGGCGGCGCTCAGGGCGGGTAAACATGTGGCCTGTACTGTGCCGATGGCCACCAGCGTGGAGGATTGCCGCAGGATAGTCGAAGCGGTGAAGGAGACGGGGCTTAGTTATATGATGATGGAAACGGTGATCTATAGCAGGGAATTCCTCTTTGTAAAAGAGATGTATGAAAAGGGCGAGCTGGGCAAGATCCAGTTCCTGCGCGCTTCTCATCAGCAGGAAATGGCCGGCTGGCCAGGCTATTGGGAGGGGCTTCCGCCCATGCACTATGCCACGCATTGCGTAGGTCCCGTGCTTGCCCTGCCAAGGGCGGAGGCGGAATATGTTTCCTGCTTTGGCTCGGGTACGATCGATGAGCGCCTGATTCCTAAATATGGTTCGCCATTTGCCATTGAGACCTGTCATATCAAGCTCAGGAATTCCGATCTTTCCGCTGAAGTAACGCGTTCTCTTTTTAATACGGCGCGGCAATACAGGGAAAGTTTTGACGTATATGGCTCTAAAAGATCTTTTGAGTGGACCCTGATAGAACACGAGGACAGCGTGATCCATACCGGCGAAACGCCCGCCCGCGTTAAGATCCCCGATTACGCGCGCCTGTTGCCCGAAGAAATAAGGCAGTTTACGATGGCGGGGGTGTACGATTCATCGGAGAATCAGCACCTGTCTTTTATCCAGGGATCGGGACATGGCGGTTCGCATCCCCACCTGGTCAACGAGTTCCTGGATGCGCTTGTGGAAAAAAGAGAGCCTTATCCCAACGCCCGGCAGTCGGCCAATATCACCTGCGTTGGTATTCTCGCGCATGAATCGGCCATGAGGGGAGGGGAGATCATACCGCTTCCCGCATTCACTTTGGAAAACGCTTAAGCATAAAAATTCAACACATGAGAGCTTTTGCTTTATTCGTTGCCGTTATACTGGCATCGACGCCTTGCTTTGCCGGCAAGGCGGATACCATACAGGTGTTTAGCCAGGCAATGCAAAAAGAGATCAAATGCGTGGTGATCACGCCGGAGAAATATAAAAGATCGAAGAAAAAATACCCGGTGATCTACCTGTTACATGGGTATAGCGATAATTATGCCGCATGGCCTAAAAAAACGAACTCAAAATTGCTGTCTAAGGCGGATGAGCTGCAGGCCCTGATCGTTTGTCCTGATGGAGGGTACAATAGCTGGTACTTCGACAGCGAAAAAGATCCGGCGGTGAAGTATGAAACATTTATCAGCAATGAACTGGTAAACCATATAGATGCAAATTACAAGACCATCAACGACAGGACCGGCCGCGCGATAACCGGGCTGAGCATGGGCGGGCATGGCGCCTTGTATCTTGGCATACGGCACAAAAATCTGTATGGCGCCGCCGGTTCTACCAGCGGGGGACTGGATATCCTTCCCTTTCCCGATAACTGGGATATCAAAAATGTCCTGGGCGATACGGTTTGCTGCCTGGACAACTGGCGGCGGAATACGGTGATCAATGTGGCGGATGATTTAAAGAACGGGGATCTGAAACTGATTATCGATTGCGGGGTAGGCGATTTTTTTCTCGGGGTCAACCGTAGCTTCCATCAAAAATTATTGTCCATGAACATCGATCATGATTATATCGAGCGTCCCGGCGGGCACAATAACGAGTACTGGAACAACAGCATCGATTACCAGTTGCTTTTCTTCAAGAAATATTTTGATCATAGCATGTAGACGGCGTCAAATTCCTCGCCCATTCTATGGGATACGGAAACATTAGGCAGGATGCGCGGACCCTCTGCGGGCTACTCGCCGGTTATTGAGCCGTTGTCTGGCGCTAAATGCCTAACGCGGCGGGGTCGGCGTCTGCAATTCCCTGATGCAATTGGTCAGCGAACGATAGCTATGATAGGCCGCTTTCCAGATATGCCCCTTCTTCCGGGCTTTTGCTTCCGGATCTTTGTCCAGCCCGCTGTCATACCATTCGCCATGTTCATGATCGATAAGATAGGTTTTTACGTATTGCCATAGCTGGGTAAACTTGTCGAAATAGCGCGTGGGATCGTCGGGATAAAGATTTGCCATTAACAGTAAGCTGTTTAGTCCCTCTGCCTGCGCCCACCAGTTTTTGGTATCCTTGATGATGGATAGCTTATCATCTCCCTTAAAATAATATCCCTGGTCATAAAATCCGCCAACTGCCGCATCCCACCCGTTTTGCAAAGCATGGTCAACCATTTTCTTTCCAATGTTTAAGGTAGCCGTATCTTCCCGAAGACCTAGTATATGCGAAGCCTCGAACAGGAGGTAGGCGGTTTCCACGTCGTGCCCGAAGGAAATATGGTCGATCGCGGCATGCTGAAGAATAACTTGCTTACTGGAATCAACAAACGATACGGGCGTCCAATCTGGCTGCAGAAATAAGGTGAGATTGCCTTTCGGCGTTACAATGGTATCGCGGATGACCGTTAGTATTTCATATAAACGTTCCTTCAGCAGGGGATCGGGCCATACTTCATACAGTTCGGTAAAGGCTTCCAGCAGGTGGATCGAGCTATTCTGATCCTTGTACCCATCCCGGCTAAGCGGCGGGGTGGAAGGCGTTCGCGCAACCGGCGCGCCATTTCTGTGCAGACGCTGGAAATACCCTTTATGAACCGGATCATGACTGAATTTTTCCAGCCAGAGAAAGGTCTTTCTGGCCAGGTCCAACGCTTCGGGGTCGCCGGAAGCCTTGTAATAGGCAGCCAGCGCATAGATGGCAAACGCATTTCCGTAAGCTTCCTTATCGGCAAAGCTTCCCTTTTTCGGCTTTCCTTTCCGGTCGACCAGCGTATGGAATCCGCCATAGGTTTTATCCCACATGGTATTTTTTAAGAAGAGGAATCCATGCCGGGCATTTTCCAGGTATTCCTTTACGGCAGGATACCGCTGCGCCGCTTTGGCATTTACCCAGGTATGCCGCGCCTGCGTTACGATCATCTTATCATGCGGCCCGACAGGCTTAAAATCGGAGGAAAAATCGCTCAGAAAGCCGCCATGACGCTTATCCACTGCCTTGGGATACCAGGGGTTTAACAGTTCATGCATCAGCGAGTATTCCATTTCGGCGGCAATGCCGGCGCGGGAAGCAGCGGCATTATCCGGGGCGTGCGCGATCTCCTGATGCTGGGCGCGGGCAATGCTTATGGTCAAAAACAAGAGAAAAAAGCCGATCAGAAAAGATATTTTGGCGTTCGCGCTCCATTGATAAAATATTGTCATAAGCAATGTTTTAATAATGATCCGGTTAAATCCGGTTGATCCGGGAAACCTGGAGCCGCCAGAAAATTCAACCGAAAAGTTCGGTACGGTAAAGGAAATTTTCTTGATTTTGCATAGGGTTGCCGGAGACAAGCAAATTTACGCCGACTGGGCGGGTTCCCGCCTGCTGCCCGCATACAGTTCATATTCCAGCAACCGGCAGTCGATCGGGCCGTTAAAGAATGTTGTCTTTTTCGCCGCTTTAAGTCCGATCTTTTTCGCCAGTTCAACATTGCCGGTAAACACGTAACCCGTATATCCCTTGCATTGCTGTTTCATAAAATCGCCTATGCGGCGATAGACGGCTTCCAGTTCGGAAACGGCCCCCAATCGCTCGCCGTACTCCGGATTGAAAAACACGACGCCTGCTTTTCCCGGCGGTACTTGCGTATCGGCAAAATCGCAAACCGAAAATTCAATAAGGTCGTCCACGCCTGCAGCCGCTGCATTTTTTCGCGCATTGACGATGGCCTGCGCGCTATAATCGGTAGCAATAATGCGCAGCCCTTTTGCATCGGCGATCTGGTTCTCAAGGATCCCTCTCTGGTTCAGGAAAACAGACTCGTCGTATCCTTTCAGGTGCATAAAAGCATAATTGTTCCTGAACAAGCCGGGCATGGTATTCGTTGCCATCAATGCCGCTTCAATGGCCAGGGTGCCCGATCCGCACATGGGGTTAACGAAGGGGGAAGCCCGGTCCCATTTGGAAGCCATGATGACTGCCGTAGCCAGCGATTCGAGCATTGGCGCCCGTCCGGGTATTTTTCGATAACCATGCCTGGCCAGCGAATCGCCGGAGCTGTCCACGAATATTTCGGCCTGGTCATCTTTCCAGAACAAATGGATCACCGCGCCGGTAAGTTCGGCGCCTGTGGCCGGTCTTGATCCTCTTTTTTCCCTTAGCCGGTCTACTATCGCATCCTTTACCCGCAGATTGGCAAACATGCTGTTATTGATGGTCGGGTTGCTGGTATTGCTGGTAACGGAAAAATAGAGATCGTCGGGTAAAATATCTTCCCAGGCAAAACCGGTCAGCTCCCGGTAAATATCGTCCGTATTGGCCGCCTTAAACGATTTGAGGCTGTACAACACCTGGCTGGCGCAGCGAAGGTTCAGGTTGAGCCTGATGCATTCCGTCAGGGTTCCGGTTATCCTGACGCCTGTGACAAAACGCTCGTCGATCGGGTATCCAAGCGCTGCCATTTCCTGTTCCAGGTAGGGGGTCAGCCATTTGTTGCTGGTCACGGTGATGGCGCCCGGCCGGGAGAATAAATTCATGGTCCCAAAGATAAAGTTAATTGAAACGCCTTGGTTTGCCTATATTCCTCCTGTTTTCGTAAATTTGCAACAATGTGGCGCAACTGTCTTTTCGACGGACCCGCCATTAAAACGGTATATGAACAAAAGGGCGATCATAAGGTATTTTTCCTGCGGTTTTTTGATATTGGCGTTTGCGATTGCCGTCACGCCCAAGATCATTTTACATGATCTTGCCGCCCATCATACGGATATCTTTATCAAGCTGAACGATGCGCAGGCAGACCAGATCAACAAGTCTGTTTTTCAATGCGCGCTGGATAACCTGGTTGCCGAATCTCCATTTGTGAACGACGGTTATACCTTCCAGTTAACCACACCGTTTGCATATGCTATTGTAGAAGATCGTTTTTCTGCTTCCCGCTATTGGTATGACTGCCCGATCTTCGGTCTCCGCGGTCCCCCTTCTTTTAGCTGATCTCCCTTCGCCCGTCTGCAAGACCGGATCTGCCAGTGGTCCGGACCGATTGTTTCAATTATTTATTTAATGGTTTTATTTGAAGCGGATTTTAAGTATATCGCTGATCCAGTTGTTCGCGTTCGCTGCGTTATCGCAGGATTGCCAATGGGCGTTGACCGGCCATATCCAGGATAAAGACAGCAAGGAAGAGTTATTCGGCGCCACCGTTAAACTGTTGGAACTGGACGAGTATGTGGTTACGGATGAGAATGGCGATTTCCGGTATTCCGGGCTTTGCCCGGGACAGTATACGCTGGAGGTCAGTCATGCCGGCTGTGAAACCATTCGCCGCGAGATCAATTTTTCCAGGAATATGCATTTGGATATCCTGTTGCCCCATTTGCGCAACAACCTGCAGGAAGTGGTGGTGGAAGGACGAAAACCGTCTCCCAATACGGGTTTCAGGCAGGAGTTGTCGGGAAAGGCGATGGAGGAAACGCGCGGTCAATCGCTGGCGGAATCCTTAAGCAAACTGAATGGGGTAAGCATGCTTCAGGCGGGATCTACGATCTCCAAACCGGTGATACATGGTTTGCACAGCAGCAGGGTGCTCACCATTAACAATGGAATAAGACAGGAGGGGCAGCAATGGGGAAATGAGCACGCTCCGGAAATTGATACTTATCTGGCCGACAAGTTAACGGTCATCAAGGGCGTCGATGAGTTGAAATACGGATCGGATGCCATAGGAGGCGTGGTATTGGTGGAGCCCCGGCCCATACAACGGCTGCCGGGATATCGCGCGGAGCTCAATACGGCTTTTGCAACGAATAATGGCCAGTACGCGGTCTCGGGTATCTTCGAGCAACAATTGAAAAAGCTGCCTTCATTCAGCTACCGTTTGCAGGGTACTTTTAAAAATGCCGGGAATGTGCGCACGCCCAATTATCGGTTGAATAATACCGGTATGAAGGAAAGAAATTTTTCATTAACGGCCGACTGGCGAAAGGAGCATTACAATGTTGAAGCTTTTTATAGCGAATTTGGCGCCGATATAGGTTTGTTTACCGGCTCCCATGTCGGCAGCCTGACCGACCTGCTAAAGGCGATAGAGGCGGACCGGCCCGCGGATGTTTTCCTGGGAGAGCGGACCTACGCCATTGGCCGGCCCCGCCAGGAGGCATTGCATCGCCTGTTTAAACTGTCGTCGGGATTTATCAAAAACCAGCACAAGTTCAAAGCGACCATCGGAGGGCAATACAATCGCCGGAGGGAATACGATATTCTCCGCAACAGCGAGAGCGCCCGTCCGCAGGTGAGCCTGGCCATTATTACGCTATCGGAAGAGCTTTCCTGGGAGCGGCCTAAGCGGAACAACTTACAGGGAACAGTAGGATTGTCATTCATGCAGCAGGACAATTCTTATTCCGGTCGTTATCTTATCCCCAACTATTTTTCGTCTACCTATGGGGGATACTGGATAGAAAAATGGAGCCGTCATAAACTGGATATTGAGGCGGGGCTGCGGTTCGATCACAAGTCGATTGCCACCAAAAGGTTAAGGTACGGCGGCGCTGTCGCCGATCACGATTTTAATTTCTCCACCTGGGGGTCCTCCCTGAACGTTCAATATCGTTTCAGTCCTGATATCAGGATCAATGGCAGCCTGACCATGGCAAACAGGGCGCCGCATGTGAATGAGCTATTGATCGACGGCATTCATGAAGGAGCGGGCGTATATGAGCGGGGAGATATCAATCTTCGTCCCGAACGTTCGGTCAACGCGGGCATGGGCTTTCATTACTCCAATAAAACAAGGAATTTCTCCGTCGAAGCATATGGCTATTACAACCGGATAAAGAATTTTATTTACCAGCAGCCAATGCCCGACGAGCCCGTGTACACCATCGTAGGATCGTTTCCGCTGGTAGCTTACCGGCAGACCGACGCTCTGTTGAAGGGCTTAGATCTCTCCCTTTTGTATAATCCCGTTAAGCCGGTATCGCTCAGTTCAAAATTATCGTTGCTTCGGGCGCGCAACAGGAATACGAACGACTGGATCATCCTGATGCCTTCGGATAGGTGGAACAATGAGGTCTCTTATACCCTGCCCCTGGAGGGGAAGATCAGCGAAGCTTCTATAGGCGCGGGCATTTCTTCCGTGTTTAAGCCGCGGGTTCCCGGCGATAAGAATGGAAGACAGGATTACAAACCGCCCCCGGATCCGTATACCTTGTTTAGCCTGAATGCGGGCTTCGGTTTCCAGGTTAACCGCAGGCCGGCAATCATCGGTATAGGAGTAAAGAATGTTTTTAATAAGGTTTACCGGGAATACATGAACAGTTTCCGTTACTATACGGATGAGATGGGCAGAAATATTACGATCCGATTGAAAATATCCTTTGATAAACTTTATTAATCCCTGGCCGGGCTTGCAAACAAGGTATCAATAAATAATTAAACAATCTTTAATCATTAAGGTATGAGAAAAACGAGTCTTTTTTTTAGCGGCGCCCTGGTAATGGCTTTTGCGATCGTTTCATGCAAGAAGGAAAGCAATGGCCCGGAAGACAACGACAACGAAGTCATCACCACCGTGGAAGCGCGGGTAACCGAACAGGGAACCAGCAATACGCAGGTGTTCAAATGGGAAGATATTGACGGCATTGGCGGTAATAATCCTGTCATTGAAACGATCGTATTGGACGCCCATAAAACATACGATGTGGAACTGGCGCTATTGGATAAAACAAAATCGCCGGCTTCGGACGTTACCGAAGAGATAGCAGAAGAGAATGAGGTCCACCGTTTTTATTTTACTCCTTCGGCCGGATTGGAGCTTGTGGTAGATGGGTTTGACCTGGACGATGCGGGAGCCCCGCTGGGTATTCAAAGCGAATGGTCCGCCGGCGGCGCAGGCAATGGCGCTATACAGATCCTTTTGCGGCATTATCCTAACGGAGGCAAGGATGCCAGCGATCCGGCCACCAGCGGCAAGTCGTCTACCGATGCCGACGCGGTGTTTCCTGTTGAGATCAGGTAAACAGGCGGGTAGTCTTATTTGCTTGTGATAACCGGTTGAAATCAGGGAGCCCCCGCTATTTCCTTTTTCTTTTTCTAGCGGCGGCTTCCTTTTTTTCTTTCTCCCAGATGGGGGTATTGTGGCGGATCACGTCCCAGTACTCCTTGCCGTATCCCACCAGTATCTCGCCGTTAGCGGGAATATCCTTCTTGGATTCAATGTATACGCGCCCGTTATCCTCCACGTAGGCTGAGTTGTTGGTCAGCCCCTTCACTTTCTTTATTCCCCTGGCGTCATTGGCATAACGCCCCAGGGCCGACTTATACGGCAGCGCGTCTATGACGCGGTTTCTTTTTATATAGTAAATATATCCGTTGGAGCCGTCGCGGTGATCGGCCTCCTTCCAGGTAGATACCTTGCCTTTATATTCCACAATGCGCGTTCCTTTAGGGATAGGCTTTTTTGAGAACAACCCCTTTCCCGAACCCGGGATAGAGGATCTTTTAACTACCAATTGCTTTTCTAACAATGCCATGCTATTCTGCTGTTGATTTGAGTGATGTCGCCGGATATGATCAGGGCCTATCTGAAACTGTCCGATTCGCGGTACGCTTTGACCAGCGCCAGTTCTCCTTCCCTGCCTTTCTGAGACAGGCCATGTTCCATGCCCAATACGTCTCTGTACCCCTTGTTGTAAATATGTTTAAAAATATTCAGGTAATTGATCTCCCCGGTGGTCGGTTCATTCCTTCCCGGGTTGTCGCCTACCTGGAAATAAGCTATTTCATCGTAACATTTGTCGATATTGTTGATGATATCTCCTTCATTGCGTTGCATGTGGTAGATATCAAAAAGTATTTTGCAGGAGGGGCGGTTCAGGGCCTTGCAGATCGCGTAGGTCTGGTCGGAATAACGGAGGAAAAGATCAGGCGTATCGCTCAGGGGCTCCAGTACAAAAATGAGCTTATGAGGTTCTACGATATCGCATCCTCTTCTTAAGGCGTCGATCACATTTGCGGTTTGAAGGCCCATCGGCAGGCTTCTGTCGTAGTTGCCCGGAACGACGGTCATCCATTTGGCGTTGCAGCGTTTGGCTACAGTTATCGATTCGCGGCAGGTATTCAGGAATTTTTCCTTCCATTCCTTATCGCCTGAAGTAAGGCTGGTATGCAGGGGCCAATTGTCAAACGCTACTACAAATACCCCCATTGTCATGCCTAGTTTCGCCAGTAGGTCGCCGATCTTGGATTGCAATTCGGGCGTGCGGCTCATCATGCCGTTGTCTTCAATGCTGCGAAACCCCTTATCATAAGCAAACCTGATCTGGTCAAGGATATCCTTTCCTGCCAGGTTTTGGAACATCCCCTCGTGAGGAGCGTAATTAAGGTTAAAGGGTTTGTCTGCGGAGGCAGACCGTATGTTCTCCGGCGCCGCAGCGCTATCGGGCTTACCCGTAGCCGCAGACGCCAGCCCTCCGGTTACGACGGAGGCGCCGGTAAGAAAAGAATGTTGCAGGAATTTTTTACGGTTCATAATGGGCTTTTTAAGTTAGATGAGGGGATCGCCAGGTTGGGTTATAAAGAGATGCCTCTTTTCCAGGGTATAAAATCATTCTGATCCAGCAGGTCTGCCTTGGCCTGTATCTCGCCGCTGGCCACCCGTATCACATAGTCCAGTATTCTCTCTCCCGCCTGTTCGATGGTTTCTGTGCCGGCAATGATGCCGCCGGTATCAATATCAATGATATCATTCATTTTCTGGTATAGCGCGGTGTTAGAAGACAATTTGATAACAGGCGTGATCGGGTTGCCGGTGGGAGTGCCCAGGCCCGTGGTGAACAGCACGATATTTGCTCCCGAGCCTACTTCTGCGGTGGTAGACTCCACGTCTCCACCGGGAGTGCACAATAGGTTCAGCCCGGGTTTGGCTACTTTTTCGGGATAGTCCAGCACGTCTGCAACGGGCGATGAGCCGCCTTTCCGGGCCGCGCCGGCCGATTTCATGGCGTCGGTGATCAGTCCGTCCTTAATATTTCCGGGGGAAGGGTTGGCATAGAATCCCGAACCGGCGGCTTCTGCGCGGTCGGCATAGGTTTTCATCAGTTGCAGGAACCTGCCGGCAATTTCCTTAGAAACGCAGCGGTCGCTCAGTTCCTGCTCTACTCCGCACAGTTCGGGAAACTCGGACAAGATAACCGATCCTCCCAGCGCTACCAGGATATCGGAAGTATATCCTATGGCAGGGTTTGCCGAAATGCCGGAAAATCCGTCCGATCCCCCGCATTCCAGCCCGATGCAAAGTTTGTTGATGGGCGCCGGTTCGCGGGTATTCCGGTTGGCGATAATAAGACCCGCAATGGTTTTTTTGATGGCTTGCTGCAGCATTTCTTTTTCATTGCCTATTTCCTGTTGTTCCAGTATGTATAGCGGCTTTGAAAAATTCGGGTCGCGTTTTTTCAATTCTTCCTGGAATATTGATATCTGGGCATTCTGGCATCCAAGGCTCAGCACGGTAGCGCCCGCCACATTGGAATGGGTAACATAGCCGGCCAACAGCCCGCAGAGCGTCTGCGCGTCCTGCCGGATGCCTCCGCATCCCATGGAATGGGTGAGGAATTTGATGCCGTCTACATTCGGAAATACCCTGCTGGGTTTTTCTTCCAGTTCTTCCATGGGAACCTCAAATGACAATATCTCATTTTCCTTCCCGTTCTTCAGCATCTCCAGCAGTTTGTTTACATAAGATTCGTAGGGAGAGATCTTGGGTTGATACCCCAATGATTTCAGGAAGGCTTCCTGCAGGGTATCCACGTTCCTGTTTTCACAGAAAACCAGGGGGATGACAAGCCAGTAATTGCCTGTGCCCACGGAGCCGTCGGCGCGGTGGTAGCCCATAAAAGTACGATCCTTCCATTTGGAAATATCGGGTTTGTTCCAATCCAGTTTCCGTTCTCCCAGTTCGTAACTATCCGAAGCGTGCGTAATGTTCCTGGTATGGATCAGGGTTCCCTTGGGGATCGGTTGCAAGGCTTTTCCTACCAATACGCCATACATGATCAGCTCGTCGCCTTCGTTTAAATCTGTAGCGGCGAACTTATGTTTTGCAGGTATTTTATCTAACAGCTCGAATGGCGCGCCGCCATTTTGGACCACTGTCCCTTTCTCCAGGGTGGTTAGCGCCACTTCAATATTGTCGCCCGGATGTATTTTTAATGTTTTCGTCTGCATATGTGTTTGTTTGGTATTGTCTCTCTCTGACGCCGCAAAGATACTCACTTCTTGCCGGAAACCCCAGGGGCGTTGCATACGATTGCGATATATTTTATTTATGTTGCATGTATTTCAGCCCGCCAGGACAGGCAGTCTGCATCGATTGAAGAATAAATCAATACCTTCAGGGCGCCCGGAATACGTCCGCCTTATCCAGGGCAAGTCAACCTCGCAGGCGGCGCATAAGAAACTGTTAAAATAGACTGTAAATGAACAAAAACCTTTCATCGGATATCTCCATCGCGGAGCCGCAGATCGTCATTACCGACGGGTATACCCTCAACCCCGGAGACCTGAGCTGGGAGCCATTTTTCAAGTTGGGAAAGATCCGCTACCATGACCGAACCCCCCTGGCCGAGATCACGGCGCGCTGCAAGGACGCCTCGGTGATCATCACCAATAAGACGCCCATAAACGAAGAAACGATCAGGGCGGCTGAAAACCTCCGGTTAATTGCGGTTACAGCTACGGGTTATAATATAATCGATACGGAGGCGGCGACAAAAAACGGCGTTGTCGTTTGTAACGTGCCGGTATATGGAACAGATTCTGTGGCGCAGCATTGTTTTGCGCTGATACTGGAGCTGTCCAACCGCGTGGGCCTCCATGAACAAAGCGTGCGCGCCGGCGATTGGTCGAGATCGGACGACTGGTGTTATACGCTTTCTCCTATTATGGAACTCGCCGGCAAAACGCTGGGGCTAATCGGTTTCGGCCGGATCGGCCGGCAAACGGCAAGGATAGCGGCCGCTTTCGGCATGAAACTGATCTATTATAACCGGTCTCCCAGGGACGGCGACGGCGAGCAGGTAGGATTGGAAGAATTGTTTGCGCAAAGCGATTTTATTTCCGTTCATTGCCCGCTTACAAAGGACAATGAGGGATTCATTAATGAAAGGCTGCTTTCGCTGATGAAGCCGACGGCATTCCTGGTGAATACTTCCAGGGGGCAGCTTATCAATGAGCAAGACCTTGCCAAGGCGTTGCGGAATAAGACCATTGCCGGCGCCGCGCTGGACGTATTGAGCATGGAACCGCCTCCGCCTGATCATCCCCTGATCGGGATACCGCAATGTATCATCACTCCTCATATTGCCTGGGTAAGCTATGAGGCGAGACGGAGGATGATGCAATCTACCCTCGAAAATGTAATCGCTTTTATGCAGGGCGCGCCCATCAATGTGGTGAACGGTTCCTGAAAAATTTCTTTTCGTAAACAGATAAATCCCTATAATTTTATTCCGGCTAAGCGGATGCGCTTGGCATGGCGTTGCGGAGTTTTAAAGACAAGCAATGCGCGCATCGCCGGAAATAATGTTTATAAAATAGTCAATATAAAATGAGAAAGATATCGCTGTTTCTAACCTTTGCTTGCTGTTCTTTTCTGGCTATGGCCGATGTTACGCTGCCCAGGATCTTCGGGAGCAATATGGTGTTGCAAAGAAACCAGTCCATCCCGGTATGGGGTTGGGCCGATCCCGGCGAAAGGATCACTGTACAGTTTAACCGGCAGACGGTTAAAACAAAGGCAGGCAAGGACGGCTCCTGGCGCCTTAGTCTTAAGCAGGAGGCTGCGGGAGGTCCTTACCAACTTATCGTTAAAGGCAAGAATGCGATCACGCTGGACAATGTGCTGGTGGGGGAAGTGTGGATCTGTTCGGGTCAATCCAATATGGAATGGCCGGTAAAGAACAGCGACAGCGCGGAAAAAGAGATTGCGGCGTCAGACTATCCGCTGATCCGGCAGATAAAGGTTCAACGCACCATCGCAGGAGAACCGGCCAGGGATTTCCCGGCAGGCGAATGGAAGGTATCGAACCCTGATCATGTCGGCGACTTTACGGCTGTGGGCTATTTCTTCGCCAGGAAGCTATTCCAGGAATTAAATGTTCCGATAGGACTGATCAATACTTCATGGGGCGGCACTATAATAGAAGCCTGGACCAGCAGGGAGGCTTTTGAAAACTCCGATGAGTTTAAGAACCTTTTTGGAGAAGTAAGCTTTGCCGACAAGCAGGCCGCCGCGGAAAAAGAAGGGAAACCGGTTAGCCCTAATAGTTATCCTGCCATACTGTTTAACGGGATGATCAACCCGTTGATCCCCTTTGCCATCAAGGGCGCTATCTGGTACCAGGGCGAAAGCAACGCTATGCGCGCCTTTCAATACAGAAAGGCATTTCCCTTAATGATCAGGGATTGGAGGGATCGTTGGGGTCAGGGCGATTTTCCCTTTTATTTTGTGCAGTTGGCCAGCTACGCGGCAAGGAATGGCAACAGCGCCGTTGGCAGTTCCTGGGCGGAACTTAGAGAGGCGCAAACGTTAACGCTTGGCCTTCCCAACACGGGCATGGCGGTAACCATGGACATAGGCGTTTCAAATGATATTCATCCCCGGAACAAGCAGGATGTCGGCGCCCGGCTGGCGGCGATAGCGCTAAACGATGACTATGGCTTGAGCAGGGAGTACAGCGGTCCGATATACCAGTCCATGCAGGTGGAAGGCAATAAAATAAAGTTGAATTTTTCCCATGCCGCCAATGGATTTATGATAAAGGACAAATACGGGTACCTGAAGGGATTTGAGATTGCCGGAGCCGACCAACGCTTTCAGTATGCAAAAGCGCTTATAGAGAACAACCAGGTGGTCGTATACCACGACGGTATTGCCAGCCCCGTTGCCGTCAGGTATGGCTGGGCCGACGATATGCCCGAGGTCAACCTGTACAATAAGGAAGGTTTTCCCGCTTCTCCTTTCCGGACAGATAACTGGAAGGGAATTACCGAAGAAGCGAAATATACCATCGGGAAATAACAGTTATCCCGTCTTGCAGCATACAGTGGTTCGCGTCATGAATGACGGAGGAAATGGCTGTACCATCGTCCCGAGGCCTTCACCATGCGTTTTTGAGTGAGAAAATCCACGTATACCAATCCGAACCTGGGGCGATACCCTTCAGCCCATTCGAAGTTATCGGTGAAGCTCCACACAAAATAGCCATTCACATTAATGCCTTCATTTTTTGCTTTTAGCACGTAGGAGAGGTAACGCTGAAGGTATTCTGTTCTTTGAAGATCGTTAACGGATCCGTTTTCCACCTGGTCGGGGAATGCGGCGCCGTTTTCGGTAATGATTAACTCCCTGATCTTTCCGTAATTCCAAAACTGACGCAGGATCTGATACATGCCTTGGGGATAGATCTCCCAATTCATCAGGGTAGTAGCTTGCAGCCGTTCATTGGCCTTTACGATTTTGGCTTGAAGAAAGGGCGACAGATAGGAATGCATGACCACTTCCCGGGTATAGTGTTGTATGCCGATAAAATCCATTTCAAACGCCTGCTTTTGTTCGTCGCCGTTTTTTACGAAGGGTTCCATGCGTTCAAGGATCTTTAATGTTTTGAAGGGGTATCCCAGCCCTAGCAAAGGCTCAATGAAGACCTTGTTGAGAAGCGCATCTACTTTTTGCGCGGCGAGGATATCCTGTTCGGTTGTGGATAGGGGTGAAACAACGGAGCAGGAAAAAGAACTTCCTATTGTAAAGCCGGCGCTTTCCGATCTGATCAAACGCCCGCCCTCCGCCTGGCAGAGCGACGCATGATGGGCGGCGGCCAGGAAATTAGACAATCCTTTTTTGCCGGGAGCATGAACGCCTAGAAAATAACCGGCTCCGGTAAATGCCATGGGCTCATTCAATACGATCCAGTTCTTTACGCGGTCGCCGAAATGGCGGATGCAGAACTGAACGTATTCACAGAACCAATTGACGATCTCCCTGTTTACCCATCCTCCTTTTTTCTCCAGTTCATAAGGCAGGTCCCAGTGGTACAAGGTTATCCAGGGCGTAATTTCCAGTTCGAGGCAGAAATCGATCACCCGGTTATAAAAATCTACGCCGGCATTATTGACGGGGCCTGTTCCTGCCGGGAATATCCTGCTCCAGGATAGGGAAAAGCGATAGTGGGGAATATGCATTGATCGCATCAACGCCAGGTCGTTGGCGTAGCGATGGTAGAAATCGCAAGCAATATTGGCGTTTTCATTATTGGCGATCCTGCCTTTTTTCCGGGTGAAAAGGTCCCAGATAGAAAGACCTTTCCCATCTTTCTGATAGGCTCCTTCTATCTGGTAAGCGGCCGTGGATACGCCCCAGTTAAAATCCTTTCCAAAATCTGCTCTTGAAATGGCGATCATCTGTGTTGGCCGGCTAACCGGGAGAGTATCTTCTTAAGCGTTAGAGATCTGAATGTATTCGCTGAAACATCGGCGCGGGTGAAAGCTTCTTTTTGTATTTCTTCGCGATGATGGGATAAGACCTGGTCGATGATTTTTTCGGTATTGTCCGGGTAGTCGACCTGGATGGTCGTCGAAGCGCATATCCAGGAGATAATGCGTTCGAGTTTTTTTGACTTGAGTTTTTTTAGTACCGGGACCCCCATCTCTTCCAGCGCTGCCGCATTGCAATGTTGCTCATACTGATGTTTCATGGGAATGACCATCAGTTTTTTCCCAAGGTACAACGCTTCTGCGGGCGTTTCAAAACCCGCTCCGCACAACACGCCGGCTGAACTGGCCATGCTTTTGATAAAGGCTTCATTGTTTATTGGGAAAAAATGAATATCCCTGATCGTATACGGTTTTTCAATCCGTTTGGAGAAAACCTCCCATTTGACGCCCTTGCAACGATTTAATATTTTGGCGATCTTTTGATCGCTGTAAGCAGGAAGGTAGACCGTGTAATGCCCTTCATTTGCAGGAACCGTTTCGCGCACCTGTTTTCTGATCACGGGAGTAAAAATATGTTCCGCATAGGGCTTAAAATGAAATCCATACCGGACAGACGCCGGCGCGTAATGGCGAAGGATCGCCCTGCCCAGCAGATCGGTATGTTTCGGCTGCGGGCTTGCTTTGGAGATTACGCCTGCCTGGTGACTGAGGGAAATGCATTTTTTATTTTTGAAATAACAGGCCCAGGAGGAAACAGGTTCAAAATCGCTGATGACGATATGGTAATTCTCGACCGGCAGGCTTTTGATTTCCGCCATTAGCCTTTTTAACCGGCTTTTTTTATAAGTCTTCAGGAGATCTACCCCTCCTTTCTTTCCAAAAATAAAGCTCAACCCTTTGAAACGATAGGCAATATCGAAGGGGAGTTCAATATCGGCCTCGGTGCCGCTGACCAGGATATCCACCTCGCCCTTTTTCTGCAGGATGGGGACGATATCGCGCGCCCTGCTTAAATGCCCGTTTCCGGTTGCCTGGATCGCGTATAATATTTTCATTGTTTCATGAGTTTAAATTCCTTTACCAGTTTGTTAAAGAGCTCGGCATTGCTCATCTCATTTTCGTCATCCTCTTTGTTAAGGATCATGTCCAGTAATCCGTCTGGGGCAAAACGATAAAGCTCCCATTGACCGTTATTGTACTCCAGCGCGGTCAGGTTCTCGATCCAGTCGCCCGAGTTAAGATAGACTATGCTCCCTTCGTCATTGGATATGCGACGGATCTCCGGTTGGTGTATATGCCCGCAAACAACATAATCATAGTGGTTGCCAATCCCTATGTCCGCGCAGGCCTGCTCAAAGTTGCTGATGAATTTCATGGCCGATTTTACGCTGTTCTTTATCCTTTTTGAAAGAGAGATCTTTCCTTTCTTTAGTATTTTTTCGGAGACAAAGTTCACGAACCTGTTTACCAGGATGAGACTGTCGTATCCGATGGCGCCCAGCTTAGCGAGCCATTTGGAATGTTCCATGGTAACGTCAAAAACATCGCCGTGAAAGAACCATGCTCTCTGCCCGTTGTTCAGTTCCAGGACCAGCTTGTTTTTTATGCACAGGGATCCCATTCTGAGCCCGGCAAATTTTCGCAGCATTTCATCGTGGTTGCCGGTGATATAGTATATCTTTTTGCCCTTGCTCGCCCATTTCATGATATGCTGCGCCACTTTCATATGGCTTTTGGGCCAGTATCTTTTGCTGAATTGCCAGATATCTATGATATCGCCGTTTAACACGACAGTTTTAGGATTGACGCTTCTCAGATAATGCAATAGTTCCTTGGCATGACATCCATAGGAACCGAGATGGATATCCGATAATACCAGGATCTCTATTTTTCGTTTTTCAGGTTTCATCCGTATATTTTTGTTTTGTTTCGCGCATAAAATAGTTTAATGGCCTCGGTGAACGCTTTGCCGGGAACGCTGAGGGGCCTGTACCTCGCCAAAAGCTCTGCCATCGGCGAGCTATATGTCCTGGCGGCGGAGCGCCGCAGCGTTTGGTTAGAATGAGGGTCTGTGCAATGAATTTTATCAGGCGGCGGCGCTCCTCGCGCGTCAAAGGCTCCGCCGTAGGCGGGGGAAGCTTTCCGGTACCAGGAAGATCATGGCGGATCCCGCGCGACGCTGCATAAAGTGTTTGATTGTCAACGCGCTTTGATTTTAAGGAATCCTGGCTTGTCACCATAAGGCAAGTTTACCGCTTGCATGTGAACAAATCGTTACGGAAATATGATGTTTGGGTTATTTCCCATTTTGGGCAGGCATAAGAATTGCAAGGCTATCGGCGTATGAGATAGCCCCGGCCGTTAGGCGCTCATTAAGGTATTATTGTTTGGGGGCCGTTAAATGCTTACTTTCAACGCCTGATTTAAGCTATCTGGTTTTGAGAATATCGCAATCCTGATATTGCCAAACCGATACCACAAAACCGGCAGCATGTTTAATTGCCTCTTCAATTTTATTTTTTTACTCTTAAAACGCTACAACACATGTTAGATCAACTTATCAACCTGGTAAAAGAAAATGCAGGCCAGGCTATTCTCAATAATGCCGCTATTCCTGCGGAACGGAAGGAAGAAGCGGTGCAGGTTGCAGGAGATTCTGTTATAGGAGGCCTTCAGCAGGCATTGTCCCAGGGTAATGTCATGGATGTCGTGAATATGTTTGCGGGCAGATCCTCAAATCTTCAGGAGAATCCCGTTACGAATCAGATCAGCGGATCCCTTATTAATCAGATGGCTTCCAAGTTTGGCCTTTCCAATTCCCAGGCAAGCGGTATTGCCGGATCGCTGATCCCGACGGTATTGGGACAACTGATCAAAAGAACAAACGACCCGAACGACAATGGCTTTAATGTTCAGGATATTTTTAATCAGTTGAGCGGCGGCAAGACTTCCGGCTTAAACGTAGGCGCCATCATCAGTAAACTATCTTCAGGGCTTGACCAGGACGGCGATGGCGATGTAGATATGCAGGATCTGATGAGCATGTTCGCAGGATCCGGGTCCGGCGGCGGAGGCGGATTGTTTGATAAGGTGAAAAACATGTTCAAATAATATCTGGTTTTCTTTCAACGGTTGAGACTGTTCAGCCGTATTTCATTCATCAATAAAAAAATCTCTATGCGATTAATCTATTCATTTGTTTTGGCCTTTTTCCTGGTATCCTGCGGTCCTTCCGACGAAAAGGTGTTAACCTCCGTTAACGCCGGGTTGGCCGCAGCCGGCGGGCAGATCAGCGCCGCCGTGGCCAAAGGCGTGGTAACGCTTAACGGAGAATGTCCCGACGAGGCTTGTAAAACCGCTGCAGAAGCCGCCGTAAAAAGCGTAAAAGGCGTTAAAAGCGTGGTGAACAATATTACGGTCGCTCCGCCTCCTCCTCCGGTGATCAATCCCGACGCGGCATTGAATACGGCCTTAAGCGATATTGTCGGCGCGTACAATACGGTGAAAGCTACCGTGGCAGACGGCGTAGTGACGCTGACCGGCGAGATCAAACGGTCGCAGTTAACGGAACTGATGCAGAAGATATCTGCCATCAACCCTAAGAAAATCGAAAATCAATTACAAATAAAATAATGTCTATGTCTTTACAGAATAAATACCAGGAGCTTATCGATGCCGTTAAGCAAAAAGCAACAGCAGGCGTTAATGTGGTTGAACAGGACAACGTATTGTATATTGACGGTCAGGTTGGCTCCGAGCAGGACAAGGACGCCCTGTGGGAAGTCTACAACAGGATAGATCCTGATTACCGCGCCGGCGATCTTCGGTTGAACCTGGAGGTTTCCGCCGATAACCGCTACGAAGAGTATGTGGTTAAGTCGGGGGATAGCCTGAGTAAGATCGGGGCAAAATATGGCATTGCCTGGAAGGCCATTTTCGAAGCCAATAAGGATATCATCAAAAACCCCGACCTGATACAACCGGGGTGGAAGCTGAAGATCCCGGCTAAATAAACAGCAAAGAAAGCGTTTACATGTATGATAGAGCCCTGCTAACGCGGGGCTTTATTGTGGCCTGAGAGGATGGATGACCCGTTAGGGTTATCCGCCTGCTCGATCGCTAATAAATATTATCGTTTTTGGGCGTCTTCCTGCAAGCGGTATTTTATATTTGCGCATGAAATATTCGCAATGGATAGGCGTTGCAGCCGCTCTCTTACTGGCGGCGTCCTGTTTTATGCCCTGGACCTGGTATCCCGACCTGGGAAAATCGTTTACCGGCTTTTATTCAGAGGGGAACGAGTATGGAAGGCCGGGCAAGCTCATGGTATTTTTGGCTGCTCTTCTCATAGCGCTTTATCTGACCCCAAGGGTATGGGCCAAGCGCTGGAACCTGTTTAACGGCTGCTTCACGATGGCTTATGCTATAAAGACCTTTATTCTTTTCACCGGATGCTATGGAGGGGTATGCCCCGAAAAACTGACGGGAATATGGGTGATGATGGGCGCCTGCCTGGTTATCATGCTAACCGTGCTGCTTCCCGATATGCCCCTGAAAGGCAGCGAGCCAAAGCATCAGTCTAACAGATAAGTGTACTTGCCCCTTTGTATCGCGTGGACCTTCTGTCTACAGCGTTTCCAGCGCTTCTCCGATAATGGATGCCGCTTCGATGACCTGCTCTTTTGTAATGATCAATGGCGGCGCGAGCCGTATTTTATCGCCATGCGTAGGCTTGGCAAGCAAGCCTCTTTCTTTCATTGCCATACAGATGTTCCAGGCCGCTTCCTTATCGGGATGGCGGATAACGATGGCATTCAGCAATCCTTTTCCGCGGACAGCGGCGATCAGGGGCGACCGCATCTTCTCTATCTCTGCTCTCAGCAGCTTTCCCATGGCGTCGGCGTTCGACGCCAGGTTTTCATCCTGTATCACGTTCAGGGCGGCTATCGCGACGCTGCAGGCAAGGGGATTGCCGCCGAAGGTGGACCCGTGTTCGCCGGGCTTGATGGTCAGCATGACCTCATCATCGGCCAATACCGCGGATACCGGCATGGTTCCGCCGCTTAAGGCCTTGCCGAGTACCAGGATATCGGGTCTGACGGCTTCGTGATCGCAGGCCAGGAGCTTGCCGGTTCTTCCCAGGCCTGTCTGTATCTCATCGGCTATAAAAAGCGCATGGGCGTCGGCGCAAAGTTGTTTGGCTTTGGAAAGATAGCCCTGGTCGGGGATCACCACGCCAGCTTCTCCCTGGATGGGTTCTACCAGGAATCCTGCTACGTTTTTATCGGTCAGCGCAAGGGCCAGCGCTTCAAGATCATTATACGGGATGATCTCAAAGCCGGTCATAAAAGGGCCGAATCCTGTATACGCCGAAGGATCGCTGCTGAAAGAGATCACCGTTCCGGTGCGTCCATGAAAATTCTGATCGCATACCAGTATCCTGGCTTTGTCGGGCGAAATCCCCTTTACCGCATATCCCCAGCGGCGACAGAGTTTGATGGCTGTTTCCACCGCTTCCACGCCGGTATTCATCGGTAAAACCTTATCATAACCAAAGAGCCCGGTGATCAGTTGTTCGTATTTGCCCAGCTGGTCGTTGTAAAATGCTCTTGAGGTAAGCGTAAGGCGCCGGGACTGTTCTATCAGGGCCGAGCTGATGGCGGGGTGGCAATGCCCCTGGTTGACCGCGGAATAGCCGCTTAGAAAATCGTAGTAACGTTTGCCATCCACGTCCCATACAAAAACGCCCCTGCCTTTTTCCAATACCACGGGCAACGGATGATAGTTGTGCGCGCCATACTGCTCTTCAAGCTGTATATAATAAGATGATTTTCCGGGTAATGCCGCGATCGTATTCATGATCAGGATTTTTAAAACAAGTCTGCAATAAAAGATAAAAAAGCCGGGCGATTAAGCCTGGGGAACTAAGGGTGATATGGAAGCGGAATACGCCCCTCGGGGATGATCGAGAAAATCAAGGCAGCGATTGAGAAAGTGTAATATGAAACCGGTATCGACGATGATCGTAAATTTTGTGCAAGATACTGTTTTTAGGGGTAGGATTGTATATTTGTCCAAAGCGCATTCATGAAAGTAAGCGGGTTCACCTATGTTAGAAACGGATTGCAGTATGATTATCCTTTCCTGGAGGCCATAAGATCGATCCTGCCGGTCTGCGATGAAATGGTGGTAGTGGTGGGCGATTCTACCGACGGCACCCGCGAGGCGGTGGAAGCGTTGAATGATCCCCGCATTAAAATTGTCGATACCATCTGGGATAACAAGGACCTGAAGGGGCGTCGCTATGCGGTTCAGTCGAATACCGGGCTGGATCATGTTACCGGCGATTGGGCCTTTCATATCCAGGCTGATGAAGTGGCGCATGAAGAAGATCTTCCCGTGATCCGCGAAGCCATGGAGAAATATCTCGACGACCCTTCGGTGGAAGGGTTTCTGTTCCGGTTCATTAATTTCTTTGGCGACTACCGTCACTGGGGGCCTTCCCGCCGGTTTCACCAGCATGAGATCCGGATTGTCCGAAACGATCCCCGCGTTCGCGCCTACCGCGATTCGCAGGGGTTCAGGATATTTAATAATCCTGCCGATCAATGGAATGAAAAGGGAAGAAAGCTGAACGTGATCCCCCTGGCCGCCAGGATATTTCATTACAGCTATGCCAGGAACCCCTTTGTGCAGCGGAAAAGACAGATCGAGTTTGAAAAGGGCTACCTGGAAGAGAAGGCCGTAGAGGAAAAATTTGCTTCCACCAAGGACCTGGCCTATGATTACCGCAACATTGATTACCTGAAACCTTTTAACGGCTCGCATCCCGCCGTAATGCAAGCCAGGATATCGCGGCAGGATTGGAGCTTTGAATATGATCCTTCCATTAACAATATGAGCCTGAAGGAAAAACTGATGAAATGGTTGGAAATGCTGACCGGCAAGCAGTTTTTTATTTACAAGAACTATAAAAAGATCAGGCGGTAATTGCGCAATAGAGAAGAGGGTTCCGAAGGCTTTGTCTTAAATATTCCCACGATCGTTGACCCTGTTCCCGTCATGCCGGCATAGACGGCGCCCAACTGGTATAGTTCGTTTTTAATAGCGGCCAGCTCGGGGCGCGCTCCGAATACCGGTTGCTCGAAATCGTTGGTCAACTCTTCTTTCCAGCGTTCTATCGGCAGCGTTATGATCGACTGCAGCGAATGTTCCCTTTCAGCGGGTCTGAGCATGGAGAACGCCCAGGCGGTGCTGATATGGATAGCAGGATCGACCAGCGCGATACAGTACGACGAGATGTCCAGCTCAATCTCCCGGAGCTGTTCGCCCCTGCCGGTAGCCAGGCAGGGCTTGTTCAGTATAAAAAACGGGCAATCGCTTCCCAACTGCAATGCATAGGCTTTCAGTTGTTCTGTGGAAAGGCCCAGTGCGAACTGCCGGTTCAGCAGCGTCAATACAAACGCGGCATCGGCGGATCCTCCCCCCAGTCCGCCCCCGATAGCTATGGCTTTGTGCAGGTGCATGCGGATAGGGGGCAGGGAAGGAAAATCTTTTTTTATGATCGACCAGGCTTTAAGACAGAGGTTGTCCGCCGCCTCTCCGGGAATGGGAAGACCCGAAACAGAAAAATAACAGTCATTATGCAAAAAGATATGGTTCTCCGGTTCCTCAACGACGGGCTGATCGGGAAGCGGCGCAACCGGCGCTATTTCCTTTATATCGGTTTCGGAAGCAGGTAGGATTTCCAGCGCGTCATGAAGCGCAAGCGGGTAGAAGATGGTATCCAGGTCGTGGTAGCCGTCGGCTCTTTTGCGGAGTACCCTGAGGCCAAGATTGATCTTACAGTTGGGGAACAGTACCAAGGTCAGCGTTCTCTTTTGCGGCTGTTAATTTCATCGCGGATGGATATCGCGCGGAGATAATCTTCCTGCTCCAGCACTTCGGTCAGGAGCGTATTCAGTTCCTCCAGGGACAGCGCGCTGAGGTCGTCGGATCCTCTTGAGGTTTCCGTGGTTACGGCTTCGCGGGAGAGCTTTTTTTTGCCGGAGGAATCTTCCATTAAAATACCGGCGCTTTCCAGGATATTATCATAGGTATATATGGGGCATCCGAACCGTACCGCCAGCGCCAGGGCGTCGGAGGTGCGGGAGTCTATTTCCACGGTATCGTGTTCGCTGGCGCACAGCAATTTCGAATAGAATATGCCTTCCTGCAGATCGCAGATGATGATCTCCTGCAGGTCGATATTAAAGGCGTTCATGAAGTTCTTCATCAGGTCGTGCGTGAGGGGGCGGCTGGGGTGCATTTTTTCCAGCGCTACGGCAATTGCCTGGGCTTCAAACCCTCCGATCACGATCGGCAGCCTACGCAATCCGTTTACTTCGCCTAATACTACAGCATAAGAATGAGTTTGAGTGATACTGTGGGATAAAGCCACTATTTCGAGTTCTATTTTCTTCATAAGACCGATTTCTCGCAATGTTTTCCCGGACACGGGTTGATGGTTAACCTTTTTTACTAACCACAAACCTACATGATTTTCTTGAAAAAATGGAACGCGAAACCCGCCGGTAATGGCGCATTCAACCCCCGCATATCGCGTAGCCGGGGCTAAAAATCTAAAAGGATCCGGGCAATTTTTCGGGGGTTTACTGTTCGGCGCTTTAATGTATTTGTATCCTTCTGGTAAGCTGGGCTTATACCCGGGCCCGAATTTAGCCCTTCAGCGCCTTAACGGCTTCTGTTAATTTTGGCACAATTTCAAAAGCGTCGCCGACAATTCCATAATCTGCAGCCTTAAAAAAGGGCGCTTCAGGATCCTTGTTGATCACCGCAATGACCTTGCTGCGGTTTACTCCGGCGAGGTGTTGGATAGCGCCTGAAATGCCGATGGCAATATACAGATTGGGAGCAATCGCCAGTCCGGTCTGACCAACATGTTCATGATGGGGTCGCCAGTCGGCGTCGGCTACAGGCCTGCTGCAGGCGGTGGCGGCGCCAAGGGCGGCGGCAAGGTCTTCCAGGATATTCCAGTTTTCAGGTCCTTTTAATCCGCGTCCTCCGCTCACCACGATCTCCGCTTCGCCAAGAGGGATCTCGCCGGTTACCTTATTAACGGCAGTCACTTTTATCCGGGGCTCGCCGACAGCGGCCGTAAAAGGAACCACTTCCGCAGCAGCGCCTTCAGTAACAGCAACGGGATAGGCATTGGGATTTAAGGAGATGATCTTTATGTCGGTATTAATGGAAATGAAAGCAAATGCTTTTCCGGAGAATACATTTTTTTTGACGATAAAACCATTGCTGGTATCCGGCAGGGCTACGGCTCCCGCTACCAGTCCGGCTTTTAGCCTGGCCGATACTCGGGGCGCAATGGCTTTGCCATGTAGATTATTGGAAAACACGATCAGTTTGGCCCCGGATTTTTCCGCTATCTGCGCAATGACCTCTGTAAAGACCTGGGGATCGGGATGATCAAGCGCGACGTCGGCTACATGGTATATTTTCTTTACGCCATATTTTCCAAGCGATGCAATGTCTTCATTCAGGTTGCCTAATAACGCGCCTTCCGCGGTTAGGCCTAACTGTTCGGCGATCTTTGCGCCATAAGATATCGCTTCAAGGGAAGCTTTTTTTACTGCGCCGTCGGAATGATCAATGAATATTAAAACTGACATGGGAAAACCGTTTAATGAATGAGTTAAATGAGTTTGGCTTCTTCGTGAAGCAGGCGGATCAGTTCCGCGGGATTGTCGGCAGGGATCATCTTGATTCCCGCTTTAGGAGGAGGCGTTTCAAAACCCGCGATGGTCGTTAAGGGATCGACGGCGACAGGTTCCACTACTTTCAAAGGCTTTGTCCTCGCGCTCATGATGCCTTTCATATTGGGTATGCGCTGCTCGGCCATTCCTTTCTGGCAGCTGACCACCAGCGGAAGGCTTGCCTGCACAATTTCTTCCCCGCCTTCTATTTCCCGGGTAGCCGTTACCGTTGATCCCTCAAGATCAAATTTGACGGCCAGGCTGATATAAGGCAACTGCAATAATTCAGCGATCATACCGCCCACCGCAGCGCTGTTGTAGTCGATGGTTTCCTTACCGGTGAAGATAAGATCGTATCCGCCCTGCCGGGCTATCTCGGCGATCTGCGAGGCAATAAAAAAGCTGTCGGCGCCGGAAGCGTTAACGCGAATCGCTTCATCTCCGCCTAATGCCAGGGCCTTGCGGATGATCGGCTCCGTATCAGCCTCTCCCACGGTGACCAGGTGAATGACCGTTCCGGGATCCTTTTCCTTTAATTCAATGGCCCTGACCAGGGCATACCATTCATCGTAAGGGTTGATGATCCACTGTACGCCGTTTTCAGCGAACTTCGTATTGTTATCGGTGAAGGCTATTTTTGCAGTGGTATCGGGCGTTTTACTGATACATACCAGGATCTTCATAGCGAATGCTTTTGATTAAGGTTGTTTATGCAACTATCTGATCTTGCAAACCAAAAGAATTTTCCACACATAAACAAGAGAAGAACGGAAATTAACCTGAATTTGCGGGAGGCGGCGCCCCGGCCAGATTGCATGCTTAGGTCAAAATTGGCTCATTAGTTTTATTTGACGGGTAAAATAATAGTAATTTACCAGCTTCGATCAACCTTCATATCTATTGATAAAACAGCAATATCATACCGGTCTTGTTTAATGAAATGGAGTCATGGACAGAATTCAAAGCATAAAATCGTTCCTTGCCGCTAACCCCTCGGATAGCTTTTTGCAGCATGCGCTGGCCCTTGAGTATATAAAGCTGAACAATGAGGAAGAGGCGCGCAGGCTTTTTGAAGCAATATTAACGCGCGATCCGGGATATATCGGTTCCTATTATCACCTGGGCAAATTACTGGAGCGGACGAACCATCCCTCCCTGGCCATTGAATGGTATGAAAAGGGGATGGAGCAGGCGAAAGCGGCGGGCGATCAGCATGCTTACCAGGAATTGAGGGCCGCTTATGAAGAGATAGCAGAGTAGGGGCGATCCTTAAGGCCGGTATTCGCTTTGCAAAAATAAGATCAACGCCAATGGGGCCGGCAGAGAAAAGTTTTAATCAGTCAGACAATATAATACCAGTTCATGGGGCTTTTGGAAAAATTTAAGGAAGCGGTAAGGAAGGAAGATCTTTTTCTTGCCGACGATCTGTTGTTGCTGGCCGTTAGCGGGGGGATGGATTCCGTGGTATTGTGCGAGCTGTGCCGCCAGGCCGGATATCGCTTTATCATAGCGCACGTAAATTTCGGGCTAAGGGGGGCGGAAAGCGACCGCGACGAAAATTTTGTAAGGGAACTGGGGAAGAAACATGATATTACGGTATGGGTCAAGCGCGTGGATACGGCGGCTTATATTGCCGAAAACAAGGTTTCGACGCAGGTTGCCGCCAGGGAGCTGCGTTACCAGTGGTTTGACGAGCTGTTATCGGGATCCGGCGGCGGGAATGATCAGCCTCGCTGGGTACTGACCGCGCATCACGCCGATGACAATGTCGAAACCATGCTCATGCATTTTTTTCGCGGTTCGGGTATCAGCGGCCTGCGGGGGATGCTGCCCAAACAGGACCGGATCGTTCGCCCCTTGTTAACATTTCCCAGGGCCATGCTGCTGGATTTTGCAAAGCAGCAGGGGCTCTCCTGGGTGGAAGACAGTTCCAACGCTTCGGAGAAGTATACGCGCAACTATTTTCGTCATACGCTGATCCCCCTGGCCAATAAGATTTTTCCCGAAGCGGAGCATAACCTGAGAGAGAATATCCGACGGTTTCGGGAAGCGGAGTTGTTGTACCAGCAGGCCATCCGGCTGCATACCCGTAAACTGGTCAGGATAGTCGGTCCCGAGATCCATTTGCCCGTGCTGGCCCTCAAAAACGCGACCCCGTTGAACAGCATTGTTTACGAGATCGTGAAGCCCTTCCGTTTTACGCCCCAGCAGGTAGGGGATATTATCCGCTTGCTGGAAGGAGAACAGGCGAAATATGTGCAGTCTCCTTCGCATCGCATTATCAGGAACCGCAAGCATCTCATCATTGCTCCGCTTCAATCGGAGGAGCCGCAGCATGTATTGATCGAAGCGGGCGAACCGGGAGTTGAATTTGGCGACTGGTCATTAACGATAGAAGAGATCCCCGCCCCGGGCGCCAGGATCATTGACGATCCCGGGATCGCCAGCCTCGACCGGAAAAAGATCGCCTATCCCTTAATGCTGAGGAAATGGAAACAAGGCGATTATTTTTATCCGCTCGGCATGCGAAAAAAGAAAAAGGTCGCCCGTTTCCTGATCGACCGGAAATTATCGCCCACGGAGAAAGAAAGGGTATGGGTGTTGGAATCGGGGAAGAAGATCGCCTGGGTTGTAGGATTGCGCATAGACGACCGGTTCAAAGCGACTGCGCATACAAAAAAACTGCTGCGGATCGCCGTTAAAAAGAAAGCATAGAGGCTAGATAGGCAAAGGTATCGACGGGCAAGCTGCGTATATGATCAATCTCCAAATTCGATCCTCGCGATCATTTTTAGTCTTATCGGGCGCCACTCCAAGGTTCTACAGGCAATCAGCGTTGACGTTAATCTTTGAGTCAGCAGCGGATTGTAGTCCACCTGGAATTAAAAGAGTTAACTGCTGAATAGCAGGATAGTTGATGAATGCGCTCGTGGGGGCAGATTGCTCTACGTTGAACTAACTGTTGAAATAGTAGGATATTCCGCGGACAAACCCATCTATGGCATCGTACTCGCCGGATAGCTTTCCTGCAATGATCAGGAAGGCAACGCCATACAATGCTCCCCAGAGATGCGCGGAGTGGTTGATGTTGCCGCCTCCTTTTTTGTCGAGGTAGGCCGAGATAAGCAGGTACAGGGGGCCGAATACAAATCCGGGAATGATCGGGGGGATGAAGAAAAATCCTACTTTAATATAGGGCGCGATCATCAGTCCCGCAAATACCACGGCAGAGACGGCGCCGGAAGCGCCCAGGCTCCGGTAATACGCGTTGTTCCGGTTCTTCAGGTAGGTCGGGAACAGGGATACGGCGAGCGCCGAAAGATAGAGCGCGATATAAAGCAGTTTTCCGGTATTCCCGAATATATCTATAAAACGTTGTTCGACAAACTCGCCGAACAGGTACAGCGAGATCATATTAAAAGCAAGATGGGCAATATCGGCGTGTATGAAACCGCAGGTAAAAAACCGGTAATACTGCTTGTTATGCGTGATTGCCGGCGGGTAAAAGATCATATCATTCAATACCTTTTCATTCCTGAAAGCGGTAAAAGAGATGACGGCAGTGAGGATTACAATGATGAGCGTTATAGAAAGCATTAATTGTTTTTATAAAGATAGCGGGAATACCGTCAGGAATGATGATATTTTTCGTTTCTTAAAATAGTGCATGCCCGGTATACCTGTTCGGACAATATCAACCTGACCAACTGATGGGGAAAAGTGAGTTCGGATAATGACCATACAAAGTTGGCGCGCTGCAATACCGGTTGATCGATACCGTAAGCGCCCCCTATCAGAAAGATCAACTGCCTGACGCTTTCGTTGGCCCTTGCCTGGATAAAAGCGGCCAGCTTTTTTGAGTCCATTGATTTTCCCTTTTCATCCAATGCAACAAGGAAATCATCGGCATGGAGTAATTTCAGGATAATGGCGGCTTCCTTTTTTTTGAGCTCGCTTGCCTCCATTTGCCCGGCATGTTTGGGAGGAGGAATAATATTCCAGGAAACAGGGTAATAGTTAGCCGCCCGCTTGCTGAAATCCCTGACGCCAGCAGCGGCATAGCCGTCCATATCCTTTCCAACTGACCAGAACTGGATCTTCATATATTATGCTAACGCGGCGGGATGCCTTGCCGCGCCGTTAAACCAGGTTCGCGGGGTAACAAAAAGCCCCATTGCTGGGGCGAATAAACTGTGCCAGCCTTCTTCTGTCGAAACAGAATGATCAGTGAGGCGCGCAACGATCAGCTCAGATCGCTTTTCACGGAAGCCGCCTTGTTTTTCGCCTTATTGGCGAGATCCGAGGCTTTATCTTTTGTCAGATCGAATTCTTCTTTGACGGCGTCCACCAGATCAGAGTACTTTTCTTTAAGGGAATTGCTCAGATCGCCATAGCCTTTTTTAATTTTCTTACGGGTTTCCGATCCTTTGTCAGGAGCGAATAAAAGACCCAATGCTATCCCGGCGGCAATGCCCGCCAAAGCGCCAACTATTACTTTTGATGATGCCATAACAACGATATTTTGTGCGTAAAGTAAATAAAGTAATGCTTCATAAATACATAAAACTTTGCCAATTTTATGCGCTTGCCTTTTTTTTCCTGAGGATGTTTGCCTTTTCAAAAATTTTTGACGGCTTGTTCGATGTGATATCGTCGCCGAGCAACATGCCCCAGGGTTTCAATTCGTCGATCCGGTCAAAGATAACTTTTAGGATGGCAATTCCCGGTATGGAAAGGAACATGCCCGATATGCCGCATAGCGCTCCGCCGATCAGCACGCCCAGTATCGTGATCAGCGCGTTGATCTTTACCTTCGATCCGACCACCTTGGGCATAATGATATTGTTGTCGATGAACTGCACGATACTCAGTACTGCGAACGTCCACAGCGTGTCCGCCGGGTTGGAAGAAGTGGCCAGCGTTACGAGCATGCAGAACACCGTGGCAATCAGCATGCCCACATAGGGAAGCAGGTTCAGGATCGCCGCGAAAACAGCGAGGAATACGGCGTATTTAATGCCAATGATCAAAAACCCTATATAGTTGATCACGGCTACAATGACCATTTCTATCAGCAATCCGACCATATAGCTTTGCACTACAATTCTTGATTCCTTAATGACTTCTTTGACGTTTTCATGATGATTCGGTTGGAAAACGTCTACCAGGAATTGTTTGAGCATATCCCGATAATACAATACCAGGAAAGCATAAATAGGCAATAAGACCAGCACGAATATGGCGTTGGTAACGGAAATAACGGTGGACCCCAGCGCCGAGGTTCCGGAGTCCTTTGCCGTGTCAATATATTTTGCCTGGTCTCTTCGCGAAAGGTTAAGGTTTTCGGCTATCCATTGCTGAGCCTTATTGAATAGTTCGGTAAGCCGCTCCCTGATAACGGGAAGATCTTCCGAAAAACTCATGATCTGCGTCGAAATAAAATAAAGGATGCCAACGATAATGAGCAATGAAAAGGTCAGCGAGATGGAGATTGCCCATACCCTGGGGATCTTTTTCTTTTCGAGAAAATTATTCACAGGCGTCAGCACGATCGCCAGCAGGATAGATAAGGCAAAAGGGATGATGATATCCTGTCCGTAATAGAGCAGGAGGCAGATCAGCCCCAGCATCAGCAATATCATCGCGAACTTGAAGTAGAACGGCGTCTTCTGAAAGGAAGTAGAGGTCATATCAATCGAATTGCAGCCGGGCGGTAAGCGGCTACGGGTTAGCGAATCGGTTCAGCGTATATAAAATAAACCCGGCATTATTTGCCAGGTTAGGAACAGACGCCTGAAGCCTATACGCTGCCGCCGCGGATCAGGCGGAGAATAACGGCTATTACCGCGATCACCAGCAGGATATGGATTAACCCTCCCGCGCTATAGCCCAAATACCCGATTGCCCATGCGATAACCAATATAACTGCGATTACATATAAGAGATTACTCATGTTCGTATGTTAAAGGTGAAAAAAGGAGGATGACCCTGTGTTTGATTAAAATTACCTGCCATTAAATTTTTATTAAATTTTGTTCCATATAATCAGCGTTATTGGGTTTTCCCGTCATTATGAGGATAATTTTCCACAGTTTTATAAAATATTTTGTATTTATTGACGCGGTGAAAAACTTTAGGCGATATTATTTTGTATAAGTTTTGAATCTTTGTCTATCAAATAGAGTAATCTTGCACGATTCTTTCTGATAGATCGGGAACAGGCCTAATTCTGCATATGGTATTGAATGAATACGGGGCCGGTATTCTAAATTAATAGCTGACTATGAGTAAAACGATAATAGTATCTAACAGGCTGCCTGTTAAATTGACCGACAATGAAGGAGAGATATCCTTTACGCCCAGCGAGGGCGGGCTGGCAACCGGACTAGGTTCTATCTACCGTGAGACCAATAATATATGGATTGGCTGGCCTGGCATGGAGATCGGCGATGAGGCGGTTCAGCAAAAAGTCCAACAGGAACTCGGTGAACAGAACCTGAAGGCGGTATTTCTTACCCAGGAGGAGATCAATCATTACTATGAGGGGTTTTCAAACGAGATCCTATGGCCGGTATTTCACTACATGCCTACCTATGCGCGCTATCATCAGCAGTACTGGGATTATTACTACGCGGTAAATGAAAAGTTCAGGGATGTGATTTTGCAGAATATGGAACCGGGCGATACGATCTGGATTCATGATTACCAGCTGCTGTTGCTGCCAGGCTTGCTGCGGTCCGCCGTTCCCGACGCGACCATAGGCTTTTTCCAGCATATTCCATTTCCCTCGTTCGAGCTGTTTCGGATGATCCCCTGGCGGGTGGAGTTGCTCGACGGCCTTCTTGGCGCGGACCTGATCGGATTCCATACGTTTGACGACGCGCGGCATTTTGTTTCCGCGGCCCGCGGCCTGACCTCCGCGATCTCTTCGTCTAATGAGATCAGTTATAATAACCGGAACATTGTCGTGGATAGTTTTCCTATGGGAATAGACAGCAAAAAGTTCCACGAGCTGACAAAAGAACCCCTGGTCAGGGAGTATATTGCCGAACTGAAAAAGAGTTTTGAAAATACCAGGCTCATCCTGTCCATTGACCGGCTCGACTACAGCAAGGGCATACTACAACGGTTAAGGGCATACGAACTGTTGTTGCAGCTGAATCCCGATTATGTGGGCAGTATTGTACTGTATATGATTGTCGTTCCCTCCCGCGATAATGTGCAGCAATACAAGGAACTGCTTGATGAAATTGATAAGACCGTAGGCGGCATCAATGCCCGGTATCGGACAATGAACTGGCAGCCGGTGTCTTATTTTTACCGTTCCCTGCCGGTGGAGGAGCTCTCGGCGTTATACGCGACTGCGGAAATATGCCTGGTGACGCCGATGCGCGATGGAATGAACCTGGTTTGTAAAGAATATATTGCCAGCAGGGAAAATGGCGACGGGGTATTGATATTAAGCGAGATGGCGGGCGCATCCAAGGAGCTTTCCGATGCCATTATTGTCAATCCGAACAATATCCATGCGATCATGCTTGCCATTGAGGAGGCGCTGGCCATGCCTTTAGCAGAACAGAAAAGGCGCATGCAGCTGATGAAGGAGATCGTGATGAAGTTCAATGTGTCGCATTGGGTGAAACTGTTTATGACCCGGTTGAAGGAGGTGAAACAGATGCAGGTATCCATGTTTGCCAGGCATATCAGCGAAACCTCGGGCAATAATATCAAGCGGCTGTATGCCAATGCGGAGAACCGGCTGATCTTTTTAGACTATGACGGCACCCTTGTTGGTTTCAGCGCCGATATTGAAATGGCGGCGCCGGACGAAGAACTGTACACGATATTGGAAAAGCTCGCCGAAGACCCGGCCAACCGCGTAGTGATCGTCAGCGGAAGAAACCCGGAGTTCCTGGAAAAATGGTTTGGCGCGCTGCACATAGATATGGTGGCGGAACATGGGGCGTGGACAAAGTCTGCGCATAAGGGATGGCAAAGTTTACCGGGACTTAACGCCCAGTGGAAAAAAGAATTCTTCCCGGTGTTAGAGGCTTTTGCCGATCGCACCCCGGGCGCCTTTATTGAGGAAAAGGACTTCTCGCTCGTATGGCATTACCGGAAGGTGGAAGAAAGCCTGGGCGAACTGAGAAGCAATGAGATCATGAGTACGCTGCGGTATCTTGCGGAAGACAAGGGGCTGCAGGTCTTGCCCGGCAATAAGGTGGTGGAGATCAAGAATATCGAGATCAATAAGGGAAAGGCGGCCTTAAGCTTTTTACAGGAGGGCGCTTATGATTTTAATATGGCGATAGGCGACGATTATACGGATGAGGACATTTTTAAGGCCCTGCCCTCGACGGCAGTCTCTATCAAGGTGGGAAGCCAGGTATCTGCGGCCAGGTATTCCATCAATGATTATCGCGAAGTGCGGAAATTCCTGAAGTTCCTGGCGGGCAGTAACGTTTTTAATCAACCGGCGGCGCTTGCCGCTAAAGAAAAATAGGTTTCTCCAGCTTCATGGCAATGCGATAGGCGGCGTTCATCAGGCCTACATGGCTGTAGGCCTGCGGGAAATTTCCCCATTGGCTTCCGTCGTTCTCGTCTACGTCCTCGCTGAACAGCAGCAGGTGATTGCTATATTGTAAAAGATTTTCAAATTCTTTTACCGCGTCTTCAAGGCGCCCGACGCAGGCCAACGCCTCTACATACCAGAATGCGCAGATGAGGAAAGTGGCTTTTGGCTTTCCGAAATCATCGGCGTGCTTATAGCGATAGAACAGGCCTCTTGGCGTTTTTAATTCTTTCTCCAGCGCTTCCAGGTGGTCTTTTGCGCGCTGCGATGAGGGATCGAGATACCTCATGATGATCAATTGGAGCGAACTGGCGTCGAGATGCGGACTTCCCGCGGCATGCGTATAGGCTTTACGGACGGGGTCGTAACAGCTCTCAATATGGTCAATGGCCTTGCGTTTGAGCAGCAGCGCCTTGTTCAGCAGCTGTTCATTGCCGATAGCGATCGCCATTTTCTCGGCGGCGCAGCATCCGGCCCACTGGAACAGGTTGCTATAGCAATGTATATTGGCAAAATTCCTGAACTCCCAGATGCCCGCGTCTTTTTCATCAATGGTCAGCTCGATCTTGGCCAATACCGATTCGATCCAGAGCGCCGAGTCCTTGCGTTCTTTAAATATAAAACGGTGGTCGGTATACAAGGGCAATAAGGACACGAGCACCTGCCCGTAAATATCATTCTGGATATGTTCGTATGCCTGGTTGCCTACTCTTACCGGCTGGTTATCCAGGTAGCCGCCGAGGTGGGGGAGAATGCGTTCGGTCAGTTTTTTCTTTCCCGATATGCCGTATAATGGCTGATACCGGATGTCTTCTGAAAATGCGATATCGGTAACGTAATGGGAGAACCGCTCCATCTCCTCGAAATGACCGATATGGTTAAGCGAAGTGATCACATAATATGTATCGCGGAGCCAGCAAAACCGGTAATCCCAGTTCCTGCCGCTTCCGGGATACTCCGAAAGGCTGGTGGTGCTGGCGGCAATGATGGCGCCCGTATCTTCAAACTGNNATGGAAGACTGCCTGATCCAGTTTCGCCAGTAATTAACGGTGTCGCGCAGAAAACGTTCGGCGGTGCTTTCGAGGGGCGCTTCCAGCGGGTGGCCATAGGTGAGCAGCAGGTAGCGCGTTTCATTTAAAATGAAATAATGCTCATCCAGGATATAACTGACCGGTATATTCGTCGTGAGCCTCAGCTTTTCGTCGGCGCCATGGTATTCGATGTGATTGCTGCCGACCAGCGGGGGCAATTGGCTAAGCCCGTATTCATATACGGGTTTGCAGGTTACGCGGATCCGCGGCAAACCTTCCAGCGGTTCAATTTTCCGGATAAGCATCAGCGGCTTGAAATTCCTTTCGTACTGGTGAAACCGCGGCGCAAAATCCGTTACCCGGTATGTTCCTTCCCGGCTCGCGATCTCCGTGCACAGGACATTGGTATTTTCCAGGTAATGTTGGCTTGCGGAATATTCGCCTGAAGGAAGGATGGAAAATTCTCCTCCCTTTTCTGTATCCAGCAGGCCGCCGAAAACAAATGAGCTGTCGAACCGGGGCCAGCATAACCATGAAATATTGGTATTGATGTTCACATGAGCCAGATAAGAACAATTTCCGATCAATCCCGCCTGGTATTTGTGTTTTTCCATGCTTCCTGCAATTTTTTCCATTGGATCATAACAAATGCCGTTCCATAAAGATATTTATCAGCATCCTCTTCTATTTCTATAGCGGCAGCGCTTTCACGGCCATGCCCAGGGCCTCATTCAGAAAATTGGGAATAATATGCGAATAGGTCCAGCGTATTTTATCAGGATCATTCAAGTGATCGACCATGGATTGCCATTTTTCGACGCCGTGATCGGCAATCACTTTTTCTTTTTTGTCCTGTCGTTGCAGGTACATGGACATGCCCTTGGCGTCGGCTTCGGGGTGGAACTGGGCGCCTATCATATATGGGTTAAAGCGAACGGCCATGACGGCTCTTTCCAGCGGCACATGCGGGCGTTCTTTTTCTATGGCAAGTACGGCCATTCCCTTTCGGCTGAGTTGCGTATGATCGGCCCCGATAACCTGGTAGTTTCGGCTGTCCACCGCAAAAAAAGGATCATTCAATCCATTGAATACAATTTCTTGTTTTCCTTTCTCTACAAGGTGAACGGGGAAAACGCCAAAGGCGGCGGATCTTCTTTTCGTTACCCTGCCTACCTGGAAATAACGGCAGGCCAGTTGAAAAGAATGGCAAACAAAAAAAACATGTTTTTTTCGGGGATGATCTTCCTGTTGATTGTAGTCATCCACGCTTTTTAGCCAGGAAAAATAAAGCGCTTCCCAGTCGCTTCCTTCGCTTGCGAGCGGCGAACCCGGGCCCCCGCTGGAGATATAGATATCATAGTCAAGGCCCGGAAGGTTTTTTCCTATGCGCACTTCATATTCGTCGCATACAAATGCAAGATCATGCTCCCTGAAGTATTGACGCAGTATTTCCCGGATGCCGCGCATTCCCTGATTGCTAGCGCCCCTGTAAAGGTCCAGCAGCGCAATCCGCACCGGTTTTTTTTCGTCTCTTATCATCGGTCAAACGTACATGAAATTTTTCATTCATAAAATACATAAGGGATGAATGAAAAATTTTATGGGAGTTCCTCTTGGCAAAAAAATAATAAATATTCATGGGAAAATTACGAATTTTTCCGGGGAGCGTTCCTATCGCGGATGGAGGGAGCGCTACAGCTTTTTGCCTATCCTGCCTGGTATTCTGAGCGGATAATTACGCGTGCGCCGAAAACCCTGTTACGGCAATGCTTTGAGCATTTCTTCGGCTACCAGCTGATTTCCTTTCTCTGTGAGGTGCACGCGGTCGGTGGTTAGAATGCCGGATTCTTTATTTTCCGGGTTATTGGCAAGATTGTATTCGAGAAAGGATTTGCGAAGATCCACGAGACCGCATTGAAATTCAGAGGCGATATCGCGTATGACCTTCGAATACTGGTTCAGGTCGCCATCTTGCTGATTGCTGAAATCCGTTCTTTCGCCTATAGCGGCCGGCGTGCAGAGAATGACTTTTATTTTTTTGGCTTGCAGCTTTTTGATCACCGCTTCGTAAAACTTCTGAAACTTGGAAAGATCTGTGCCCGTGCCATGGGATGCCTTATGCCATACGTCGTTAACGCCTACCCAGATATATACGATATCAGGGTTCTTGGCCAGCACGTCTTCCTCCATTCTTAAATAGAGATCATATATTTTGTTTCCGCCGATTCCTGCGCCAATGATCTCATAAGCAGAAGCCCTGTTCTGTTGGGTTAGCATCTCCTGCAACAGGGTGATGTACCCGCCCGGCTTTACGCCGGCCTGGGTGATCGAATCGCCGAAAAAGATAACGCGTTGTTTTTTCTGAACGCCTGTAAAAGCCGTTAAGGCAATGGTCATAAGAAGGATAACAAATGGTTTCATATTGCTTCGTTAAAATGATGATTCGGTTATTGGGATAATTTCCGCTTATAAAAATAAAGATCAAATTTGGCATTCAACGACAAAGGCCCTTTGCCGCTGTATCGGGCGCGCCGCAGATGGATCATATCCCCTCCAGGAATTGCGCATGTATATAGTCTACCACTGCGGTAAGGCTTTTGGTTTCTTCAAATACCTTGAGCTGCCGGTCTGCTCCTGTTCCGTTCAGGAGTATCTTATCTACATGATTGATGGCGCGCCGGCTTCCCAATCCATCTACCACATCGTCCACGAAGTTCAGCAGCTCCGTGATCAGCGCCCGGGTATCGACTTCCTTTTCCTTGCCAAAATCGACCAGTTGCCCGTCAATGCCATACCTGCTGGCGCGCCATTTGTTTTCGTTGATCAGGGCGCGGCTGTATTGAATGAAGTTGAGGTTCTGCGAATGCAATTTGTATATTTTGGCGCAGACAGCCTGGAACAGCGCCGCAATGGCGATGGTCTCCTCTACCGTCATCGGCACATCGCAGATGCGGAACTCTACGGTGTTGAAAAAAGGATGAACGCGCAGGTCCCACCATATTTTTTTGGCGTCGTCGATGCAGTTGGTTTTTACCAGCAGCTTGACGAAGTTGTCGTATGCTTCTATGCTTTCAAAGGTTTCGGGGATGCCGGTGCGCGGAAATTTGTCGAATACTTTTGAGCGGTACGATTTGTAACCGGTCGATCTGCCCTCCCAGAAAGGAGAGTTGGCGCTTAGCGCGTAGATATGGGGAAGGAAATAACGGGTAGAGTTGGCGATATGATTGGCCATTTCCCGGCTTTCCATGCCCACATGCACATGCAGTCCGAAAATAAGATTACTCCTGGCCGCTTCCTGCAGTTCGTTGATGATGGAGCTGTAGCGGATATGGTCGGTGATGAGCTGGCGTTCCCAGTGACTGAAGGGGTGGGTGCCCGCCGCGCCAACGATGAGGTTCAGCCCCCCTGCAATGCCGGCAATGGTTTTACGAAGATGGCAGACATCCTCGAACGCTTCGTCCACGTTTCTGCAGATATCGGTGCTCACCTCCACAACAGCCTGGTGCATTTCTGCTTTTACCTTGTCTTTGATCGCCTTCTGGCCCTCGGTTACGATCTGCTGCTGATGGCTTTTCAGTTCCCGGGTCTCGGGATCCAGCGTCATGTATTCTTCCTCGATGCCCAGCGTGAACTGCTTATAATTGGTGTTTCCCATTTAACAATTAAATTATTTATCAGGCAAGCGGCTGCTTGGTTACGGCGCTTGTTATGAATGCTCCCCAGGTAAGGTTGTCGCGGCGCCTTTCCGCGGACAAGGCTTTTTCAATAGCAAGTTCGGCCAGCGCTTCCGTTACCCATTCGAAATTTTCTTTCCCCAGTTCATCAATGCCTGTTTCAGGAAAGGGATTGCCCAGGTTCATCACATAAGGGACGCCTTCTTTTATGGCCAGGTCGACGGCGTTAAAATCATATCCCAGGTAATGGCTAAGGCGCAAGACAATGCTTTCCAGGCGCTCAAGTCTTTCTACCGGGGGGTTAAAATCAACCTGGTAGCGGAGGTGAAAAGGATTTTGAGGCGCGTAAGAAAGGATACGCGTTTTTTTCGCCCCGATACAATAACAACGGTAATATTCTTCAAAAACGATCTCCTCCTGCAACAGCATGACCAACTGACCTGTTTCGGACTGTTTTTGAAAAAAATCCTCCCTGCTGGTCGGGCGGTAAACGTTTTTCCATCCTCCCCCCGAAAGCGGTTTCATACAGGCGGGAAATCCGATATAGTCAAAAATCCCTTCCCAGTCTAACGGGTAGGCCAGGTTGCCGAAGGAAGCGGGCGCGGTATGCGGGGGCATTTCCCGGGAAGGGATAATAACGGTCCTGGGCGCGGTAATGCCCAGTTTTGACGCCAGGCAGCAATTAAAAAAAATCTCATCGTCGCTGCTCCGGAATGGGTTATTGATGACCGCCGCGCCGCAGATCGCCGCATTTTTGAGATAGGCGCGGTAAAAAGGGACCCGGTGCGATATCCTGTCCACGATCACATCATAGCCGCTGTCGCCGCCCTCGATCGCTTTGTCGATGATCGCCGGTTCTGCAATAAGGCCTTCGATATTCCGGGCATTTATTTTTTTGATAAATGCCATGGGGAAACTTCTTTCCTCCCCGTAAAGAATGCCTATTTTTTTCACTATGCGACTGTTTGTTATAAAGGTTCTGAATATATGCTCAAGAGGCGCTGATCGAATTCCTGTTGCAGTGGAATCAAATATATCGGAAGGGCGCTGAAAAAACAAATGATTTTTGGGGCGGAAACCGCCGGGCGAGCGCTAAACTTTTTTATGATTAACTTTGCATAAATTAAATCAATGCTCGATTCTATTGAAAGCGCCATAGCGGACATTAAGGCGGGAAGACTGGTCATCGTTGTAGACGACGAGGACCGTGAAAACGAAGGCGATTTTATTACGGCCGCGCGCCATATTACCCCGGAAGTAGTCAATTTCATGAGCAAATACGGAAGGGGCCTTATCTGCGTTCCGCTGATTGAAGAGCGTTGCGAAGAGTTGAAGCTCGACCTGATGGTGAACAACAATACCGCGCTTCACGAAACAGCGTTTACCATATCGGTCGACCTGCTGGGGCATGGCTGCACCACCGGGATTTCGGCGCAGGACCGCGCAAAAACGATCAGGGCGCTGGTGGATGAAAACACAAAGCCCGAAGACCTGGGCAGGCCCGGCCATATATTCCCGTTGAAGGCAAAAGCGGGCGGGGTGCTGAGAAGGGCCGGGCATACGGAAGCGGCTATTGACCTGGCGAGATTGGCGGGGTTTGAACCTGCGGGGGTGTTGGTGGAGATCATGAACGAGGACGGGTCGATGGCCAGGTTGCCTCAGCTGAAAGAGATCGCTCAGAAATTTGATTTTAAACTCATCTCGATAAAAGACCTTATTGAATACCGGTTGAGAACGGATTCCCTGATCGAAGAGATCGTAAGAGTGGAAATGCCTACGTTATACGGAAATTTCAAGCTGGTCGCTTTCAGCGAGAAGAATACTACCAACGAGCACCTGGCGCTGATAAAGGGAGAGTGGGAAAAGGATGAACCTGTTATGGTGAGGGTGCATTCTTCCTGTTTTACAGGGGATATACTGGGTTCGCTCAGGTGCGATTGCGGAGAGCAATTGCATGCCGCCATGCAGATGGTGGAGAAAGAAGGGAAGGGCGCGATCCTGTATATGAACCAGGAGGGCCGCGGTATCGGGCTGCTGAATAAGTTAAAAGCATATAAGCTGCAGGAGAACGGCATGGATACCGTGGAAGCGAATTTGCACCTCGGCTTTCCTATGGATAAGAGGGATTATGGGATAGGGGCGCAGATCCTCCGTCATTTAGGGATAACCAAGCTCCGGCTGATCAGCAACAACCCGAAAAAACGCGCGGGTTTATTGGGATATGGCATTGAGATCGTAGATTCTATTCCTATTGAAGTGATCCCTAACCCGCACAATGAAAAATACCTGCAGACCAAGCGGGACAAGCTGGGGCATACGATCCTGAAAAAATAAGCGGCTACCGGCCTTCTTCTTTATTTTTTCTCAACTCTTCAATCTTATCGAATTCGCGCCTATAGCTGATGTTCGCGCCCGAACGGTTCTGGCGGCCGCTTGCGCCGGAAAGAAAACTATACGAATCGCGGTAAAAAAAGTTTAGCGAGAGCTTTCCATCGGGCGTTATTTTCCATTCAGCGTTGATGTCTGGCAGAAAGGGCAGGTTTTTCGAGGCGTTTACCTGCGCGGCGCTGAGTCCGAAATCCATGGCGCTTCCGAATGTGAAGGTGATCCTTTCATTGAACAGGCTTTTGCCCACGGAGAGGTTCAGGTTGGTGCGGTCGATCGTAAAAGGGTTCCGGTTAAGATTTTCTATAAAATTGGTGCCGCTGTACCATTGGGCGTTAAAGTTGACCTGGATGCTTTTGTCGTTGAACACCCGCTGGAAAACATTAGAGAACTGCTTGCTCAGGGTATTGGACAACACGCCGGATATGCTTCCTACAACAATTCCTTCAAAAGCGGAATTGGCGAGGCCGCTCTGGTTGGTGGAAGTCGATATGGGGCCAAAGCTGTTAAACACCAGCAGAAAGGCGACCTGTTTGTTCAGCTCGTTCTCGTCTTTCTGGATCCTGGCCAGCAAGAACTGGAGATCGTGATCGTTTTTGATGGGGCTGTTCTGCGGCAGTTCGATCTGGAATTTAATTGCGGGGGAAGACAGTTGTTCGGTGAGATTGGCGACAACCAATACCTTTCCGCGGTACCGGCGAATATCGTTATTGATAGACATCAAAGCGCTCAGGGCCTCCATGTCGAGATCGCTGAAACGCACGTTCTCCGCCTCGTATTCCGCCTCGATATTGATCGTGGCTTCGTTAGGATCGCCGGTCCATTGGATATAGTTGCCCACATCTTCGCGAAGCCTGAACGGCTTTTTGAGCAGGGATTCAAAATTGAAATTATAATTTCCGCGGTCGATATCATACCTGCCGGCTATGGTAAAGCTGCCATCTGTGGAGGCGTGCATTTTAAGATTCCCCCTGCCGGTAGCCTGGATGATGTCGCCGGTAAGCTCATCGAGGATCACGTATACGTTGGCGTAGTTATTGGCGGTGACGTCAAGGCTGACGGAGAGGTTGCTCGACGCGGTTTTCTTTGCCGCCTGCATTTCCTGCCCGTATACCTTCCATTCCACAAAATCGGCCATGCCGCTTTCTTTTCCTCCTTTCATATTGATGTATAAAGAGGAGCTGTCTGCCGGCGCCGCTTCAATGGTCAGTTGCATATTGTCGAGCGGCCCCTTGAAACTCATATTTGCCTGTGCGACCGCATTGCCGTAATAGGGGTCTCCGCCGGAACCGTTGGTCGACAGCACCTGGATCTTGCTTGAATTCATGGCGAAATCAAACGAGAGATTGTCGAATCCGTCGTGAAACAGCAGGGCCTTGGTGATGGTCGCCTTGTTGCCATACCCGTCCAGCGCCTGGATAACGCCAAAGTCGATCCTGTCGCTTAGCAGCGAAACATTTGCTTCGGGTATGGTATACAGCACATTGGTGAATTTTACTCTCAGGCCGGCGTTCTTCAGCTTGATCTTTCCAATATAATCCAGGTCGTCCGGCGGCCCTACGATGCGCAGATGGCCCGTGGCCAGTCCGCTTACATCGCTGAAGACCCCTGAAATATATTGTTCAAGCAGGTTGATCCGGGTATCTTCCAATGTTGCGGTGATGTCGAGGTTTTCCTGCCTGCTGCTGTCTGCCTGCTGGTATAACCCCGCAAGGATAAAATCGTACAGATAGTTTTCTGACACCGCTTTAAAATTCACCTGCTTGTTATGGTGTTCGTAATATGCGTTCAGGTTCAGCCTGCCGATCGAGTCGTTGTCGAGCCGGAACAGCTCCGCCTGCGCCTCTGCATCTATCAGCAGTTTGCCAAAGGGATCTATCACCTGGACGCTTCCCGTCAATAACCCTTCAAGCCGGTTCGAGGTGATGATATAGGGCGTAAAATCGCCGATATTGATCTTCTTCAGGTCGATCAGGAGATCATGGCTGTCAGGGGTAGCCGAAGAAGGCGAGGAAGAGATGCGTATCTCCTGTAAACCGTTGTGGATATTGACGGCGTTTGCCAGGATATGGTCTTCCGTGATCTCCACCTCCCCGTCTTTATCGATATGCCAGTTCTTACCGTTGAGATCAAAGAAAGACTCCAGGAATTTGATGCGGGCCCCTTTGGGAAGGGTTTGCACCCTGGCGGCGATATTGGCGGAGCTTAGCGTTTGATTGGCGCTGGTAGAGATATCAACGATGGAATGGTCTTTTGCCGAACTGATCCGGACAACGGTGGAGGGGAAATGGAGGCTGTCGTTTATATAGATATTGGAGATATTGCTTTGGATGTTCAGACTGTCTATATCGCCTGCGGCTTTCAGGTTAAAATCGTAAAAGGAAACATTTTTATAGGTGAACTGCGGGATCTCCGTGTTCACATCGAGCAGGTTCCCCCGGGTATTGATGCGCCCGGTGAGCGCGCTGTAGTTAAAACCGCTCAGGTCCGGCGTAATGAGATTGATATAGTCTTCCACATTTTTAGTCGTGATCACAAAGCTGAAGTTTTCATTGTTCAGCTTCTTTTTGGAAGGGCGGACATATGCGGGATAATACCTGTTCAGGAAGGTCTGGAAGGCCGCGGGGAGATCAAGGATGGAAAACTCTCCTGCGAGGACCGCATCAAATTCATTGCTGATGGCCGTGATCACCTTGTTGCTGTCGAGGATCTTGGATTCGAGGTATAGGGAATCAAAAGATATCCTCCTGTTGTTCCTGAAAAGAGAAGCGTCGTAGATACGGGCGGTTCCGAGGAAATTGTCAATATTATTGCCTTCGAAGTTGAGATGGAATTTGCCGTTAAATTCCAGGCTGTCGCTGAACAGGTTCATTTTTTTCAGGTCGGCATGGGCCACAACGGCGTCAAAATTGAATTCGGGGATATCCTTGCTGAAATCGATCAACCCGTTCAGGGTGGCCAGCAGGTTACTGTCGGCGGAGATCAGCTCGCCGTTGAACAATCTTTTCGAGACATCTCCCTTAACCGTAATATGACGGTAGGGATAGTTATTGAATTCAAGAAGGTCGATATTGCCGTCCAGCGCGGCGTTGATATTGGAAACATCAAGGCCTCTTCCATTTACATTTCCCTGGAATACTATTTTTCCCAGGCTTTGGTTGTCGATCAGCGCGCCCAATACGAAGCCGTTCGATTTAATGCTGCCGGAATAATGCGCCGGCTGGTTGTCCGGCAGTTTCATGTTAAGGTCGGTCGTTATGGTTCCCAGTTTTGTTTCCAGGGAGCCATATGTAACAAAATCGCTAAAAAAGCCTGTGAAATTACCCCTGAACCTCAGGTATTCCAAAGCGTCCAGCCGGGGCTGTTGAATATTTTTTATCCGGGGAACAATGGTTGTGGCGTCGGCATAATTGATGACGAAGTCTTCCGATTCAAAATCGATATAGGTTTTGTCGATGTAGGGAAGTCCCGCTATGCTGATGTTCCCCCTCAGGTAGGTATCGTTGCCCGCCTGTATCGAAAGGCCTCTTCCTTTCAGGTTGTCCACGCTTCCGTTTACAGTTCCATTCAACTGCATTCTTTTGTTCCAATGCCGCAATTCGGGGGCGAAATAGGCGATATCGTCGCTATGCACGATGGCGTTGTCAAAATGCCCTTCCATTCTCACCTTCGAAATAAAGTCCTGCATATTATCAAAGGTCGAATACCGCATGGCGAAGAAATCCTGCAGGCGGCTCTGGTTGGTGCGGAGGTCAAGCCCGGAAAACTCCATGGCTTCGGGGTGCATCTTTACCCGGGCAAGCAGTTGTTTTACCTGTATGCCGCTTCTTTCCTTGGCGCTCAGGGAAATGGAGGCAAAAATTGAATCCTGCACAAGCCGGCAGTCTTTGAAGTTCCCGTTGATCGATGAGAAAAGAATATGCCTTCCGTCAAAATAGGGATAGGGGTCGCGGTTGTCCTGCGCATCCGTCTTGAATACGCCGTCGGCGATATCCAGGGAGTGGATCGTTGCGTCCCATCCACCGGTATTCCATCTCAGGCGCAGGGGGTCGTTCACGTATTCTTCCTCTTCTTCTGCGGCGGGCGCTCGTTTCCGGTTGCCTTCATAATTGAAAATGGTGAAGGAAGGTTTGGCCAGGTTGATGGAACGCAGCCGGAGGATGCGCGCGTTAAAATCGACCGAATCGGCTTCTATGCTCAGGGAGCCGATGGCTGCCGTAAGGTCTTCCCCTCTCCATTCATCCCGCTGCACGATATGGATGTTTTCCAGTTCCAGGTCCCGGATGTTCAGGGAAATGTTTTTTTTCTCTGCGGCAGGTTTGGGAGGGCCGCTGAAATAATCCGCTATAAAATGATAGTTCCAGATGGAATCCGACCTGTTCAGGTGGATATGGGCGTCTTCGAGGCGGATGTATTTGAGTTCGATGTTTTCCTTGAAAAAGAACCAGTCGGTGATGTTCAGCCTTACCAGGCCCGCGTATAAAAGGGTATCTTTTTTCTGGTCCTTTACCAGCGTCCCTTCAAGGAGCATGCTGTTGAACAAGGCAAAATTAACATGCCGGATCGTTACCTCTGTTTCCAGGTCGGAAGACAGGATATGGGCGACCTGGCGGACCAGTAAATTCTGCACCGGCGCGGTCTGTATAAGCAGCCATAGGGATATGATAAAGCCAATCAACAGCAGCAGCAGCGCCCGTGATATTTTCCAGAATTTTCTCAGTTTGAATAAATTGATGCAAAATTAACCAATAGAGGCTATTAACCAATTAACATTGATGAGCAAATTCAATACCATTTGATGGTAAATAAAACCTAATCTCCATAAGACGCGGAATGCCTTCAAACGCCAAAATGAAAGGGTATGTTGCGGAAGGCGCTAAAAACGCGTTAATTTTATAATAATTGTAACACCGCCTAAGTTTTTGTAATCCTAATCTTTACGATAACTTAGCCCGGGATACGTCCTGTTGATTGTAGATCTAACCCACAATGCTTATTTGATCAGAATGAAATTTACCCCCCGTTATTTGCTGAGCGCTTTAATCGTCCTTTTCGGATCGCAGGGTTTTGCGCAGGCGCCTGTCGCCCATACTTCGGCGGATATCTACCTGCAGATCAAAAAACTGAATGTATTAGGCTCCGTATTGTATGTCGCCGCGCATCCGGATGACGAGAACACGCATCTGCTTGCCTGGCTTTCGAAAGATCGGTTATACCGGACCGGGTACCTGTCTTTGACAAGAGGGGACGGCGGCCAGAACCTCATCGGCGATGAGCAGGGCCCCGCCCTGGGATTGATCAGGACGCAGGAGTTGCTGGCGGCGAGGCGTATTGATGGCGCCGAGCAGTTTTTTTCCAGGGCATTTGATTTCGGGTTTAGCAAAAGCTCCGCGGAAGCGTTGAAATGGTGGGATAAGGAAAAGATCCTTGCAGATATCGTGTGGGTGATCAGGAAGTTTCAACCCGATATATTGATCACCCGCTTTCCTGAAGACGCCCGGGCAGGTCATGGCCACCATGCGGCTTCCGCTATCCTTGCCCGCGAAGCCTTTCATGCGGCCGGGGATCCCTCGCGTTTTCCCGAACAGTTCCGGTATGGCGTCAAGCCCTGGCAGGCGAAGCGTATTCTCTGGAATACCTATCGTTTTGGCGGCGTCAATACCACCAGCGACGATCAGTTTAAAGTAGACGTAGGCTCTTTTAATCCCTTTATCGGCAAAAGCCACGGAGAGATAGCCGGTTTGAGTTTGAGTCAGCATAAAAGCCAGGGAACAGGATCTTCCGGCGGAAGGGGGGCAAGATGGGAGTATTTTTCGCATGTGGATGGCAGTAGGGTTCAGAAGGATTTTATGGATGGGGTGGATATCTCCTGGGGAAGGATCGGGGCGGGGAGCATAAGCGCCCGGGTGGCGTTAATACTTAAAAATTATAATATGGCGGCGCCCGAATTGTCTGTTCCTGCGCTGGTCGATCTGTACCAGGCGCTCAGCCGCCTGCCGGAGGGATACTGGAAGGCGCAAAAGATGGGCGAAACGCAGCGTCTGATAGAGCTTTGCAGCGGATTGTGGCTGGAAGCCTATTCGGGCGGGCAGCTGGCCGTACAGGGCGATTCATTGCTGTTGCATGTATCGATGAACAACCGCCTGGGCGCGCCTGTTAAGGTCAAAAGCGTCGTCCTGGATGGCGCTGATACGGCAATCAACCGCGATCTCCACGCGAATACCAATCTCTCTTTTTCCAGAAGCATATATATACCGGCTTCAAAACCGGTTTCCCAACCGTATTGGCTGGAGGAAGAAATGAGCGCCGGTTCGTTCAATGTAAGGGATCAGACCCTGATCGGGCGCCCGGAGTCTCCCGCCCCCATACGCGTGGTATTCCGGTTGGAGATAGGCGGTCATTCATTTGATATGGAAAGATCCGCAGTGTATAAATACACGGACCCTGTGAAGGGAGAGGTATACCAGCCTATTGCCGTCGTTCCTCCTGTAAGCCTGTCGGCGGATCCGGACATGGTCATCTTCAACAGCAATGCAAATGCATTGCATCCGGTCACTGCGACGCTGAGCGCCAATAGGCCGTTGAAAGGCTACCAGGCTAATGTCTCCGCGAAATGGAATGGCAAGGTCTTCCAACGCCCCGATCCGGATTTTTCGATTGAGAAGGGATTCTCGAGAAGCTATGTTTTTGATATCAGCGGAAGCGATCTACCCAAAGCGGGACAAAACAGTATGGAGGCCTCGGTTGCCTTGTCCGGTCCCGGCGGGTCGCAGGCCTATGCGCTGAATATGCAAACGATCAGGTACGATCATATCCCGGACATTTTCTATTTCCGCAAGGCGGCGGTTAAAATGGTAGGGATAGACCTTAAGACGGCGGGTAAACGGATCGGGTATATTGCCGGCGCGGGAGACAAGGTTCCCGAGGCGCTTGCGCGCATGGGCTATGAGGTCAGCATTCTTTCTGCGCAGGATATACAACCCAATACCCTTGCCCGTTTCGACGCCGTCATCGCCGGCGTCAGGGCATACGATATCCATCCCTATCTTTTTCAGAAGAATGAAATATTGAAGGATTATATCCGGGAGGGCGGAAACTATATTGTTCAGTACAATACGGCGCGGCAGCCATGGCCTACGACCGTCGGCCCTTATCCGTTTGGGATATCCCGTACACGGGTAACCGATGAGCAATCGCCGGTAAAACTGCTGATCCCCGGGCATCCGGTATTCAACTTCCCCAATAAGATCACGCAGGACGATTTTAAGGGGTGGATACAGGAAAGAGGCATTTATTTTGCCGCCAACCCCGACCCGGCATTTGCCGCTCCGCTGGCTATGAACGATCCCGGCGAGCCGGAACAGAACGGAAGCCTGATCATTGCGGAATATGGCAAGGGCAGGTTTGTGTATACGGGGCTGGCGTTTTTTCGCGAACTTCCGGCTGGCGTACCGGGGGCTTACCGGCTGCTGGCAAATATCATAGCGCTTAATAAAAAAGAAGTTAAATGAGTAAACTTTCGGAAGGCAGGAAAAATGTAGCCCTGGTGGTCTGTATTGTACTGGGACTGGTAGTGGGAACGGTCATTAAGAGAATGACCATCGGCCTTTTGCTGGGCATCATACTGGGCGTGATGGTAGGCGGAATGCTTGTCAGCAAAAAATAATACCATGAGCGATAAGGAAGAAAATAACATTCATGGATTTAAGAAATGGGCCTATTGGTACAGGCTTGTTATCTTATTTGAATTGGCGCTGATCGCGGCATTTTATTTTCTAACGAAATACTATTCATGAGTCATTACGATTGGATAACGCTTGCCATTACCCTGATAGGAGTGATCTTCTATGGATTGTATAAAAGTCGTACGACCAAAAACCTGGACGGCTATTTTTTAGGCAACCGTACCATGCCCTGGTACCTGGTGCTGCTCAGCATCATGGGCACGCAGGCCAGCGCCGTCACTTTTTTATCGGCGCCGGGCCAGGCTTATGTGGATGGAATGCGTTTTGTGCAATTTTATTTTGGGCTTCCCCTGGCGATGGTTGTGCTTTGTATAACTTTTGTGCCCATTTTTCACCGGTTAAAAGTATATACCGCCTATGAATACCTGGAGAAACGCTTTGATTCCAGGACCAGGACGCTGACCTCGCTGCTTTTTCTTTTGCAGCGCGCCCTGTCTACCGGTATCAGCATTTACGCGCCGTCGATCATCCTTTCTTCGCTGCTTAATTGGAACATTTACTGGACCAATCTTTTTATGGGCGGCCTATTGATATTGTACACGGTCACCGGCGGGGCAAAAGCTGTCGCGCATACGCAGAAATTTCAACTGCTTATTATTTTTTCCGGGATGGCGCTTGCCGGCTATATGGTGGTGAACCTGCTGCCCGAAGGAGTGGGGTTTACCGACGCCCTGAACCTGGGCGGTAAGTTGGGTAAGCTCAATGTGATCACAACAGGGATAGAAGAGGGGGGCTTCAACTGGGGCGACCGGTACAACCTGATCAGCGGCATCATCGGCGGGTTCTTTTTACAGCTTTCTTATTTCGGTACGGACCAGTCGCAGGTCGGCCGTTATCTGACGGCAAAGTCTGTTTCGGAAAGCCGGATGGGACTGATCATGAACGGGCTGGTCAAGATACCCATGCAGTTCTTTATCCTGCTGATCGGCGTGCTGGTCTTTTCTTTTTTCCAGTTCAACAGCCACCCGGTTTCCTTTAATGCGCGGCAGATGGATATGCTGAACAATTCGGAAATACGCCAGTCGGCCAGCGCACTGGAGCAGCAACATATGCTGGTTCAGGAGAAAAAACAGGCGCTGGTAAGGCAGTGGGTGGACAATAAGGAAGATCAGTCGCTGATCGATCAGATCGGCGCGCATATACAGGAAGAAAAAACGATCCAGGATTCGGTAAAAGCGCTGGTAAAACAGGTAGACGCGCTGGCGGAAACCAATGATACCAATTATATCTTCCTGCGGTTCGTTATCGATTATCTTCCTGTTGGCGCAGTGGGGCTGCTGATCGCCGTTATCTTCCTGGCCGCCTGGGGAAGCATAGCGGCGGCGTTGAATTCGCTTGCTTCTTCCAGCGTGGTGGATATCCATAAAAAGTTTATTGAAAAGGATTGCACCGAAAAAAGGGATTACCAGCTGTCAAAGCGCTATACCCTGGCATGGGGTTTATTTTGTATCGCCACCGCGATGTTTGCCACTCGTATGGGAAGCCTGATCGAAGCGGTCAATATCCTGGGCTCTCTTTTTTATGGCGTGATACTGGGCATATTCCTGGTCGCTTTTTATATGAAAAAGATAGGCGGCAGGGCAGTGTTCGGCGCCGCGGTGATCAGCGAGGTCCTGATCATAACGCTGTTCGTGCTGAACGATACCGGTTATATCCGCCTGGGCTTTCTCTGGCTGAACCTTATCGGGGCGCTGGCGGTGATGGCGCTGGCCTGGCTGTTCTCAAAGCTGGGGAGCGCCCGCCGCGCCTGACATTAGCGCTGCCGGGAATTGAAGGGCGCCGATGGTTGGAAAATAAAGAGCGTTAAAAATGTATAACGTCCGGGCATCGCGTTTATTCAAACGTTCTTCGTCGGCCCTTTATCTAAAAAATAGCGACAGCTCAACAGCAAAATGAAGCCTATTGGCGTAACGCAATATAATGCCAATGGTCTGGGATTGCCCGGGTAAGGTTTGCGTCTCAGGTATCTAAATAAAAAGGGGCTGTGTCAAAGATCGACACAGCCCCTTTCTATGAATTATACAGGGAATAAGACCTGGACCATACTATCAACCCGGTTGACATAGCGGGGTCCATCCTGCAACAAACTAGTTTAACGAAGCAATCAGTTTTTCGTTAAGAGAGATATAATCATCGCTCTTTGCCTCTTTGGCAAACTGCATTGATTTGTTGGCGGCAGAAATAGCATCCTGCTTTTTGCCTAGTTTGGCAAGCGCGCTTGCTTTCTGGTAATGGATCCAGAAAGCGTTAGGAGATTTCTCAATTGCTTTATTGAACCAGGTTACGGCCTTATTAAGGTCTTTGCCGTTTTCCAGGTAATAAGCAGCCGCTTCAAAATAAGGGAAATCATCTTTGCCGTTCAGTTGATTGATCAGCGACATAACCTTGGCATCCACATCTGCGGTGATGGGAACGGTAACCGCCGTTCTGTCCCATGCAATGATCAGGTTCATGGAATTGGCCTTGATGTTGTCAAAAGCGATGATCATCGTTTCGACAGGGGCCGAAAGACGCTGAACGCTGGCCTTTACCCTTACCACATCCTCGCTTTCCTTATAAGCGTTCGGGCTGGTAACATTGGTTTGTTTGGTAAGGATAACGGTCCACTGGTTTTGTTCAGGAATGGAAAGCAACCCATATTTACCAGCAGGGATCTTTTTGCCGCCGATGGTTACTTCTTCTCCGAAGGTAATGGTGGTTGCCGCATTGGCTCCGGTACGCCATACCTTTCCGTAAGGAACGAGATCGCCGAATATCGCACGGCCGTTAACGCTGGGGCGGGAATAAGACAGTTCGACAGTCGACAGCGCAAAATGCTGAACGATGGTTTGAGCAGGCGATTTAGCGGGGGTTTTCAACTGTGAAAATCCTACGCTGCCGAGCGCCATGCTAAGGCATAGTAATGATAGTAATTTCATATAAGCGGTTTTTACAAAGATAAGCGGATATACCTGAGATAGAGCAGTTTTGTGGATTAAAAAACTGCGTTTGCTCTCTATGTTCTCTTCCTGAATGAGGGATGGAATTCCTGCAGGGTGGCGCGGAGATAGTCCCGGTCGAGATGCGTGTAAATTTCGGTAGTGGTTATGCTCTCATGGCCCAGCATTTCCTGTACCGCACGCAGGTCGGCTCCGCCTTCCACCAGGTGGGTGGCAAAGGAATGCCGGAAGGTATGGGGAGAAACATGTTTGGCGATACCCGCTTTTTTTACCAGGTCCTGCAGGATCATGAAGATCATCACGCGGCTGAGTCCCGCGCCTCTTCTGTTCAGGAACAGCGTGTCTTCATGACCGGGCTGGATGGTCTGCATTGAGCGCGTATGCCTGCGGTATAGGTCGATATGTTTGATGGCTGAACTGCCTATGGGAACCAGGCGTTCTTTGTCGCCCTTGCCGATTACCCTGATAAAACCCAGCTCGGTATAGAGATGCGATATTTTCAGCCCCACGACTTCGCTGACCCTTAATCCGCAGCTGTACATGGTTTCAAAAATGGCTTTGTTCCTGGTCCCTTCCGGAACGCTGAGGTCTATCGCGTCGATGATCTGCTCGATCTCGTCGGGATGGAGCACATCGGGAAGCTTTCGGGACAGCTTGGGGGTTTCCAGTAATGTGGTCGGGTTGTTTGTGACGATCTGTTCCATTACGCAGTAACCATAAAACGATCGTATGCCGGAGATGATCCTTGCCTGTGATACGGGGGGTATCTTCAGGGCGTGGATCGAGGCAACAAACCCTTGCAGGTCTTCCAGTGAAATATCTGCGGGAGTCGCGGTTGGTTTATGTTGTTGGAGATACTGCGTCAGTTTATCGATATCCGACAAATAAGCCTGGACAGAATTTTCCGACAACGATTTTTCCAATCGCAGATAGGCTTTGAATCCTTTTTTATAGATTTCCCACATTGGTGAATTTGCCCGCCGGTTTATTATGATGTTTTTGATTAGATTGCAATTTCTTAAAAAAAGCGTTTACCAGAACAGTTCCCTCATGGAGAGGGTTAATTTATGGAGAAGATCAATCTAAGGGTATTCAGAAAACATGCGGCCAGTACCAAGTCTGCCTTTAAACGGTTCTTAACCCGGTTGGAAAAACAGCCGCCCCGCGGACTGGATAAGATGGCCGTGGAGGCCGACAAACAGGTATGGCAGGAAATAGATTGTCTTTCCTGCGCCAATTGTTGCAAGACCATGTCGCCAACCTATACAAAGCAGGATATTTTAAGGATATCCGGTCATCTTGGAATGGATGCGGAAGCATTTAAGGAGAAATATTTATATAAGGATAGGATAGGAGACTGGTTGAATAAGAAAACGCCCTGCCAGTTTCTTAACCTGGAAGACAATAAATGCAGCATTTACCTGGTCAGGCCCCGGGATTGCGCCGGATTTCCCCATCATACCCGCAGGCGAATGGTCGATTACATGCATGTTTTTAAACAGAATATTGAATATTGCCCTGCCACGCATAAGCTGGTCGAGAAAATGAGGGAAAGGCTGCGCTGAGTAATTACAAAACGATCGGATGGCGTTATTCGAGCGAGGCGCTGTTAAGGTCGATTAAGCGCTTTCGCGACAATGCAGTCGGTTTATTCAGATAGCGGATCTTGGTTGAAAAAATACCCGTTGGCGTTATACATACACGTCCTCGATCAGGAAAAACTCTTCGGGTTCATCCTTTAATTTGGTGATCGACAGGATATCGAACTGCACCCGTAATCTATGCGGATAGCGGTGTAAAAAAGCGGCAGCCGCTTTTTTTATATGGGCAAATTTTTTCCTGGTCACGCTTTCTTCAGGATAACCAAAGGCGGCGCTATGACGGGTCTTGACTTCTATAAAATGAATTGTATCTGCTTTCACGGCGATGATATCGACCTCGTAGCGCAGGTATTTCCAGTTGCGATACAAAATAACGTATCCCTTTCGCTGAAAATAGGTTGCAGCCTGAAGCTCACCCTCTTTGCCCCTGATATTGTGTAGCGCCATCGGTTGGTTTTTGTATTATTGCTGCATAAAAGGAAATCATGGACAATACTAATAAACTGTTCAGGTTAAAAGGCCGCGTTCAACACTATGATTGGGGAGGTTTTTCTTTTTTACCCGAGCTGTTAAAACTTCCGAACCCGGAGAAAAAGCCCTTTGCCGAATATTGGCTGGGCGCCCACGAAAAATCGCCTTCGTTGGTTATCGAAGAAAACCGCGCCGCGCAGGATCTGGATGTTTTTTTAAACGAGAAACCTGAAGAAAGACTGGGCGCGCAGCCATACAAGCGTTTTGGCAGACTGCCCTACCTGCTGAAGGTATTGGATGTACGAGATATGTTGTCCATCCAGGTGCATCCTACCAAACAAGCCGCGGAACAAAAATTCGAAGAGGAGAATCGAAAGGGTATTCCGTTAACTGCGGCGAACCGGAATTATAAAGACAATAACCATAAACCGGAGCTGCTTTCGCCGCTTGGCGATATGTACCTTTTGCATGGATTTAAAGCGCCTGCGCTGTTGCGCAATACCTTAGAAAGCGAGCCAGCGCTGTCTTTCTTGCTGGAGGATTTTAAAGAGGACGACTACAGGAGCCTGTATGCGCGGGTGATGACCATGCCGCAGGAAGAAGTGAATGAACGCCTTCAACCTCTGCTGGATAAGATCATTCCGCCCTACCATGCCGGCCGGCTAACGAAGGAGGAGGAAAGCTTTTGGGCGGCCAGGGCCGCGGTTTCCTTTAATAAGGGGGGCGATATCGACCGGGGTATCTATTCCATTTTTTTCTTTAACCTGGTAAGGCTAACGGAAGGCGAAGCGCTTTTCCAGGATGCGGGATTGCCGCATGCGTATCTCGAGGGACAGACCATTGAGATCATGGCAAATTCGGATAATGTGTTGAGAGGGGGACTGACGCCCAAACACATCGACGTAAAGGAATTGATGGAACATATTCGTTTTGTCGCTACCCGCCCGGATATTATACGCCGTGATATGGCAGCAGCCGTTTCAGATCCCGCCGGCTCTGGCGCAGTTTTGCAGCAGATGAAAACAAACGGCGCGGCGGCAGAGCAGGTTTTTGTATCGCCGGCTCCTGATTTCCGACTCAGCCGTATTCTTTTGCATAAGGGCCAGTTCTTCTCTGCTCCGGCGAATACGGCAGAGATCTATTTTGTTTATACCGGAGAGGTCCTGGCCACAGGAGAAGGAAGGGAGTTGTCGTTGGGTCGCGGCGAGGCGCTGTTATCTCTTGCGGGAAACCTGCTTCGTCTGGTCGCTGCTGTTGAAACCATCGTATTCAGGGCTTCCGTTCCCTGACAACGCGGGCTTAAACGGCGCATAGATTGCGGCGTTCCCACGTCAAAGGGCCCGGCTTCCTGAACACAATATGCTGCTCCTGCAGATCCATGGATTAGCAGGAATAATGATTTTAATGCGCGGTTGAATCGGACTCATCGCATCCCCTTTTGAATTATTCCGGTGATTAGGTTATTTTTGTGCCATATTTGAAGCAATATGAAACAGTACGCATCTTTTATCCGGACAATGATATTAATGGTAATCATCGCATCGCTCTACAGGATCATTCCCGATCGCCAGCCGGGCTTTGCTCCACAACTGGCCATGGCCCTGTTTGCGGGAGCGGTGATCAAGGATAAAAAATGGGCGTTTGCCTTACCCCTATTGTCGATGATGATCTCCGACCTATTGTATCATTTCCTGTATATCCAGGGCCTCACGGAAATAAGGGGCTTTTATTCAGGCCAGGCGGTTAACTACCTGCTGTTTGCCGGTATGACGGCTATCGGCTTTTTCATGAAGAAGATCAATGTTAAGAATATTTTTGTTTTCTCGCTGATCGCGCCGGCGATTTACTTTATACTCTCTAATTTTCATGTCTGGATCACCGGCGGCGGGTTCAATCGCCCAAAAACATTCGAGGGGCTGATGATGTGCTATGGCGATGGGCTTCCTTTTTTCCGCAATAGCCTTATCGCTACCTTGCTGTTCAGCGCCATATTGTTTGGCGTATGGCGCCTGGTGATCAAGAGGGATCCCGGTCAGTTGGCAACGGCTAATACCGTACGATAGATCTTCTCCGCCTTCCCTTAGGGATTGTTTTTTTCAAATTCCTCGTCTATCGCCAGGTCCTTGCCATCTGCCGCTTCCGTAGCTAAAATATCACAACGGTTGTTGTAGGGATTATCGGCATGTCCTTTTACCCATTTAAAACGAATATGGTGTTTACCGGCCAGCGCCGCATATTCTTTCCAGAGGTCTTTGTTTTTCTTGCCTCCCTTAAAATCGGTAGCTATCCAGTTTTTCAGCCATCCTTCATTCACGGCCCTTACCACATACTGGCTATCAGAATACACGACCACGGAAAGCCCTTCTTTGTTGAGCGTTTTTAACGCTTCTATCACGGCTTTAAGTTCCATCCGGTTATTAGTCGTTTTCCGGAAACCGCCAGATATTTCTTTCGCATGAGATCCCCATTGCAGTATGGCGCCATAGCCTCCGGGGCCCGGGTTTCCCCGCGAGGAGCCGTCTGTATAGATAACCAGTTCTTTCTTTGGATGATTCAATGATACGCGTTAAGAGGGTTGAGAAGGAGTTTTACGCAAGATATTAAACCTGGATCACGCCCGTATGGAACGCCGGGATATCAGGGTTATGATCTGCCGCTGAGATCGCCTGCGAGATCAGGCTTCTTGTTTCGGCCGGGTCTATCAGTCCATCCACCCACAATCTTGCCGCAGCATAATAGGGGGAAGTCTGTCTTTCGTATTTGGAACGGATATCTTCCAGCAGGCGTTGTTCCTCCGTTGCAGACACTTCCTTACCCTGCGATTTCATGGCGGCCACCTGTATCTGTAACAGCGTCTTGGCGGCCTGGTCGCCGCCCATGACGGCAATCTTCGCCGAAGGCCATCCGAAGATAAACCGGGGATCGTATGCCTTCCCGCACATGGCATAGTTGCCCGCGCCGAAGGAGTTGCCCAGGATAAAAGTGATCTTCGGCACAGTAGAATTGGCTACGGCATTTACCATTTTGGCGCCGTCCTTAATGATGCCCGCATGCTCGCTTCTTGAGCCCACCATAAAACCGGAAACATCCTGCAGGAAGACCAGCGGGATCTTTTTCTGATTGCAATTCATGATAAACCGGGCGGCCTTATCTGCGCTATCATTGTAGATAACGCCGCCCATTTGCATTTCGCCTTTTTTGCTTTTGACGATCTTACGTTGATTGGCTACTATGCCGACAGCCCAGCCGTCTACCCGCGCGTATCCGCATAAAATGGCCTTGCCGTAATCCTCCTTGAACTGTTCAAAAACCGAATCGTCTACTATTCTTTCAATGATCTCTGCCATATCATAGGGCTTGGCGCCGCCGGCGGGCATGAGTCCGTATATTTCCGCAGGATCTTTTTTCGGAGGGGCAGGCGCAATGCGGTTAAAGCCCGCTTTCTGAGCAGCCGTTCCTATTTTAGAAAATATTTTTTTAACCTGGTCAAGACATTCCTGCTCGGTATCAAACTTATAATCGGCGATGCCTGATATTTCCGTATGCGTTTCGGCTCCCCCCAGCGTCTCGGCGTCAACGTCCTCCCCGATAGCTGCTTTCACCAGGTAGGGGCCTGCCAGAAAAATGGAGCCCTTGCCGGTAACCATCAGGGTTTCGTCGCTCATGATCGGGAGGTAGGCGCCTCCGGCCACGCAGGCGCCCATCACGGCGGCTATCTGGGTAATGCCCATGGCCGTCATTTTTGCATTGTTCCGGAATATCCTTCCGAAATGTTCCTTGTCGGGAAAGATCTCATCCTGCATGGGAAGAAATACCCCGGCGCTGTCCACCAGGTAGATGATGGGAAGATGGTTCTCCATCGCGATCTCCTGCATTCGCAGGTTTTTTTTCCCGGTAATGGGAAACCAGGCGCCTGCTTTTACGGTCTGGTCGTTAGCGACAACAACGCATTGTTTGCCGCTTACATATCCTATGCCGGCCACGGTCCCGCCGGAGGGGCAGCCGCCGTATTCCTCGTACATTTCCCAGCCAGCCAGCGCGCCTATTTCCATAAAGGGTTTATCCTCGTCGAGAAGATATTCGATCCTTTCCCTGGCGGTCAGCTTATTTTTTTCCCTCTGTTTTTCAATAGCTTTTTTTCCTCCGCCGAGCGACACTTTGACTGTTCGCTGTCTCAATTCAGCAACCAGCAACTTCATGCTGTCTTCGTTCTTGTTAAAGTTCAGGTCCATCTGGCAAATGTAAAATATTGAAGCCAGATTCAATAGCCCCCTTGTTCGACCGTCTTTGCCGCTGCCAGGGCCTTTTGCGAACCGGCAAATCAGTAGTAGTTTTGGCCGGCAGGCTATTGCTGTTTAAAAGATGGGTTATTTTTCCAATACGCTGGTTATCAAACGACGCAAGCTTCTTATATTGGCTGCTATCGCCACGGCGATAAAACTGTTTTCTCTATTTCCCGATGTTGTGGAGAAATACTATTCAACAGGTATTTATCCCCGGATCGCCGCTGTTCAACGAGCAGCGTTTGGCTGGATCCCTTTTAGTTTTGGCGATCTCTTATATGGCCTGATCATTATCTGGTTGATCATCCAGGCGGTCAGACTGGTAAAAAGGATACGGAACGGGAGGGCAGACAAACCCTATTTTCGGCAGGTTGCGTTCCGTTTTATCGGTTATGCCCTGGGCGTATATATTGTTTTTAATGCGCTCTGGGGGCTCAATTACAACCGCATCGGGATCGCCCGCCAGCTGGAGCTTGCCGCTGGCGGTTATTCCAAAGACGAACTTACATCCCTTACGGAGCAACTGGCGCTCAAGCTGAATGCCCTGCAGCCGTTATCCCTGCCCGACAGGGAAAAGCTCAGGCGTAAAAAATACCTGTTCGGGCAGAGCGTTGGGGCATATGGACTGCTTGCCCGGGAGCGCCCGGAATTTGAATATGTTCGTCCTTCCGTAAAACCCTCTGTTTACAGCTACCTGGGCAATTACCTGGGGTTTACGGGGTATTATAATCCGTTTACCGGCGAGGCGCAGGTGAACACTACCATTCCCGCTTTTGCCAGGCCCTTTGTCGTCTGCCACGAGATCGGGCATCAGCTGGGATATGCCAAAGAAAATGAGGCCAATTTTGCCGGGTACCTTTCTGCCTCTGTCTCTTCCAATAAGGCGGTTCAGTATTCGGTATATTTTGATATGTACGCTTATGCCGGCAGGTACCTGTACCGGATCGATTCTATGGCCTTTAACGCGGTAGACCGGCTGTTATCGCCGGCAGTGAGGCAGGACAGAGAGGAGATCCGGGCCTTTTTTAACAGGTATTCCTCACCGTTAGAATGGGCGATTGACAGGTTGTATGCGCAATACCTGGCGGCCAATGAGCAGCCTTTAGGAAAAATGAGCTACAACGAAGTGGTTGCCTTGCTGATCGCTTATCATAAAAAATTCGGACATCTTTAAAAGCCAGGGTTTGCTTTGGGATAGATAAGCCGCCGGGACGCGGTCGCTTAAAACTCGTTCTTCCACATCATGCTCTCTACGGGTTTTTCAGGCTGCCCGCTGTATTTGGCATTTTTTTTCTGGTTGTAACTGGTTTCTATTTCTCCGTCGACAGGGAAGTAAATAAGCTGGCCGATCGGCATCCCCTTATACACCCTTACTGGCTGTTTAACGGAGATCTCCAGCGTCCAGTGCCCGCAGAAACCCACGTCGCCCTTGCCCGCAGTGGCATGGATATCGATCCCCAGCCTCCCGGTGGACGATTTTCCTTCCAGGAAGGGCACATGCGCATGCGTCTCGGTATATTCCAGCGTAGCGCCCAGGTAAAAAATATGGGGGAACAATAAAACCCCCGAATCGGGTATTTCAAAAGTGTTTATTTTGTTGTGTTTTTTTGCATCCAGCTCGATGTCGGCGTAATTGGCGATCCATTTGCCGAGATGCACGTCATAGGAATTGCTTCCCAGGCAATCTCTTGAATACGGTACGATCCTGATGGTTCCCTTGTCCATTTCCTCCAGTATTCTTTTATCCGATAATATCATGTTTTGCGATTCTTTATTTTGATGGACTGTAAATAAATCTTAAATCTGCAAAGTAAACTGATCGTGGGCATATTTTATCAACATAGTATCAACGACTCAACGAAACTGGGCATTTGGAAAATAGAGGAACCTGAGCATTTTTTCCTGGAAAAAGCGCCGTTGAAGAAGCAGGTGACCCACCCTTATAAACGGTTGCAGCACCTGGCTGGCCGCGCCCTGCTCCCGATGTTGTTCAGCGATTTTCCCCTGGAGGATATCCTGATCGCGGACACGCACAAGCCTTTTTTACCAGGGGAAAAATACCATTTCTCCATTTCGCATTGCGGAAACTATGCCGCGGCCATTGCCAGCAGCGCGCATAGGGTGGGCGTTGATATAGAGTTGATCTCGCCAACCGTAGCCCGCGTTTCGCGGAAATTCCTGAACGACCGGGAGAGAAATATAGTGGAGGGATGGGAATCGCTCCCCAGGCTGCATTTGCAGTTGCTTACTATGCTTTGGAGCGCCAAGGAAGCGATCTACAAATGGCATGGCGCCGGCAGCGTGAATTTCAGGGAGCATATCCGGTTGCAGGACGATAAAATCGCCGTCAATCCGGACGGAAGCATTGATCTTCATTTTGAGTTTTTGAAAGACGGCATTGTGCCGCTGCATGTGGAGATACGACTTTTGGGCGCCCTGGTCCTTGCCTGGGTGGTTACCTGAAAACGGCGATCGTATGAGAGACCAATGTCGGGGAGCCGGGATTTGGCTTGTTTTATTCTTCCTTTGATTCGTTGTTTTCCGCATCGCCTTCGAGCAGGGGGATGGTATGAACGGAAGAGCCGGCGATACCCCTGATGGAGCCATACATGCCCGAAGCGGAGATCAGCGCTTTCTCCAATTGCTTTTCTCTTTCCTTCCACATTTTTTCCATTTGGATGCGCTCTTTTACGATGGATTGTTTAAGCGACATAAAACCTTCCACGATGGCTTCGATCTGCTGGCGGAATTCTGTTCCGGTAAGGAAATTGTACAGCATATGCATTTTTTCGCCCTTGTTTTCCTCCGATCTTTTTGCTTCTGCTATCCGGATGACGGCGCTGCGTAAAGCGGCTGCGAGGCCGGCTACCTCCTTGAAAGAGCATATCCATACGCCATCGCGTTCGCCAAAACTGTGCATGTTTTTAGGGAAGACCTGGGTGACCAGGATGGCCAGATCGGCCTGCTTATGACGCATATCGTTCCTGAGTTTTTCTACCCAGGCGCTGTTCCAACCCTTGGCTCTTTTGCTTTCAAAGATGATCTTTCCATATTCGTGACCTGCATGGTTTCGGACAATCTGTATGCAATCAGCGCCTTCCACACCCTTTCCCACTTCCATGATCTGGTCGGAGGGAAAATTTTCCCTTAATATTTCCTCCAGCAGCAATTCCTGCGCTTCGCCCTGCAATTGCATGGAACCCTGTTCTGCCTTGCGCTTCATTTCTTCGGCCAGTTTTTTCTGATCCTCCAGTTGTTTCTCCAGTTCGCGGAGACGGAGCTGGAAGCTGGTTTCCTTGACCGATATTTTCTCTGTTTCTTCCTTGCGTATCCGTTCGGTTAGCTGTTGCCGTTCTTCTATCAGCTTTTTCTGCAGGGTTATTTCCAGCTCCTGTTCTTTATTGATGAGCGCCTGCTCTTTTTTCAGGTATTCCAATTCCTTTCTCCTGGCTTCTTTTAATTTCTCATCGTTTTCTTCATTGGATCGCCTTAATAGCTTAAGTTGGTTCTCATAATCACTGGCAATGCTTTTTCTCAATTCTTCCTCGGCCGATTGCAGTATCTTCTTTTTCTCCTCATTAAGCTTTTTAAGAAATTCCTGTTCCTTGTTCTCAAGGGCCTCGCGGACCTCTTTTTCCTTTTTGGCAAATTCCTGTTTTTGCCGGTCCAATTCCTCGTCTTTCTGCCTTTTGTAGGCGGCCATCTGTTCGCGCAGGCTTCGCTTGTATTCTTCAGATACGGCTGCCTCCATGGGAAACTCAAAACCGCAGTTCGGGCATTTTATATCAGTGGCCATGGTTGTTTTTTGTGCAAGTTTACAAAAAGAACAGGGGGGAGCTTAAAAATATTTGCCGTTTACCGGCCCCCTATTTTGTACCGGGATAATAAATTTTGACAATTTATTTTAATTTTTTTGAAAACGATAACCGGTTGATAAACATACTTCGTTTAATATTGGAAGTGAAAAGCTACCGGCAATAACGCGTACTGGCGCCTAAATTGTTATGATGGATGCTGATCATCCTGGATTGCCAGAACCGTCTCTTAGGGTCAGGGTCCGGCGGGAAGAAATGATTCGTTCATTTATTTAAGCGTTGGTCCGGCTTTGCTGTTATATATGGGCCGGCTGCGCAGGAATGAGCGTATGTTTGACATTTATGATGGAAACCACGCGGCGTATATGAAGCATAATCCAAAGAATCTCGTATTTATTGTAGACGACGATCCCGACGACAGGCAGATCATTTTAGACGCTTTTCTGGAAAATAATGCCAGGATGGATTATGTATTTGTCGAAAATGGAGAAGAACTGGCGAGGATATTGTCCTCCTGTTCCGATGCGGAATACCCTTCGCTAATACTGCTTGACCTGAATATGCCTGGCATGCTGGGAATGCAGGTATTGAAAGAAATAAAGGGCGACCCCAGGTTCAATCATATCCCGGTAATCATATTGACGACCTCTTCCTTATCGTCCGATCGGATGAACTCTTATGATCTGGGCGCAAATTGCTTTCTCAGCAAACCGGCATCTTACTCCGAACTGGTATCTCTTACGGGGGCCATCGCCAGGCTCTGGTTCGCGGCGTAGGGCTTGCAAGCGGTTTTAGACGACTGCCAAGGCGCGAAGGGGGCGTTGTCCGCCAGCGTTATAAGTTCCGTAATATTTATGACCAAGGCGCGATGGCGGCATTGCCCGCCGAAGCTTTATAATTTTCGTAGTAATTTACGACCAGTGGCGAAGGCGGGTATGATAATGGATAAAAATATGGAAACTTAGCGCCTATGCATTATTTTTGCAGCCGCAACATGCGGAGGTGGCGAAATTGGTAGACGCACTACTTTGAGGTGGTAGCGCCGTAACTGGCGTGGGAGTTCGAATCTCCTCTTCCGCACGTATGTAAAGCCCGTTTTAATAGCGGGCTTTATTTTTATCTTCCCGGATACTCAAATCCAGCCCTTAGACGGGGTTGAAAAGTTGAGGCGCGATGATTTTTTTTGACGAAGCCGCTTCAGGAATGTTTCACGGTTAAAGTTCTTAAGGTATCCGGATTTTTCTCCCTTCTTTAGTTCGTCAATTAATTCTGCTTTTTTCGACTCTTCATATTCAAACATGCGCAATGCAGCTCTCATTACTTCGCTTGCGGAAGCGTATTTCCCTGTTTTTATTTGTTTGCTTATGAAGTTGTCAAAATAGTCCCCTAGTAATATCGAGGTATTCTTGGCCATCTGCAAATTTTTGCTATAAAAACACCAATATTGGTATATGGGGCAAGTTTTTTAAGCGTGATGTTGACATTAGCCTTCCTTGGTCAGGCAAGCTGTATCCTTTTGTTTTCAATCTTTACGTTGAAATTGATTTCAGCTTTAAGCGCTTTGAATACTTTCAGAATGGTGTCAATTGTTGCGCTGTTTGCGCTGTTTTCCAACTTTGAAATCTGAGCTTTTTGTACGCCAACCAATTCGCCTAATTCTTCCTGGGTCAGGTTGCGTTGCTGTCTTGCTTTTTTGATCATGTAGCTTAATACTTCCATATTGAGTTCGTACTCATAATCGTCTCTCTTTTTAGTTCCGGCCTTACCGATAAACTCGTCTTTCATTTCAGACAGTGAATACGTCTTTATTTTATTTTTTGGCGCCATGACTACTCCTTTTCTGTAATAAATATTGTTTTCTTATTTCGTTAGCCTTTTCTATTTCCTTTGAAGGCATTTTGTCAATTTTTTTGATAATTCCATGAGTAGCCGGAACTAGCGTATCCTCAGGTTGTGTCTTGTCCCAAAATGCAAGTAAACGATATTGGAGATTCTTATATTTTGTCCTGAATTCCCAAATATCGCCAGTTAATTTTTTAAAAAGCCTTGGGTCATTTGTTTGTTCAGCACAATCAATATTCCAAAGAATCTTTTCAGCAGCTTTTGAATCAATAGAACGCATAAATGTTCTTACTTCTTCACAGAACGCTGTTCTAAAAAACCTTTGTCGCAGTACTGGTATAGATCAAAGATAATACAAGTTTCTGAATTTGGAAACTTTTATTATCAAATAGTAAGCCTTCTTCTCGCAGCCTATGCGGCGGCGGCCAGTATTATATTTGGAGTATGCCAGGTTGATCGGGCTTTGATAAATTCTTACAAGTAGATCTTGACTTACCCGATGCGAACTTTTACTTTTTATCAGGACTTCTTTCTCAGGCTATTATTTCGCCCTGAGCGATTTAATGCTGAAAAAGGTCGGCGGAACATTATTTCTTCTTAGCAGCCGGCCGGATTTTTGCCCGCCCTTCTGCTGTCATGGCAAACCCTGTTTTTCTCTTCATTGTCTTGATAAACGCAACTTTTCTAAAGCGCACGGCGCTCCAGTTTTCATTGATCGCCACTTGTCTCACTGCCTCAAAGCCCGATTTGCCAAGTATCTCCCAACCATTGTCCCGGTTAATTTCTACTTTATGTTTTTTAGACCTTTGTTTGGGATAGGCAAACCAAACGATGCCGTCTCCCTTCAGTTTTTTGTCGATAAGCGGCGCAATGGCATTGATCTCAGCCTGTGTTTTTATAAAGACCAGCACAAATTCGATTGCTGATATGCTGTTGATACCTGTTTTGATGATTGTAAGGTCTTGCATTGCCGTTGTTTCTGCCTTCAGATCGGGCGGACAATCTAAAATCAGTATTTCTTTGTGTTGTTTGAAATTCAGTTTTTTGAATAAAGGCGTTATGGTCATGTTGTTCCTTGTTTTGTATGCGTTGAACGCTTCTTTCAGCAAGGCTGTCAATGCATCGGTTTTTATGTCTTCCTGCGCCCTGATCTCTACATAACGGGATAGCTTGCCGCTGCCTTTCAGCAAATGCTTCGGATCAGGCAAATCGTTCCCTTTATAAAAACCAAGTTTAAGGCCTTTTTTGGACGGGATAAGCGTACAAACCATTTCGCTATATTTCTGTCCGTAAGCGTAGGCGATCATTTTTGCAGGAAGATCTATTTGCTCCTGCGCGGAGGGAAGGTTTTTCAAAATGATTTCACGAAGCTTTAATGCGGCATTAAAAACTTCTTCGCTGTATCGAGATAGAAAATTTTCTATTTGCTTTTTATCGGTCATGGTATTACGGTCTGCCGCCAAATCATCCATCACCCGGCCGCCTTCTCAAAGATAGCAGAATTGACGTTTTCCAAGCAGCGCGCTTTTGGGCGAAGGAACGCATTTTAAATTCTTTCAGACTCCGCCAATTCATAGGGCGGTCATGCCGCGATCACTTCTTCAGAATGATCCGGAAAGTGGATCCCTTTCCTATTTCCGCAGACTTTACAAACAGCTGTCCTTTATGGTACTGTTCAATAATGCGTTTGGATAAGCTAAGCCCCAGCCCCCATCCGCGTTTCTTGGTCGTAAAACCTGGTTTGAATACTTTGATGAAATGATTTTTCGGGATTCCCTTGCCCGAATCGGCCACGTCGATCGTAATTTCCCTTGGATATTCCCTGATGGTAATATTGATGGCGCCCCTTCCTTCCATGGCGTCAAGGGCGTTTTTCAACAGGTTCTCGATTACCCAGTCGAACAAGGGAGGCGAGATATTGCAGAGGATCTCCTGCGCGTCTTCGTGATCAAGCGTAAAAACAATTTTATCAGGCGCTCTTTTTTTGATGTATTCCACCATGGCGTCTACCTGCGCGATAACATTGCAGGGTTCCAACTTGGGCGCGCTGCCGATCTTTCCAAAACGATCGGAAACCAGTTTAAGCCGGCTTACATCTTTCTCCATTTCGCCGACGATCATTTTATTGTCCGGCTCGTCTTTCAGCATTTCCACCCATCCCTGCAGCGAGCTCAGGGGAGTGCCTAACTGGTGGGCCGCCTCCTTGGCCATGCCCGCCCATACCTGGTTTTGTGTGGAGACAAAACTGGCGCTCAGCGCGATCAGGGTAATGGCGATAAACAGCCCGATGACGAACAACTGAGCAAGGGGGTAATAACGCACCTGGTTCAGCAAAGCGGTACGCCCATAATAATATAGGTTTTTTTCCGCGGGGTTGGCGGGGTTTATCCATTCTATGGGATCGTTTTGGGAACGGAAAGCATCCAGCCTGTTTTGAACATACCCGGGATCATCCGCCACTTTTGCCGAGTCCAGATTGGCATGATCAATAATGCGATCATGTTCGTCCGTTACGACGATGGGAATGGATTTGTTTTCGGTAATGATCACGCTAACGAGTTTATCGCTTAGCCCCGAAGTGTCGTTCAC
>DEHV01000058.1:72698-73248 GCA_002352105.1 Chitinophagaceae bacterium UBA2791 | reverse complement strand
ACCATATAATGCGCATAGAACAATTCAAAATCGCCGACGCCTACGGACGACAGGTTCAGCCTCTCGTATAATTGCAGGAGCGTATTCTTTGCATTGGCATTAAAATCCCACAGGGTATGGTCCAGGTCAAAAAACAGATCGCGGTATTTCATCAGGCAAAATTAAGGTGGTAAGTAGACACTGCTTCTGTAGCTTTCCACATTTTTGTAGTCAGTTCGGGATTGTTTACGTACATCATGTGTTTTCTGTACGACAGATAAAATTAGCTGCTCTTTTGAGTCTAATCCCTTACTGTCCTAAAACACGGAAGGCTACAGAAGAAGCTTGCATCTGCCTGTCGTTAAGTTTATCGGGCAACCGGTATATCTCTGAGGCTAGTTCGATAGCATATTAGAATAGTCGTAGATCCTTAATGAGCCATTATCATATAATTGGTTAATTTTAAAACGGGTAAGACGGATCCGGTATGCGGGTTCGTTGATTAATCTATATTTATGAATATCATCATCACAGGAGCGTCGAAGGGAATAGGTAGGGCCGTTGCGGAGAA
>DEHV01000058.1:36360-72654 GCA_002352105.1 Chitinophagaceae bacterium UBA2791 | reverse complement strand
ATGATGAGGCCGACGGGCTCCTGGAACGAATGATGGAGACAAACCTCTATAGCGCCTATTATCTTTCCAGGGCTTTATTGCCGGCGATGATGGCGCAGAAAAGCGGTCATATTTTTAATATCTGTTCCATCGCTTCTTTAAAAGCCTATCCGAATGGAGGGTCTTATAGCATCACGAAATATGCCTTGGCAGGGCTTACCGCTAATCTTCGCCATGAAATGAAGCCGCACGGGATCAAACTGACGGCGGTGTTTCCGGGAGCTGCTTATACGGGATCCTGGGAGAACAGCGGTATTTCCCGCGACAGGTTCATGGAAGCGGCAGATATTGCTGAAATGATCTACAGCGCAAGCCGGCTTTCCCCCCAGGCCTGTGTGGAGGAGATCGTCATGCGACCCCAGCTGGGAGATATCTAGCGATTTGATAAGAAACCTGCCCTGCCGACCGGCATTATAACGTCCATTTAACCCGCCGTTACGACTCCGGCCCGGCCGCAAGTTTTATATTTGTTAACGCGGGCGTGGCATACACTATGTTTCGCGCATGCGGATAGGGATCTGATACATAAATTGGTATTGGCGTAAACGGCGAACGCAATATGTATCAAACATGCGTGCTGAAAAGGGATATATCGTTCCGTGTAATATGAAGCGCAATCAAAATATGCTTCAGTCCGTCCTATGCGGATTTCGCTACATGAAGGGATAGCTTATGCAGGATATTTTATCCATACGGGAATTCAACGGTAAAATGACTCCGGTCGTTAAGGTTGCTCCTGTGTCTTTTGCCGCGTATGCAAAGCTTACCGGATCATTCGTTACTGCGGGATCATTGTATTGCCTTGTTTTTTTATTGTTGTTCGCGCATCCCTCGTTGGCGCAACGGCATTATTTTGAGTATGACGACCGGGTGGAAAATAAGTCGGAGATAAAAGCCGGTGAAACGATGGCGGGAAAGGTGAAACAGGATTTTTTTCTTAAGACNNGATTCAAGAGTTGTTAAACGCCCTTCGCTGGCAGGGTTCAGCGTAATGGAAATGGTGGACGGATACAGCAGTAATCCCGATGTGGAGCTGGTCAATGGAAAATATTATTATGTGCATCTTATCCGCAAGGCCCTGCTATCGCCGCTTCAGCCGGGAAGCTTTTCGCTTGAGGGCGCGGAAGTGGAGAGCAATATTCATTTTACACGAGTTATTGATGAGGGCTCGCCCCTCGGTAGCTTAAGGAATATTTTAAGGGGCTCGCGGAGGCATGAGGAGTATGAGAACCTCGACTATTATGTTACCCTGGAAACGCCGGTGGTAAGCGTTAGGGTGAATCCATTGCCTGCAGCGGGTCAGCCTGCGGATTTTTCCGGGGCGGTCGGCGATTTCACCGTTTCGGTGGAAATGCCGCAGAAAGAGATAGCTCTGCATGATCCGGCGGTTATCCGGTTCGTGATCTCGGGATCAGGGAATTTCCCGCTGATCACCGCGCCTACCATCTCCTGGCCAAAAGGATTGAAGGTCTCTGCGCCTGCGGTAAGGGAGGAAGTGAATAGATACAATTATCCCTTGTCGGGAGTCAAAACCTTTGAATACACGCTGGAAACCCCGGCAGACGGGCAATTCAGCATATCGCCGTTGAGTTTTTCTTATTTTGATCCTGCTGAAACCCGTTATAAGACCATTCATACGGAGGCGCTTTCGTATAGGGTTGTTCCCCGAAACGGCGAGGGACCGGGTGGGGATGATGAAGGCGGTTTTGCGTTAACATATAAACAGGGATCGTCGCTGCGCTGGTACTGGCTGGGAGGCATAGCCGTCCTGGTTTTGGGGTGGATCGTCTACCAGGTCTCCAGATGGCGCCGCGCTCCCAAGGCCGGTCGGCCGGACGCTGTGCCGCCAGGTACAGGAGGCGTGACTCCGGAATACAAGGCCGCCGACGATAGTATGGGCAGGGTCAGCGCAGCTTATGCTGAGGGCAATAAGCAGCTTTTCTACGGGGAGGCGCTGCAGACAGTTCGTAATGTTATCGGGGAAAGATATCGTGTTCCCTCAAATATCCTCTCGAAGGATCAATTGCTGGGAACGTTGGCCAGGGACCGGCAACCGGAAACCCTGAGGCGGCAGGTATTAACGTTGATGGATAAGTGCGAATGGGCCTTGTACACGCCCGAATACAACCAGGACGATATGGATGAGACCTATACAATGCTTCAGTCTGTTCTTCAACAGCTCAAAGCCTGATTGGCGGTTGATCTTACCGTGTTGCAACAGGATGGCGCTCCATATTCCGCGTAACCTCAAAGCCTGANNGCCCGAATACCGGCCCATTTTCAAGAACTCTTCTCGGCTCCGATTAAACCGCATCCGGCTTCTTGCTTCAGGGCGTCCATTCCCGTATTGGCTTATCGTTGATCACCAGGTCCTGGATAACGCCTCCTCCCTTATATATTTTAATGAGCGCATAGGTGTTGTGTGCGGAGTCGGTTGTTGATTCCCGGTATGCCTGCTCGGCTTGCGGCGCTTTAAATTCTTCCATATAGTATTCGCTGAAGGGATAGCGAATGTATATGGTGAATAGCGAATCGCTGACCGTAGTCCCGCGCGAATAGGGGGTTGCGTAGTCGATCTTTGCTTTAATATAGTCGTTGGTTCCCGCGGGGGCTTTCAGGCCTGCCGTATAGATCCTTGCATAGCCGGAGTCGTCCGTACGCAGACCAATAAAAATATCCTGCCCGGTGCGATAGTTCTTATTGTAAACGTCAAACTGGTTTTCTGCAAAACTCAGGGCCACATATCTTCCCTGGAAAGGATGGTAGGGATCTACGGGCTGCGTCCGGAACTTATACGCAGTTCCCTTGTTAAGGATGATCTCCCTGTCGAGGATCATTTTTCCCGGGACCATCCACTGGACAAGCGCCATCGCTGCAAAACCGATGATTAGATATTTTTTCATACGCCGGCGTTTTTAGCCATTCGCTTTCTTTTTCTTAATATAAGATTGTTGGCAATAAAGAACCCTGCGCCTGTCGCCAGGAATATTAGCCCCCTCCATATAAAAGGCATATTGCTGTCGAAGAAACGAAGGATAGCTATGCTGGCGAATATCGCGAGTCCGAAATTGAGTATGCCCAGATGATCCTTAATTGCTCCCATGCGGATATAGTAGACCGATAACAGCAGTAGCCAGGCATTACACAACAGGATGCCAATAATAGGGTTGTTTTTCAGTAATAATACGCCTGCGGCAAAAACAAGAGGTGAAAGAGATGGGATATCCCATGTTGTTAGAGGCAGCTTGCGGGCGCTCCGGGCGTATGCATACGCCCATGCCAGCAGCAGCGTCAAGCCGGTTATGGAAACCGCGAATCCCTCGTCCTGGTTGTGCTGGTTGTTGCTGGCCAGTTCTATCCACAACCAGTTGAAACTCCAGGTAAGGAAGATAACAAGTATTCCGCCCGTGCCGATGAGGATAAAGGGGTTTGCCGATAGCTTTTGCTGTTTTATTAGCGGCAGGCGGGCAATAAGCAAGTAAATCCCGAACAGGCAGGTATAGCCGATAAATAGCCATTCAAACAGCCTGTCGTCTTTTTCCATAAATATGCCCAGCGTTATGGCAAATGAAGCGGCAAAAAGCCAATTGTGCAGATGAAAGGCATTGCCGGGAGGAGATTGCCTCGCCAGCCGGAAGTAGTGCGGAGCCAATAACAGGATCGTTGCGGGGTACCAATAGGGTATAATCAGTTGCCGGTAAGAAAAAGGGGCATTGTATCCGGTGAGGCAGGCATACCAGGTGATCAGCCCGATAAGCAGCAGGGATACGGAGGAGGAACGCATAATATACACGATGGGCAGGCAAAGCGCTACCCAGGTGAGTAAGAAGCTATCCAGCCCGCCGCTTACCTGGTATATCTGTCCGATCAACGCGATACAGGAAGCGATGGCAAGCGATAAGAACATGGCGGTAGCTTCTTTCCAGGTTTGGCTATCATTACGATGAAGCAATGCAAAGAGGCAGAACGCCTGCGCAATGGCCAGCGGCGTAAAAGCCAAAATGGTTTGTACTCCCTTGCCCAATCGTTCCCAGTTATGGCCGACGATCAACAGGATGCCTGCGCCTGCCAGCAGGGCGCCAAGGACGCTTAGCGTTGCAGTGAGCCGGTTAGACGAAGCAGGGGATTTACGTTGATAGTAGGCGTCGATCTGCGAAGCGGTCTCCGCCGAAATAATATTGGCATCGACCAGCTCGTTCAGGTCTTTAAACAGGCGTTGGCTCATACCGGAGATTTATATTAGGGCGCGGCCCATTGGGAGCCCGCTGTTATTCCATGTATTTATATCCCACCCCTCTTACCGAATGAAAATACTGAGGGTTCCTGCTGTCTTCTTCAAAATATTTACGGAAGTTAAGAATAAAATTATCTATGGTCCGGGTAGTCGGATACACATTATATCCCCATACGGCCTGGAGGATCTTTTCCCGGGGCACCACCTCATTCTTATTCTCGATCAGCAGTTTCAGGAGCATCGCTTCCTTTTTACTGATCTGTATGCGTTCCCCGTTCTTGGTAAAGACCTCCTGGGCTTTAAAATCGATGGTATTCTTACCGAAGGAATACGTGTCGCCGATAAAGTCTTTTTCCTGGAGCTTTTTGTTTTTCTCGATAAGCTTGTGCACGCGCAACAGTAATTCTTCCAGGTTAAACGGCTTGACCATATAATCGTCCGCTCCTTTTTTCAGTCCAAGCACCCGGTCGGAACTGCTGTTTTTAGCGCTGAGGATCAGGATCGGGACCTCATTATTTTGTATCCTGATGTTCTCTGTCACGCTGATGCCGTCCAGCCCGGGTAACATCACGTCCAATATGATCAGGTCGAAGTATTCCTCTTCTATTTTTTTTATGGCTTCTGTTCCGTCGAAGGCGGATGTGATCTCATATCCTTCCAACTCCAGGTTTAATTTCAGCGCTTCATGGAGGTTTTCTTCATCTTCCACCAACAATATAGAAAATTTTTGTACCGACATAGTTTAACGATTTCATGATTAGGAATTCTCTCGCCTTTTATCAAATCGCACAACAAACACGCTTCCCTGGGAATCATTATTTTCTATGCGCAAAGTGGCTTTATGATCATCGGCGATCTTTTTGCAAAGATACAATCCGAGGCCCGTACCTTTTGCCGACCGCGTTTGTTCGCTGCCGATACGGTAGAATTTCTGGAACACCTTTTTCTTTTCGGCGTCGGGGATCCCGCTTCCCTGGTCGCTGATCCTTAGCGTCAGCCGGTCGTTCTCCTGGCGAAGGGAACAGCCGACAGTCGATTTTGGGGGAGAATATTTCACCGCATTCTCCAGCAGGTTGTTCACGAGGATCTGCAGCAGGAAGGCGTCGCCGAGCAGCTCGCATTCGGGGTCGATGGATATATCCCAGTTCCTTTCGGGGAAGCGGTTCATAAAATCATTCACGCAGCTCTTTATCAGGTCGGAAAAATCCAGCTCTTCCTTTACGGCTGCCCGCTGCTGCTCCAGCTGGGAAGAAACAAGGATATTGCTGGCCAGGGTGTTCAGGCGGTCGGCTTCCTGCAGCGTCATTTGAATGAGCTTTTGCCGGCGTGCTTCGTCAAGCTGGTGTTTTTGCAGGGTTTCCAGGTTCAGCTTGGTTATGGCGATAGGCGTTTTTAGTTCATGGGTGATCGCCATCATGAAATTCTTCTGTTGCTCGCTCAGCGTGATCTGCCGTCGCACCGCCCGGTACACGTAGGCCGATACGGAAAGGATCAGTGCGAGAAAAGTGACGCCTTCGTAAGCGTATTGTGCGCTTTTTCGGTTTTGTTCGGACAGCAGTGCGTCGTATTGATCATTAAAGGCAGGATCGTCGAGTTTTAATTCGCTTAGCCTGTGGTTGATCATCTGCCTGTTTTGCTTTTCAAGCTCGGTGTACCAGAATACCATCGCCGCGATGATGTACAATAGCAGGAACCAGTACAACGCGGTAATAATGGCCAGCCTGTTTTTTTTGAACATTTGCGGGAATATTAACGGTTAGTCTTCCTTCTCTATCCGAATGCCTACATTAAATACATGTTGCAGGGGGTCTTCGCGCATAATGTTTTCTAGCCGGAAATGATAGAGCCCCGGCTTTTGAAATACGGTTCGGGCCAGCAGTATCCGGTGTTCATAAATATCATCCATGCCGCTGCCGAGCCAGCCTTCGCTATCCGTGGCCAGCCGGAGGTCGATCCTTTGCTTATGCGCGGAATCGCCCGGGGGCTGCGTGTAGATGTTCAGCCAGATATTATTGTAGCGATAAGCGTCGGAATGCCGGATCACCGCATAAATATTGTGCGCCGAGACCGTATCGGCGATCGTGAAAGAAACCTCAGGAATAAAACTGCTTTTCCATTCATGGCCGGGTATGGAAATGTTTTTTTCAAAAACATCTACGGTAATGCAGGCGTGCAGCCAAACCATTCCGGCAATGAGCAGGTATGACAGGGGTCGGGTAAACATGCTATAAAACATTAAGCGCTTGTTCTTTTGCTTTTTCCAATTCATCTTTCATCAGCACTACACATTTCTGGATATTCGAATCATAAGCTTTGGCTCCGGTAGTATTGATCTCTCTTCCTATCTCCTGGAGGATAAAAGACAGTTTTTTGCCCTTCTCGTCGCCGGGATCCGCGATGATGTCCTTAAAATAGCTGCAGTGGTTGCTTAGCCTTACCTGTTCTTCATTGAGATCTATTTTTTCAATATAATAGATGATCTCCTGCTCAAGGCGGTTGGGGTCGTAGTTTTCTTTGCCTACATTGTCTTCCAGTATTTTTTTCAGCCCGTCTTTGATCTTCTGTTTGCGAAGCGGCTCCAGTTTCTTCACTTCCTCCTGCTGCTTTTCAATGTTCGCTATCCGGTAAAGCAGATCTGTCTGGAGCGATTTGCCCTCCTCCTTCCTGTGTTGGTTCACATTGTCAATAGCTGTTTTAAGTACCGACTGAAAGCTTATCCATTCATCGTCCGTCAGGGTTTCGCCTGTAGGCGTGATCACTTCCGGAAGCTTAAGCAGTGAGCTTAGAATATGCGCGGGATCGAGGTTGAGCGATGCTGAAAGTTCGGCGATAGGCTGATAATAGGCTTTGGCAAGGGTGGTATTGATGGTTACGGGCTTGGCGTTGCCGGTTTCCTTAAGGTTGATGGAGCAGTCTATCGATCCGCGGTAAAGGTTTTTGGATAAGATGGACCGGATCTCAAACTCAAACGGTTTTAGAAAAGCCGGCATTTTAAGGTTGAGCTCAAATTGTTTTCCATTCAGCGATTTTATATCTATCAAAAATGTTTTATCTCCTACTGTGCTTTCTGCCCTTCCGAATCCGGTCATGGATTTTAGCATAATGTATCTATTTAACGGCAAGATAAACAACAATTACAGGCTAGCCATATATCTTATCAATTGCTTCTTTGTTTTTTTCCATCACTACTTTTCTTTTCAGGCTGAGCTTTGGCGTCATCTCGCCGGTGTCGATGCTCCATTCATTGGCGACCAGTTCAAACTTTTTAACCTGCTCAACATGGCTGAACTCCTGGTTAAACCCTTCCACAATGCCTTTATACAGCTGGATGACCTGGCTGTTGCCGACCAGGGCCTTCCTGTCGGTATCGGCTATTCCCTGCTTGCGCGCCCATTCTTCAAGCGCGCTGAAGGCCGGAACGATGAGCGCGCTCACGAATTTCTTATCGGCGCCCAGCACCATGGCCTGTTCTATATAAACAGATTCTTTCAATTTGTTTTCGATAGGCAGCGGCGCAACGTATTTGCCGCCGCTGGTTTTAAACATCTCTTTTTTGCGGTCGGTGATCTTGAGGAATTTATTATCGACGAGCACGCCGATATCTCCCGTGTAGAACCAACCGTCTTTGATGGCGTCTGCCGTAAGGTCGGGACGCTTATAGTAACCCATCATGATGTTGGGTCCCTTACAAAGAATTTCTCCGTCGCCGGCAATCTTCACCTCTACATTATCGATAACAGGCCCCACGCTTCCGAATAACCTGTCGGTCTCTTCAAAGCGGTTAACGCTGATGACGGGAGAGGTCTCGGTGAGCCCGTATCCTTCCATGATGGGGATCCTTGCAGCGGTGAATATCCTGATAAGCCTAACCTGGCAGGCGGCCCCTCCGGATACGATACACAGCAGGTTATTGCCCAGCGCTTCTCTCCATTTGGAAAAGATCAGTTTATTCGCCAGGGCCAGCTGAAGGTTGTACCAGGCTCCCTGGTTTTTGTTGATCTCGAACCGGGTAGCCAGGCCATGCGCCCAGAAGAACAATTTCTTTTTGATGCCGGTTAATTCGGAGCCCTTCGCCATGATCCGGTCGTACACCTTTTCGAGCAACCGGGGCACCGTAGTAAAAATATTTGGTTTGACCTCTTTCAGGTTATCGCCAATGGTATCCATGCTTTCGGCGTAGTAGATGACGCTTCCTTTAAAAAGATAGAAATAAGTCATCATTCTTTCGAAGATATGGTTCAGCGGCAGGAAGCTCAGCGCTTTCACATCTCCCTGGGGCAGGCAGGGTATACAGGCGATCACGTTGCTGAGGATGTTTGCATGCGAGAGCATAACGCCCTTGGGCTTGCCTGTGGTGCCGGAGGTATAGATGATCGTGAACAGGTCTTCGTATTTTATTTTGGAAGAGGTCTCTTTTATTCTGGCGCTTGTTGTTTCATCGATTGGCGTTAGCAAACGCTCCCAGTGTTTTGGGCCTTCGAGCGGTTCAAAAGAATATATCTCGCACAGGGAAGGCGTTTTTTCCTTTGCGCTTAATGCTTTCTGATAGTTGTCTTCATCGTTTACAAAGATCAGCTTCACCTCTGCGTCGTTCAATACGAATTCCAGTTCGGGCATGCCGATGGTGGGATATACGGGAACCAGTACGGCTCCGATCTGTTGAACGGCAAGATCGAGGATCAGCCATTCGGGGCGGTTTTTGCTGATGATCGCCACCTTATCTCTTTTCTCCAGGCTGCCATCATTATAACCGATCCCCAGCTGGAGTAAGCCCGCGCTTAACTGGTCGACCTTTTGTTTAATGTCTGCTACGCTATACACTTTCCATTGGCCATTTTCTTTGGCGGCAAGCAGATCCGCGTCAGGATCTTTTTCCAGGAGGAAATCCAGGCAATCAAACAGGCGTTCAGGTTTTGTCATAGCCAAAAAGTTTAATATTAAAACGGGGTCTGAGCATAAGCTAAGAGAGATCAGCGCCGGTTGTATTTGCCGCTTAGATCAACGATGCCCGACTAAAATGCGCTCAACGCTTATCATTTGTCAAATTAACCAAAAAAGAACAAAGAAAAAAGGAAGCAGCCGGATACAGACGCATTTTAAGTTTTTATCCCGGCCAGGCGGCATATCGGGTTGGGCTGGTTGCCGCTGAAAGCTAGCGATAGACGATCGCTCCGGCAGCGAAAGAGAGTCGATCATTTCCGACGCAGGGATTGGGAACAATGCGGAAAATGAATAGGCTTCGTTTACTTCACGGCAAGTCCTTCAAGGGCCCGAACCGCATCCCAACGCTAAAATGAATAGGCTTCATTTACTTTACGGGCGTCTGGTAGTATTGCCCTTCAGGTAGTTTGAATACCCTGCTTTTCTGGAAGGCATTGAATTTTTCATACTCCTCCGGATGGGTGGCGATCCACTGCTGAAAACCGGCAAGGTCTTTTGCTGCGGCGAATATCCATTGGTTATAGGCTTCGAACATTCCTGTTTTAGCCAGCTGCTGGTGATACTCGAATAAACGAAAGGGAAAACGGCTGGCATCTTTCTCAAACCAATTCAGGAGGAACCTGGTCCTTAATACCGACAGGGCATCCGGGGTAACGCCGTTAGCGATAGTGTGCGACTGTTCTTTCATGTGTGTGAGAAAGGCCTGCACGAAAGCATTTTTGGTATTCTGGTTTTTATTTATTTCGGGTTCCGAGAACAATTTTTTATACCCTTCGAGAAGCATGCTTTTGATCTCCGGCGTGCGGGCGCTAAAACTTTCCAGGTTGATGAATATCTCGCCGTAGATCAACCCCCATACTTTATCTGTCGAAAAATAATAGTATTTCGCGGCGTTATAATAATTGCCAGAATAGTTGGGGTCGGATGCTATGCCTTTTTCCCATTGTTTTGCGGCGTTGGCAAATTCGGCCTTGCTCCACAATATCTCGCCATATTCGCTATGCAGCGCCCCGCTTGCCGGGAATTTTTTTAAGGCTGCGCGATACATTTTCTCCGCTTCCTTTATCTCGTCAACAGCTTTATAGCACATGCCCAGCAGTTGATAGCTTTGAACATCTGCGTCTGCTCTTTCAACAAGCGGTTTGGCTGCTCCCAGGGCCTTGGCATAGTCGCGTTGCAGGTAATACGCGAGGGCAAGGTCCTTTTTTAATTCCACATTGATATCGTCTTTTTCAATAGCGCGGTTCAATACCAGGATAGCATTGCGGTAATCGCCCTGGTTGATGAAAGCTTTAGCCGTCTCGCGCGGCGTACCGGCCTGGGCGAGGGCTGTTACGGGAAAACCGGCGGCAACCCAAAGGCAGCAATGGAAAAACAGGTATTTCATGGTCTTCAAAGATACGCTATTAGAATGGGGACGAATATGAGCAAAGGATAATAAAAGCAAAAAATTCGTCGCTGCGTTTCTTTCGTCAGTCTTCAGGCAGAAGATCAGGATTGTAGACTATTTCCCAAAGATGTCCATCGGGGTCTTGGAAATAACCTGCATAACCGCCCCAAAAACTGTCTGCGGCAGGTTTAATGATTTTTGCTCCTGCTTTCTTAGCAAGCTCCATTACTGCATTCACTTCTTCTTTGCTTGCTACATTATGTCCAATGGTAAATTCTAATACAGAGGGATTTTGGGCAGGGATACCCGTGTCACGCGCTATGCTTTTTCTCGGCCATAGCGCTAACCTTAAGCCGCTTTGCAGCTCAAAAAAAGCGACAGCGCCATGTTCAAATTCCTTTCCGATAATTCCCTCTGTTGATAATCCAAGCCCGTCGCGATAAAACGCAACCGACTTTTCCAGGTCCGTCACTCCTAATGTCAAAACCGAAATTCTTGGCTTCATAATGTTGCCTGTTTTAATTCGATCGCATAGTATCGAGCGTATAGCGCCGCTAACAGATCGCTTGCTCCGGTCGTTAATCGATCAGGTGGGTAAGCAGTCCGTCGCGGAGCTTGGGCTCGAACCAGGTGCTTTTGGGAGGCATCACGTTGCCGCTGTCGGCAATATCGAACAGTTGTTGTATGCTAACGGGATAAAAGCTGAACGCGGCGGCCATCTCCCCGCTATTGACTCTTCTCTCCAGTTCTTCCGACCCGCGGATGCCTCCAACAAAATCAATCCGTTTATCTGTGCGCTGATCAACGATGCCCAGTAATTTATCCAGCACATTGTTTGATAGGATCGTTACGTCGAGCACGCCGATGGGATCATCGGTATAGGTGTTGGGCCTGGCTGTCAGCTTATGCCATTTGTGGTTCAGGTAGAGGCCGAATTCATGGGGCTTTGACGGCGTAAATGAAGACCCCGCTTCTTCCACTTCAAAATCCTTTTTGAGCTTTTGGGTGAAATCTTCGGCGCTCAGACCTCCGAGATCTTTGATAACGCGGTTATAGTCCATGATATGGAGCTCGTTGGCGGGAAATAGCGTAGTAAGGAAATAGTCCCTCGACCGTACCGCATCCGCCGGATCTTCTTCTTGCGCGGTAATATTGCTTTTTCTGGAAGAGAACCCCGGGTTCTCCCCCGGCTTAGCGTTTTCGAGCAGTTTCCTCACCTTCGCGGCTGAAGCGGCGCGATGGTGGCCGTCGGCGATATAGGTAAACGGAACCTTTTCCTTGAAAAGCCGGACAAGCGCATTGCTGGCCTCGGTGGAATTGATCACCCAGAGGGTGTGGCGGATCTCGTCGTCGGCCACAAAATCATATACGGGATCGTGTTGCGATTTCCAGTTATTAATAATATCGTCAATTTCTGCCGCGTTTCGATAGGCAAGAAATACATTTCCCGTTTGCGCATGTGTGTAGGCGATATGGTTGATGCGATCCTGCTCCTTTTCGGGACGGGTGAATTCGTGTTTTTTAATAATGTCCTTTTCGTAGTCGTTGATGGCGCTTCCGCACACCAGCCCGGTCTGGCTCCGCCCCTTCATGATGAGGCGATAAATATAAAAGCAGGCTTTGTCTTCCTGGAACAGGATGCCGCGTTGAATAAAGGCGTCCAGGTTCTCCTTGGCTTTTTCGTACACATCCGCAGCATGAATATCGATATTCTCCGGCAGGTCGATCTCTGATTTGGTGATATGCAAAAAAGAATACGGGTTGCCGCGCGCCTCGACCTTTGCTTCTGCGCTATCCAGCACATCATAAGGGCGGGAAGCTACTTTGGGCGCAAACTGCGGTTGCGGGCGTAATGCTTTGAATGGAATGACGCTTGCCATTGAGTGATTTTATTGTTATCGGATAGTTATGCTTTTTTCTGCGCGAAATCTCTCATCAGGCCGGTAATGGCTTCCAGGCTTTGAACCGGCAAAGCGTTATAGAGGGATACCCGGAAACCGCCGGAGCTCCTGTGTCCTTTTACGCCGACCATGCCTTCGCGCTTGCAGGTTTCCAGGAATTCTTTTTCCAGCTCGGGATCTTCGATGACAAAACTAACATTCATCTTACTCCTGTCTTCCCTCGCTACCCTGCTCTTGAAAATCGGAAGCGCGTCTATGGTTTGATATAATAGGGAGGCTTTCTGGTCATTGATCTTTTCTATTGCCGCTACGCCCCCGTTCTTTTTAAGCCAGCGCAAAGTAAGCATACACAGATATACCGCAAAGACCGGCGGCGTGTTCAGCATAGAGCCATTGGCAATATGATTGCGGTAGTCGAGCATGGTAGGGATGGGCCGGTCGACCTTTCCCAGTATATTTTTGTTGACAATTACCAGGGTTACCCCGGCGGCGCCCACATTTTTCTGGGCGCCTGCATAGATCAGATCGAATTGATTAAAGTCCACCGACCGGCTGAGGATATCGCTGCTCATATCCGCGACCAGGGGAACGCCGGCCTTGTAGAAAGGTGAAAGGTCCTGCCATTGCGTTCCGTAAATGGTGTTATTGGTGGTGATATGAAGGTATTTAGCGGTTTTCGGCACGCTGAATCCCTTGGGCAAATGAAGATAGCCATCCTCTTTGCTGCTGCACACGATTTCAACATGGCCATAGTGTTTGGCCTCTTTGATGGCTTTGGCGGCCCATACGCCCGTATCGGTATAGGCGGCAACCTCATTTTCATTCAGCAGGTTCAGGGGAACCTGGAAAAACTGGGTGGAAGCGCCTCCATGCAGGAACAAGGCTTCGTGATCTGCATCTAACTGCATCAGTTCCTTAACCAGGGATCTGGCTTCATCCATCACGTCCTGGAAAAGACTGGTTCTATGACCGATCTCCAGGATAGATAGCCCGGTTCCGTTAAAGTCTAGAATAGATTCGCTGGCTTCCCGGAATACTTCCTTTGGGAGAATGCTTGGACCCGCATTAAAATTGTGAACGACTGGAGACACTGTATGATCGTATTTCTTGTTTAAGTAGATTTTGGGCTGCAAAGATACTACTAAGAAATGTTTCGGCCTTTTCGATTTATAGCGCTGGCTGACAGCATATTCGGTCTAAGGGCGGCATCGGCCGTCGTAGCACCGAAGGAGCCTAGGCGGGCGAGGGCGATTGAAAAAAGCCTACGCAGGCCAGATTCGTCTTAATCGCAGGATCTTCCTTTGATCTTTTCCTGGCGCCATAGCAGGTTCAGCTCTTCAAACTCTTTGGTTTCGGCATCTGAAAAGCCGGCATGATCAAGTTTTGACAGGTCAGGCTGACCAGCGTTGACCCAGGCAGTATACCAGTAGGAGGCCGTAGCATACACAGATTGCCTGAACCTTCGCTCCGCCATACTGTTGAGCAGATGGTTATACATGATGGTATAGCGGCTGGAATATTGCTTGATGATCGCGCCATTGCGGCTCTCAAAAGCGTATTTCTGGTCTGCCGGAAACCTGTCGCTCAGCTTTTTTTCGAGCGTCAAAACGGAATCTGCGGCTGCGGCGCTTTCCAGGACCCGCGACCAGGCGAATTGCGAGGTGTTTGGAATGTAATCCGCTCTTCCTATTAAAAAATCCCATTCTTTTTCGGCCAGCAATTCCGGGGCCCTCGATTCCCAGAGTCCATGAATGCCTTGCTGGTTGGTAAGCTGGCCATTGTGATTGCTGCTCGCGTGTAGCGGGACATGCGCGTCGGAGATATAGTGGCCGATCTCTGCCGATAGTTTTAATATTTTCGCCTGGTTCCCTTCCTTAAAAGCAGCCGTCAGGCGGCGCATCATCACTTCTATCCACCAGGGAACAATACCATGGGCCTGGAGGGTATCTTCCGAGTAGAGGGCTACCGCTTCCTTCCAGTCGCGCGGCAATAGTGGGTAGGGCGCCTTGCCATACCTGTCGATATCTATATAATGACGGGCCCCTTCCTCCCGGATGATATAACGCCTTTTATCGGGATCCACGGCATGTTCGCTCAGGAAATAGATATGGGGCTTATACAGTACCAGCATTTCCGGGGGCAATAAAAATACGGCATAGCGGTTTATCAGCCGGTGGCCAAAAAACCCCCAGGAAAATACCGGAAGCGTAAGGATTGAACACAGTATTGTCAATATTGTCTTGCTCCAGGTCATCGTTAAAGGTTTGGGTCATGGAAGTTTTATGTTCGGTTAAAAACTGTCCGGTATGCTGCTGCCCATTAATTGGTATCTCAAAGGCCTTGTTGTGATAAAGGCCTTCGCGATGGAGGCTCTTATTATCTTAACTGTCGGAAAAGAGTATATGAAATACAGATTGCCGCGACCGGAACGGCTATGCTGTTAGCCCCCTGTATCCGGCAGAGAGACAAGTTTACGATATCCCAGAGTCCATCTTGTTATGCAGCCAACTTCTTGTACCCCTGCAGGGCTGTCGCCGCGGAGCGCTTTTGTTTGCTTCGTTTTTTCCGGCAACCGGGCTTCAGATCAAGCTTTTAAAAACGCCGGCGCCCTAGTTGCCGTTGCTATCTTTTTCCCGCACGATCTTTAGCGGAGGCTCGTCTTCGATCTCTGTAACCCCGCCGGAGATGGCAAATTTCATGGCTTCGGCGGCGCTAACGCCTGTCGCCGGTTTTATGCGATCCCTTTTGACAAAATAAAGCTGTCCGGCAAAAGCGTAGGACTTGGGAACATATACCGCCACATAATCCTGTAAGCCAAACTGGTTAACCTCGTTTTGCGTAATAAATCCGATCTGCCAGACATCCCTGTCCTGCAGGCAAACCAGCACCGAACGGTTAAATTTTCTTTTATTGCCGGCAAAAGCTTCGAAAAAATCTTTCAGGGTGGAATAAATGATCTTAATGCCCGGCGTCCGCTCCAGTATCATATCAAACAATTCCACCAGCCGGCTTACTATAAAGGAAGAAGAAACATACCCTACCAGGATAACAACAAGCACTACCAGGCCAAAGCCGAAACCGGGAAGTTTTGCCGGGTTCCCGTTTTCATCCACCCCCCACAGGTAGGGAAAAATGTTTTCCAGTATGTCGGGCAGAATGTTATCAACAAAATTAAAAAGGGCCGCAACTGCATAAACGGTGATGGCGATAGGGGCCAGGATGATCAGTCCCTGTAGAAAATACTGAAACAGCCCCTTGGCAATATTCCTCCATTTCATAAAATCGAATTTGAACCAAAAGTAAGCCCTGGGAACTTATCGGAAAAAGGGGAAATACTCCCGGGAAGGAGTATTTAACGGAATATGACCGGCGTTTTCCGGGAGCGGCTTCTAAGTGTTTCCCTTTAGGTTCAGGGTCTATCTCAATATCCCGATTTCTTTTTGCGCAGGCGTTAAGGAGATTCTTTTAGCGGGCAAATCGATCTGCTGCTCTCTGTTGTAGATCTGGTCAAAGAAGTTTTAGGGGAGCGATAAATTTTTACTTCCTGCGCGCAATGCGTTAATCTTGACGGGTATATAAAAGCGCTGCGCAATTTCTAGGAAGAATCTCCACCCCGCTTTTCCCCTAGCCTCTGGCGAGATGCGGCAGTTTTCCGGCAGCGATATTCTTGCTCCGCGGCGGACATTCCCGCAGCGCTGTTTCAACGCTTTTTGTCTGCCGTCGGTAAAATAATGCGACAGGCATAAAAAAACTTATTGGAAACTTTGGTTACGATAAAAGTTTCCATAGTTTTGCCCGTCATTTCTGAAAAATGGAGCTGAAAGACAGAATACTTCAAAAAGCAAATGATCTGTTTCATCGCTACGGGGTGAGATCGATCACCATGGATGAGATCGCTTCCCAGCTCGGGGTTTCCAAGAAGACCATCTATCAGTACTATTCCGATAAAGATGAACTGGTAGACCGGGTTACCGCGGAAGTGATCGGCAACGCTCAATTCAATTGCGAAAACCTTAAGGCCGGCGCCCGCAATGCCATCCATGAGATATTCCAGGTAATAGATTTTATCCGGAACATGTTTACCCAAATGAACCCGGCAATGGTCTTCGACCTGAACCGGTTCCATCCCAAGGCATATAATTTGTTCCTTAACTACAAGAATCAATTCCTGTACCAGATGATAAAGGAGAACCTGGAAAGGGGGATCAGAGAGGGGCTCTACCGGCCCGAAATCAATGTTGAGATCATCGTTAAACTGCGGCTGGAAGGAATGCTTATTGCGTTTAACCAGGATATTTTTCCGCCTTCTAAATATAACCTGGCTGAGATCCAGCAAGCGGTCATCGAACACTTCCTGTTTGGAGTGGCTTCCCTGAAAGGGTACCGGCTTATCTTAAAATATCAAAAGGAAAGTTTAAAAGCAAAAAAATGAGACCTTATCCAACAAAAGAAAAAGGAAAGAGAACGTTTGTTTTATGGATCGCCGTCATTTCGGCTTTTGCTTCAACAGCCCAGGACTCCGTTCACCATTTCACCGTGCAGCAGGCGGTGGAGTATGCGGAAAAAAACAGCGCCCAGGTGCGCAATGCGCTGCTCGGCATCGATATGCAACGTCAGACAAACCGCGAGGTTACGGCGGCTGCATTTCCCCAGGCGAGCGCCTCTGTTAGCGGGACCCATTACCCGAATGTGGCTGTCCAGAGCTTTCCTAATTTTATCGCCCAGGCAACCTATGGGGTATTGCAGCAGGAGGGCGTTAAGGATGGCAACGGCAACACCATCGTTCCCCCAAGCGATTTCGGTATCGTCCAGGCGCAGTTCGGAACCAAATACAATGCTTCTGCCGGCGCCGACCTCTCGCAGTTGTTATTCGACGGACAGGTTTTCGTGGGACTTCAGGCGAGAAAAACCGCAATGGATTTTGCGGCAAAAACGGCGGAAGTCACGCAGGAGCAGATCAAGGCCAATATTTATAAGATCTATTTCCAGTTGCTGGCAGGCCAACAACAGGTGTCCACCATCGACGCCAATATCAGCCGGTTGGAAAAACTCCTGAACGATACCCGTGAAATATACAATAATGGCTTCGCGGAAAAACTGGATATCAGCAAGGCGGAAGTGAGCCTCACCAATCTTCGGACGGAAAAGCTTCGCATCGAAAATCAATTGAAGAACGCTTACCTGGGGTTGAAGATACTCATGGGAATGCCGGTTGGGGATGAACTGGTCCTTACCGATACCCTGCCCGACCAATCGCGCGTGGAAGAGGCGCTGGATACGCAGTTCAGCTACCAGGAAAGAGTGGAATATGAGCAACTGGAACTGAGCAAAAAACTTAACGAGTACAATATCAAACGCTACCGGTTAAGCTACCTGCCCACGGTTTCGCTTAACGCCTCGTACGCCCAGATGGCGATGCGGAATAAGTTTGATTTCTTTAAGGCCGGCGAACCCTGGTTTCCCGCATCTTCCATAGGCGTGCGCATCAATGTGCCGATCTTTGACGGCTTTGCCAAAGACGCCAGGATAAAAAATGCCAGGCTGCAGCTGGAACAAACCAATAATAACCTGAAGAACCTCGAACTGATGATCGACAAGGAAATTGCCGAAGCAAAAGTGAACATCAACTCTGCTATTGCTACGATGCAGTTCCAGGAAAAGAACATGCAGTTGGCCGAAGAGGTATACAATCAAACCAAACTCAAATATGAACAGGGGCTGGGGTCGAACCTTGAAATTACCAATGCCCAGGCAGAACTGACTACTGCGCAGAACAACTACTACGCGGCATTGTACGATGCTATTAACGCAAGGGTCGATTACCTCAGGTCAACGGGAAAATTATAATGATACCATTAACTAAACTTTTATGATCGTCAAAACCTTAAATATGAATTCCATTTACAGATCAACCGGGATAGCTTTTTTCGTTACGCTCGCTATTTCCTGCGGCAGCGCTTCCGTAAAAGACAAAGAAGCCGGGACCGACAAGAAGGCCCAGCTTCAGCAGCTAAGGGATCAGCAGACGCAGCTCAATCAGCAGATACGCGCAATAGAAGAAGAATTGGCCAGATCCGATTCCTCCGGCGCGCTAAATGCAAAGCTGGTTGCCGTTACGCCGGTTAAAACCGAAAACTTTGTTCATTTTATCGAACTGCAGGGCCGGATCGACGCGGAGAACATTGCCTATGTGACGCCTCGGGGAATGGGGGGGCAGGTAACCGCCGTATTGGTTAAGCAAGGCGATTATGTGAACAAGGGACAACTGTTGTTAAAACTGGACAACGCCATAACGTTGCAGCAGATAGACCAGGTCCAGACCCAGCTGGACCTTGCCAAGACTTTGTACGACCGCCGTAAAAATCTCTGGGAAAAAAATATCGGTACGGAAATAGAACTGTTGCAGGCCAAGAATAATGTAGACAATCTCACTAAACAGATCGGCTTGTTGCGCGAACAGGCGGCAATGTCCGAGGTATATGCGCAGATCTCGGGAGTAGCCGATATGGTGAACATCAAAGTGGGAGAATATTTTAGTCCGCAGACCGCTACGGTCCTGGGTATCCGCATCGTGAATACGAACAACCTTAAGGTAACCGCGCAGGTTCCTGAAAATTATCTGCATAGGGTAAATGAGGGAGCAAGGATCCAGATCAGCCTGCCTGATATCAATAAGACCATTGAAACAAAGATTACGGTCAAAGGGAAAACGATCGACCTGAATTCCCGGTCTTTTTATGTCGAAGCCAGGCTGCCTGCTTCGAAAGATTTTCGCCCGAACCAGATCGCGCTCGTGAAAATACAGGACTACCAGGCGAATAATACGGTTACCGTGCCGATGAACACTCTTCAAAATGATGAGAAAGGAAAGTATGTGATGGTTGCCGTTGAAGAAAACGGAAGGCTGCTGGCCAGGAAACGNNCGCTGATCACCGAGGGATTCCAGGGATTGTACGACGGCCAGACGATCGTTACCAATGTAAATTAATTTACTAAGACAGGATCAACCCAGTCAATTTTAAAATAACTGTATGAGCGCGTTAGAAAACTTCAAGGGGAAATTTAAACAGTTTGGCCCTACTACCTGGAGTATCAAAAACAGGACATCCATCTACCTGATGATGATCTTCGTGTCGTTGATAGGAGTGTACCAGTTTATTACGCTTCCCAAAGAACAATTCCCCGACCTGGTCATCCCGACTGTCTATATCCAGACAATATATGTGGGCAACTCGCCAAAGGATATTGAAAACCTGGTGACCCAGCCGATAGAAAAACAACTTAAATCCATCACCGGCGTAAAGATCCATAAAACGACCAGCACCTCGCAGCAGGATTATTCCGCCATCATCGTTGAGTTCGACGCTTCGGTGGATATTGATGTCGCCCTGCAGAAAGTAAAGGACGCGGTGGATAAGGCCAAGCCCGATCTGCCGACCGATCTTACCGAGGAGCCTACCGTGCTGGAGGTTAACCTCTCCGACATGCCGATCATGTACGTGAACATCAGCGGCGACTTTGACCCTGTCCGGTTAAAGGAGTATGCTGATGAATTGCAGGACCGGCTGGAAGAACTGCCTGCGATAAACCGGGTCGACATCGTGGGCGCTCCGGAAAGAGAGTTCCAGATCAATGTGGACAATTACCGGATGCAGAGCGCCGGCATTACTTTCGATGATATTGCCAATGCCGTCGCCCGCGAAAACGTGGACATCTCCGGCGGTTTGCTCGACGTGGGCAATATGAAAAGAAATCTTCAGCTAAAGGGTCAGTTTAAAACCGCTTACGACATAGAAAAAGTAGTGGTGCGAAATACCAACGGCCAACCTATTTACCTGAAAGATATTGCGGCAATTAAGGATACGACCAAGGAACGGGAAAGCTATGCCCGACTCGACGGTAAGAACGTGATCACGCTGAACATCATTAAAAGAGCGGGCGAAAACCTTATTGAAACCGCGGCAATAGTAAAGGACCTGGTGCAGGAGAAACAGAAGAATGAATATCCGCCCAACCTGAAAGTGGTGATCACCGGCGACCAGAGCAAGAACGCGGCCAACTCTTTCCATGAACTGGTGAATACCATCGTGATCGGATTTGTGCTGGTGCTGATCATCCTGATGTTCTTTATGGGAGTGGTGAACGCCTTCTTCGTTGCGCTGAGCGTGCCGCTGAGCATGTTTGTCGCCTTTATGTTCATGCCGGCTGCGGATATGATGGTGGGCGCGCATGTAACGTTGAACTTCATCGTGCTGTTTGCCCTGTTGTTTGGATTGGGCATCATCGTGGACGACGCGATAGTGGTGATAGAGAATACGCATAGGATATTTACGGAGGGCAAAGGGAAGATCAATTCCGAACAATCGGCCATCATGGCCGCCGGGGAAATATTTATCCCTGTGTTGGCGGGCACCCTCACTACGCTGGCGCCTTTCTTCCCCCTGCTTTTCTGGCCCGGCATTATAGGAAAGTTCATGATCTACCTGCCGGTGATGTTGATCTTTACGCTATCGGCCTCGCTGGTGGTGGCTTTTATCATGAACCCCGTATTTGCAGTGGACTTCATGAATCATCCTGAGAAAGATGTTTCCAAAATGGCGATCTTCAAAAAGCCGGGCTTATGGATAGGCGTTGGATTTGGCATTTTGCTGGACCTGGTTGGACAAACATTTTTCGGCAACCTGATCTTATTCCTTGTGCTGATGGTATTGTTGAACCGTTTTGTGTTGAACGATGTTATCCATGCGTTCCAGAACAGGTTGCTCCCGGCATTGATGAGGCGATATGAAACCTTGTTGCGCTGGTCCCTCAAAGGATGGCGGCCCGTTTACCTGCTCCTGGGAACAATAGCCCTGTTCTTTGTAAGCCTTTTCATTTTTGTCGGCGCGGTAAGCGGGGGCAGGGTGAAAGTGGTGTTCTTCCCCAAAGCGGATCCTAACTTTATCTATGTTTATCTGAAGCAACCCGTGGGCACCAATGTGGAATACACCGATTCCGTGACCCGGATATTGGAGAAAAGAGTGTATAAGACCCTCGGCATGGAAGACGGGAAAACCAATCCTATTGTTGAAAGTATTATTTCCAATGTAGGCGTTGGCGCGGCAGACCCTGCCAGCGGCGACAGAAGCACCCGGCCGGAGCTGGGAAGGATACAGGTTTCCTTCGTGGAGTTCCAGCGCCGCAATGGCGTCTCTACGGCCGCCTACCTCGATTCTATCCGGGCCGTTGTTAGGGGAATACCCGGCGCCGAGATATCAGTAGACCAGGAAAGCAGCGGCCCTCCTACGGAGCCGCCGATCAATATAGAAGTGGCCAGCGAAAATTTCGACGACCTGATCAAAACCGCCGTTAACCTTAAAAACTATCTTGATTCAATCAGGGTCCCGGGCGTGGAAGAGTTAAAGATGGACGTGGACCTGACCAATCCCGAAGTATCGCTTACAGTTGACCGTGAGCGGGCGATGATCGAAGGCGTGTCTACCGCGCAAATCGGCATGGAGATCAGAACGGCTTTGTTCGGGCGAGAGGTTTCCAAGATAAAAGACGGGGAAGATGAATACAAGATACAACTGCGCAACCAGGAACTGCAACGTAAAAGCCTGACCGATCTGCTGAACATGAATATCGTTTTTCGCGATATTTCCACCGGCGGCATCAAACGCATCCCGATCAGCTCGCTGGTAAAAGTTGATTACACGACTACCCTGGGCAGCGTAAAAAGAAAGAACCAGAAAAGATCGATCATCCTTCGTTCCAATGTGCTCGAGTCGCAGGGCTATACGCCTACCGGGGTGAACCAGGAAATAAAATCCCACCTGGACAGGTTCCAGAACAAGCCGCAGGGCGTGTCTATTTCCCAAACCGGGGAGGGCGAACAGCAGGCTGAGACCGGAGCCTTTCTCTTGGCCGCCCTCGTTGTTGCATTGATGCTGATCCTGATCATCCTGGTATTGCAGTTTAACTCGATCAGCAAACCCGTGATCATTTTAACGGAGATCATCTTCAGCATCATCGGGGTATTCCTGGGCTTTGCGCTCACCGGTATGGACGTTTCCGTGGCATTCACCGGCCTGGGCGTCGTGGGCCTTGCGGGCATAGTGGTGAAGAACGGCATCCTGGTGATAGAATTTGCCGACGAGCTCCGCATGCGGGGGATGAAAACAAGGGAAGCGGTTATACAAGCGGGTAAGACAAGGATCATCCCGGTATTGCTTACCGCGTTAGCGGCGATATGCGGGCTGATACCGCTGGGTATAGGGTTTAATATAGATTTCATTGCGATGTTCGAAGAGCTGAACCCGCATATCTTTATCGGCGGCGACAGCGCTCGCTTCTGGAAGCCGTTGGCCTGGACGATCATATTCGGACTGATCTCCGCGTTCTTCATGACGCTGATCATCGTGCCCGCGATGTACCTTATCGCCGAACGCCTGAGAAGGCCTATGCGCAGGATGTTTGGCGGCAAATGGATATCGATGATGGGCATCCCCCCGGTAACCTTGTTGTTCATCCCGTTGATGATCGTTACCCTGATCAAACATGGGTTTGACAAAAGAAGAAGAGCGCGTAGATTGGCCGGTCAACCCGTAAACAAATATTTTATAGGGAGTTGGTTTTAACTGAAACCCGGGAATTTTTATGAGAACAAATCACGAAATAGACTACCGGATATATGGCGAGGAAATGCAGTACGTGGAGATCGAGCTGGACCCCGAAGAAACGGCTATCGCGGAGAGCGGCGCCTTTATGATGATGGAGGACGGCATTGTGATGGAAACCATTTTCGGAGACGGCTCCCGGCCAAGACAGGGCATTTTTGGCAAACTGGTATCGGCAGGCAAGCGGTTACTCACAGGCGAAAGCCTGTTTATGACCGCTTTCACCAATAATGTTCATGGTAAAAGAAAAGTAAGTTTCGCTTCTCCTTATCCCGGGAAGATCATCCCGCTCGACCTGCTGCGGTTGGGTGGAAAGATGATTTGCCAGAAGGATTCATTTTTATGTTCAGCCAAGGGCGTTGCAGTCGGTATTGAATTTCAGCGCAAACTCGGGACGGGTTTGTTTGGGGGAGAAGGATTCATCATGCAGAAGCTGGAAGGCGACGGGCTGGCTTTTGTTCATGCGGGAGGGCATGTTACGGAAAAAGAACTGCAACCGGGCGAGCTGCTAAAAGTGGATACGGGATGTATAGTCGCTTTTTCACAGACAGTGGCCTACGATATCCAGTTTGTAGGCGGAATTAAAAACACCATTTTCGGCGGTGAAGGACTTTTCTTCGCTACCCTGCGCGGCCCTGGAAAAGTATGGATCCAGACCCTGCCCATCAGCAGGTTGGCGGCGAGAATACTGGCCTATGGAACCTATAATCGTAAAGAGGAAGGCAGCTTGCTTGGCGGAATAGGAAATTTATTGGATGGCGACGGGAGGTAAATACAGCGCGTTGTTTGGGCTCCAAAAAACCTGGACCTTTTATTATTTGATGATGAAGCGCTTTAAACTAAAAATGATGCGTCCGGGTATCGTATAAATTGAATTTTTACCGTATCGGGATCCGAAATAAAATAGGCTGTCTAGAATGATCCAGACAGCCTATTTCTTTATAGGGTATTCGTTTAATCCCTTCTTGCCAGCTTCGACAGCAATCTTAATATTTCGATGTATAACCAAACGATGGTTACCATTAAGGCAAAAGCGCCATACCACTCCATGTATTTTGGAGCGCCCTGGGCCGCGCCTTGTTCGATCAGGTCGAAGTCCATGATCAGGTTCAATGCCGCAATGACAACTACCACCAGCGAAAAAAGAATTCCCCAGTTGGTGCTCTCATGGATCAACGGCATCTGGATGCTAAAGAAGCTCAGCACGAAGGAGAGCAGGTAAAATATGGCGATTCCCGCTGTAGCAATAAATACTATTTTTTTGAACATGGGCGTTGCGCGAAGAACGGCGGTGCGATAGAGCAGGAACATGGCGATAACCACTCCAAAAGTCAATCCCACCGCCTGCGTAATGATATTGGGCGCGATCTCCGCAAAAGCGTCATTGTAATACGCTGAAATGCCGCCTACAAATACGCCTTCTACCAGCGCATAAATCGGCGCCAGGATGCCGGACGATTTCGGGCGGAAAGAAATGATAAGCGCGACGATCAGTCCCCCGATAGCTGAACCGATCACATATGGCATCACGTTGACCCCGTCTCCAGCAGCTTTCCAGGTGAAAGAGGCCGAGGCGAGTATCAGCAACATCATCATGCCGAATTTATTTAGCGCGCCCTGTTGGGTCATGGTCAGCTCTCCGCTGTTGTAAGGGGCAGCCTGAGCGCTTTTTTCAAAGGTCTTTTCGTTAAGGGTCGGATTTCCGGATTTAAAAAATGCCATAATGGTTGAATTAGCGTTTACAGGTTGTTTTAATATAAAGTAATCAATTTTTCTTACATAGGACGGGTCAATTTACTAAAATGTTGCGTTGCAAACAATCCCTCCCGCCCGAAACAACAGTTTTTTAAGAGAGATTATGCGTGATAAACAAAGTGTTGCACGCTCTCAGGAGATGCCAGTCTTTATTTGCCAGCGCTACCGTGTTAGCGCGGCCAGCCTGATTTGAACTGGCTGGACCAATACGGCATTGCTGCACCGCGTTCGCATGTTAGCGCGGCCAGTCCGATTTGAACGCGACGCTTTGACTATGCCGGGGTCTCTAGTTTTTTTTGGGTTTCTGGGGAGGATTATTCCTTCGGTTGTTGGGGTTGCCCCGGTTATTGTTAGCGCCGCCTTTATTTGCAGCCCCCCGGTTTTCTGCCCCTCCGGCGGAGGAAGAAGGACCCTGGGCCCTGTTTTCGCCTCCTGGCGATCTGGGAGGGGCATTGCCTCCTCCTCTGTTGCCTGAATTTGTATTCTTTGAAGAACGTTGCTGCGGCGAACCTCCCTGTCCCTGCCGTTGGTTCCGGTTTGAATGCCGTTTCTTTTTTTCCGCCTTGTCCAGCGTGCGCAGGCTGATCTGCCCCACCAGGTCGGCATATTCCGGTTCCACTTCCTTGGGTTTGCTCGTTGTCACTTCGACCGGTTCCAGTTCCTGGGGAATAATGTTTCTGCTATTATCGGCCTTGATCTTTTTTACGCGTTCGATGGTTAGGGGGTATTGTTTATTGCTATCGGGCAACACATACCACATCAGGTTCTTAAAAATATCTTTTTTGATCAATAGGGCGGATCCCTTTGCCACCTGGAGGGTGTCGGCGTTTTCAGGAAAATGCTGAAGCGCGTCGAGGTAAGTGTCCAGTTCGTAGTTGAGGCAACATTTAAGCCTCCCGCATTGCCCGCTTAATTTGCTTTGGTTGATGGAAAGGTTTTGGTACCGGGCGGCAGTCGTGTTGACCGACTTAAAATCGGTGAGCCAACTGCTGCAGCACAGTTCCCTGCCGCAGCTGCCGATACCGCCTACCTTGCCCGCTTCCTGCCTGGCCCCTATCTGGCGCATTTCCACTTTCACCTTGAATTCCCGGGCATATATCTTGATCAGTTCGCGGAAATCCACCCTGTCGTCTGCTATATAATAAAAAGTGGCTTTTCTGCCGTCTGCCTGGAACTCTACCTCGCTGACCTTCATTTCCAGGTTAAGCTGCCGGGCCATTGCCCGGGAACGGATAAGCGCTTCGGCTTCCCTCGCTTTATTTTGCTTCATGAGTTCCACATCCTTGTCCCCGGCGCGCCGAAGGACCTTGCGCATTTCCGCATCAAACTCATTTATTGCCTTTTTTTTCAGTTGGAGACGCACCAGTTCGCCGGTGAGATTGATCATTCCCACGTCAAATCCGCTGACGCCTTCCACGGCTACCATATCGCCTTTTTCAAATAAGTGTAAGGTGGTATTGCGGAAATAATCTTTTCGGCTCCCGTTGTTAAAACTCACTTCCACTACCCGGCACATGCTTGCGGCATCGCTGATCGGCAGGTTCGCCAACCAGTCATGTACATTCATCCGGTTACATCCGCCGCTGCTACATCCGCCATTGCTCTTACATCCCGCCGGGGTTTTTCCATCTCCGGTTCCACAAGAACTACAGCCCATTGCTAGTAATTTTCATTATAAATATAATTTACTCCGGTCAGGCCTGTTAACATGCGCTGGCTGGGCCAGCTATTGAACAATCGCCTGATAAAAAGCATGGTTAACATGCCAGGGAGTCAGCTATGGACCGGGAAGCAGGATATCCATTAAATTGCTGTTGCGCCGTATGTTTGTACGCTGTCAAAAGCATCAGCAATCGTTACTTATTACGGGCGATCAGCTCCTGGCTGCGCCCCGAATGGCTTTAATATAGATAAGTAAAATGGTTCCAAATTCTGTCGCCCGTCCGCACGCTCCCTACTCAACCAATCAAAATTAAGGATTTATCGGCAATGATATGGTAGAGTTTAATGGTAAGGGCATGGAACAGCATTTTGCCGTTGGCATTTCGTTCAATATGATAGGAGGCTTTGTCGAGCTCCTCGATAATTGCCTGTTGCTGCGCTATACCGGCCATCTTATTCAGGCGGATCGCAAAATCCCGTTCATTTTCGGGGAGCGGAAGCTGATGGTCGCCCATTACCTGCAGCCGGATGGCCTGGTGCAGCAGGTGGTTAAAATACCGGAGGAACTGTTTTTGTTTTTCCCTTCCCTGCTTGCTCATCCCTTCTATCCATTTTACCTGGGCAATGGGTCCCGATCTGAGGATGGCGTTCAGCCATTCCCTCAGCAACCCCTCCCAGTCGTCCCCGGCTTCTCCGACGAGTTGTTGCGCTTCCCTGTAATTTCCCTCCGCTATAAGTGCGATCTGCCTGGCTTGTTCAGGGCTTATCCCGGCTTTTTCGGTCATCGCCTGTTCGATATAGATGGTTTCAATAGGCGGCGCCTTAACCAGTTGCGTCCTGGAAAGGATCGTAGGCAGTATCAGGGATTCATTTTCGGCAACGAGGATAAAAAGGGTGTCCGGCGGGGGTTCCTCTATTAGTTTAAGTAGTTTATTGCCTTCGGCGCCGAGGTATTCCGGCATCCACAGGATGAGTATTTTATGACGGCTTTCAAAGCTTTTCAGGCTGAGCTTGCGGATGATCTCATTGCACTCATGCGCGGAAATATTGCCCTGTTTGTTCTCCGCGCCGATGAACTGGAGCCAGTCGTATGCATTGCCGTAGGGCTGCCCGGCCACAAAATCGCGCCATTCCGAAATAAAATCAGCGCTAAGGGGCTTGTCTCCGGGTTTCCTGGGGATGACCGGGTAAGAAAAATGAATATCGGGGTGGACCAGCGCCGCTGTTTTTGAACAGGAGCTGCAGGCGCCGCAGGCATCCGGCGGAAAAGACGAGGGTAGATCTTCCGCCGGCTCTTCTCCAAATAAAGAGGGGGAGCCGGTTCCTTGCCCGCCGCTTACTTTTTCGCACATGATGTACCGGGCAAAAGCGATCGCGAGGGGAAGTCCACCGCTTCCCTCCTTTGCCAGGAATAGCAGGGCATGGCTAAGCCGGTTGTGCATAACCATGTCTACCAGGTGTTTTTTTATCTCATATTGACCGATAACATCCCTGAACATCATGGCGGCAAGTTACAGAGAGCTTGATGAAAATCCATAACCAGGTTTTCGGGTGACGACTTTGTTTGGATTTTCAGTTGCTGAACAGGCAGCAGCCGATCGGTCTGATTGTTTGCGAAGGGCGCATACGGAGGCAGGCCCTTTTTGATCCCATGGCCTGGCAGTTTTCAGCAACTGCCGGCGCCAAGCGCATACGCAGCTAAGCCCTTTTCGATCAATTATTAAGGAGTTGCCTGATTTGGCGCGATCTGCTTGCCGCCCCGGTTAAACAACCTGAAAAGTTTTCGGAAGGCAATATGCCGCGCCGGTAAAAGGGTTAGTTGAGGTATTTGGCTATATCCGGGCTCAGCGGCGTTGTTTTACTATTGAACACCGCCACGAGCTTTCCTTTTTCATTCACGAGGAACTTGGTGAAATTCCATTGTATCGGATCTTTTATCCCTAATTTATTGGCCTCGCTGACAAGATAGGCAAAGACGGGATGGATATCATCGCCCTGCACCGATACCTTTGCCGCCATAGGAAAGGTTACGCCATAGTTCTTTTTGCAGAATTCTTTGATCTCTTCATTGGAGCCCGGCTCCTGGCCCTTGAAATTATTGGCCGGGAAACCTACGATCACCAGGTTCTTTCCTTGTTGCTCGTATAATTTCTGCAGTTCGGCATATTGGGGCGTATACCCGCATTTGGAAGCGGTATTTACGATCAATATTTTCTTTCCTTTATAAGCGGAGAAATCGATATCGCCTCCGTCAAGCGAAGGAACTTTAAAATCGTAGATGGATGTGTTAAACATAATTAGACCGGATAAAACTAAGAGCTTAAGCATCTTTTAGTGTTTTAATAAATGGGGAATATCGGCTGTATAATAATACAAAAATCGCGCTAAAAGGTTGAAGCGGCTGAAAAATAGTTCCGGTTCCTATGGTCTTTGCGGCCATTCAGGAGGCGCCCGGATCTGCCCGGCTTCCTTGTTATTTCTTTTCATAGGCGCCCAGGTCGGGGAGGCCGCTGTCGCGCGGCGTTTCGTCGAGATCCGTCGTCAGGCCGGTATCCAGGCCCCTGTCGATGGCCGGGGAACCCTCTTTCAAACGGAAATTATAGGCTTCTTTTTTGGCGTCCGTGTTCTCAAAAATAGGGTCTTCATTTTCGATCATACCCGAGGATACGGTATGCTCCGGATGTGTTTTTATCTTCCATAAACAATGGCGGAAATCAGCATTAAAAGGGCCATTGCCTTTTTTGACCGTTACCACCTCGTTTTCTATTGTGCCGCCCTGGCCCCAGAAAATGCAGTTGGTAAACAAGGCGTCCATGTCTGCCGTATGAACCTGGTCGCCGCGATCGATAAAGTCGGCGATGGCCAATACCGGTTGCGTATGCGCTATTAATGTGTTGCCGTAAGCAGCTACGGTGCAGTGCGTAAAGCGGTAATGGCCCCCATACAACAACTGCATGTTTTTACCGCAGTTGCTGATCAGGCAGTTTTCGGCTTCAATAGCGGATTGGATACCCATAATGCCGGCATCATAACAATTATCAATCTGGCATTGCTGCAGCTTCAGTTTGGGGTTGGCATTCACAGAAGGCCCTTCTGCTACGATTCCCTGGTACGCGTTTTTGACGATCACATGCCGGAGGACATTGTTGCGGCTGTTCTCCCGGAAATAGATTCCCGGCCATGCGGCGGGAAAATCGCGATAGGGATCATCGAGGCGGTCGCCCTGGAAAATGATCTTGGCGCTGTCCTGTTCTTCTCCCTGGGCCAGCAGCGTTCCCCCGACAATAAAAGGAGCGTCGGCGTGCAGGTATATGCGGCTTCCTTTTTCGATGGTCAGAGTAGCCTGTTCTTCCACCGCCAATCCGCCGATGATCACATAAGGTTTTTCGTTTGTCCAGCGGGTATCGTTGTTGATGAGCGCCGAGCGGTAAAAATGAGCGTTTTGTCCCCATGCCTGCAACTGCACCCATCGTTCATTGCCATTATACCGGATGCGGATGCTATCTTCCACTAAAAAGGGAAGATTTGCGGTCGTAGGGTCGATGGTTACCGTTACAAAAACATAGAGGCTGTCATTGGCCTCCATTTCAATATTGCTGAGAGAGGGGCCTGGGAAGCCGTTTATGTTGACCTTATAATTCGAGGGAGTTCCTCCCTCTAAGACGATCTCGGAGATCAGCAATCGCCGGTCATTGTTGTTGAATACTTTAAAATATTGCGTTACCGAACCTGTGGAGGTGAAAAGCGTATCAAAATGAAGCGTATCTGCGGAAACGCTTAGCGAGGCTTCTTTCCCGGAGATAAAAGCGGTCTTACGGCAAGCCGGTAACCATAGCAGGCAGGCGAAGAATACCAACAGAAGGCAAGCGGTAAAAGCGTTATATCGTTTCATCACGGGCAATGATAGTTTTTATAGCCGGCATAAGATCTTACCGGTAAACAATTGCAGCGCGCTGCAATTTACATTTTATAGCGAGGTATAAGCCAGCGCGGCAATGCTTAACCGAAGTCCGGGCGCTTTCAGCAATTCCATGCCGCAGGATTCAAGCGTTGCTCCCGTCGTGATGACATCGTCCACCAGCAATACCTGTTTGCCTGCAATTTTCTGCGGTTGCCTCAACTCAAACTGCGCCTCGGTATTCTGCCATCGCTGTTCACGGTTTCTTTTTGTTTGCGATGGAGCAGGCCCCAGCCGGACAATAATATCCGAAAATAGTTCAAAGCCCGTAATCTCAGCGATCCCGCTGCTCAATACGGCAGCCTGGTTATACCCTCTTTTTCTTTCCTTTTTATAAAATAAGGGGAGCGGAACGATGGCATCAATATCATTATACCTTCCCGATCGCGTTAACGCTTCTCCCATTCTTCTGCCCAGGAACTGTCCGACAGCTATATTCCCCCGGTATTTAAACGCATGCATAAGGTTTTGGAGTATTGATCTTTTGGTAAAATAAAGATAAGCGGAGGCGTCAGTAACCGGCAATCTTCCCCAAAAGATCTTTTCAACGGGGTTGCCGGCATGATTGCAAAAACCGGTGAGCGGCAGATCGTGTATACACGACAGGCAAATGGTTTCTGTTTTTCCTAGCTCATTTCCGCATCCCGGGCATAACCTGGGATACAGCAAATGAAAGATATCGGCAACGGCTTTTTTTATCACTCCGGTTAGGTTAGCGGGTAAAACGATGATAGCATTGCCAGGCCTGTTGCAATAAAACCTTTCGTTCGGGTTCATTAAAAAAACGGATACAATGGCGTTTGTCAATGATTCGGCGAAGCGCTTGGGCTGGCGGCGTCAAAAAAGATATTGATAGAGTTCATCCACTCTTGCCATTGTTATGATCTCAATATTGAATGATTGATGGAGAAGGCTGGTTTTTCCCTCTCTTCCCCGGCCCAGGTTGTATTTGGAAACGATTATTTTTTCAAATCCCAGCTTCTCCGCTTCGGCAATGCGTTGTTCTATGCGGTTTACGGCCCGGATCTCCCCGCTCAATCCTACTTCGCCCGCAAAACAGATCTGCTGGGGCAGGGGAATATCTTCATAAGAACTCAGCAGGGCCGACAATACAGCCAGGTCGATGGAAGGGTCTTCCACTTTTATACCTCCTGCGATATTCAGGAAAACATCCTTCATACCAAAATGGAAACCGCCTCTTTTTTCCAGAACGGCCAGCAGGAGTTGCAGTCTTCTGAGATCGAACCCGCTAACGGTTCGCTGAGGCGTTCCATAAACCGATTGGGTAACCAGGGCCTGCACTTCTATCACTAAGGGACGCATGCCTTCGATGGTAGCCGCAATTGCGATACCGCTAAGCTGTTCTTCTTTTTGAGTGATCAGTATTTCGCTGGGATTGGTGACGCCCCGCATGCCGTCGCTGGTCATCTCGTATATCCCCAATTCGGAGGCGCTGCCGAACCGGTTCTTCAGCGTGCGCAGGATGCGGTATGCGTAATGACGATCGCCCTCGAACTGCAAAACGGCGTCCACCATATGCTCTAATATCTTTGGCCCTGCGACGGCGCCATCCTTGGTGATATGTCCGATCACGATCACCGGTATATTGGTTTCCTTGGCAAATCGTTGCAGTTCGGCTGCTGTTTCCCTTACCTGGGAAACGCTTCCCGGCGACGAATCAATATGAGGAGATTGAAGCGTTTGAATAGAATCGATGATCAGCAACTGAGGTTTGATCTTTTTTAGTTCCCGGAAAATTTGCTGGGTAGACGTTTCGGTCAGTAAATAAAAATCGGGATGTTTAATGTTTAAACGATCAGCTCTCATTTTAATTTGCTGTTCGCTTTCTTCCCCGCTCACATACAGTATGCGCACGTCTTTCATCAGCAATCCNNGCGATGATCTTTGATTCCCTCTTCGCATCCCGGAACTCTTTCCATTCGTTAACAGATTTATCCGGGTCCTTATGAACAGCTTCTTCAACAAAGGTATTCCAGTTTTCACAGGAAGGACATTTGCCGGCCCACTTGGCGCTTTCATAACCACAGTTGGAACAAAAGAATGCAGTTTTAACTTTACTCATGCGGTAAAGTTACAGTTTGCCTTGTTGAAGCATTGGTTAATACCTCATGAAAAAGGGATATTATATTTGTTAGGGGTTGAAAGGATAAAAATCAGGCGAACAAAATCGAAGCAGATCCGGGGGCGATATCAATGATGAAAAACCAAACCGTTTGCGGGGAAAAAAGAGATAAAAACAGCAGCGTTTTTAAAAAGTAAAAGGGTCGACATTGCTGCCGACCCCTTACTTACTAACCCATTAAATTCTTGCACTAAATTACAAATTAGCTCCAGATAACAAAATAAATTTTTGGTCTTGTGTATAATTTTAATGGTTCGGCTGAATTTAGCCGGCGCGTTACCAGGCACAATTTAACCATATAATAATCAATTGTTTACGAAAGATTAACAAATAGCTAAACGACTCGCTGATAATTTGTCAGCCATTGTTTCTCACTTACTTATCTAATGACAAAACATGCGAAAAAATATCTTTTTTTACGTTCAATTTGGCGGAAAAAAAATTTGGTTTTTGATTTGATAACAGTTTATTATTTAATTGTAAAAACAAATAGCCCATGCCTCCATCCATATTAGTGATTTCTCTTATATTTTTAGGTATTAGCATGCTGGTGTCCGGCGTTCTTAAGAGTAAGTTTAATGCGTATAGCCAGGTTCAGCTCTTGTCCGGCATGTCGGGTAGCCAGGTAGCCGCGAAAATGTTAAGGGATAATGGCATTTATGATGTTCAGATAACTTCTGTGCAGGGTTTTATGACAGATCATTATAATCCGCTGACCAAAACCGTGAATCTTAGCCCCGACGTGTATAATGGGACCTCCGTTGCAGCAGCGGCTGTCGCTGCTCATGAATGCGGGCATGCGATTCAGCATGCTACTGGTTATCAATGGCTTACAATGAGAAGTAAGCTAGTGCCAGCGGTGCAGTTCAGCTCCGGGATCGTGCAGTGGGTCTTGCTGGCAGGGATATTGCTTATCAATGTATTTCCGGCCCTGTTGCTAGCAGGAATCGCTCTTTTTGCAATGACCACCCTGTTTTCGCTGGTTACCCTTCCTGTGGAATTTGACGCTAGTAAAAGAGCTTTGGCCTGGCTGAATACCGCCCGGATCACCACTGCCCAGGAGTACCCCAAGGCCAAGGACGCCCTGAAATGGGCCGCGATGACTTATCTGGTAGCGGCTTTGGCATCAATAGCAACTTTAATTCAATATATTATGATATTTTTGGGGGGCAATAGAAATAGAGACTAATTTTTCTTTTTTTGCGTTACAACGTATGGACGGTAGTATGTCAGGGATTTTCTAAAACTTTTTAAAAAAATCTCTTCTTACTTACTCTTTACGTGGTATAATCCATAAAATTCATCCAATGAAAAGATCTTTTGGCTTAGCCCTTGTATTCGCCCTGCTAGGGGTTTCTTCTATTCACGCCCAGGTCAGGGAACTGACAGGCAGAGTTACCGATGCGATAACCGGCGGCGCCCTGGAAGGCGTAACGGTTCAGTTAAAGGGCTCTACTCAGAATACCATTACGCTGGCAGACGGAACCTTTCAAATAACGGCGCAGGCTCCTGTTTCAGCAGTTATTTTTTCTCATACGGGTTATGAAGAACAGGAAGTTCCTGTTGGCTCCAGTATGAATATTTCCCTGGCTCCCGCAGTAAGCGGATTGACCGAGGTGGTGGTGGTAGGCTATGGGAAATCAGAGAAAAGGGAATTGACCGGCTCCATCTCCCAGATAAAGGGGGCAGAAGTGGAAAATGTGCCCGTTCCCAGTTTTGAATCGGCGTTGCAGGGTAAGGCTGCCGGACTTAATATTGAATCGGGCAGCGGCAAGCTGGGACAGGCTATAAAAGTGAGGATCCGCGGAACCTCTTCTATTTCAGCCAGCAGCCAGCCATTGTATGTGATAGACGGCTTGCCTGTTGTTTCTACTTCTCTCTCTGATGAAACGAATGAGGAAACCAATCCGTTGGTAGACCTCAACCCTAACGATATCGAATCCATTGAAGTATTAAAAGACGCTTCTGCCGCCGCTATCTATGGCGCCCGCGCCGCCAACGGCGTGATACTGGTGACGACCAAAAAAGGAAGGATGGGTAAAAAGTCGGTGGTGAACGTTAACCTCTCCACAGGGTTTAGCAATCCCACGCGCAAAAAAGGGTTTATGAATACGCAGCAATATGTGCAGTTATTCGATCAGGCCCTGTTGAACGACGCCACTTATGATTTTAACAATGGCATCAGCGGATATGGATCGATAACGGAGGCGGTGGAAGACCTTACCGATTTCCTGACCACGTATTATTTCAACCCGCAGGATTTTGCCCTGGGGACTCAGGATTGGAAAAGCGGAGAAATAAATACCAATTGGGAAGACCTGCAGTATAACAAAAATGCACAAACGCAGCAGGCCGATATCTCGGTCAGCGGCGGCACAGACAAGACAAAATTTTACGCTTCCGGGTTTTATAATAAGCAGGAGGCCGTCGTGATCAACAATACCTTTCAGCGCTATGGCGGCAGGCTGAATCTCGACCATAATATTTCCGACAGGATAAGCATCGGGTTTAACCTGGCTTTAAACCGTTCGCAGCTGGACAGGGTTTCACATGACAATGCATTTTCTACGCCGGGTCAGCTGGTGGCGCAACTGCCATTTTCGCCCACGCATGATCCCGAGACAGGCGAATTAAACCCCTATACGCTTTATGCAAATGGTTTGTTTGACGCGCAATTCAGCTTTGACAAGCAGGTTACGTACAGGAGTTTCGGCAATATTTATGCGAATGTGGACATTACCCCTTCTTTGGCCTTCCGGTCGGAACTGGGCGCCGATGTGTTGAACCTTTACCAGGAATATTATTTGGGTAAGGAATCCACGGATGGCAGGCCCCTGGGATTGGGCGCCAGCATGTTCTCACAATCGGCAAGCGTGAATACCAATAACTATTTTACTTTTTCGCCTTCTATCGGAAGCGATCATACGCTAAGGGCCGTGGCGGGGATGAGTTATCTTCAGAATGATCTCAAGAAAAGCAATATGCAGGGCGAGGGCTATCCCTCCGACGCCATAAAGAATCTTTCGGGCGCCACCGATATCGTGTCCGGGAGTTCGTCCGGCGCCAGGTATTCCTTCCTGTCCTATTTTGCAAGGGCAAATTATGCGCTTCTCGACAAGTACCTGGTATCGGCGAGCCTGCGCGCCGACGGATCTTCCCGTTTCGCGCCGGATAACCGCTATGGGTTGTTTCCTGCCGCGTCGATAGGCTGGATCCTTTCCGAAGAATCCTTTTTACGCAATTCCTCTTTGCTGAGCTATTTTAAACTGAGGGCCAGCTATGGGCTGACCGGTAACGCGGAGATAGGGGAAAACGGTTTTCTGGGGCTGTATGAAGTGTCTAACTATCCTTCCCTTCCGGGTTATGTTCCCGATCAGCTGCCGAGCCGCGACCTGAAATGGGAGAAGACGGCCCAGTTCGATATCGGCGCTGAATTCGGATTGTGGAATAACCGGCTCAGCGGCGAAATAGACCTGTACCATAAAAAAACGAGCGACCTGCTGTTAAATGTGAATGTTCCTGCCAGCACAGGCTTTACTTCTGTTTTGCAGAATCTCGGGAAAATGGAGAACAAGGGTATCGAGCTCACGCTTAATTCCCGCAACCTGGTCGG
>DEHV01000058.1:0-36285 GCA_002352105.1 Chitinophagaceae bacterium UBA2791 | reverse complement strand
GCTTTAACCAACACCCTGCGCTATGCGAACTTCGACCTCTCCATACAATTTAACTTTGTACAGGGCAATAACATTCTTGATCTCGGCGGTCAGTATAGCTCTTCCAGCTTCGGAAACGGGTTCGACAACCAGACGACCGACCAGTTGAATGGCTGGAAACAGCCGGGCGATATCACCAATGTTCCAAGGGCCGGCATATTCTATTCTACAGGATACAGAATGTCTTCCAGGTGGCTTTATGACGGTTCTTATATCCGGTTAAGAAACTTTGCTTTGGGATATACGCTGCCGTCTTCTATTACCCAAAGATGGAGAATGTCTTCCGCCAGGTTTTACCTGTCGGGCATGAACCTGCTTACCTTTACCAAGTATATCGCCGATCCTGAAGTGAATACCTATGTGATCGGGAATATAGCCGGAGGCCAGGATTTCTTTTCCATACCGCAGGCAAGAACCATAACCGCAGGCGTTAACATTCGTTTCTGATCATCCTTAAAAACCGAACCATGAACTTCATAAGATCCTTTTCATTCATTTTTGCCGTCGTCCTGATCGCCGCAGGATGTAATAAGAAACTGGATATCTCTCCCCAGCAGAACATTGATCCCGACGATATCAAAACATCCGACGATGTTAAAGCCGTTCTGTTTGGCGGTTATAGCAAGTTGCAGGACGCCGACGCGTTCGGCGAATCTTTTCTCCTTACGGCCGACCTGCTGGCTGCAGAGCAGCAGATCTATTTTGCGGGCTCTTTCGTCGACTATGTGGACCTGAATGATAAAACCCAGATAGAGACCAATCTGACCGCTTTTAATATATGGGAGAATGCTTATGTCATTATCAATATTGCCAATGTTGTCCTGGACAAGATTGAACTGGTAGATGAAGACGAAAGGGAAGCTGTTGCCGCCGAAGCTAAATTCATCAGGGGCCTGGCTTATTTTGAGTTGGTAAAATATTATGGAAAGCCCTGGTCGGCGGGTAACACAACGACCAATCTGGCCGTGCCGCTGATGACCAAAGCCGTTTATGAATATAACGCCGCCGAACACCTGCTGCCCCGCGCCACCGTGAGCGATATATATACTCAGGTGATCGATGATCTTGTTGATGCCGCCGAGGGACTTCCCGAGATTGCTGAAAAAGCAAGAGCGTCTTCGTCTGCGGCAAGGGCGATCCTCTCCAGGGTTTATCTAAGCCAGGGTAATCTGGCCGGCGCGGCGGAAGAAGCAAATGCGGTGATCGAGTCGGGCAATTATGAATTGCCGACAACATATGCGGGTTCTTTTAATAACGCCGCTAACTCAAGCGAAGATATTTTTGCCATCCAGCAGACCAGCCAGAGTAATTCAGGTACGGCAAACTTCGGTCTGATCACATTTTATATGGCCAACTACTCGGACGACGAGCCTTCGATCGGCGGAGGCCGCGGGGATGTCAAAGTAGATCCTTCGCATATCGATATATATGAACCGGAAGATAACCGCGGCGACTTCTATTATTACGGATACAGCATCGTCGGAGCAGATGGCCTGCACACCAGGAAATGGTCGTCCTTTTATAAAGTGATCCCCGTTGTGCGCCTCGCCGAAATGTACCTGACCAGGGCAGAGGCCAACTATCGCAAGGGCGGCGCGCCTATTGGCGGCGTAGATCCTCTGGACGACCTGAATACCGTAAGGGGCAGGGCAAGGGCTTCCCTGCTTACCTCTATAGACGATGAAAGTATTTTTGCTGAAGAGAGATTCAGGGAACTGGCTTTTGAAGGCGACAGGCTATGGACCTTAAAGAGACTGCAACTAGATATAGACGGCCTTCCTTATGATGATAATAAATTGGTATTGCCTGTTCCCAGCTCCGAACTGGATGTAAATGCCAAACTCGTTCAGAACCCGGGCTATTAGAGTTTTGGGAAAAGGTCGGGGAGTTATGCGCTAAAGCTTGATCTCTTCTTCGTGCTTGTCGAAGAAATGAAATTCGGTCAAATGGTAACTGGTGTTCGCCTTGATCTTTATTTTTTGGCCGTATTTCCATCTCCATTTCCATAGCTTGGACCGTAAGAAGAAGCCCTTGGTGAAATGAGAATAGAGGATAGGATGAACAGCCAGGGTTAGGTCTTTGTGCTGATGCGTGATCAGGTAGCTGAGGTTTTTTTCAATCTGATCTTCCAGCAATAAGGTAGAAGAGATCTTTCCCGTGCCGTTACAGGTGGGGCAAACCTCCTGCGTATTAATGTTCATTTCGGGCTTCATCCTTTGCCGGGTGATCTGCATAAGCCCGAATTTGGAGATCGGAAGCACGGCATGCTTGGCCCTGTCGGGTCGCATGAATTCTTCCATGGATTCCATCAGCTTCCGCTTGTTATCCGGAAGCTTCATATCGATAAAATCCACCACAATAATGCCTCCGAGATCCCGGAGCCTTAGCTGGCGCGATATTTCTGCCGCAGCTTCCAGGTTGGTTTCAAGGGCATTCTGCTCCTGGTTATTGCTCACGCTTTTATAGCCGCTGTTGACGTCTATCACGTGCAGGGCCTCGGTATGTTCGATGATCAGGTAAGCCCCGCTGGGCAGGTTTACCGTTTTCCCGAAAGCGGCTTTTACCTGTTTGGTAATGCCATATTGATCGAATATCGGCAGGCCGTTATTATAAAGGGAGAGAATATCTGATTTCTCAGGCGCTATGCGTTGAATATAGCTTTTTGTATCGTTAAAGATATTGCGGTCGTTCACCACGATCTTGTTGAAGTCCTCATTCAGCAGATCGCGCAACATGCTTGTCGTTTTGGTTTGCTCGCTCAGCACCTTTGTAGGAGAGACCGCCCCCTTAAGATTTTTCTGAATCAGCTTCCATGTTTCTACCAGCATGGTAAGGTCTTCATGGAGTTCCGCGGTGTTTTTTCCTTCCGCCGCCGTCCGTACAATTACGCCGAAGTTTTTCGGTTTAATGGCTTCGATGATCTTTTGTAAACGTTTTCTTTCTTCGGAAGAATGGATCTTCCTGGAAACGGCTACAATATCATTGAAGGGGGTGATGACGACGAAGCGGCCGGGCAAAGAAATTTCGCAGCTTAGCCTGGGACCTTTTGCGGCAATAGGTTCCTTGAGGATCTGAACCAGTATATTGGGTTTTCCGCTCAGCACCTCATTGATCTTTCCTGTTTTAACGATCTCCGGTTCTATATGAAACGAGGAGTAGTCAAACCCTTCAGGACTATTATCGTTAATAGCCAGTTGGGTGAATTTGAGCAAGGAGCGGGCATACGGGCTCAGGTCGGTATAATGAAGAAAGGCGTCCTTTTCAAAGCCGACATCCACAAATGCAGCATTCAGCCCGGGGATCAGCTTCTTTACTTTACCCAAATACAGATCCCCCACGGCAAAACTGGCATCAGTTTTTTCATGATGAAGTTCTACCAGCTTCTTATCCTCTAAGAGGGCGATTTCCACGCCCAGGGGAGCAGCGTTTATAATAAGTTCCTTATTCAAGCGTATACATCTTTTACATCTAACCGTCTCACTGCAAGAGAAGCGCTGAAGAGGAATTATTTGTCAGGTATCAGTACAAGTTACGCCAGATAATCGTCTACAATAGAAGACAAATAATTAGTTCAGCGATAGGAAGGAAGAGCCGGTTGTTAAAACCGGCCCGTTATAATCAGAAGGTTAACGGCTCTTCTTCTTATGACGATTTTTTCTCAGTCTTTTTTTACGCTTGTGCGTTGCTATTTTATGACGCTTTCTTTTTTTACCACAAGGCATAAGTCTGCAATGATTTTAGTTAAATAATATTGTAAATCCTTTATAAACAAAGCCTGTTGCGAGGGCTTATTTTTTCAATTGGTTGATCCTCTTGTCTATTTCCTGCGTGATCTCCGCGTTGTTTACGTGACCCTTCACTTCTTCATACCATTTTATGGCATTTTCTTTATCCAGCTTTCTTTCATATGCTTCTGCAAGCATCAGTTTTGCCTCCACGTTATCCGGTTGTTTGGAAGCTACGGTCAATAACCGTTCGATCGCCCTGTTCAATTGCCCCGATACCAGCCCTCCCGCGCCCAACATAAATTGGGCGTACATGTTTTCGGGATCTCTTTCTGCCACTTCCCGTATCATCGTGATGCCCTGCATGGGATTATCGCTGATGTCTCCGAAAAGATAGCAGCTTCCCAGTCCAACTTTGAGGGAATCATTGTCGGGACTGATCTCTAATGCTTTTTCAAACAGCTTTCTGGATTCATCCGCCATCCAGCGTTTCAAATCGGGATTTTCCTGTCTGCGGAAGCTCTCTAAAAAGAAACGGGCAGCAAAGGTGAGACTTTTTTCAGAATTTTCCAATTTAGCGGCTTCCCCGGTATAATAGGCGAATGGCAATAGAAGATGGGCGGAATCGCGGTAAAATGCGGCTATTTGCTTATAAACTGCCGCCTGCTGATCTTTTACATCTCCCCTGACCACGGAATTTTCAAGGGTGGTCAAATAGGCTTGCTGATCAGCTGTTAACTGATTCTTAGAGGCTTGCAGCATGGCCTCGATATCAAATGATGACTTCTTGGACTCTGTTTTTACTTCTGTGGAAACTTTTTTAGGCGGAAGCGTGCGTCCGAAAAAATAAAGAATACAAAGAAAGGCCGCCGCGCCTGAAACAAGAATGATCTGTTGTTTTTTCAACTCGACATGGTTTAGGCGCTAAATTACGCCTCCTCATCGGTGTTTGGCTGATCTTCTTTAACGGATTGTAATTTTTTAACTTCAGCAACAAATTCTTTTGCTGGTTTAAAAGCAGGAATATAGTGTTCAGGAATGTGCACAGCAACATTCTTTTTGATATTTCTACCGATTTTTGCAGCTCTTTTCTTGGTAATAAAACTCCCGAAGCCGCGTATATAAATGTTTTCACCCTGCGAGAGCGTATCTTTTATCTCTTTAAACATGGTTTCCAGCGTAACCAATACATCAACCTTCGGGATACCTGTTTTTTCAGATATTTGGTTAACGAGGTCTGCTTTTCTCATAATAATGAAGTTTATTGTAGGTTTAATTCTAATTATATGGCAAATAGCACACAATCAATTCATTAATGAAATTAAACGTTAATTTTCAAAAAAGCAAGAAAACTGTAAATTATTGATAATGAATTTAAATAAAATTTATGGTTATATCAGCTTTTTTCCTATTGTTACTTCCTTAAACGCCATTTTTGGCAGGAAAGTATGAAAGCTGATTTTACCCGTAAGCTGTTGAAATGGAATGCCGTTCAAAACAGGCGCATTATGCCCTGGAAGGGGGAAAAGGACCCCTATAAAATATGGCTAAGCGAGATCATGCTTCAGCAAACCCGGGTAGAGCAAGGAATAGGCTATTATGAACGGTTTATCAAGGCCTTTCCTACGGTGTTTGCGCTGGCCAAAGCTCCTGAAAAGCAGGTGTATAAGATGTGGGAAGGGCTTGGGTATTACTCGCGTTGCAAAAACCTGATCCATACGGCCAGGACCCTGGTTGAGGAGCATGGGGGAAAATTTCCTTCTGCCTATGAAGAGATCCTTAAGCTAAAGGGTATCGGTCCTTATACGGCGGCGGCCATTGCCTCCTTTGCTTTCAACGAATGCCGGGCGGTGGTCGACGGTAATGTGCTACGGGTGATTTCCAGGTATTTCGGCGTATCCACTCCCATTGATGATGTGGCAGGCAAAAAGATATACCATTCCCTTGCCGGCTCGCTGATTGATCCGGACTCGCCCGGGACCTACAATCAGGCCATCATGGATTTCGGGGCTACTATTTGTAAACCGCGTAGCCCCCTATGCGGACAATGCGTTCAGTCGAAGGAATGCGAAGCCTTCCGTCACGGGTATATAGAGGATCTGCCGGTAAAATCAAAAAGCCTTAAAAAGAAGGCGCGATGGTTTTATTATTTTCTTATTGAGATCGGCGACGGCGTATATATAAGAAAGCGCACCGGCAAGGATATCTGGCAGAACCTTCATGAGTTCGTGTGTTTTGAAACGGATGGAGATGCTGCGCATGGCCCCGGGGATATTTTAAAAAAAATGCTTAAACGGCAGCCCTTTATCGTCCGGTCGTCGAGCGAGGTCTATACGCAGCAGCTTACCCATCAACAGGTGCATGGCAGGTTTATCCGGGTGACCATTCCCCTACCTGGCGGGGGCCCGGAGGAAGATGGAAAACTGCAGGGGCCCGGCAAACCCGCTTTAGCCAATCGAAAGGTTGCTACAATAAGTAAAAGGCATAAGAATACTGCGACTTCCGGACAAGCTTCGGATCGTGCGGCCGGCGAGCGCATTTTATCGGGAAACAAAAATGCCGGGGCTTCCGGACAATTGCGGGACGCGGTTGATAGCGATCGTATGTTACTCGAAAAGAAAATAACAAAGCTCCTTGCCAGGGCCGACGAGCACAATGCTCAGGGGGCGATTGGTTATCAACTTGTTAAAAAAAATGATCTTCATGAGTATGCTTTTCCGAAACTGCTTCACGCGTATCTGAAACAGGTCTATCCATCCCCTGCGCGGGACGATATTTAGCGCTTGTTTTGATGGGCTTATTATGCTGTGCTACAGTTAAAAAGACAATTCCACTAAGTGTAAATATTTATACTAATTTCTCCGAAAAAATTTAACTTTAAAAAGGATAATAAGCGGGAGATGATTTTTAACCATCAAACTTATCAATATGAGAGGAGTCAACAGGGTAATGCTTATTGGAAATTTAGGTAGGGATCCCGATGTTCAACATCTTGAAGGAAATATAGCGGTGGCTAAATTTCCACTTGCTACAACCGAAACATTTAAAGACAGGGCAGGCAAGCTGATTTCGCAGACAGAGTGGCACACCGTGGTATTGTGGAGGGGATTGGCAGAACTGGCGCAGAAATATCTACACAAAGGCAGCCTGGTATATATTGAGGGCAGGCTCAGGACCAGGAGCTGGGACGATAAGGAAGGCAATAAAAAATTCGCTACCGAGGTTGTGGGAGATAACCTGATCATGCTCGACAAAAGAAACGATCTGCCCCATGGTTCTTCCGGCGCTTCGAATGAGGGGATAGAAGGATTTAACTCGGATATTCCTCCGCTGGGGGAGTCTTCGCAGGATCTCCCTTTTTAAATCTTTCCGGTCATGCTTTTTAAGGGCGTTCCTGTTCTTTTTTCAATTTTACATTATCAATCATTAATATACTTTTGCATATAATCTTATAGGGCAGGTTAATTACCTGCCTTTATGATTTAGATTGCCTTAACGTAGAGGCCCCGGGCTTTTACAATTGTTAATCGAAACACCTCGCTTTGGAAAACCAGTTATTGTTGACTTTTTTTTGCGATAGCTTTCATCCCCTGTTCCTGGCGGCCAATACGCAGGCTACTGTGCTACTGGCCTTAACAATGATCATTTTACTGATCCTTTCTTTTTTTATATCCGGCGCCGAGGTTGCTTTTTTTTCGCTTACCTATCGCGATATCAACCTGCTGAAAACAAAGCAGGATCCCGGCTGGAAAAGAATTGCCAACCTGCTCGAGGAACCGAAGCTGCTGGCGGCCACGCTGCAGATATCCAATACCTTCGTAAATATCGCCATTATCATACTGGCCAATGTGCTGATCGACCAGATCCGCATAGCAGAGGCGGATACCTGGTGGATGACGCTGACGGTGATCGGCATAAAAGTGATTGTTATTACTTCCGTATTGGTATTGTTCGGAGAAACCCTTCCAAAGGTTCGGGCCTCCCAGAATAATCTCCGGTTTGCTTATGAAGCGTCTTACCTGGTGGAGGTATTGTATTACCTGTTTAAAAGGACCGGCGCCAGGCTGATCAGCATGTCCGATTATATTGAACGTTTCCTTGGCGGAAAGGCTTCGCGCGCCTATTCCCAGCAACAACTGGAAGCCGCTATCAAATCTACTGTTCAGGAAGAAGACGAGCAGCGCATCCTCACCGGAATTTACAAATTCGGGGATATCACCGTTAAGCAGGTTATGCGCACGCGGCTTGATGTTAGCGGTATTGAACATACGATCTCATTCGGCGAGCTTAAGAAAAAGATCGATGAATTGCATTACTCGCGCCTGCCTATCTATAAGGGAAGCCTGGATGATATTGTGGGAATGGTCCACAGCAAAGATCTCCTGCCCCATCTTCATGAGCCGGATGATTTTGACTGGAGCGCCTTAATACGGCCTCCCTATTTTGTTCACGAACAAAAGTATATCAAGGACCTGTTGAAGGAATTCCAGCATAAACGCATCCATTTTGCGGTAGTGGTAGACGAATTTGGCGGCACCAGCGGCATCGTGACCCTTGAAGACATTCTCGAAGAAATAATCGGGGATATAAAGGATGAATTCGACGATGAGGAGTCTGCCAATAAAAAGCTGGACGATAACACCTATATTTTTGAAGGGGGCACCATGATAAACGACGTGTGCAAGACCATGGGCCTGCCCTTCGACACGTTTAATTCTCTCAAGGGGGAAAGCGACTCCCTGGCGGGGCTGGCGCTGGAAGTTGCCGGGGAGATCCCCAAGGCCGGAGATGCCGTCAAAGCGGGCGATTTTGAATTTACCATTGTGGAAGTGGATCGCAACCGGATCAAGAAGGTAAAAGTCTCCCTGAACCGAGGTAATGCTTAGCGCAGTCCAGTTCATCGTTTAAAAGATTCCTCATGAATGAAAATATCCTCAATAATATAATAGCGGCGGCAATCATTATGATCGCCCTTTCTTCCTGTAACAGCGATTACACTATCCGCCAGAGAGGGTATTACAGGATCGATCTGCCCGCGCAGGAGTATCAATTATTTGATAAACCGGGTTACCCTTATTCTTTCGAATACCCGGTTTATTCCGAGGTTATCCAGGACACTACATTTTTTGATGATAAACCCGAAAACCCCTATTGGATCAATATCGATTTCCCCGGGCTTAATGGCCGGATATATATCAGCTATAAAGACCTCGCCCGGAATCAATATGATAAGCTGGTCGACGACGCGTTTAAACTGACCTATAAACATACCGCCAAGGCTACCGCGATCAGGGACTCGCTGATGCGTACGCCACACGGCATTAGCGGCGTTTTCTTTAAGGTAGGAGGAAATGCCGCTACGGCAAGGCAGTTCTTTGTCACAGACTCGGTTCGCCATTTTCTACGGGGCGCATTGTATTTTGACGCGACTCCAAATGCCGATTCACTGAAGCCCGTAAACGAGTTCCTNNCGGTGAAGAATGCTATCGCGAAGCGGTATATAAAAGGCAATTGGTTAGCCGTTGCCTCCGCGCCGCAGAAGATCGTTCCGGGAAGATCAGGCTGCCTACTCACCAATCGTTACGGCGCTGCGTAAAAGGCGGGCTGGCAGCGCATCATCGTCGGCGCAGGACGATGGTATGCCGGAATTTTTTGGTTCTTCCATCGAGGTTGAATACCTGCGTAAGCAGTATATAAATGCCCTGCGGTAGTCTTTTTTGCTGATCGTCAAGTCCGTCCCATTTAAATTGCCCCGAGGTTCCCAATAACTCATTTTTTAACAGATACCGGACCCTAATGCCCGAAGCGTCATAGATATACAGGTTGGCCATAAAACCCGGCTCAGGAAAATTATACTGTATCAGCGCGAACCCGTCCGGACCGTTGTTGTCCGGGGCAAAAGAAGACGGACTCACGGTAATTTCTCCCTTCGCTATCCTGTCGGCGCGGAACTGTGAATTCTGGTATCCCGGCGTTCCATATCCCGCCGAAGATGCGGCAGAGCTCCAGTTATGCTTATCCTGTGTGGGCGCGGCGTAGTTTATTCTTTCCAGCGCCACCCCGGAAGGGTCCGCCAATAATCCGAAGTGCCAGTCTTCCTGGTAACCCAGCTCATCCAGGATATCCCCGCCCTTATTTAACAATACGACCGTTCCCTGTTTATCCGGAAAAGAAGGAAGCGAGCTGAGCTGGCAGAAATGCGCGTTCTGACCAAAGATATACTGCTGCTTCACCCATTTCTCATTGGCGGTAACAACAAAATACGCTCCCGGAACCAGGGAAACAGGGCTTTTTTCCAGCGCTTTTATGGAAGCGATATCCTGCGTTGCATTGCGATTGGCGATCTGTATTTCGGCAAGATCCAGGATCTTATCGCTGCGGTTATATCCTTCTACATAATCGTATCCGCCAACGGCGGGATTAAATAATATCTCGTTGATGATGATATCGCCCGGCATCGCCTGCTGCCCGTGTCCGGGCGTCGCCTGACCTAAGCCCAGGGCCATTCCTAAGCTTAAGGCCGCACATGCTTTTTGGTGAACGCGCGGAATTTTCATGATGCGTTTTTCTATTCGTATGTTGAGGGTCATATATTCCCATGCCTTTAAGAAAAAGAGATAGATCCTCGCCAGGATCATCCTGGNNCCCGATCATGCAAATAAAGAAACATACAAAGTTTACCAAGAAGCATTTCCCGCAGGAAGGCTGAGCGTACTTTTGTATGACCAAAATAACTAAGCCTTCCTGGATGGAAGGCTTTTTTTTTGAATCATTATTTTATCACCAAAAACCCTCCGGAAGGAGGACTAAGGAGGATCCATGAAAGTCGCAGTCGTTGGCGCCACCGGTCTTGTTGGCTCCAAAATGTTACAGGTTTTAGAAGAAAGAAATTTCCCGGTTACAGAGTTAATCCCGGTTGCCTCAGAACGTTCTGTTGGCAAGGAGGTCGTTTTTAAGGGGAAACCCTACAAGGTTGTCGGTATGGAAGACGCCATTGCCGCTAAACCGGCGGTGGCCATTTTTTCGGCGGGCGGCGGAACCTCCCTTGAATGGGCGCCTAAGTTTGCAGCAGCAGGCATTACCGTAATTGACAATTCTTCCGCCTGGCGTATGGACCCTTCAAAAAAGCTGGTGGTTCCGGAGATCAATGCAAATGAGCTTACCCCTGAAGATAAGATCATCGCCAATCCCAACTGTTCTACCATACAGATGGTGGTTGCCCTGAATCCCCTGCATAAGAAATACAAGATAAACCGCATTGTCGTTTCCACATACCAGAGCGTAACCGGCACCGGCAAGAAGGCGGTAGACCAGATGATGGGCGAAAGAAGAAAAGTGGAAAAAGGGGAAAACAGCGATTATCCCATGGCGTATAAATATCCTATAGACCTCAACGTTATCCCTCAGATCGACGTATTCCTCGACAATGGATATACGAAGGAAGAGATGAAAATGGTGCTGGAAACGCAGAAGATACTTAACGACAAAACGATTCGCGTTACTTCCACCACTGTCCGGATACCTGTAATGGGCGGGCATAGCGAAAGCGTGAACGTGGAATTTGAAAATGATTTTGACCTGGCGAACGTAAGGTCTTTATTGGCGGAATCTCCCGGCGTGACCGTGGTGGACGACCCGTCGACGGCGCTGTATCCGATGCCTAAGGACGCTCACGAAAAAGACGATGTGTTTGTGGGCAGATTAAGAAGGGATGAGAGTCTGCCTAAGACCCTCAACATGTGGATCGTAAGCGATAATCTCCGTAAGGGCGCGGCCACCAATGCTGTGCAGATCGCCGAGTATTGCCTGAAGAACGGATTATTGAATTAGTATTTGCCTTACCGTTATTTAATACGTAAAGCCGCTATACCCGATCGGGCGCGGCTTTACGCTTTTATTAACAGAGGATGCGGCTGTTCCAAACGGTCGGATATGATCGGTTATAGGCGCTAATTGTTTTGAGAGCCGCAGCCTGATGCGTTGAAAGCGCGGCGTTTGCCGAACTTCGCAACCTGGCGTTTGCTATGCCTGCTGCTCATCTTCCAGCGCCCGGTTGAGGAACTTGATCAGCGGCTGCAGGGCCTGGAAATGCCCGATGGTTTTAGGAATAAGATCTTTACCGGTCAACTCTGCGTCTTTCAGCTCCCGCATGGCGAGCCAGCTTTTCAGCTTGAGGTATTCCGCGGCAGGATGATCTTTTTCAAATCCCTGGGGCGTTTTAACCAGGCTGATATCCTCGCCGGCATACAGGGTATTATAACTGGCTTTGAACTTTTTATTTTCAATGATCCCCTTAAACTCCTTCCAGCAATAATCGATTTCCTGTCTGACTTTTTTCATTTCGGGCGGCATGGGCATCCACAATCCTCCTCCCAGGAAACTTTTTCCCGGTTCCAGGTGAAAATAGTAGCCTGCAAAGATGGATTTCTTGCCTCCCCTGTTTATGCTGGCCCCCATATTGGTTTTATAGGGGGCTTTGTTCTTGGAAAAACGAATATCCCTGTTGATNNTGAAGACCGATAATTGAATCGATGAACTGCTCAAAATCCTGTTTGGCCGCTTCGTAACGGCTCCTGTTAAGGTCCATCCAGGTTTTGGTATTGTTCTTTCCCAGGTCTTTCAGGAATTTCAGCGTGGAGGCCTGGAGCATTATACCCTTCCCCAGTTTTCACCGCTTTTGATCCGGTACATGGTCATTTCGCTGACCCCGAATTTCTCGGCAAGTTTTTTAATGGTGATCTTCCGTTTCTTGTCTTCCAGCGTCTTTTTAATGCTTTTTACCTGGTTGGCATTCAGTTTAAGCCCTTTTGTCCTGTTGGCCTGGATCTTTTTGTAAGCGATCTTAGCCGGGCTTTTTTGCTGATGCGCGATCATTTCTCCCAGGGAAGCCCATTTAAGGTTCTTAACGGAGTTGTCCAGTTTATTGTGATTGAGATGGATCACGAACTTGTTTTTCGGCGAGGGTTTGCCGAGGAACAACCTGGCGATCTCCCTGTGAATGTACAGGGTGCCGTTGTTTCCGGGCCTATGCAGGTTCAGGGTTCTGTATCCCGTAGTGAGAGACCCCTGCAGGAGTTTCCCGTCGGCCAGCACATCATCAGTATAGCTGGCGATGCGACCGTGAGATGATAATGCATATTGTTTGCGGAGATGTTTCCATCCAGGAAATTGTAGGGGTTTCCATACTTCTCCATTGAGTTTTTTTATCATCGGTTGCAGTTTATCAGTTTATTTTAAAGTTACATAAAATCATTAGGCAATGATCATACCAGTTACCCCCAATTTCATTATTTATTTGAAGGGGTATCCCCGATCAGTTTAAGAAACTCTGCTTCGGTGATGATCCTCACGGAAGCAATTTTCTTAGCCTTTTCCAGCTTGCTGCCGGCGTCTTCCCCGGCTACCAGGTAATTCAGTTTGCTGCTGACGCTCCCCAGCGTTTTCCCCCCGTTTTTTTCTACCAGGGCCTCTGCTTCGCTCCGCTTTAAGTTAGGCAGGGAGCCGGTGAATAAAAAGGTTTGTCCCTCAAGGCTACCCGAAAAACTGTTTGCCTTCTTTTTATTATCCAGCGCTACGCCCAGGGCGCCCAGCTCATCGATCATCTTCAGGTTATCGCCATCGCGGAAGAACTGGTAAATACTAGACGCAACTTTTGGACCAACATCTTCCAATTGCAGAAGATCTTCAACGGAAAGATCTGCAAAATCTTTGACATGGGTAACCGAATTTGCCAAAACCCTGGCGGTGGTCTCGCCGACATACCTTATGCCCAGCCCGAAGATAAGCCGGTGAAGAGGTTGATCCTTAGACTTTTCTATGGCTGCGGCGAGGTTGGCAATGCTCCTTTCCCCAAAGCCTTCCATTGTTCTTATCCCGTCTAAAGGTAATGTATAGATGTCTGGTATGCTCCTGAGTATGCCGAGCTCAAAAAATTTTTTAACATTAGCTTCGCCCAGGCCTCGTATATCCATCGCGTCCTTGCTTACATAGTGGATAATTCTTTCCACTACCTGCGCGGGGCAGCTGATGTTTATGCATCGCCAGACCGATTCTTCTTCGGGTTTCACGAGGGGGTGGCGGCATACCGGGCAATGGGTGGGAAAATCAATTTTGACCTCCGCGCCCGAGCGGGCGTCTGCCAACGATTTGACAATGTAGGGGATCACGTCCCCCGCGCGTTCTACCAGGATGGCATCGCCGATCATCAGGTCTTTTTCTCTGATCACATCCTCGTTAAAAAGGGATATGGATCCTACGGTTACGCCCCCGATCGGCACGGGCGCTATCTTGGCAACCGGGGTAATGGAGCCGGTGCGGCCTACCTGGAATTCAACACTCAGCAGCTTACTGGTGGCCTGCCGGGCTTTGAATTTAAAAGCCATGGCCCATCGCGGGTGGTGGGTGGTCATTCCCAGTTTTTCCTGCAGTTCCAGGTCGTTTACCTTGACGACCATCCCGTCTATTTCGTACGGAAGTTCATCGCGCTTTTCTTCAAATTCCTGACAATACCGTATTACTTCGGTTATGCCTCTTACCACTTTTTTTTCCTTCTCCGGGCTTCTGAAGCCGAGTTCCCACAACAGTTTCAAAGAGCCGCCATGCGTTTGCAGCGGCTCCGGAAGCTCATGTCCGTCCAGCATTGCCGTATAGCTCACATGGTATAAAAAAGCTTCCAGGTTGCGTCGTCTCACTTCATCCGGATTTTTTATCCGGAGCGATCCCGCGGCAGCGTTCCGGGGATTGGCCAGCGGCGGGATGTTCTGTTCCGCCAGCCGGTCGTTATATTTTTTAAAGTTCGATTTGCTCATCAGGGCTTCCCCCCTTATTTCTATTTGCTGGATGCCGTATTTTGAGAAAGCTGCCGAGAGGGGAACGGATCTTATTTGCCGGATATTGGTAGTGATATCATCGCCTGTTATTCCATCTCCCCGGGTCAATCCCCGGGCCAGGAGATCATTCTCATAGATCAGGGAAATGCTGGCGCCGTCGAATTTAGGCTCGATGCAATATTCTATTTCGGGCAAACCGGCCATTTCCCTTGCTTTCCGGTCCCAGTCGACCAGGTCGTTCTCATTATACGAGTTTTCCAGCGAAAGCATGGGTACGAGGTGAGCGAAAGAGAAAAAGTCTTTCGTCAGGCTCTTGGCTACCCGCTGGGTGGGAGAATCAGGGGTTACCAGGTCGGGCCGTTCTTTTTCAATGTCTTCAAGCGTCTTGTACAACTGGTCGTATTCAAAGTCGGCTATAAGCGGATCATTCTCCACATAATACCGGTATTCATGAAAACGTAGTATTTCACGCAATGCCGGGATATGGGCAATAGCATACTCGCGATTGGAGACATGTTTAAGCGCGTCGAGCGTCAGGGCCTCCAACCGTACGATATCCTCTCTTGAATACATGGGAACTAATTTACCGTCTGTAAATGTAATGATTTGCGGGAGCGAAGATAAAACCCGGAACCTCGTCAGCCCAATAGTTGGTTGTAAATGGCGCAGGATTGACGCTAAATAGGGCGATTCTTTTGAAAGAAGCTAAATTTGAGTCAAAAATTTTATTGTATATCAATCAATTACAAATGTGCGCGATAAAAACAGCGGTTATTTTTGCATTAAATGAAGAAGCAAACCCCTACCTTTGCGCTCCATTTATAAACTATTTCTCCCGGGTTGGCGGAGAGGTAAAAAAAAGCACTAATGAGTAAACTACATTTCACTACCAAGCATGCGAATGCGGCTACCGTTACTCACAACTGGTATGTTGTGGATGGTACCAATCAAACCGTTGGACGCATGTGCGCTAAGATAGCGGCCATTCTTAAAGGAAAGAACAAGGCTTACTATACGCCACATGTTGATTGCGGAGATTATATTATCGTGATCAATGCCGATAAGGTAAAGTTCACCGGCAANNCCTGAAGCCGTTATTGAGCGGGCTGTCAAGGGCATGCTTCCCAAGAACAGGTTAGGGCGCAAGATGTTTAAGAAGCTGTTTGTTTATGCAGGAGCCGATCATCAGCACGCTGCTCAAAAACCACAACCTTTAACTTTCTAATTGTACAAATACATGGAAAAACAAAAAAATGCCGTTGGTCGCCGCAAGGAAGCCGTAACAAGAATATTTCTTTCCAAGGGTTCGGGCAATATCACGGTGAACGATAAGGATTACAAGCAATATTTTTCATTGCAGTACCTGCAGAACCAGGTTGAACTGCCTTTGAAAACCGTTCAGTCGCTCGATAAATATGACGTTAAGATCAATGCTACCGGCGGAGGAATAAAAGGCCAGGCCGAAGCGGCGAAACTGGGTATTGCGCGCGCATTGGTTGATCTGAATGCCGAATATCGTCCGGCATTAAAGGCGGCGGGCGTCTTAAAACGCGATCCGAGATCTGTTGAACGTAAGAAATTCGGTCATAAAAAAGCGAGAAAAAGCTTCCAGTTCAGCAAACGTTAATAGAATTGCGACCGGTATCCCGGGCAGGGATATCCGATCGGCCATAACGGCTGGACCGAGACAGGTTCGCTCGGTTGGCGATCAGCAGGCGATACGGTTCTTTCAGGCGGCTTGATCGTTCCCCGAACAGGGCAAGATGTTAAATAATTCAAATTTCAAAATATAATAATGGAAAATAACGCTTCATTACAACAGCAATTACTAGAAGCAGGCGTTCATTTTGGCCACCTGCGTAAGAAGTGGAATCCCAAAATGTTGCCTTATATCTTTGCCGAAAAGAAAGGCATACATATTATTGACCTTAATAAAACAACGGAATCCCTGCAGGAAGCGGCAGGCGTATTAAAGCAGATCGCGCGCAGCGGAAAAAAGATCATGTTCGTTGGCACCAAGAAACAGGCCAAGGAGATCGTATCGGATTGCGCCAAAAAGATCAATATGCCTTTTGCTACCGAACGCTGGCTGGGCGGAATGCTGACCAACTTTAACACTGTTCGTAAAAGCGTTAAAAAGATGCAGAGCATTGACAAAATGCTTGCCGACGGCAGCGCAGAGAGCCTGACCAAAAAAGAAAGATTACAGTTGCAACGCGATCGCGATAAGATGGATAAGGTGCTGGGCGGTATTNNCATATTGCGCTGGCAGAGGCCAAAAGATTAGGCATCACTACTTTTGGTATTGTTGATACCAATTGCGATCCCAATAAGGTGGATTTTGCCATCCCCGGCAATGACGACGCTACCAAGTCTATTGCGATCATCACCAATTATATTACTGCAGCTATCGCGGAAGGGCTGGCCGAAAGACAGGCCGCCAAGGATGAAGAGGTGGAAGAAGCGCCTACGGATGATGTTGAAAAGAAGGCTGCGCGTTTACAGGCTGAAGCGGAAGCTGAAGCAGGGCGCGGCCGCGGAGCCGGAGCAGGCAGCCCGGGCGGAAGAGGCCGCGGAGGCGCCGCGCCGCAGAAACGCCGTCCCCAGGGCGGAGGAGCCCGCAGGCCAGGCGGCAGATAATAACGGCCTGACCGGATTCTTAGATTCTTTTATTGAAAAAAATAATAAATATTATGTCTACAGCAACTATAACAGCGGCCGACATCAATAAGCTTCGCCAGGCAACCGGCGCGGGTATGATGGACTGCAGGAAAGCGCTTACCGAAACAAACGGAGATTTTGAAGCGGCAATCGACTGGTTACGCAAAAAAGGAGCGAAAGTGGCTGCCTTGCGCGGCGATCGTGAAGCAAAGGAAGGCGTTGTGATCGCTCAGACTACCGCCGATAACAAAACAGGTATTGCTTTTTGCGTTAGCTGTGAAACGGATTTTGTGAGTAAGAACGCCGACTTTATTGCATTTGCCCAGAGTATAGGGAATGCCGCTATTCAAAACAATGTGGCCAATATCGAGGAGCTGAACAGCACGGCGATCAATGGCGCAAAAATTGCCGACCTGATAAACGATAAGCTGGCAAGCATCGGAGAAAAGATAGGCATCACTAAATTTGAACGCATTGACGCGGAATATGTAGCTTCTTATATTCATGGCGCCAACCGGATCGGCGTATTGGTAGGACTTAACAAAGAAGCTGCCGAGGCAGGCAAGGATATCGCCATGCAAATAGCGGCAATGAATCCTGTGGCGCTGGATGCGGACAGCGTTCCCGCTGCTACCATTGAAAGGGAAAGAGCGATCGTTACCGAGCAGATACAGGCCGATCCTAAAATGGCCGGCAAGCCCGCCGAAATGATCGCTAAGATCGCCGACGGCAAGCTGAATGCGTTTTTTAAAGAACAAACATTACTGGCCCAGGTCTTTGTTAAAGACGGGTCCAAGAGCGTGGGAGACTACCTGAAAAGCGTGGACCCCTCCCTGCAGGTAAAGGCGTTTAAAAGAGTGGCGCTGGGATAAGAGCCGAAGCGTCAGTTATCCATGACGCGCTACCCGGTTCTGTTTTATCCAGGAATGATATAAGAGGAGGGTGTATCAAAAGTCCGATACACCCTCTTTTTATTCGGGTACCTGATGGAGAAGTTTTCCGTTTAAGCGATTCTCCGAGCCTTCATTTTACTTTTGATACTTCCTCTTTTTTATGTCGATGCGGGCCGTATCCAGACAGCAATGACCTTTATATTGTGTTTCCCATTTGAGCGCGCCGTCTGTCCGGGATAAAAACCTAAACCGGGTTATTGCCTGATTTTGATTTAAAAGAAAAAGTCTTTTCTTTGCAGCAACTTAAAACTACCCGTCATCCATGCTTCCGAAATACAAACGCATTCTGCTTAAATTATCCGGTGAATCATTAATGGGAGATAAAAGCTTTGGCCTCGATCCGGTGATGATAGAACAATATGCCAGGGATATTAAGGGCATTACAGAGTTGGGCGTTCAGGTAGCCGTCGTTATTGGCGGAGGAAATATCTACCGCGGCATGAATGAAATAGAAACGGGCATTGAGCGGGCTCAGGGCGATTATATGGGAATGCTTGCTACCGTGATCAATGGAATGGCCATGCAGGCCATGCTCGAAAAAGTGGGCGTATATACCCGGCTGCAGAGCGCAATAAAAATGGAACAGGTGGCCGAACCCTATATTCGCAGAAGGGCGATCCGCCACCTGGAAAAAGGAAGGGTGGTCATCTTCGGCGCCGGAACCGGGAATCCTTATTTTACCACCGATACGGCCGGATCGCTCAGGGCTATTGAGATAGAGGCCGAAGTAATATTGAAGGGCACGCGGGTGGACGGCATTTACACGGCTGACCCCGAAAAAGATCCCGCTGCAAAAAAATTCGGCTCCATTAGCTTCCAGGAATGCATCTCCAAAAATCTCCGGGTGATGGATATGACGGCTTTCACGCTCTGCATGGAGAATAAGCTGCCCATCATCGTATTTGATATGAACAAACCGGGCAATCTTCACCGGGTGGTTACCGGCGAAAAGGTGGGCACTCTTGTAAAGGATTGATCCTCAATCCATCAATTATATTTTTCCAGGCGCTTGCAATATTGGCTTGCGGATAGTATTTTTCGGGTCTGAAAACTGCTCCAGGCAGCTATTCAGAACGGTTCAACATCCCTTGAAGAACGGCGTTTATCCCGATCACAAACCTTACTCTGAACCGTTATGAACACGTTATCCGTCCTGCTTTCCATCAAGCTTACCATAGGCCTGCCCGAAATCATCATCTTTTTATTAGCAGCCATTTTATTAGGATTTTCCATTCATTTTTACTGGTCGGGCGGCAAAGCGCCGGCTACAGGCATGGAAAATGAGACACAAATACCCGGCGAAAGCTCCGGTATTTCAGATTCCGATGAACAACGTCTTAAGTTGTATGAGCAGATAGAGATCCATGAAAAGAATAAAGAGCGGCTGGAAAAGGAACTATCCCAGGCGCAGTCAAATGAAAAACTGCTGCTCGGTCAAATAGAGGAAATGCAGCAGGAAATCAAAAAGGCGGAGGAAGCGCGGGACAGCAGGGTGTTGAGCGCCACAGATTATCTTTCGGAGCTGGCCAGCGCGCAACAAAACCTGGAAGACAATAACCGGCAGATCAGCCGCATGGTGGAACAGCTGAATCAGCTAAAGGATGCGGAGAGAAAAAACATCGATATCCTTAAGGCTAATGAAGCGCTCAATGCGGACATAAGGGAACTCAGGCATGCCCTTGCCGCCAAGGATTCGGAACTCAGTTATTTCCGCCAGTATGAATTGTTATCAAAGGAGATGAATGAAAGATTGGAGAAAGCATATGAGGAATTCAATTTCCTGCAGGATAAGCTTCAGAAATTAAAGACAGATACCATTATTCCGCAGCATAAGAATTTTGAATACAATGAGCTGCAGCAGTCCTATTTCCGGCTCACCAAGGAATGCGATGAGATCAAACTCCGTAACCTTTCCCTTTTAGAAGAAAGCCAGCGATTGTCCAGAATACTGGCAGATACGGAAGAAAAGCTGCGCGAAGCCAATTTCCAACGGCAGCAGCTGGCTAAAAAAACAACCTTCCTGGAGGAACTCGTCAACGATCTACAGCAGGTGTCCGGCCACAATAAAAAGCTGGAAGCGCAACTCAACAGGATCAATGAGATCGAAACGCTGTTGTCCCGCGCTTCTTCTGAAACTTTCGAAAAAAAATAGGCAATACATAGCGTTGTCAATGTTTTTGTTTGCCCCATAGTCGCCGGGCGCGGCAGAAACCGCGTGGATAAGGCTATGCCAACCTGATGATGCAAAGCATGCCTTCATCGGTCGTTCCCCGAAACATAGCTCAGGCAGCGCCGATTCAGAACCGCCGACAATTCTTTTATCTCTTTATCTTTGCGGGATATCATATGCCTATGTCAGATCGTATTGCCGATATCCGGATGGACTATAAGCTTAGATCATTCTCAGAAAATGATGCGGCGTCGAACGCGATATCCCAGTTTCTTACCTGGTGGAAGGAGGCGGTCGACAGTCAGATCGCCGAAGTAAACGCCATGACCCTGGCTACCGCTTCAAGAGATGGCATTCCATCGGCCAGGATAGTATTATTAAAGGGTTGTGATGAAAGAGGGTTTAGTTTCTTTTCCAATTACCACAGTTTTAAAGCGCAGCAGTTAGAAGAAAATCCCCGGGCATGCCTGGTGTTTTTCTGGAAAGAACTGGAACGCCAGGTTCGTATTACGGGTCTGGTACAAAAGTTGAGCGAGGAGGAAAGCGAGGAATATTTTAATAGCCGCCCCGAAGGCAGCCGCATAGGCGCTATTGCCTCTCCCCAAAGCCAGGTCATCCCGGGGAGGCAATGGCTGGAAGAAAGGGTAAAAGAAGTTGCGGGGCAATATGAAGGGAAAAATCCGCCCCGGCCTCCTCATTGGGGGGGATACCTGCTCAGGCCCATTACTATTGAGTTCTGGCAGGGCCGGTCGAACCGCTTGCATGACCGGCTGCAGTATAGTCTTGAGGAAAGCGGAAATTGGCGACTGGATCGCCTGGCTCCATAAATAATATGCGATCTAAAAAGCAATTGTTCGGGGTCATTGATACTATTTAGAGCGCTATAACTATCGATTATGAGGGTATTTAGAATATTTCCTTTTTGTATCGCCATCCTTTTGATGATTGTCGGTTCCTGCAAGAAGGATTTTATTGTGATCGAGGACGACCACGACGATGATCCCACGCTGCCTGCTCTCGACCCTGACGCTAAATTGCAACTCAAGTCTCCTTCGGATAGCGCTTATTTTGCACGGAACGGGGAGATAGAACTTTCGGCCAGCGTTACGGGCAGTCAAACAGATTATTCCTTTCTGGAATTATCGGTGATAGAGACAAATACCGGCGATACCCTGCAACGGGGAGCGATCAATGCCGACGGATCCATTCATCTTTCCTGGCAAAATGCGCTGGCTCCCGGCGAGTACGAGCTGTCGGCTGTTGCCGTAAACACGGCGGATCCTAACGATACGCTGATGTCAGATACAAGGCATATTTTTATCTGTATACCTCCGCCTGTGTCGATCACGGGGCTGACAAAGGACGCAACATCCATCACCATCAGCTGGGAAAAGACTGTTGCAGTCGATAATTTTAAGGCTTACGAGATATTGTCGGTGAGAACCGATACAGCTTCTGCCCCGCCCCCTTATCCGCCCGGCAAAGTCATAGCGGTAATTACTGATATCAATACGACTTCCTTTACCGACAAGACGATCTATTTTTATTACGAGTATGGTTACAGGGTTCGCGTGGTTACGCGAGAAGATTGCGCAAGCGCTTCGGAGGGTAAAACCCTTGTGGCGGGAAAATTTATCGACCTGCCTGCTCATACGCAGACGGCGGATATGATCTTCGACAGGAACCGGAGCAAAATGTATGCGCTGGATAATCAGCATGCGGCCGGTCCCCGCCTGACTGTTTATAACGCTGAAATCCCCTCGGTCGAACGCAGCATTACTGTTGACAAGGATATTGTTTTTATGGGAATGAACGAAACCGGTTCGGCGTTGAACCTGGTAAAGAAAATAAATGTCAATATGTTTCAGTTGCAGTCGGTCGACCTTAACTCATTTACGATCGCAAATGAAGAAATATTCATCCCTCCCGCCCTGGCGGCTACTATAGAAGGCGTTTTTGAGAAAAGAGTACTCTATAGCAGCATTGCGGTGATAGGGCCGGCGAAAAGCCTGCTGTCCTTATATGATATTGTTACCGGCGATCATGAGATCATAGGGCAGGTTGACATACGGAGAGTAACGGCCATTGACAATAACTCGAAATTTGTTATCAACTCGACCGACAATTATTTTTCCGTGTATTCGCTTGAGGGCGGCGATATACAATTGATCGCCCGTCAATATGTTCCAAGTTTAGCGCACAGCCAGGTTCAGGCCGTATTTTCATCCGGCGGTAAAATCGCCGTGGGCGGAAATTTATACGATGAATATTTTAACCTTTTGCATTCGCTGGGGAACAATGAATATTTCACCGGCCTGAGCGCCGATGGAACTCATGCGGCAACAAGCAAGAATGAGGTATATAATATTGCTTCTTCCAATCCCCAGTTGGTGAAGAAGTATGGAGACGGGTTCGGAACCTATCCCTGGTTCTCAAACGACAATAAAACGCTTTATCATTTGACAGAAGGTTCTGCCAATCCGAAATGGAATCCCGGCCCCAGGTTGTTCAGGTATCCTCTCCTCAATTGAGCATTATAGCAAGGCAGGGAACCCGGGCTTCTGTGTTTTACCGCGTATTCGTCCGCTAACGGCAGAAAAGGCGCAACCCGGTTGTCGTTTTGGTTGGATCGCCAGGACCTCCTTATCCGGGAGGCCCCAAATACGGACATGATGATGGACCGGTTGTTACCGCCATTCATTAAATCTTATTTGAACCGACTCCGCATCGTGCCGGGTATAACTATGATTTCTTCTTTGCAGCGCTCTTCTTTTTGGGATTGGCAGGCCTGGATTTGCCAAAAGACCCCTTGAATGTTTTTCCTTTTTTGGTTTTTTTGTCTCCTCTACCCATAATGAACGTTTTATATTTAGTCGCGAATGTAAAACAAAAGATAAAACATCGGATATGAAATAGGGTTTTTCCTCCCTGGTTCTGTTATTTTTGGCAGAGCTTTGTCATACGCCGGTCGAGCCAGGCAATAAACCAGAGAACAGACAGGTTCGCAGCAAAATGTTTTCATTATCCGGCAGCCCCCGCCCGTGGGAGCGCCGGTAATCTATCTACTGTAAAAACATTGATATGGGAAAAAAAACACATTCAGGTATTATTCTTTTTGGATTATTGCTGCTGATCTGCCGCGCCGTATCGGCTCAATCGCCGGCTATGGGAGGAGAAGCTTATGCTATTGCAGCTCAAGATGGCGCCTGGTGCTGGTTTTCCGACCCCAGGGCTGTTTATCATAAGGGGTCCAGGGAGCGCATTTATTACGGATACATCAATAGCAGGGGCGATGTGGTCATCAGCGCGAGAGACCTGCAAACAAAGGCCATTGAAACGTATATTCTTCATGAACGTCTCCAGGTAGACGATCATAATGTGCCTTCTATTTTGTTTTTACCCGATGGGCATATCCTGGTATTTTATACCGAGCATAACGGGAGGTTTTTTATGAGAAAAAGCGTTAATCCCGAAGATATCCTGTCCTGGGAGGAAGAAAGAACGATCCCGTTCGGGGGAACGCATATCACATATTCTCATCCGGCAATGCTCAAGAGCGAGAACAACCGTATCTATATGTTCTGGAGAGGAAGCGACTGGAGGCCTTCTTTTTCCTTCAGCGACGACCTGGGCGAAACCTGGGCGTCTGCCGCCGCGCTTATCGACAGCAATGGGGCTTACAATAACCGCCCCTATCTTAAAGTAAGCACAGACAATGATCAACGGATCGATTTTGTTTTTTCGGACGGTCACCCCAACAGGGAAAAGACCAATTCAGTATATCATATTTATTACAGGAAAGGTGTTTTTTATCAGACCAATGGCGAGGCGCTGGGGCGAATGGAAGATCTGCCGATCCAACATACCAGGGTAAACAAGGTATACGACGGCGCTGCAACCAATATCAGGTCGTGGATATCCGATATTGCCCTGGATAAAAAAGGGAACCCGGCGATCGTCTATACGCGTTATCCGCAGGACGATGATCACAGGTACCATTATGCGCGATGGGACGGCAAGAAATGGAAGGATGAGGAGATCTGCAAGGCGGGGTCATGGATCACGGTTGTGAGGCCCGGGGAAAAGATCACGGAGCATTATTATTCCGGCGGGATATCTCTCGATCATCACGATCCCTCGAACGTATATTTATCCAGGCAGGAGAATGGGGTGTTTGAAGTGGAGCATTGGAAAAAAAAGAAAACTTCCTGGAAACGGAATCCGCTTACTGCTCAATCGGGAATGAGCAATCTCAGGCCGTATGTTGTAGCCGGTTATACAGGTAAGCATTCCATTGTCTTGTGGATGACCGGGCTTTATCATCATTATACCGATTTTGTCACTGATATAAGGATCAATGAACCGGCAAATAAATAAGGAATGCATCAGAACATATCATCCGGGAGCGGATATGCAGGGGGATGGCGATAGGATTTGAAATTCCCGGGAGCGGATAGTATGGAAAGGGATTTTGAAACAAGAGGCAAATTAAAAAATCCGATGATCGCTATCTTTTGTTTGCCTCTTGTTTTTGCAGGAAATTATAATTTGGCCTGCAATTCTTTACCCGCTTTAAATCTAGCCACTTTTTTAGCTTTGATCTTAATGACGGCGCCTGTTTGTGGATTGCGGCCATTACGCGCGGCTCTTTTTGAAACAGAGAAAGTTCCAAAACCTACAAGGGTAACCTTTCCGCCTCCTTTTAAAGTTTTAGTAACCGCTTCAATGAAGGAATCCACCGAAGCATTCGCTTGTGTCTTAGTAATGCCAGCGTCATCGGCAATCTTTGAAATTAATTCAGCTTTGTTCATAGCGTATATTTTTAAATAATTATACTTCAACAAAATTAGACGGTTTTTTATACCGGCAAAATTTTTCTACTGATTTCAACGCAGGAGCAGATCTTTTAAAAACCGCGTGGGGTAAGCATTCTATTGAAATCAAAAATGCGAGATATGTTTTTTTAATATATCTTTTTCTCCTGAAACCCTGTATGGCTACGGGTTTTGCTCGTCCCTTCTGAAAAGCGCGCCTGCGGCAGCTTTCCGAAAAGCCTGTTATTACTGCATGGCGCCGCAGCTTCGGGGGAAATATTATCCACATTCAGTTGATAACTTCCCTCTTAAAAAACGATCACACTATCGGTTTTATACCGTATAAAGCTTTCAGGGATTCAGTTCGATAAAAACAGGACAGTGATCGCTGTGTTTAACTTCGGGCAGCATGCCTGCGGAAACAAGGTTTGATTCCAGCGGCGGGGTAACGGTAATATAATCTATTCTCCATCCTTTATTCTGCGCTCTTACGGTAGGGAAACGCTGGCTCCACCACGAATAGTGATGGGGCTCCTTATTGAAATAACGGAAACTGTCGATAAATCCGTTGTCCAGGAATTTATCCATCCATGCTCTTTCGGCAGGAAGAAAACCCGAGGATTTTTTATTTCCTTTCGGGTCGTGGATATCTATTTCCCTATGGGCGATATTATAGTCTCCGCAGAGGACGATCTTCGGACATGTTTTCCGCAGCTCTTCCAGGTAGAGATAAAACTCGTCCAGCCATTCATATTTAAAAGCCTGTCGAAGATCGCCTGAGGTTCCGGAGGGAAAATAGGCGTTAATAAGCCTGATGCCTCCGAAATCGGCCTGCAGTATGCGGCCTTCATCATCGCTGACCTTGTGCCCGTTGCCATAATAGACCTTGTCGGGGAGCTTTTTGGTAAAGATGGCCACTCCGCTATATCCTTTTTTCTGGGCAGGATACCAAAAATCATGATACCCGATCTCGTTCAGCAAGGCATGATCGATATTTTCTTTTGTCGCCTTTGTTTCCTGGATACAAATGATATCCGCGGGGTCGGACCGGAGCCAGTCGATAAACCCTTTCTTGATGGCCGAGCGGATGCCGTTGACATTGTAGCTGATAATGCGAAGGGGGGACATATTATTCAATAGATTATAGGCGTTATATTGCAAAGCGCAATTTCATACAATTAAAGCTAAGATAGATAAATCTGAAATTAGATCATTATGACCAAAAGAACCCAAAGGATAATCCCTTCCAAACAGCACATATTTTTAGACGGGCCCAAAGCCAGGGGTTACGAGCTGGCTTTTGCCTGGCGCGTATTCAAAGAGTTTATCAAAGGGTTCAGGTCCCTGCATTTTGTCGGTCCCTGCATCACGGTGTTCGGCTCTGCGCGATTTAAGGAAGATCACCCTTATTATATTGCCGCCAGGGAATTGGGGAAACGCATTGCTACGACAGGGTTTACCACCATGACCGGCGGGGGCCCGGGAATAATGGAAGCGGCAAACCGGGGCGCTTTTGAGAATGGCGGCGCGTCTGTTGGCTGTAATATTCAGCTGCCCTTTGAACAAAAAGGCAACCCTTATACGCACCGGTTAGTAACTTTTGAGCATTTTTTTGTCCGCAAGACCTTGCTCATAAAATATTCTTATGCTTTTATTATCCTGCCTGGCGGGTTCGGCACCATGGATGAGTTCTTTGAGACCCTTACCCTTGTGCAAACCAAGACCCTTACCCGGTTTCCCATTGTGTTGTTTGGAAAAGCCTATTATAAAGATCTCTGGGAATATATTGAGTTCATGGCGGAGCAGGATACGATATCCAGAGAAGATCTTTCCCTGGTATTGCTCACGGATAGCGTGGATGAAGCCATGGATCATATCCGCCACTATATTAAAACCAACTATGCCATAAAGCCGAGGAGAAGGTTGTGGTGGCTGTTTGAAAAAAGATAAACATTTCGCGGATCAGTATTCCAAGACCGGCGACAGCCATCTTTCGGTTTCTTCCACGCTCATTTGTTTTCTTTGCGCATAGTCCTCCACCTGGTCTTTCGCAATTTTTCCTACCCCGAAATACTTGCTCTGGGGATGCGCAAAATACCAGCCGCAAACAGAGGATGCGGGGTGCATGGCCAGGGATTCCGTTAATACGATGCCCGCATTTTCCGTGGCATTCAACAGGTCGAACAGTTTAAGTTTTTCCGTATGGTCGGGGCATGCGGGATAACCGGGAGCGGGTCTTATACCCGAATATGCTTCCTTGATCAGTTCTTCGTTGGTCAGCTGCTCCTGCGCATCATATCCCCAGTATTTCCTGCGAACCTGCTCGTGCAGCATTTCGGCCAACGCTTCGGCAAGCCGGTCGGCCAGCGCCTGTAAAATGATCTTATTATAATCGTCAAACTGTTCTGCGAAGCGCTTGATATGGGGCTCAATGCCTTCAATGGTTACGGCAAAGGCGCCGATATGATCCGTTATACCGTATTCAGCGGGCGCAATAAAATCGGCTAATGATATATTGGGCTGGCCTTCGGCTTTCTTGATTTGCTGGCGAAGGAATTCGAGGTTAACGGTTTCGGGGGCGCCTTCCTGTTCGCGCAGCAGGGTAACGGTATCCTTTCCGTTTGAGTTTGCTTTCCAGAATCCCAGCACGGCGTTGGCTTTCAGCCATTTTTCCGAAATGACCTGATTCAACAGCGCTTGCGCGTCGTTGTACAGGCGGGTAGCTTCTGCGCCAACCACCTGGTCGGAAAGAATATCCGGAAATTTTCCGTGCAGTTCCCAGGCAATAAAAAATGGCTGCCAGTCGATATACGGTCTCAAGTCATCAAGATCAATTTCCCTGAATGCTTTTATTCCGGTAAACGAAGGAGCGACCGGCGCATAGCCCTTCCAGTCGATATTCACTTTATTTTGCTGCGCCTCTTGCAGGGGCAGGTATTTTTTTACGGTCTTTTTGTTGGCAAAATCGTTCGACAGCTTAAGGTATCCTTGTCTTATTTCGTCAAGAAAGGCCTTTTTATTATCGGCGTTCAACAAGGAACCGGCAACAGTAACGCTTCTCGAGGCATCCAGCACATGCACTACGCCGTGATCATATTGGGGAGCTATTTTGATGGCGGTATGCATACGCGAAGTAGTGGCGCCGCCAATCAGCAGGGGCAAGGACATGTTGCGCCTTTTCATTTCGCGGGCTACGTTCACCATCTCATCCAGGGAAGGCGTGATCAACCCGCTCAGGCCGATGATATCCGCCTTTTCNNACGCCGACGATGTTCTTCCCGATATCATGCACATCGCCTTTTACGGTCGCCAGCAATATTTTCGCCGCGCCGCCCTGGAGGGCTGCGGGATTATTTTTCTTTTCTTCTTCTATATAAGGCGTTAAAATGGCTACGCTTTTTTTCATTACCCTGGCGCTCTTTACGACCTGGGGCAGGAACATCTTGCCGGCGCCAAACAGATCGCCCACCACGTCCATGCCTGCCATTAGCGGGCCTTCGATAACTTCCAGCGGCCGGTCGTATTTTTGCCTGGCTTCTTCCGTATCCATATCAATATAATCCGTAATGCCGTTGACCAGCGCATGCTTTAGCCGTTCTTCCACGGATCCGTTCCTCCAGGCTTCGTCTTTTTTTTCTGTTTTTTCTTTCGATTTGACCGTTTCTGCGAAGGCCAGCAGCTTTTCGGTGGCTTCGTTGTTTTCATTGTTCCGGTTCAGGATAACATCTTCGCATAATTCCCGGAGGTTGGGCTCTATTTCGTCGTAGATGCTCAGCTGCCCGGCATTTACGATCCCCATGTTCATGCCCGCCCTGATCGCGTAGTACAGGAATACGGCGTGCATGGCTTCCCGCACCGGCTCATTGCCCCGGAAGGAAAAGGAAAGATTGCTGACGCCGCCGCTAACGCCGGTCAGGGGCATCAGTTGTTTTATTTCCCTGGTCGCTTCGATGAAATCGACNNAGTATCTTATATGCGCGCTTGCAGATCTCTACTTTTCTTTCCTTGGTGTCCGCCTGCCCTATCTCATCAAAGGCCATCACGATCACGGCTGCGCCGAAGCCTTGGCATATGATCGCCTGTTCTATGAATTTTTCTTCTCCTTCCTTCATGGAGATGGAGTTGACGATGCATTTTCCCTGTACGCATTTTAATCCGGCTTCAATGATCTCGAATCTTGAAGAGTCGATCATTATCGGCGTTTTAGCAATATCCGGTTCGCTTTGGATCAGGTTGATAAAGGTGGTCATGGCCTCCACCCCGTTGAGCAATCCATCGTCCATATTTACATCGATCACCTGGGCGCCGTTTTCCACCTGCTGGCGGGCTATGTTCAGCGCCTCCTCATATTTGCCGGATCGTATAAGGCGGGCAAACATTTTAGAGCCTGTTACATTGGTTCGTTCGCCGATATTGACAAAATTGGATTCCGGCCGGATAACGAGCGGTTCAAGGCCGGAGAGCCGGAGGTATGGTTGAATACTTATGGGTTTACTCATGATATCTTCTTAGGCTATTTCTTTTTCTACAATAGGCAGCGCCCGGGGCTGAATATTCTTAACGCTTTCAGCGATATGCCTGATATGATCGGGCGTGGTTCCGCAGCATCCGCCAACAATATTCACATATCCTTCTTTGGCCCAGTCTTCTAAAAAATGCGCCGTCTGACCGGGTTCTTCATCATATTCGCCCATCGCATTCGGCAATCCCGCGTTGGGATAAGCCGATACATAACACTGACAGATATTCGATAGTTCTACAATATGCGCTCTCATTTCTTTTGCGCCCAACGCGCAGTTTAATCCTACGCTAAGGGGATGGGCGTGGGCGACGGAAATATAAAAGGCTTCCACCGTCTGCCCGCTCAGCGTACGACCCGAAGCGTCGGTGATCGTGCCGCTGATCATAATGGGTGGCTGTATTTTGCCGGTATCGCGGAAATATTTTTTAATAGCAAAAATAGCGGCCTTGGCATTCAGCGTGTCAAAGATGGTTTCGATGAGCAGCAGATCGGCGCCCCCATCGGATAATCCCCTGATCTGTTCATAATATGCTTCCATTACCTCGTCGAAATTGACCGATCGGAATCCCGGGTTGTTTACGTCGGGGGAAAGCGATANNGCGATGGAGGTGCTGCTGAACGTGTTGGTTTCGATAATGTCTGCTCCCGCTTCAAGGTATTGCTTGTGAATATCGGTGATGATCTGCGGCTGTGTTATGCTCAGCAAGTCATTGTTTCCTTTTAAATCGGAGGGCCAGCCTTTAAATCGTTCGCCGCGGTAGTCGGCTTCGGATAGCTTGTATCGCTGGATCATGGTGCCCATGGCGCCGTCAATAACAAGGATCCTTTTATTCAGCTCTTCCCGAATATCTTTCATAATGAAATGATTTAATACGGACGATGGTCGATCGTTAACTGCACAATGACCGGGCGGGCGGGTTTGATATAGTATTTGTCTGCCGGCCGCACCTCGGGCGCCAGCCTGGATTGTAACAGAACCGTTTAAACGTTTTGGAAACTTTTTGGAGTGGTTTCGTTTGCGTTTATTAGTTCAATTTTTTACACAGGCTGAACAATAAACAAATCGTCCTGTAAAAACATGAGGCAAAGGTACAGCATTGGCGTCATAATAGCAATATAGGGCGGGTATGTTGATTCGGTTTACATTTTATTCCTTTCTGCGCTGCAGCTAGCGGGCCATATCGATCTGGCAATGCCCTGGCAGGAACGATCAGTAAGAAACAAAGTTCTGTACCGGGACCCTGTTCTGCAGGCTCCTGGCAAGCGTCATTTCATCGGCATATTCCAGTTCGCCTCCGAACGCTATGCCCCTGGAAATGGTGGTGGCTTTTATCGCGTGCGGCTGCAGCTTTTTCTGGATATAGTAAATGGTGGTGTCGCCCTGTACGGTGGGGTTGAGCGCAAATATCAGTTCCTGGACCCCTTCTTTTTTTACCCGGTCCACCAGCGGCTCAATGGACAGCTGGTCGGGTCCAATGCCGTCGAGCGGGGAGATAATGCCGCCCAGCACATGGTAAACGCCATTATATTGCTGGGTGCTCTCAATAGCGATGACATCGCGGATATTTTCCACCACGCAGATCATTTCCTGCTTGCGCATGCTATTTGCACAGATAGAGCAGATATCGGCATCGGCTATATTGTAACAGCGCTGGCAGAATTTGATCTCCCGCCTCATTTTCAGGATGGTCTCGCCAAAGAAATCGACCGCCGGGGCATCCTGTTTAATAAGGTGCAGCACAAGACGCAATGCTGTTTTCTTGCCAATGCCAGGCAGCCTGGCGAATTCGTTCACTGCATTTTCTAATAAGGAAGAAGAGAATTGCATANNTCCCAGTTGGCCCTCACATTCAACTTCGCCGGGATCGGCTGCACTTTTTCCGGTTGAAGATGTTTGCCAAAAAATTCTCCGGCATCCCATTCCCCGTTTTTATTTTCGTCATACAATATCCTCAGCTCATATTCGCCCGGCTCAACCAGGGTGGAATGGAATTGTGCATTTGTAAAAGGATGGGATAATTTTACCTGGTCCGACTGAACAAGCTGCAGCACGGGGTTTCTGTCCAGTTGGAGTTTTGAAAAACGCAGGCGCACGGTTCCATAATCGCTTTGCTTTTTTGTCCGGAAATGGAGCGTATCCGTTTTGGCTATCCTTCTTCCCAGGGTGTCTTCGGCAAAAGCGGTGTCCAGCACAAGATGATACTGGGCGTCTTCTTTCCAGGAATGAACCAGCGTTATTTTCTTTTCGCCGGTATCTTTTTGCAGGGTATAATTGGAGATCACTTCAAAACTATCGTTCAGGAATATCAGTTTAGAGGGGTCAAAGACCCGGAGCGGCTCGTCGAACGAGAGGCTCAGATCCGTCTTCAGTTGGAGCTGACCACTGGCCAGGTTGGTCTGATATTTAAGAGGTTGATCTGTTGCGCCGGCTCTGGCGCCGGGCCTGCCTCTTTTTGAAGTGTCGGGCTGGGGCTTTTCGGCATAAGCATATAAAACGATATCATCCCTTAACGACTCGCTTTGTATGGCGCTGTCTGCAAAAGCAAACAGCTGGTCTTTGGAAAGGTATCGCCTGGCCCCCTCGTCTTTCAGGGCATAAATGGCATAGGTTCCGGGCGCAAGATTGGAGAAGCGGAATTTCCCTTCCTTGTCCAGTTTCGTAATATAGCGGGGGCGCTCCTTGATCACTGCGGAGTCGTCGAGCTGCTGATAAAGCATGGCGATCAGCGTACTGTCTCTTTTACCTGTCTCGGCAACGATCACTTCCCCGGACAACGTCATGGAATCGAGCGTGTTTCCTGTAGTAAAAAGATAGGAAAAGTTCCTTAGCAGGTTGCCCTCATTAAGGTCTTTCACAGCATTGCCGAAATCGATGGAATAAGTGGTGTTCTCTTCCAGCGTATCCTTTATTTCCACGGTTATGGTCCTGAGTTTGGACAGGATGACCGGGTTGATCTTGGGAGTTGGCGAAACCAGCAGGCGCTGCTGGATATTGTCTAGCTGGATATACTCGTTAAATTCAAAAACGATCTTTTTCGCGGCAAAATTCTTTGAGGAGTCAGATGGCGTTGCTTTTAACAGGACCGGCGGCAGGGTATCCCTGGGGCCGCCGGTGGGGGGCACAATGGTTGCGCAGCCCGGGCTCGACGCGAGCGCGGAAACAATAATGGCGACTATACCGATCAGGGATAAGGCCTGGTTTATTTTCATGCTTCTTCCTCTTCATTCACCTCATGCAAGGCTATTTGCAGTTGGTTTGTTTTAACAAAATTACAATAATGACAATCTTCCGATCCACAGCCGGTATAAAATTCATGCCTTTGTATTTTCTCCCAGGTTTCTGTGATCTGGTTGGTTACCGTGGCGATGTCGGCAGGGCTGATCGCCAGTTTTCTTTTTTGGTAGTTTTTTTGATTGTCCGGNNAATACCGCCTGCCGCCAGTAATCGCCGCCATTGGGTTGCTTTTCGCCGGGCGGCTCCAGCTTTTTACCGGCTTTAGCGGGATCGCCGGTTTTATAGTCCACTATATTAACGTCCTTATGGTCGAATTCCAGTTTGTCCAGCTTTCCTTTGAGGGGAACGCCTTTTAGTACGACGTTCCTGATATTGTGTTCGACTACGGTCACCTTATTCCATTCAGAAACGTACCGGTCGTAATAGTTGGATAAAACATCATGGCCGTATTCCATCCTCCGGTCAAAACTTTCCTGCGTAAAACTTTCGCGATGACGATGCATATACCACCGGAAATCGGCGATCATTTCTTCCCTGGAGGGAAACTGTTGTGCCGGATGCGCCTTCATCTTCTCAAAAAGCCTTTGAAGCGAATAATGCGCCGCCGAACCGAACGACATCGCTTCATTTTTCGCAGAGGGAATGCGGATCAGCGTTCTGTAATAAAATTCCAGCGGACAGTTGAGGTAATTGTTCAACGCCGTAACATTCATCACAAACTTTTCCAGCAGACGGGAAACAAACCCTTCTTCCATTTTAGCGATCTCAGGCGCGGCAGATTCGGTAAATATCATGCTTTGGAACTCCATCAGCGCAGCGTCTTCTATCTTCGGCTTTTGCACGGGCAGGGCATGGATATCCTGTATCTCGGCGATGAACTGCGAGGGTTCAAGACCTTTGCCGTCGTTCTGGAAATCGGCAAAACTGATATACAATTGTTTCTGCGCGCGGGTAATGGCTACATAAAACAATCTTCTCAATTCTTCTTCGTCGCTCGAAGACGGGCGGCTGGAGAATATCGTATCGGGGAATTGAAAATGGGTTGAGGGCTTGCGCTTTTTCTCCCAGACCGACGAGTTGGCGCCGGAAAGAAAAACATATTCGAATTCCAGCCCCTTTGAGCCATGCGCCGTAAGCAGGTTCACGCCTTTTTCGCTGCCGCCGATCTGTACGAGCGGGATGATAACGCCATTGGCTTTCATCAGCTCTATATTCCTGATCAGTTGTTTTAGGGTCAGATCCGGGTTTCTCCTGGTTTCTTCCTTTATAAAATCAAAAAGCGCGGTAAGGACCTGAAGCAGCCAGAGTTTGTCGGCCGATTGCATGATGACGTTCAGTACCCCGGTCGTGCGTATGAGGTTTTCCACCAGCGTCTGCAGCGTTACATTGGGCGTGTCGGCGATCAGCTTTTCAAGAGCGGCGCTGGCCTGTTTGAGGCTTGCGGGAATGCCGGCGTCAAAAAGATCCCTGGGTTTGGCGTTTGATTTTTCATACAGCAGCCTGCGGATAGAGGTTTTCTGCTCGCTGAATTGTTTATCGGCTACTTCAACGGACAGTTTGGCGATCTCAATCGGGGGGATAGCAAAAAAATCGAAGTGCAGGATCTCAAACAACAATTCATCTCCCCCGTACGGAGCATCGTGTTCCGCGGCAAGATACCTGAGGATATCGATGATCTTTTTAGAAAGCGGGATATCCAGGAGATTCATATTTCGTTTACTGTATGCCGGTATATTCCTGTGATGGAAGAATTTGATCAGCTCCTCTCCGAACCTGTTTTCCTTGAATATCACGGCGATCTTTCCGGGCTCCACTTTTTCCGCGATCAGCTTTTCCACCCGCAGGGTAATATCGATCATTTCCCGGCGTTGGCTTTCGTATTCCAGGATAACGGGCGGGTTGTCCAGCAAGCTGATCTCGGGATGAGAGGCTTTCAGGTTTTTCTGCAGTCCGTCCATTTTCCTGATCAGGCGCTCTTCGTTGCGGTCAATAAGGGTTTTGGAGATGTCCAGGATCGGCTGGGTAGAGCGATAGTTGTGGGCAAGCGCCACTTTGAACAGGTCGCCGGCATAATGCTCGGCAAACCTTTCCATGTTTTCAATATTGGCGCCCTGGAAACGGTAGATGCTCTGATCGTCGTCGCCCACGACAAAAATATTCGGTTGATCCCAGTAGCTGATCAGCAGTTGCACCAGGGCATTCTGGGTTCCGCTGGTGTCCTGGTATTCATCCACCAGGATATATTGATAGCGTTCCTGGTAGTTAAGCAGGAATTGCTGGTTTTCCCGGAAGGCCCTGATCACCCAGTTGATCATATCGTCGAAGTCGTACCGGTTCCTTTTCCGCATCAGCTCCTGGTACCTGTCGAATTCATTAACTGCCGCTCTCAGTTTCTCCATTTTTTCTTTTGCCTCTTCGATCTTATCGGTGCGCAGATCGCCTTTCTTAAAATGTTTGGTCGCTCTTTTTGCGATATAGCCGTCGCGTGAAGGCAGATCGGCTATATAGCTGTCAATCGCCTGGCCTATGAATTCCGGCGTCCAGCCTTCCCTCTTCATTGCAGAAAAAAGGGCGTCCAGCCTTTTGATCTCGGAGTATACGTCGCCCCTGTATTTTTTCAGCGGATGGTTTTTCGGGAAGGCGTCGATCAGGGTTTTGAACAGTTCAATTTTTTCGAGGTCTGAGATCGGGTCCAGCTCGTTCTTATCGAACAGCGAGAGGTTTTCCTGGATAACGTCGTTGCAAAAGGCATGGAAAGTGTAAATATTTACCTTATAGGCGTCGGAGCCGATAAAATACCCCAGTCTTTTGCGCATGGCCAGCGCGCCGGCATCCGTATAGGTAAGGCAAAGGATATTCTGGGGGGAAGCATCCGTTTCCAGCAGTATTTTTCCTATCCGGGCGGCGAGTATCTGCGTTTTTCCGGTGCCCGGTCCGGCAATAACCATTACAGGCCCCTCGATCTTGTCGACCGCCTGGCGTTGCGCCTCGTTAAGCCGAAGGTATTCCTCTTCAAATTTGCGGTTCAGTTTTTCCCTGTTGACGGTCATAAGCCAAATATAGGCGCCGAAATTACAGAATCGGGCCGGAATTTGGGGGATGAAGGGGTTAAGGAAGAACTACCCGGCAGGATATTTTGGGGCGCTTAAATGGCTGGCAGACTTGTTATTCCATGGGTTATGAGAATGCCAGGAGCTTTCTTTCAGGGAAAACTTCTTTTTTTGGGAATATTTTAGCGATTTCTACGTTCTATAGACGAGAACAGAATTCCTATGAAAAACCAGAATGGCCTGAAGATCTTTATCCTTGAAGATGATCCATGGTATGGGTCGATGCT